>LHBX01000042.1 GCA_001704065.1 Pelagibacteraceae bacterium GOM-A1 | reverse complement strand
GATGAAAATATTGAATTATTGAAACAAATTGATAGTTCAATAAATTTTAAAATTAATAATAAAATAGGAAAAAAAGTTATAATCAATTTCGATAATGAACAGTTTAATAGGTTGTTTTTTAACTTAATTAAAAATTCTATTGAAAGTATTCAAGAAAAAGTTAAAAAAACCAATAAATCATTGAAAAATATTGATATAGAAATAAATCAAAGAAGAGATTATATAACTGTTAATTTAAATGATACTGGCGAAGGTTTTAAAGATAAAAAGACCAAAGATATAATAAAACCATATTACACAACAAAAGAAAAAGGAACTGGCTTAGGATTATCAATAGTAGATAAAATAATAAACGACCATAACGGATCAATAAAATTTTTTAATACAAAAAATGGAGCTAAAGTACAAATTGTAATTCCGAAGTAATTCATGGCAACAGAAATATTAATTATTGATGATAATGCAGATATTAGAAACATTCTTGAAGAATTGATTCAGGATGCTGGTTATAAAACAAGATTAGCTGCAAATTTCAACCAAGGTTTATCTGAAATAGACAAAAAATTACCTGATGTTGCTATCATTGATGTAAAATTAGATAAAGGAGACAATGATGGTATACAGTTGCTTGAACATATAAAAACAAAAAATACCGATATACCTGTTATCATTATTTCAGGACATGCAAATATTGAGATGGCAATAAATTCACTTAGATCTGGTGCCTTTGAATTTATTCAAAAACCTTTCGACAAAGAAAGATTATTAAATTTTGTAAAAAGAGCAGTAGAAAACCTTAATTTAAAAAAAGAAAATAAATCTTTATCAAATAAATTATTTCACTCCTTTGAAATTATTGGGAAGAGTTCAAATATCATATCCATAAAGGATCAAATACAAAAACTCTCACAATCTGAAAGTAGAGTTTTTATAAGTGGTCCAACCGGATCAGGGAAAGAATTAATATGTAGAAAAATTTATAAAAATTCAAAACGTTCTAAGGGACCTTTTACAATTATAAATGGTGCTTTGTTAGATTCAAAAAAATATGAGTTAGAACTTTTTGGCGAGGAAAGAAGAGATGGTTCAATTGTATATGGAGCCTTAGAAAAGGCATCAGGTGGAGTATTGTTGATTGACGAAGTAACTGAAATACCTCTTGAAACACAATCAAAAATATTAAGAGTCGTAAT
>LHBX01000041.1 GCA_001704065.1 Pelagibacteraceae bacterium GOM-A1 | reverse complement strand
TGCCTCATGATAAGCAGTTAATTTTTTCTCCTCTTCTGACATTACCATAGACCTTCTTTCAGATCCCATCATTACTTTATCTTTAGCTTCTTCAAATTCCTGATATGTCACAATCCTTTTATTTTTTCTTGCAGCTAGCAATGCAGCTTCGTTTACAAGGTTAGCTAGATCCGCTCCAGAAAATCCTGGTGTTCCTCTAGCAACTGTTCTTAAATTAACATCAGGTGCCATTGATATTTTTTTTGCGTGAACTTTTAAAATTTTTTCTCTTCCAATTAGATCTGGATTAGAAACAACAACTTGTCTATCAAATCTTCCGGGTCTTAAAAGAGCTGGATCTAATACATCTGGCCTATTAGTAGCAGCAATAATAATTACACCTTCATTAGTATCGAAACCATCCATCTCAACTAATAACTGATTAAGTGTCTGCTCTCTTTCATCATTTCCTCCACCAAGACCTGCTCCTCTACTTCTTCCCACCGCATCAATCTCATCAATGAAAATTATACATGGAGAATGTTTTTTTCCTTGTTCAAACATATCTCTTACTCTTGAAGCTCCAACACCAACAAACATTTCAACAAAATCTGATCCAGAAATTGTAAAGAATGGTACACCTGCTTCACCAGCAATTGCTCTAGCTAGTAATGTCTTACCAGTACCTGGGGGACCCACTAATAAACATCCTCTTGGAATTTTACCTCCTAGTCTACTAAACTTTCTTGGATCTTTTAAAAATTCTACAACTTCTTCTACCTCTTCTTTGGCCTCTTCAACCCCAGCAACATCATTAAAAGTTACTTTTCCTTTAACTTCATTCATCATTTTTGCTTTAGATCTTCCAAAGCCCATTGCTCCGCCTTTTCCACCTTGCATTTGTCTCATAAAGAAGATCCAAACAGCAATTAGTAAAAGCATAGGAAACCAAGAAAGAAGTATTCCTAATAATGAAGGCATTTTTTCCTCTAATGGACTTGCTGAGATACTTACACCTTTATCGCTTAGTTTTTGGATTAAATTCGGGTCTTCAGGAGCATAAGTGGTGAATTGATTTCCATTTGATAATACTCCTTTTATATTTTTTCCTTGTATCTCTACTTTAACTACTCTTCCATTATCGACTTCTGTTAAGAATTCTGAGAAAATAATTTTATTTTTTTGAGAAATCGAACCTTGTGGGTTCTTAAACATATTATAAAGTCCAATCGTTAAAATAACGATTATTCCCCACATAGCTAAGTTTTTAAAATTCATAAAGCATTAAATTAAGAATTATTAGTAAATTAACAAGTGTCATTTTGATCATTTAACAAAAAAATTATCGTTTTTCTGGGCAAATAATCACTGAATCTTGAATTTTTTCTATTATACATCCAGAAAGTGTTAATTTCAGGTTTTTGTCTGAAAACTTTATAGAATCTATAAGACTAATCACCTTTTTGCCTCTTGGATAATTTTTTTTCTGACTGATGCGTTGAATTACTTGTGTAATACTTCTCAAAATAATTTCCTCAGGATTATGAAAAAAAGATTGGTTTAAAATTATTTTTTTATCTTTCTCAAAATATTTTGAGTTTTCTAAAATATTTTTATCAACATAAAATTCGATAACTTGATCACTTTTCGACAAATTTTTTAACGTTAAATAGAATTTATTAAAGTTTAAACCCTCTTTATCTAAATTTTTCAGAAGTTTTCTAATTCTACTCCTTAAAAATTTATCTTTATTATTTGTAGGATCGTCTACGAAAAAACCAAACGTTTTTTTATTAATATTAATTAACTCTTTTTTTGAAGTTGACAAAAAAGGTCTGATAATCTTTATGCCATTAAAATTACTTACATTTTTATCAAAAGAAACTAGTCCTTTTAAACCAGATCCCCTTAAAAATCTTATAAAGAAATTTTCAATTAGATCATCTTTATGATGACCTAATAAAATGTGATCTATTTTATGTTTATTGCATTCTTTTAAAAACAAATCACACCTTAAATCTCTAGCATAGGATTGTATGTTCTTATCAATTTTAATTTTTTTTTATGTTTATATTTTAAATTTTTAGCTTCTTTTGAAGATTCTTTTCTCAGTTTATGATCTATAATCACAGGGTACAATTTTGCATTATTATTCAAAGCATAACATTTGGCAAAAAATAAAAGGATTGTGACATATCAGGAATTTGAAGAAGCTAAAGATAAAGTAATGATGGGATCTGAAAGAAGGTCTATGGTAATGTCAGAAGAGGAGAAAAAATTAACTGCTTATCATGAGGCA
>LHBX01000040.1 GCA_001704065.1 Pelagibacteraceae bacterium GOM-A1 | reverse complement strand
GGTAAAGACTATTGGTCATTGGCAAAATTTTTAAAATATAAGGTAAAAAATGCTGTAAAATTTATAGGTGAATATGAAAACACACTTTCTTCATATGCAAAAAGGAAAAAATTTGATGGAATAATTTGTGGACACATACATCATGCTGAAAATTTAAATCTTGATGGTGTTAATTATTTAAATTGTGGCGATTGGGTTGAGTCATGTACAGCCTTGGCAGAAAAATATGATGGAACTTTTGAGATAATTTATTGGGATAAAAAAAGAAACGAATATATTTCAGAAAATATTGATAATAACAGGATCGGTTCATTCAAAAAAGCATCTTAAAGAATGAAAATATTAATTGTTACCGATGCTTATTACCCTCAAGTTAATGGTGTTGTAAGAACTCTCCACGAAACTGGTGAAATTCTTAAATCACAAGGTCAAACTATTGAATATATTACTCCTCAACAATTTCTTACCGTGCCCATGCCAAAATATAATGAAATTAGATTGTCCTTAAATGTTTGGCCCCGTGTAAGTAACTTAATTAATTCAATTAAACCTGATGCAATACATATTGCAACAGAAGGACCCTTAGGGTTTATGGCACGAAGACATTGCATTAAAAATGGCTTAAAATTTACCACAAGTTTTCACACAAGATTTGATAAATACATGAAACTTTATATGCCTATCATTCCAGTTAAATGGTCAGAAAAATTTTTATGCAATTTTCATAATAAAGCTGAAAGAATTTTAGTAACAACAGAATCTATGCGTGAAGAATTAATTTCTTTAGGTATTGATAACAATAAAATGGTTACATGGACCAGAGGAGGTAATCATGGTGCATTTAAAAACCCCATTAAGAAAGACTTACCTTATAAAAGACCTATATGGATATATGTTGGAAGAGTTGCTGTTGAAAAAAATATCAAAGCATTTTTAGATTTAGATCTTGAAGGTACTAAAATTATAATTGGTAAAGGTCCTGATTTAAACAATTTAAAAAAAAAGTTTCCAAAAGACATTTTTTTAGGTGAGAAAACAAATGGAGAATTAGCTTCTCATTTTGCATCATCTGATGTTTTTGTATTTCCAAGTAAAACAGATACGTTTGGTATAGTTGTCTTAGAGTCTTTAAATTGTGGCACACCAGTCGCAGCTTACCCTGTACCGGGACCTAAAGATATATTAGGGGGTACTAATATTGATACTTTAGATAATGATTTGAAAACCTCTGCTTTAAAAGCTTTGAAGGTAAGTCGTCAAGATTGTCTTGATTTTGCAAAAAAATATTCTTGGGAGGAAACGGCAAAAATATTTTTTGAAAATATTTCACCTAATAATTAAAGACAATATACATTACATTTGTTAAAACATATCCATGTTTTGGGCAGAGTTGATACTTATAGTTATAATAATCATTTTATTATATTTTTATTTAAAAAAAATATTAAGCCAGAAAACACAGCACCAGTTGTAAACAAGACTAATAAGGATGATTTAGGAAAAAGAGTAATTATTGAAGAATTAGAAGATCAATTCTTTGCTTTAGATAAATATAATTTAATCAAATATCTAAACAAAAGTGCAAAACAACGTTTTGGAGAAAACCTAATTGATAAAAATATTTCAAGTGTAATTAGAGATACAAAATTATTAGAAACGATTGAAGAGGCTATCAAAGATCAAACTACAAAAAATGTCAATGTAGAAATAAATTTACCATCTTATCAACTTTACAAAATCTATGTTATTCCTGGTCCGACCCATTTGTTTCCAGAAATAAACTCTGTCGTATTGTTTCTAAAAGATTTTACAGAAATAACAAAAGCACAAAAACTAAAAACTGATTTTGTTGCAAATGTGAGTCATGAATTAAGAACACCTTTAGTTTCGATTAAAGGTTCGTTAGAAACTATTCTTGGACCAGCTTCAAAAGACCAAGAGGCGCAAAAAAAATTTATGTCTATCATGTCTGATCAAGTATTAAGAATGGAAAACCTAATCAATGATTTATTGATTTTAAGTAGAATAGAATTGGAAGAACATATCAAGCCTAATAAAATTGTGAGCTTAAATG
>LHBX01000004.1 GCA_001704065.1 Pelagibacteraceae bacterium GOM-A1 | reverse complement strand
TATGAGTATAGGATTTTGGCAAATTGCAATTGTAGTAATTTTAGTAGTATTACTTTTTGGTAGAGGTAAAATCTCTAATCTCATTTATAGTTATTTTTAATTTGTTGGAAAAATCAACAATTTGATTTTTTTTATTCGATACATCTTTTTTTGTAGATATTTTGTTCATTAAAATATTTCTTGTCGTTGTTTTTATTAAGTCTTGAACCATTAAATTTATAGAGTCTCTTATAGTTTGATATACAAGAATATCATTATTTTCACTCTTTAATTTATTTTTATATGATTTTAAAATTTCATCAAAAAAAGAGATTTGTTTAAGATCGTTTAACTTAAACAATTTAGCTTTTATTCCATCTTGAATATCATGGTTATTGTATGCAACGTCATCGGATATAGATGCAATTTGAGCCTCCAGTGAGGAGTTTTTTGAAAAATTAATTTTATTTTTTAAATTTTTCAAACCAATTAAATTATTTATTTTGACTAGCTTTGTTACCGGACCATTATGTTTAATAAGACCATCTAACGTTTCTAATGTTAAATTAAGACCTTCAAATTTAAAATATTTATTTTCAATGAACATTACTATCCTAAGTGTTTGAAGGTTGTGGTCAAATCCCCCATATTCATACATACATTCATTTAGGGACTCTTCTCCTGCATGACCAAAAGGGGTATGACCTAAATCATGAGCTAAGCTTAATGTTTCAGCTAAATCATCATTTAAACCTAAGTATTTAGCAATTGTTCTAGCAATTTGTGAAACCTCAATGGAATGAGTGATTCTGGTTCTATAATGATCTCCTTCAGTATTAACAAATACCTGAGTTTTGTGCTTCAATCTTCTGAATGAGGTAGAATGAATTATTCTATCTCTATCTCTTTGAAAAGGTGATCTGAAAGGATTGCTCGTTTCTTTGAACAGTCTACCTTTTGAAGCAAATGTTCCTAATTTTGAGTAATTTTTCATTCTTTAAAAATGGCAAAATATTATTATATTGTTTTTATCAATGTTTAATTATGATTAAAGAAATTAAATTTACAGATAATGCTATAAAGCAGATAAACCATCTTCTTTCATCAAAAGATAAAGGGTCATTTTTTAGAATCGCTATTAAAGGTGGTGGATGTTCTGGATTTCAATATGATTTCTCATTTGATAACTCTGCTAAGGATGATGATCTACAACAAGATAATATTCTTATCGACAAAACATCGGCAGATTTACTAAAAGGATCTGAAGTTGATTTTGTAAAAGAATTAATCGGAGATTCTTTTAAAATAAACAACCCGCAAAGCAAATCTTCTTGTGGTTGTGGCGTATCTTTCTCGCTTTAATGATAATTAGTTCCTGGAATGTTAACTCTGTAAGAGCAAGAATTGAAAATATTAAAGAGTATTTAAAAAAATA
>LHBX01000039.1 GCA_001704065.1 Pelagibacteraceae bacterium GOM-A1 | reverse complement strand
TTATAAATCTGCTATTTCTGGTAGTAAATATACTATGAGCGCAAAATTTAACTGATGAATAAATATAATCAGAACTTAGATAAAAATCCTTCAAATTATGTCCCGTTAACACCGCTTAGCTTTCTAGATAGAGCAAAAGACATTTATCCAAATTATGAGGCTTTAGTATATGAAACAAAATCTTTCACATGGACTGAAGTATTTAACAGGTGCACCAAATTTGCAAGTGCACTAGAGAAAATTGGTATTGTTGAAGGAGACACAGTTTCAGTTATGACCTTTAATACTCCAGAGATTTTTGAAGCACATTATTCTGTTCCTATGACGGGAGCCGTTTTAAATACAATTAATTCAAGACTTGATGCAAAAACTGTTGCTTATATTTTAGAACACAGTGAAGCAAAAGTATTAATAATAGATAGACAATTGCATGCAGTTGCAGAAAAGGCTTTATCAACTTTAAAAGAAAAACCAATCGTAATTGATGTTCAAGATGATTTTGCTGACCAATCCTTGTTAAAAAAAATTGGAGATAGAGAATATGAGGAATTTTTAAGCACTGGTGATGAAAATTATATTTGGAAAAAACCAAAGGATGAATGGCAAGCAATTTCTTTAAGTTATACGTCTGGAACAACCGGAAATCCAAAAGGTGTTGTTTATCATCATAGAGGTTCTTATTTAATGTCAACAGGTAGTGCTGTTGCTTGGAATATGCCAAATAGATTAAATTTTTTAACAGTTGTACCAATGTTCCACTGTAATGGATGGGGGTACCCGTGGACAATACCAATGTTAAATGGAAAAACAGTTTGTTTAAGAGCTATTGATGTAAAAAAAATATTTGAATTAATTGAAAAGCACGACATTACCCATTTTGGAGGGGCACCTATTGTACTTAATATGATAACAGGTGCATCACAAAATGATATCAAAGAATTAAAAAACAAAGTTTATGTTTTAACTGCTGGAGCACCACCTCCAAGTATTATTTTCAAAAAAATGAAAGCATTAGGATTTGAGGTAATGCATGTCTATGGTTTAACAGAAACATATGGACATGTTTTACAATGTGCTTGGAATGATGAATGGAATGGTTTTGAAGAAGACAAAATTAATGAAATTAAAGCAAGACAAGGTGTGAGATTTCCAAACACAGAAGGAGTGGTTGTTTTAGATCCAGAAACTATGAAACCCGTGCCTATGGATGGAGAAACCATTGGCGAGATAATGATCAAAGGTAATGTTGTTATGAAAGGGTATTTTAAAGACAAAGAGGCCACTGAAAAGGCTATGAAAGATGGATGGTTTCACTCTGGTGATTTGGCAGTTATTTATCCAGATGGATACATCAAGGTTAAAGATAGGTCGAAAGATATTATTATTTCAGGTGGAGAGAATATTTCTTCTATCGAAATCGAAAACACACTTTCTAAGCACCCAGCTGTTTCAATTGTTGCTGTAGTAGCAAAACCAGATGAGAAATGGGGAGAAGTTCCATGCGCATTTATAGAGAAAGTGGCAGATAAAGAGACAAATGAAAAAGAATTAATCGATTTTTGTAGAGAAACTCTAGCAGGGTTCAAAATTCCAAAAAAAATAGACTTCTGTGAACTTCCAAAAACATCAACAGGTAAAATCCAAAAATTTGAATTAAGAAAAAGAGCTAAGGAACTTACTTAGATTTCTTTCAAATAAACAACTTACTTTCTTTACAAATAGATAAAAAGATGACACTAAGCTAAAAAATGAAAAACTTTTCTATTGCAAAATCAAGAAGACTTAGAGGTACGCCTTATACATCAAGAATTGAAAAACAAGGTGTTACAGCTTACACAATATACAATCATATGTTGCTTCCTGCTGCATTTGGTTCTTTAGAAGAATCATATCATCATTTAAAAGAGCATGTTCAAGTTTGGGATGTGGCTGCTGAAAGACAAGTAGAGATTACTGGAAAAGATGCTGCAAAATTGGTTCAACTTATGACTTGTAGAGATCTTTCGAAATCAAAAGATGGGAGATGTTATTATTGTCCAATCATAGATGATAATGCTGGATTAATTAATGATCCAGTTGTTCTAAGATTTAATGAGAATAAATGGTGGGTTTCTATTGCAGATACGGATGTAATTTTATTTGCAAAAGGATTGGCAATTGGAAATAAATTTGATGTAAATATTATCGAACCCGAAGTTGACATTATGGCTGTGCAAGGGCCTAAATCTTTTAAATTGATGGAAAAAGTTTTTGGAGAAAAGATAACAAAATTAAAATTTTTTGGTTTTGATTATTTTGATTTTGCAGGAGCCAAACATTTAATTGCTCAATCAGGATGGTCTAAACAAGGTGGATATGAAATTTATGTAGAGAATAATGAGGCGGGTTTAAAACTATACGATCATTTATTTGAAATTGGAGATGAGTTTAATATTAGAGCAGGATGTCCTAATTTAATTGAACGTATCGAAAGTGGATTACTTTCTCAAGGAAACGATATGGACAATGGAGACAACCCATACGAATGTGGCTTTGATAAATATATTAATATTGATAGTGATGTTGAATTTTTAGGAAAAGAGCAATTAAAAAAAATAAAGTCTGAAGGAATTAAAAGAAAACTAATGGGAGTTAAAATTGATACTGATAAGATAAGCGTAACTGGTTCAATGAATTTAACAGATGAAAAAAAAAATATAATCGGAGAACTACGATCAGGTTGTTACAATCCAACTTTTAAACAGGTAATTGGTATAGCTATGATAAAAAAACCATATTTTGAAGCAAAGCAAACATTCAAAATTGATATAAATGGTAATAGTTTTAACGGAACAGTTTGCGATTTACCTTTCATTTAGTATAAATCTTTAAAATGACTAATATAGCTATCATCGGTGCAACCGGTAATGTTGGAAGAAAGACACTAGAAGTTATAGAAAAAAAGGATATTAAATTTAATAACCTTTTTTTAGTAGCTTCTTCTAATAGTGCTGGAAAAAAAATAAGTTTTAAGGGCAAAGATTATGAAGTCCATGATCTTGAAAAATACGATTTTTCAAATGCAAATATAACTTTTTTTGCAGCAGGTGGTAAAATTGCAGAACAGTATGCAGAAAGTGCAGCAAAATTAACAACTGTAATTGATAATTCTAGTTTTTTTAGAATGGATCCTGACGTTCCACTTATTGTACCTCAAGTGAATGCAGAAAAAATTAATGAAATGAAAAAAAATATTGTGGCAAATCCTAACTGCTCAACAGCTCAGTTAGTATTAGCTCTTAAACCATTACATGATTTATATAAAATAAAAAGAGTAATAGTTTCCACCTATCAATCTGTTTCTGGAGGCGGAAAAGCACCAATGGATGAATTGATTGAACAAACTAAATCTTATCTTGATGGAAATTCTGTTGAATCTAAAAATTTTACTAAACAAATAGCTTTCAATATAATTCCTCACATTGATGTTTTTTCGGATGATGGATACACAAAAGAAGAATTGAAAATGAGTAATGAAACAAAAAAAATACTGGACAATAATATAGAGCTAACAGCTACGTGCGTTAGAATTCCTGTTCTTGTATCACATTCAGAATCAGTAAATATAGAGTTTGAAAATCCTTATTCTCTAGAACAAATCAGAGAAGCATTAAATAATGCTGATGGTTGTAGCGTTATAGATAAAAGAGAAAATGGAGGATATAGTACACCAATAGAAGCAACTGGTTGTGATGAAACATTTATCTCAAGAATTAGAGATGATAAAACAAAAGAGAATTCAATTAATTTGTGGATCGTTTCAGATAACCTATTAAGAGGCGCCGCATTAAATTCCGTTGAAATTGCAGAAACAATAATGAAAGCAAATCAAAATGGAAAATAATCCTTTATCTCCTCATATTCAAATTTATAGATGGCATGTATCATCTTTAGTTTCAATATCTCATAGAATTACAGGAATAATAAATATATTAGCAATAACTTTAATTTGTATCTTTTTTATTTTTTTTTCATTTAGCGAAGGAAGTCATGAATTAATAAAATTATTCCTCCAATCTTTTATTGGGAAATTTTTCATCTTGGGTATTACATGGTCTTTTAGTTTTCAAATCTTAAGTGAGATAAGACATTTAATTATGGATTTTGGTTATGGATTTGAGTTAAAAACCACAAAAATTACTGGCTTAATTGTAATATTTGGATCTTTTATATTAACCGTTTCAATTTATTTAATAGGACGAAATTTATTTTAATGAGAGCAGTAACAAAAAAATGGGTATTTTTAAAAGTGAGTTCTCTCATATTAGTACCTTTGATGTTATGGTTTGCTTTAAACTTGGTTAGTATTTATGACAAAAGCTACTTAGAGATATTAACTTTTCTAACTTCTCAACCTTCAAAGTTTATATTTAGTCTTTTTCTTATTTTTGCTTACTTTTTCTCGGCATTAAGCATCAGCGAGGTTTTTGAAGACTATATTAAAGATGAAAAAATCAAAAATGCCGCAAACAAAGCTTTAAATTTTTTTGCTATAACAATTCCTTTAATTACAATATTTGCAGTATTTAAAATAACTATATGAAATCTTATAATATTATAGACCATGAATACGATGTCGTTGTCCTTGGCGCTGGAGGTTCTGGCCTAAGAGCTGCGGTTGGCTTAAGTGAAGCTGGATTAAAAACTGCATGCATTTCTAAAGTCTTTCCAACCAGAAGTCATACATCAGCTGCCCAAGGTGGAATTTCAGCAGCCCTTGGAAACATGGGAGAAGACGATTGGCGTTGGCATATGTACGATACTGTAAAAGGAGCAGATTGGTTAGGCGATCAAGATAGTATTGAATATTTGTGTAAGGAAGCTCCAAAAGCAGTACTAGAATTAGAAAAGTATGGTGTTCCTTTTAGTAGAACAGAAGATGGAAAAATTTATCAAAGACCATTTGGTGGAATGACAAAAAATTATGGAAATGGAATTGTACAAAGAACTTGTGCTGCAGCAGACAGAACTGGTCATGCAATTCTCCATACATTATATGGTCAAGCACTTAAACATAATACAGAATTTTTTATTGAATATTTTGCATTAGACTTAATTATGAAAGATGGACAATGCAAAGGTTTAATTGCTTGGAATTTAAATGATGGAACAATTCATCGTTTTAGATCTCACATAACAATTATAGCCACAGGGGGATATGGGAAGGTGTATTACTCAGCAACATCTGCACATACTTGTACTGGTGATGGTAATGCAATGGTATTAAGAGCTGGATTACCTCTTCAAGATATGGAGTTTGTACAATTTCACCCAACAGGAATATATGGACACGGAACACTTATTTCTGAAGGTGTAAGAGGTGAAGGTGGATATTTGGTAAACTCTAAAGGTGAAAGATTTATGGAGAGATATGCTCCCAACGCTAAAGATCTTGCTTCGAGAGATGTAGTTAGCAGATCAATGTCTATTGAAATCAATGAGGGAAGAGGTGTTGGTAAAGATCAAGACCATGTTCATTTATATTTAAGTCATTTAGATAAAAAAGTTATTGAAGATAGATTGCCAGGCATTACTGAGGCAGCAAGATTATTTGCAAATGTAGATGTAACCAAAGAACCGATACCAGTTGTTCCAACAGTTCATTATAATATGGGTGGTATACCAACAAATTATAAAGCTGAAGTTTTAACAGTAAATGGATCTCAAAAAACAGTCCCAGGTTTGATGGCGATTGGTGAGGCTGCGTGCGTATCAGTTCATGGAGCAAATAGATTAGGTTCAAATTCACTTATTGACTTGGTTGTTTTTGGAAGAGCAGCAGCAAAGAGAGCAGCGGAATTGGTAAAACCTGGAACGCCTCACGAAGAAGTTAGTGAAAGCGAAACTGAAAAATGTCTAAATAGATTTGATAAACTAAGGTATGCAGAGGGAGATAATGGAACTGCTGAACTAAGACTGGCGATGCAAAAAACAATGCAGTCTAAATGTGCTGTATTTAGAACTGAAAAGAATCTTAAAGAGGGTGTAGATGAGATCAGAAAAACATATGATGGCATGGAATCGATTTCTGTTAAAGATAAATCGTTGGTATTCAATACTGATTTAGTTGAGACTTTAGAATTTGATAATTTAATTAGACAAGCGATAACAACTGTAGATTCTGCATATCACAGAAAAGAAAGCAGAGGAGCTCATGCTCGTGAAGATTATCCGAAAAGAAATGATGAAAAATTTATGAAACATACATTATCTTGGTGTGATGGAAAAAATACTAAAATTGAATACAGAGATGTACATACTTCAACATTAACAAATGAAGTCCAATATTTTCCTCCACAAGAAAGAGTGTATTAATGGTTCAATTAAATTTACCACAAAACTCAAAAGTTAATAAAGGTAAATATTTTAAAGACAAAACCGGTTCAAAGAATATCAGAAAAGTAAATGTTTACAGATGGGATCCATCAACTGGAGAGAACCCAAGAATAGACACATATGAAGTAGACATGGATAATTGTCCATCTAAAGTTTTAGACATACTAAATAAAATTAAAAACGAAATTGATCCAACACTTGCATATAGAAGATCTTGTGCGCATGGAGTTTGTGGTTCTTGTGCAATGAATATGGGTGGAAAAAATGGTCTTGCATGTACTAAGCCACATGCAGAAATTAAGGGAGATATAGATATATACCCTTTGCCTCACCTAAAAGTAAAAAAAGATTTAATAGGAGACTTAAGTGGATTATATAAACAATACCAATCCATTGAACCTTGGTTAAAAAATAATTCAAAAAGTGAAACAACAGAAATTCATCAATCTCCAGAAGATAGAGCTAAACTTGATGGAGCTTATGAATGTATAATGTGTGCTTGTTGTTCTACTTCATGTCCTAGTTATTGGTGGAACGGTGATAAGTATTTAGGTCCTGCAGTTTTATTACAAGCTTATAGATGGATAATGGATAGCAGAGACGAAGATAGAAAGGAAAGACTTCAAAAGGTTGCAGACGAACTTAAGCTTTATAGATGCCATACGATTTTGAACTGCACTAACGCATGTCCAAAAGGATTAAATCCAGCAAAAGCTATTGCTGAGATAAAGAAAATGCTTGCAACCACATAATTACTTATTTAAATACATCCATGAATTTAATTGAGCATTTTATCGATGGTAAAATTGTTTCAGGTACATCTGATAGAAAAGGAAAAGTATTTAATCCTGCTATAGGCAAACAAGAGTCTGAGGTTAGACTTGGCACAAAACAAGATCTTGATTTAGCAGTACAAAAAGCAAAAAAAGCATTTGAAACATGGTCAAATGTAACTCCAATACAAAGAGCTAGAATTATATTTAAATACAAAGAAATAATTGAAAAAAATTCTGACCTGCTAGCCAAGATGATTGTATCAGAGCATGGAAAAGTTTATGAAGATGCTAAAGGTTCTCTCACAAGAGGATTAGAGGTAGTTGAATTTGCATGTGGAATTCCACAAATGCTAAAAGGTGACTTTACAGAAAATGTAGGTACAAACATTGATAGCTGGTCAGTGAGACAGCCATTAGGTGTATGTGCAGGTATTACACCATTTAATTTTCCTGCAATGGTTCCAATGTGGATGTTTCCAATGGCAATAGCTTGCGGAAATACATTTGTATTAAAACCTTCTGAAAAAGATCCATCTTGTCCATTAAAACTTGCAGAGCTTTTTAGTGAAGCTGGTTTACCAGATGGGGTTTTGAATGTTGTTAATGGAGATAAAGAAGTTGTAGATGCAATTTTGGAACATAAAGATATATCCGCAGTAAGTTTTGTTGGATCAACACCTATTGCTAAATACATTTATGAAAATGCAGCCAAAAATGAAAAACGTGTTCAAGCTCTTGGAGGAGCTAAAAATCATTGTGTTGTCATGCCAGATTGTGATTTAGATCAAGCAGTAAACGGTCTAATGGGTGCAGCATACGGGTCTGCAGGAGAAAGATGTATGGCTCAATCTGTTGCTGTTGCTGTTGGTAATGTAGGTGACAAACTAGTCGATGAATTATCTAAAAAAGTGGAAGCTTTAAAAATTGGACCAGGCATGGATAAGAATTCTGAAATGGGTCCTTTAGTAACAAAAGAGCATCTTGAAAGAGTAAGAGGTTATGTAGATTTAGGTATTAAAGAAGGGGCAGACCTTGTGGTTGATGGAAGAGATATCAAACTTCAAGGTTATGAAGACGGTTATTATATTGGTGGTTGCTTATTCGATAATGTTAAAAAAGATATGAGAATTTATAAAGAAGAGATATTTGGACCTGTATTATCTGTTGTCAGAGCTAAAGATTTTAACGAAGCATTAAATTTAATTAATGATCATGAGTTTGGTAATGGAACAAGTATTTATACAAGAGATGGAGATGCAGGAAGAACATTTGCAAATCAAATTAAAGTAGGAATGGTTGGAATTAATATCCCTATCCCTGTGCCAGTTGCTTTTCATAGTTTTGGTGGATGGAAGAGATCATTATTTGGAGATCAACATATGCACGGGCCAGAAGGAGTTAGATTTTATACTAAATTAAAAACAATTACTTCAAGATGGCCTTCAGGTGTTAGATCAGATCCTGAATTTATAATGCCAACAATGAAATAGTAAAATGTCAAAAATATCATTAATAGGAGCTGGACAAATAGGTGGAACTTTAGCACATTTAATTGGACTAAAGGAGCTTGTTGATGAAGTAGTATTATTTGATGTAGCAAGTGGAATTGCAAAAGGTAAAGCATTAGATATTGCACAGTCTTCATCCGTTGATGGATTTAATGTAAAATTTTCAGGTACTGATAATTATGAAGATATAAAAAATTCAGATGTAATCATTATTACAGCTGGTGTTCCAAGAAAACCAGGAATGAGTAGAGATGATTTATTAGGAATAAATTTAAAAATTATAAAACAGGTTGCTGAAGGTATAAAGCAGCATGCACCAAATGCCTTTGTTATATGTATTACAAATCCATTAGATGTAATGGTTATGGCTTTTCAAAAATTTTCTGGACTATCGCCTAACAAAGTTGTTGGAATGGCCGGAATATTAGACACATCGAGATTTAAACTGTTTTTATCTTTAGAGTTAAATGTGCCTGTTAGAGAAATTGAGGCAATGGTAATGGGAGGACATGGAGATACTATGGTTCCTCTACCAAGATTTACAAAAGTTTCAGGAAAACCATTATTAGATTTAGTCAAAGAAGGAAAAATATCAAAAGATAAATTAGAAAGTATAAATCAAAGAACTAGAGATGGAGGTGCTGAAATTGTTAAATATTTAGAAAAAGGTTCAGCATTTTATGCACCAGCAGCGTCAGGTGTTGAAATGGCAGAAGCATACTTAAAAGATAGCAAAAAAATGCTCCCTTGTGCTGCTCATTTAAATGGACAATACGGAATAAGCAATATTTACGCTGGAGTGCCAGTAATTGTTGGAAAGAACGGTATAGAAAAAATCGAAGAAATTGAGCTAGATGAAAATGAAAAATCTGAGTTTAATAACTCAGTAGATGCTGTAAAAAAATTATGGGAAGCTGCATCCAAAATTGATCCTAGTTTAAATAACTAGTTAATGAATATTCACGAACACCAAGCAAAGAATATACTTAGAAAATATGGAGCTAAAGTTCCGGATGGAGTTTATGCTCTAGATGTAAATGAATTATTGGAAAAAGCTAAAAATCTTAAAACTGATAAATATGTGTTGAAAGCACAAATTCATGCTGGAGGCAGAGGTAAAGCTGGTGGAGTTAAAATAGTAGATGATTTAAAAAGTCTTGAAACAGAGGCAAAATCCTTGCTTGGAAAAAAATTAATCACTCATCAGACAGGACCTAGTGGAAGAATTGTCAAAAGATTGTATGTCGAAGTTTCATCTAACATTGATAAAGAATTTTATTTGTCTTGTGTTGTAGATCGTGCGAGCTCAAAGATAGCTTTTATCTCAAGTGATCAAGGGGGTATGGATATAGAGGAAGTCGCAATCAAATCTCCTGAGAAAATTTTAACAACAAAAGTAGATTTAGATAACGAAATATCTGATGAAAATTGTAATAAAATAATAAGTATTTTTAATCTAGATGAAGAAACAAAAGAACAAGGAATTAGTCTAATCAAGTCCATATACAAATTATTTATAGAAACCGATGCTAATTTAATTGAAATTAATCCTTTAATTTTAACAAAAGAAAAAGAGTTGATTTGTTTAGATGCAAAAATGAATTTTGATGGAAATGCTTTATTCAGACATCCAGAGCTAATTGAGTTGAGAGACCTCAATGAAGAAGAAGAAACAGAGATAGAAGCTAGCAAGCATGATTTAGCATATATTAAACTTGATGGAACAATTGGATGTATGGTTAATGGAGCTGGGCTCGCAATGGCAACTATGGACATAATTAAATTATATGGAAAGGAACCAGCAAATTTTTTAGATGTTGGTGGTGGGGCTTCTAAAGAAAAAGTGGCAGCTGCTTTTAAAATAATTTTATCAGATAAAAATGTTAAAGGAATATTGATTAATATTTTTGGTGGAATAATGAGATGTGATGTTCTTGCCCAAGGTGTTGTCGATGCTGCAAAAGAAATAAAAATGAATGTTCCTTTAGTTGTAAGATTAGCTGGAACAAATTTTGAAGAGGGAAAAAAAATACTTGATAATTCAGGTCTTGAGTTAATTTCTGCATCTGATTTATCAGATGCCGCCAAAAAAATTGTAGAGGCTATTAAATAAATGTCAGTTTTAGTTAATAAAAACACAAAGTTAATTTGCCAAGGTTTTACGGGTAGTCATGGAACCTTTCATTCGGAGCAAGCAATAAAATATGGAACAAATTTAGTCGGAGGGGTTACACCAAAAAAAGGTGGCCAAACTCATCTAGATAGACCAGTATTTAATACAGTAAAGGAAGCAGTCGACAAAACTGGCGCCAACGCAACTATGATTTATGTTCCTGCGAAATTTGCATCTGCAGCAATCATAGAAGCCATTGAAGCTAACTTAGAATTAATTGTTTGTATCACTGAGGGAATACCAGTTCTTGATATGATTAAGGTCAAAAAAAAGTTACTTAATTCAAAATCAAGATTAATCGGTCCCAATTGTCCAGGGATAATCACTCCTGATGAATGCAAAATCGGGATAATGCCAGGAAATATACATAAAAAGGGTTCTGTTGGTATTGTATCAAGATCTGGAACTTTGACCTACGAGGCTGTCGCACAAACTACAGAGAATGATTTGGGCCAATCAACATGTATAGGTATAGGTGGTGATCCAATAAATGGCACAAATTTTATTGATTGTTTAGATTTATTTTTAAAAGATGAGGAAACTAAATCAATTTTAATGATTGGTGAAATAGGAGGATCAGCTGAAGAAGAAGCAGCTGAATTTGTAAAAAATCATGACATAAAAAAACCCATGGTTGGTTTTATTGCAGGAGTTACAGCACCACCGGGGAGAAGAATGGGACATGCAGGGGCCATAATATCAGGTGGTAAAGGTGGGGCCAAAGATAAAATCAAAAAAATGGAAGATTGTGGCATAGAAGTAGCCACATCCCCTTCAGAAATTGGAAAAACATTGTTAAATAAATTGTCCAATTGAAAACAAAATTTAGTATTATAATAAAATAAAATGAGTTCTCCTAAAAATCTGGAATATAAAAAAACATCATTTCTAAATAAGGCCAATAGTGCATTTATTGAGGAAATGTACGTAAAATTTATAAATAAAGATCCATCTCTATCTGAAAGTTGGATTGAATATTTCTCAAGTGTAGATGAGGATATGAAGATATTAGTCGACGAGATAAATGGACCATCATGGAAACCTTTTTCAAAGAAAATAAATATAGAAGATGTTGAGAAAACAGCTAAAGAAAATGAAAAAAACAAAGATAATTCTAGTAAGTTTAATTTTCAAGTAATTGCAAATTCAAATAAAAATTCAATAAGTGCTGTAGCCTTGATAAGAGCTTATCGCTTAAGGGGACATCTATTATCAAAATTAGATCCTTTAGAATTGATGAAGTCAGAATATTTAGACGAATTACATCCTGAGTACTATGGTTTTAAAAAAGAAGATTATGAGAAAGAAATTTTTTTAAACGGAATAATTAATAAAAAAAGTGCAAATATTAGAGAAATACTTAAGTTTTTAAAAAAAACTTATTGTGGTCCCATAGGTTATGAGTACATGCATATTTCAAATCCAACTGAGAGAATGTGGTTTAGAGATAGAGTTGAAAAAGACGAGAATGCACTCAAGTTTACAAAAAATGGAAAGCAAGCAATTTTAAATAAATTAATACAAGCAGAGGGATTTGAAAAATTTTTAAACACAAAATATGTTGGTACTAAAAGATTTGGTTTAGATGGTGGAGAAAGTTTAATACCTGCTCTTGAGCAAATTATAAAAATCGGAGGACAATCCAAAATAAAAGAAGTTAAAATAGGAATGTCACATAGAGGAAGACTAAATGTCTTAGCAAACGTTTTACAAAAGTCTTATAAAAGAATTTTTAATGAATTTGCTGGTGAAATGGATGGTTCAGAAGATGGTGCTGGAGATGTCAAATACCATTTAGGAGCCTCATCTGATAGAGAATTTGATGGAAATCCCGTACACGTTAGTTTAACAGATAATCCTTCACATTTAGAGGCAGTTAATCCTGTTGTTCTTGGCCAAACTAGAGCTAAACAATTTTTTCACAAAGACAAAGAAAGAAATAAAGTTATACCAATATTAATTCACGGCGATGCTGCATTTGCAGGGCAAGGAATAGTAGCAGAGTGTTTTGCGATGTCCGGACTTCCTGGTCATAACACTGGAGGGACAATCCATATTATTGTTAATAACCAAATTGGATTTACAACAAGTCCTAGATTTGCGCGATCTTCCCCTTATCCTTCTGACGTAGGTAAAATGGTTGATGCACCAATTATCCATGTTAATGGAGATGATCCTGAGGCAGTTGTTTATGCAACTAGAATAGCAACTGAGTTTAGATTAAAATTTAATAGAGATGTTGTAATTGATTTAATTTGTTATAGAAGATTTGGACATAATGAGGGAGATGAGCCATCCTTCACCCAACCACTTATGTACAAAAAAATTAGATCTCATCCATCTACAATTAAAATTTATGGTGAAAAGCTGGTAAATGAAGGACTTTTTACGAAACAAGATTTAGATCAACAAATTATTGATTTTAAAAATTTATTAGATGATCAATTTAAAAATGCGAAAGATTATAAACCTAAAATTAGGTGGTTTGAGGGAACTTGGTCGAGATATAAACCCGAAAGAGGTAAAGATAAAAGAGGTGTAACTGGATCAGATTTGAAAATTTTAAATAATATTTCTGACAGAATACATGTTTTTCCAACTGATAAAAATATTCACAAAACCATAACAAAAATTATGGAAAATAGAAAAAAAACTATTAATGAAGGCTCAGGAATTGATTGGGCAACAGCTGAGTCTTTAGCATTTGGTTCATTATTAGTTGAAGGTTATCCAGTAAGGTTAGTAGGTCAGGACTCAGGTAGAGGTACCTTTAGTCAAAGACACTCAGTTTTAAGAAATCAAATTGATAATTCAAGGTACATACCTTTAAACAATATATCTAGTAACCAAAAAAATTTTGAAATTGTAGACAGTTTTTTATCTGAACTTGCAGTTTTAGGATTTGAATATGGATACAGTTTAGTAGAACCGAATACATTGACAATTTGGGAAGCTCAATTTGGAGATTTTGCAAATGGTGCACAAGTAATTATTGATCAATTTATATCATCTGGTGAAAGAAAATGGAAAAGAGCATCAGGACTGGTTATGTTATTACCCCATGGTTATGAAGGACAAGGTCCAGAGCACTCCTCTGCGAGATTAGAGAGATTTTTACAATTATGTGCAAATGATAATTTACAAGTTATGAATTGTACTACACCTGCAAATTATTTTCATGCTTTAAGAAGACAGATGCACCGTGATTTTAGAAAACCTTTAATTATAATGACACCTAAGTCACTTTTAAGAAATAAATATTGTGTATCAAATTTAGAAGATTTTAGTAAAAAAAATTCTTTTCATAGAGTGCTATGGGATCATGCTAGAGACACTAAGCAAAAAGGTTTTATTAAGTTAAAAGAAGATAAAAAAATTAGAAAAGTAATATTATGCTCTGGAAAAATTTATTTTGATCTTCTCGCGGCAAGAGAGAAACTAAATATCAATGATGTGATTTTGTATAGAATTGAACAACTATATCCTTTCCCTGCAAAAAGTTTGGTTAAAGAGCTAAAACCATTTGCAAAAAATTCAAAATTTTATTGGTGCCAAGAGGAGCCCAAAAATATGGGTGCTTGGTTTGCTGTTAGAGATTATATACAATGGACATTAGAGACTATTAAGGCTAAAAACAATGCAATTTCTTACATTGGAAGAAGTCCAGATGCTACACCTGCTACAGGTTATGCAAGAAGACATAATTCTGAACAACAAGAAATTATAAATAAAGTATTTGAATAAATGAGTGAAAAAATATTAGTTCCAGTTTTGGGAGAAAGTATTACAGAGGCTACGGTCACTAAATGGTTAAAGAAAAAGGGTGATAAAGTAGTTGCTGATGAAGCTGTAGTAGAATTAGAAACTGACAAAGTAAACTTAGAAGTTCCTGCACCTGCAAGTGGTGTTATATCAGAGATCAACTCAAAAGATGGTGATACAGTTGAAGTTGGAACTGTATTAGGAATGATTTCAGAAGGTAGTGCTCTTAAAGAAGAAAAGGAAGCTGAGCCTGTTAAAGGAAACGTTGAAAAAAATAACGTAATAAATTTAGAAATCGAAAAGAAAAAAGATATAAAAAAAACTCAAGAACCTCTATTGCTTGATGAAGAACCATTGGTATTAACCGATGAAGTTGAAGAAACCAAGCCTATTAAACAAAACAAAACACTTTCTCCTGCTGTAAGAAAAATGGTTGTTGAAAATAAAATTAATTTAGATGAAGTAAAAGGGACAGGTAAAGATGGAAGAATTTTAAAAGGCGATTTAATAAGTTTAATGGGAGCTAACCCTCAACCTAACGAAAGAAAAATTCAATACGGTGAAGAAGAACGAATTAAAATGTCACGACTAAGACAAACAATTGCTAAACGTTTAAAAGAGGCTCAAAATAATGCTGCTATGCTCACAACGTTTAATGAGGTTGATATGTCAAATATAATTTCAATGAGAAAAGATAACCAGGAAGATTTCCAAAATAGTTATGGAATTAAACTTGGCTTCATGTCCTTTTTTGTGAAAGCTTGTATAGTAGGATTAAAATTATTTCCTGCAATAAATGCTGAAGTTGAAAATGATGAAATGGTTTACAAAAACTATTATAATGTGAGTTTTGCAGTAGGAACTGAAAAAGGATTAGTAGTTCCAGTATTAAAAAATGCTGATGAAATGTCTTTTGCGGACATTGAAAAAAATATAAAAGATCTGTCAGACAAAGCAAAAAATGGTAGTCTTACTATAGAGGATCTTCAAGGGGGAACATTTACAATTAGCAATGGAGGTGTGTATGGATCAATGTTATCTACTCCTATTTTAAACCCTCCACAATCAGCAGTTCTTGGAATGCATAATATCGTTGAAAGACCTGTTGTTGTTGATGGTGAGATAAAGGCTAGACCTGTAATGTTTTTAGCACTGTCTTATGATCATAGAATAATTGATGGAAAAGAATCTGTAAGTTTTTTAAAAACTGTTAAAGAAAACTTAGAAGATCCGAGAAGGTTATTTTTAAATTTATAATATGTCAGAAAAATTTGATGTTACAGTAATTGGTGGTGGCCCTGGGGGATATGTTTGTGCAATTAGATTGTCTCAACTTGGACTTAAAACAGCATGCATAGAGTCTAGAGGATCTCTAGGGGGGACGTGTTTAAATATTGGATGTATCCCGTCAAAAAGTTTACTTAATTTATCTGAAAAATTTCACAGTGCTAAAAATTTTGAAAAAATTGGAATCGAGACTGGAGAAATAAAACTCAATTTAGATAAAATGATGAAAAATAAAGACAAAGCTGTAACAGTTTTGACTAAAGGAGTTGAATTTTTATTCAAAAAAAACAAAGTCACTTATTTTAAAGGCAAAGGTTCGTTTGAGAACGAGAATTCAATAAAAATTGAAGGCTCTGAAGGCATTAAAATAATTCAAACTGATAAAATAATAATAAGTACAGGATCAGAGCCAGTTTCATTGCCTGGAGTAGATTTTGATGAAGAGAGAATTCTTTCTTCAACTGGAGCCCTATCTATTCCCAAACTCCCCAATAAAATGATTGTTGTTGGTGGAGGATATATAGGATTGGAAATGGGATCAGTTTGGTCAAGACTTGGCACTGAAGTTACAGTCGTTGAATTTTTAGATCATATCACGCCTGGAATGGATCGAGATATTTCAAATGAATTTATGAAAATATTAAAGAAACAAGGTATAAAATTCAACCTTAATACTAAAGTTGATAAAATAACTAAAAACTCTAACGGTGTGACGGTTGAGACTTCACAAAATGATGGCCAAAAAGTTAAACACGATGTTGATGTTGTTTTAATTTCTGTAGGAAGAAGACCTTATACTAAAAACTTAAATTTAGATAAAGTTGGTGTAAAGTTAGATGAAAAAGGAAGAGTTAAAGTAAATAAAAATTTTGAAACGAATGTTAAAAATATTTATGCAATAGGTGATGTTATTGATGGCCCAATGTTAGCCCATAAAGCTGAAGAGGAAGGAATTGCAGTTGCAGAATTAATAGCAGGCCAGTCAGGTCATGTTAATTATGATATTATTCCCGGAGTTGTTTATACATCTCCCGAGGTTGCTTATGTTGGCAAAAGCGAAGAGCAATTAAAAAAAGAAAACATAGGGTACAAAATTGGTAAATTTCCTTTTATGGCAAATTCAAGAGCCAAAGCAATTGATGAGCCAGAGGGTTTTGTAAAAATTTTGGCAGACCAATCAACTGATAAAGTGCTTGGTGTACATATTATTGGTCCTCATGCAGGAGAAATGATAGCTGAGATGGCTGTCGCAATGGAATTTGGAGCTAGTTCCGAAGATATTGCAAGAACATGTCACGCACATCCAACATTTTCTGAAGCTATAAAAGAAGCAGCATTATCAGTAGATAAAAGACAAATTCACTCTTAATAATTATTTTTCTACATTCAATAAAGCAAATCTTTTAAATTTTTCTTCAAGTTTTATTTTATTATTATTTGCAAAGTCTTTTATTGCTTTTTCAACACTTTCAATTTTTGTAATACCTGCAAAATCATCACAAACAATTTTAGAGTTATTTTTCATGTTGTCATAAAGTTTTTGTAAATCACTTAAAACAGTATCGTAACTATGGCCTCCATCTAAAAATACGAAATCAATTTCACTTAAAGGAATTTTTTCTAAAGTCACCCTTGTGTCTCCTTCTATTAGCTCAATATTTTGCGAAAATTTCTTTAAAAAATTTTGAACAGATATCTTTGAATTTAAATTTTCTTTTTTTATGAAATTATAATAGATAGTTTTAAGTGGATTCGAAAACTTTTGATTTTCAAGAAATTTAGGTTCGATCTCATCTACACTTGATGTTTTAGAAGATCCAAATAAATCTAATCCGTAATATCTAAAATCACTACCAAAATTTGTCTTTAACAATTCACATATATTTCTTGATGTAACACCACAAAAAACACCAATTTCTAGAACATTTTTTGGCTTATATTCCTCAACTAAACTCAAAAAATTGTCCCCATAAGGTTTTTTTAAACCTGATTTTCTCCAGTAATAATTATATTTCATTTGATCTATTTATATATTTTTAAGATATAAAAAAACTAAAATTAAATATTTATGAAATATCCAGTTTTGTTGCCAAATATCTTTGATTATCCTTTTACATATGAAAGTGATATTAAATTAAAAGCAGGAGATTATGTAAAAGTTCCATTTGGTAAGAAAAATATTATTGGTGTAATTTGGGATTTTTTTGAAGAAAAGAATAATAAGGAATTTAAATTAAAATCTATAATTGAAAAAATAGAAATTGAACCGCTAAGTAAAAAGACAATGAATTTTCTAAAGTGGTTTTCCAATTACAATATTGTACCCCTAGGAATGTGTTTAAAACTGCATTTGATTAATGATGAAAATTTAAAAATAAAAAATGACAAAGATTTATTAAAATATGCTCTATCAAATGAAAAAGAAAGTTATCAACTTTCTGAAGAGCAAGATAAAGCCTATAAAGAGTTATCCAAAAATGATACCAGTTTTAGAGTTCATTTACTTCAAGGTACAACCGGTTCAGGAAAAACAATAGTTTATTTTAAAGCTATTGAAAAAATTATAAATATAGGATTGCAAGCTCTAATTTTGTTACCAGAAATAGGGCTAACAAATGAGTTTGAAAAAAAATTTAAATCTTATTTTGGATTTAAAGCTGCAGTTTGGCATTCAAAAGTCAGCCCAAAAAAAAGAAAAATTATATGGAATGGATTATCAGCAGGAAAAATTAAAGTAGTACTCGGAGCAAGATCGTCCTTATTTCTGCCATTCAAAAAATTAGGTTTGATAACTGTAGATGAAGAGCATGATCAATCTTATAAACAAGATGAAGGAATTATCTATAATGCTAGAGATATGGCAATATCAAGAGCTAAACACGAAAACATTCCAATAAATTTAGTAACTGCAGTTCCATCAATCGAAACATACGAAAATATTAAAATTAAAAAATATAATTACTCAAGATTACTTAATCGATATAAAGGTGCAAATTTACCCAAACACCATGTTATCGATCTTTATCAAAATCAACTAGCGACCAAAAGTTCTATATCTCTTAAAACTCTTGAAAAAGTAAAAGAACATTTAAATAAAAAAGATCAAGTTCTATTTTTCATAAATAGAAGAGGTTTTGCACCCTATGTTTTATGTAAAAAATGTTTAAATGTTTTTACATGCCCAAGGTGTTCTATAAATTTAGTATTTCACAAAAATAAAAAAATTCTTTTGTGTCATTACTGTGGATATAATTCAAAATTAAATAGAGATTGTAAAAAAGGAAATGTTTGTGAGTTTGTATTTAGTGGACCTGGGGTAGAAAAAATTGCAGAGGAAGTTAAAAACCTTTTTCCTAATAAAAAAACAATAATTTTTTCTAGCGACACAATGAATAAAGTATCTGGCAAAGATAAATTGAATAAAATTATATCTGGTGAAATAGATATTCTTGTAGGTACTCAATTAATATCAAAAGGATTTCACTTTCCAAAATTGAATTGTATTGTTGTATTAGATATTGATTTAACTTCTCAAGGACATGATCTTAGGAGCACTGAAAAAAATTTACAACTATACCACCAATTATCAGGAAGAGCAGGTAGAACCGGCAAACCAGCTAATATTTATTTCCAAACATACAATTTAAAACCAGAAGTTATAAATCAAATTACAAATGAAGATCCTTTTAAATTTCTAGAAAATGAATTAAATTTAAGAAAGAGGAATAATTTACCGCCCTACGAAAGATTTATCGCTTTAATCTTATCTTCATCAAATGAAAAAAAACTTGATATAGATGCCGTAAAACTTAAAAATATTTTATCAAAGTCTATAGATGCAAAAATTTTAGGACCAGTAAATGCTCCAATATATAGAATTAATCAAAAATTCAGAAATAGACTATTAATAAGGGCAAAAAAAACATCTAGTGTTCAGAAAAAATTGAAAGATGTATTGAAAGATTTTCAACTCTCCAAAGGAATGAAACTTTCAGTTGATGTTGACCCTATCAGCTTCAATTAGCCCATTAAATCTTACCATTTTTCACAATCTGAGCCTTGAAGACTGATAATTCGTATGTTATCTAAGCGAAATTTTAAACATCTTCACAATTGAGAGTATAAATTGAGCGAAAATAAAATATCAATAACTTCTAATAACAGTTATGCTCAAGCATTATTTGAGCTGGCTAACGAAGATAAATCTCTAACAAAAGTAGAGGAACAAGTCGTTGCAATTAGTAGACTCATAACTGAAAGTGAAGAATTTAGATATTTAATCAAAAACCCTACGACTAGCATTGAGGATTTAACTAAAGTTATTGAAACAATTTCTGAAAAAAATAATTTTGATAATCTTTTAAAAAGATTTCTAGTTTTTTTAATTCAAAAAAGAAGATTTTTTTATTTAGAAAAAATTTTAAGTGACTTTATAGAGGTATGTTCGAAAGCTAGAGGTGAAATAAAAGCAGAGCTTCTTTCAGCTAAAGAACTTAATGAAACAGATATTTCTAAAATTAAAGAAGAGCTATCTCAAAACTTTGGAGCAAAGATACAGTTAAATTATAAATTTGACCCAAGTTTAATTGGTGGCTTGGTATTAAAAGTAGGAAGTACAATGGTAGATAATTCTATTAAAAATAAACTGCAACAAATTCAAAAACAAATGATAGAGGCATAAATGGAAATAAATCCTTCAGAAGTAACAAAAATATTAAAAGAACAGATAAAAAAACTTGGCGATAGAGCTGAGGTTTCAGAGGTCGGACAAGTATTGTCTGTTGGAGATGGAATTGCAAGAATTTATGGCTTGGATAATGTTCAAGCAGGAGAAATGGTTGAATTTTCTGATGGCTCTAAAGGAATGGCATTAAACTTAGAGAGTGACAACGTTGGTGTTGTTATATTTGGCGATGATAGAGAAATTAAAGAGGGGGATACTGTAAAAAGAACTGGTGCGATTGTTGATGTACCAGTTGGAAAACAACTTTTAGGAAGAGTTGTTGATGGATTAGGAAATCCAATTGATGGAAAAGGAGCTTTAGATAAAAGTTTAGAAAGAAAAAGAGTTGAAGTTAAAGCTCCGGGTATTATTCCACGACAATCAGTTGGTGAACCAATGCAAACAGGTTTAAAAGCAATTGATAGTTTAATTCCTGTTGGAAGAGGGCAAAGAGAACTTATAATTGGAGATCGTCAAACCGGTAAAACCGCAGTAGCTATCGATACAATTATCAATCAAAAGAAAATTAATGAGTCAGACGATGAAAGTAAAAAACTTTATTGTATATATGTTGCAATTGGACAAAAAAGATCAACGGTTGCTCAGATTGTAAAAACTTTAGAGGATGCTGGTGCAATGGAATATACAACTATAGTTTCCGCAACAGCCTCAGACTCTGCGCCTCTTCAGTTTTTAGCTCCTTATACAGGATGTACAATGGGAGAATATTTTAGAGATAATGGAATGCATGCTTTAATTATTTACGATGATTTATCTAAGCAAGCAGTTGCATATAGACAAATGTCATTATTATTAAGAAGACCACCGGGGCGTGAAGCATACCCTGGGGATGTGTTCTATTTACATAGTAGATTATTAGAGAGAGCTGCTAAATTAAGTGATGAAAATGGTGGAGGTTCTTTAACTGCGCTACCAATTATTGAAACACAAGCAGGCGATGTCTCTGCATACATTCCAACAAATGTAATATCTATTACAGATGGGCAAATATTTTTAGAAACTGAACTATTCAATCAAGGAATAAGACCAGCAGTAAACGTTGGATTATCCGTATCTAGAGTAGGATCAGCTGCACAAACTAAAGCTATGAAATCTGTAGCTGGATCAATTAAATTAGAGTTAGCTCAATACAGAGAAATGGCAGCTTTTGCTCAATTTGGATCTGATTTAGATGCATCTACACAAAAACTTTTAAATAGAGGTTCGAAGTTAACTGAACTTTTAAAACAAGGGCAGTATTCTCCCATGACAGTTGCAGAACAAGTTATATCAATTTTCTGTGGCGTAAAAGGTTATTTGGATGATATTGAACTTAAAGATGTAGCAGACTTTGAAAATAAAGTTCTACAAAAGTGTAAATCTGATAAGCCTGAGATTATGGAGTCTATAGCCAAAACCGGAAAGATTGAGGAAGACATTGAAAAACAATTAGTAGAATTAATTAAAGGAATTAAATAATTATAAATGCCAAGTTTAGACGATCTCAGAAAAAGAATTACGAGTGTTAAATCAACTCAGAAAATAACAAAAGCTATGAAAATGGTGGCTGCAGCCAAGTTGAGAAAAGCACAAGAGAATGCTGAAAAAGGCAGACCATATTCAGAAAAAATGAACAATGTAATTTTAAATCTTTCAAAAAGTATAACAGATAAAGAAAATGCTCCTAAGTTACTGGTTGGGACAGGTGAAGAGAAAGTTCATTTATGTATTGTTCTTACTGCTGATAGAGGTTTATGCGGAGGTTTTAATACTAACATTATTAAAAAAGCAAAAAGTTATTTCGAAAAAATAATATCTGAAAATAAAACTTTAAAAATTATTACCGTTGGATCTAAAGGATATGATCAACTTAAAAGACAGTATAAAAGTTATATTGTAGAGAACATTTCTTTCAAAGAGTCAAAAAATATAAATTACTTTGATGCAGATAAAGTAGGAAAAATTATAATTGAAAAATTTGAAAAAAATGAATTTGATGTTTGCGCAATATTTTACAATAAATTTAAAAATGTAATTACACAAATTCCACAAGAACAACAAATAGTTCCACTTAATGAAGATAAAGATGATAAAGATGTTTCTGGTAATGATAATGACTATGAGTTTGAACCAGATGAAGATGAGATTTTAAGTAATTTATTGCCGAAAAATATTTCAACGCAAATATTTAAAGCAATGTTAGAGAATTCTGCCAGTGAGCAAGGTTCGAGGATGACAGCAATGGATAATGCAACCAGAAACGCAGGCGAATTGGTTGATAGGCTTACAATTGAGTATAATAGAAGCCGTCAAGCAGCAATAACAAAAGAGTTAATTGAAATTATATCAGGAGCAGAAAGTTTATAATTATGAGCAAAAAAGGAAACATAACACAAGTAATTGGTGCAGTCGTTGACGTAAAATTTGATGGAGAACTGCCAGAAATATTAACAGCCTTAGAGTGTGATAATGGAGGTAATAGATTAGTTTTAGAAGTTGCGCAGCACCTTGGAGAGTCAAGTGTTAGAACCATTGCTATGGATAGTACAGAGGGACTCAAAAGGGGTGATGAAGTAAAAGATACAGGCGCTCCAATTCAAGTTCCAGTAGGTCCAGAAACATTAGGACGAATTGTAAACGTTATAGGTGAACCAATCGATGAGAAAGGACAAATTTCTACTAAAGAAAATTGGCCTATACACCGACAAGCTCCTTCTTTTAATGATCAGTCTACAGAAACAGAAATTCTAGTAACTGGAATAAAGGTAATCGACTTATTAGCACCTTATGCCAAAGGTGGAAAAATTGGATTGTTCGGAGGAGCAGGAGTTGGAAAAACTGTAATTATAATGGAACTCATAAATAATATAGCTAAGGCCCACGGTGGATTTTCAGTATTTGCTGGAGTGGGAGAGAGAACTAGAGAAGGGAACGATTTATATCACGAAATGATCGAGTCAGGAGTGATCAAGCCAGAGGGAACTGGATCTAAAGCAGCATTAGTTTACGGACAAATGAATGAGCCTCCTGGAGCTAGAGCTAGAGTAGCTTTAACTGGTCTTACTGTGGCAGAGTATTTCAGGGATCAAGAGGGTCAAGATGTTTTGTTCTTTGTTGATAACATTTTTAGATTTACTCAGGCAGGTTCAGAAGTATCAGCTCTTCTAGGAAGAATTCCTTCAGCGGTTGGTTATCAGCCTACTCTTGCAACAGATATGGGAAACCTGCAAGAAAGAATTACAACAACTAATAAAGGATCAATTACATCTGTTCAGGCAATTTATGTACCTGCAGATGATTTAACAGATCCAGCTCCAGCAACTTCTTTTTCACACTTAGATGCAACGACTGTACTCTCAAGACAAATTGCTGAATTAGGTATTTACCCAGCTGTTGACCCCTTGGATTCTACTTCTAGAATTTTAGATCCAAGAGTTGTTGGTGATGAACACTATCGAGTAGCAAGATCTGTTCAGAAAATTTTACAAACATACAAATCTTTGCAAGATATTATTGCAATTCTAGGAATGGATGAGCTATCAGAGGATGATAAACTAACCGTTGCTAGAGCTAGAAAAATTCAAAGATTTTTATCACAACCTTTCTTTGTGGCTGAAGTATTTACAGGATCTCCAGGTAAACTTGTAGATTTAGAGTCAACAATTAAAGGGTTTGACGCAATATGCAAAGGAGAATATGACCATCTTCCTGAAGCTGCTTTTTATATGGTTGGCACAATAGAAGAAGCAATAGAAAAAGCTGAAAAAATGGCAAAAGATGCAGCTGCTTAATGAGTAATCTCTTTAATATAGATATTGTTAATCCAGAACAATCTTTTCTTTCTAAAGATAATGTATTTGAGGTTGTAATACCTGCTGTAGAAGGTGAGATTGGTATTCTTAAAGACCATATTCCAATTATCTCTTTTTTAAAACCAGGTATAATTAGAGTATTCTCTGAGTCTGAGGAACAAAGTTTCTATGTTGAAGATGGTATTGTCGAATTTAAAGACAATACATTATCTGTATTAACTAGTTCAATTTTTGATTTAAAAGATGCTGATAAAAATTTTGTATCTGAGTCGATAAGCAGTGCTGAAGCAGAATTATCAAAAGATAATATTGATGATCAAAAAAGATTTCTTTTAAACCACAAAGTCGAAGTTCTAAAATCTATAAGTATTAATTAACTACTTTTTCTAGTTCTTTTTGAATTTCTTGATAAACATGAAGTTTGAAATCTACAACTTTAGTTGTTAAATCTTTAATATCTATCCATTTCCAATCTAAAAATTCAGGATGTTTAGTTTTAATGTTAATCTCATTTTCCTCTCCATTAAACTTTACAATAAACCACTTTTGCTTTTGGCCTTTATATTTTCCTTTCCATATAATTCCTAAAAGGCGATCAGGAAGATCGTAAGTTGTGTATTTGCTTATTTCTTTAACTAGTTCTACTGACTTTATGCTTGTTTCTTCTTTAAGTTCCCTCAACGCTGCATCAAAATAATTTTCACCTTCATCAATACCGCCCTGAGGCATCTGCCAAAAATCAGCAGGATTATCAATTCTTTTTGCAACAAATATCTTATTTTCTTTATTTAGGACTGCGATACCAACACCATTTCTTAATGGAAGTTTTTGAAATTTTTCTTTCATTCTTAACCATTTAATAATTTAAGAGCAAATTCCAACTGGTTATCAGTATCTGTATTTATTCTAAATTCATCTGAACCTTCAGCAATAACTATATCTGGATTTACACCTACTCTTGAAATCGATTTACCCGATGGGAGATAGTATTTAGAAACAGTAAGTCTTATGGCACCTTCATTTTCTAAAGGAATAATTGATTGGACTGACCCTTTTCCATATGTACTCTCTCCTACTAGTATCGCTCTTTTGTGATCTTGTAGTGCTCCTGCAACAATTTCAGATGCTGATGCAGACCCATAATTAATCAAAATAACCATCGTTTCTCCATCAATAATGTCTCCTTTTTTTGCAAACCATTTTCTATTTTCATACTTCCTCTTACTTTTTGTAGAAACAATTTCTCCATTTTCTAAAAAATAATCTGAAATTTTTATTGCTTGAGATAACAATCCACCAGGATTATTTCTTAAATCTAATATGTAATTTTTAATTTTCTTATTTTTCTTAAATTCTTTGATTTTATTTTTTATTTGTTTACTACTATTCTCATTGAATGATGTTAATCTTATATAAGCTGTTTGATCATCTTTAATTTCTGACTTTACAGATGCAACTTGTATAATTTCTCTTGTAATTGTAAATATAAGTGCTTTTCTTTCTCCCCTTCTTCTAACAGTAATCTCTATATCAGATCCAACTGGGCCTCTCATTAATTCTACAGCTTCAGAAAGAGTTTTTCCTTGAACTTGAACATCATCAATTTTAACGATGTAATCTCCGGCTTTGACACCAACCTCCTCAGCTGGCGAGTTATCAATTGGAGAAATTACTTTTACGACACCAGCCTCCATACTGACTTCAATGCCCAATCCTCCAAATTCTCCGCTAGTCTCAGTTTGCATATTTTTAAACGAGTCCGGAGACATATATGCTGAATAAGGATCCAAAGATTGTAAAACGCCGTTTATAGCAGCATCCATTGCTTCACTCTGGTTTACTTCATCAACATATTCTTTATTAATTTTATCTAAGACTTCGCTGAATAAATCAATTTTTTTGTAAATATCGTTTTCATTACTCAAAATTGGATTTGTAAATATGAAAAAAAATAATGAAGCTATAAAGTATACTTTTTTCATATGATCAGTTTTTCTTTAGGAATTAATTCTGACCACATTTTTTCTAATTCGTAAAATTTTCTTTTTTCAGGATTAAAAATATGAACTATTAAGTCTATTCCATCTACAAGCTTCCAATCATTGCTATCCTTTCCTTCAATTTTACAATTATTCACACCATTAATTTTTAATTTTTCAAAAACTTGTTCAGATAAAGCTTGAATATGTCTTGATGATGTACCACTAGCTATAATCATGAAGTCTGCAACTGATGACTTTCCTTCGAGATCTATTGAAACTATGTCTAAGGCTTTATTAATATCAAGCGTTTTGATTATTTCATCTTTAAGAGCTGATATTTTTTCCATTAATTAATTTAAGAGTATCAAATTTTTCTTAATTGAGAAGATGAAATATTGACTTTATTAAACTTTATAAATTCAACTGCTTTTTTATTATATTTCTTAAATGATTTAGATCTAAAAGCCTTTGATTTGTATCCATTTCTATCAAATACCAATATTTTGCACATTTTAGTTATTGAATTGTACCCTTTCCATTTATGAAAATTTATTAGGTTATCTGCCCCCATTAAAAAAAATATTTCTGAATGTTTAAATTTTTTTTTTAAATATTTGATTAAATCTACTGTACGATTAGATTTTATTATTTCTTCAAAACATTTAACTTTTATAAATTTATTATTTTTATTAATTTTTTTTGCATAAGCTGTTCTTTTATATAGATCATTTGGATTATTTTTTTTAAATGGATTTTGTTTTGTTATAGCCCATATAACTTGGCTCAAATTATAATTTTTTTTTGCTAATTTAGAAATTCTTACATGACCAACATGCGCTGGATCAAATGATCCACCGAGTACACCAATCTTTTTATTTTCTAATTTGCCCTGAACCATAAACTTCATATTTATAACTTACTAACTGATTTAGACCGACAGGACCTCTTGGTGGCAAGGTGTTTGTTGAAATTCCAACCTCTCCACCAAAACCAAATTCTCCTCCGTCAGCAAATTGTGTTGATGAATTTTGAATAGCAATAGAGCTTTTTACATTTTTAATAAAGAATTTTGCTGTATTTTTGTTTTTGGTTACTATTGCATCTGTATGCATAGTTCCATATTTGTTGATATGGGCAACTGCTTCTTTGACATTATTCACTAATTTAACTGAAATAATCGGTGAAAGATGTTCTTTTGACCAAGTATTATTATTTGCAGGATATGTTTTGCCTTTAAATAATTTACTTATTTTTTTATCAGCTAAAATTTTACAACCGCTTTTAGCTAGTGAATTTAAAATTAAATTTACTGATTTTGATTTACTTTTATGTATTAAGAGAGTTTCAGTTGCACCACATATACTAGTATTTCTCAACTTAGCATTTAATACTATTTTGTTTGCCATATTATCTTCTGCCTCTTTATCAATATATGTATGACAAATTCCTTCCAAATGACCAATAACTGGAACCTTTGAAAGTTGTTTAACTTTTTTTACTAAATTTTTTCCGCCTCGTGGTATTACAACATCAATGGAGTTTTCCATTTTTGACAATAAATAATCGACGAGTTTTCTGCTCTTGTTATTTATAAACTGGACATAATTTTCGTTTACTTTGTTTTTTTTTAGAGCTTTCCTAAATAAATTTACTAAAATTTTATTACTATTGTAGGCTTCGGAACCACCTCTTAATATAACAGCATTTCCAGATTTAAAACATAGTGCTGATACATCCGAAGTAACATTGGGTCTACTTTCAAATATTACACCTATAACTCCTATTGGTATTGTAACTCTTCTAATTTCAAGTCCATTTGGCCTTTTCCATTTGGAAGTTACTTGATCTATAGGATCTTTAAAAGAAGTAATAGTTTTAACAGAGTCAATTATACTTTTTAATTTATTATTACTAAGAGTGAGTCTTTGAATTAAGTTTTCTTTTAATTTTTTTCCTCTTGCATAAAAAATATCTTTCTTATTTTCTCTAATAATTTTATTCTTATTAATCTCAATTAATTTTACAAAATCTTTTAAAACTTTATTCTTTTTTTTTGGACTAATACTTGAATTCAAAGCTTTTCTAGAATTCAATCCAATTTTTTTAAGTAGTTTACTCATTAAATTTTAACCATATCATCTTTATGTATAACTTCGGACTTTGTAACATAGCCTAAAAGATTACTAATTTTGTTAGAATGTTCTCCTTTTATTTTGGATATCTCATCAGATGTAAAACTGCTCAACCCTCTAGCAAATTCTTTGTTATTTTTATCTAAAATTCTAACATGATCACCTTTAACAAATTTTCCTGAAACTTTTCTAATACCTGCAGCTAATAAACTTTTTCCATTTTTTAAAGCATTTAAAGCGCCATCATCTATAATAATTTCTCCTTTTGGAGATATAGAGCTAATTATCCATTTTTTTCTTGCATCTAATTTAGATACTTTTGGCAAAAACCATGTCCCAGAATTATGTTCTAGTATATTTTTAATTGGTCTTTTAATTAAACCATTTGCAATAGCCATATAGCAACCCGAGACTTGACATACTTTTGCAGCATCAATTTTCGTTTTCATTCCACCAGTACCATACTCACTTGTGCTTTTACTTGAAAAATTTTCAATTTTAGAATCAATATTTTTTATTTCTTTAATCAATTTAGCATTTTTATGAATTTTTGGGTTTTTAGAATACAATCCATCAACATCAGACAATAATATTAAGCAATCTGCACCTGATATTTGTGCAACTCTTGATGCTAATCTGTCATTATCTCCGTATTTAATTTCAGAAGTTGCAATACTATCATTTTCATTAACAACAGGTACAAAATTAAGCTCAAATAAGTTTTCGAAAGTTCTTTTAGCATTTATAGCTCTTCTTCTTTGTTCAGTATCTTCTAAAGTAATTAGAATTTGAGAAATATTTATTTTATTTGAGTTAAATGTCTTTTTAAAAAGATTCATTAATTCTATTTGTCCAATTGATGCAACAGCTTGACTTTTATCAAGCTTTAAAGTTTTTTTATTTAATTGTAATTTTTTACACCCTAAAGCAATTGCTCCAGAACTCACTATAACAACATTCTTTTTAAGTTTTTGTAACTCTTTAATATCTTTAGCAAATTCCAAAAGCCATTTTTCTCTAATAATTTTATTGTCATTTATTAATAAAGATGAACCTATTTTTATTACTACAGTTTTGGAGTCCTTAAGATACATAGTTTACCAACTTTGACTTTATATCTGATACTGATTTTTTATCCATTGTTGACATTAAAAAGATATTTTTTTTTAATTTATTCTTGAGTTTTTTTATCTTCTCTTTTTTTTCCTCTTCATCTATTAAGTCAGTTTTATTTAAAACTACTATTTCTTTTTTTTTAACTAAATCTTTACTGTATTTTGATAATTCTTTTCTGACTTGATTGTAAGAAATAAATAAATCATCTTCAGTTATATCTATTAAATGCAGCAAAGTTTTGCACCTCTCTATATGTTTTAAAAACTTTATTCCAAGACCAGTTCCGGTATGAGCACCCTCAATTAAGCCTGGTATATCTGCTAAAGTAACTTCTTTGTCATCATAACTAGCAACACCAAGATTTGGATTAATTGTAGTAAATTTATAGTTTGCTATTTTTGGATTTGCACTCGTCATTGATGCTAGCAAGCTGGATTTCCCAGCATTGGGCAATCCTATGATACCGATATCAGCAATTGTTTTTAGTTGAAGCCAAATCCAAAATTCCTCTCCTTGACCCCCTTTTGTAAATTTCTTTGGGGCTCTATTGGTTGAGGACTTAAATCTTGTATTTCCAAATCCTCCTTTACCTCCGCTTGCTACTAAAAATTCCTCTTTCTGACTTTTAAAATCATAAATAAGTGTTTTATTATCTTCTTCGAATACTTGTGTTCCTAAAGGTACTTTTAAATATAAATCTTCACCACCTTTCCCAGTTTTGTTTTTTCCGCTGCCATCCTTTCCTCTTTCAGCTTTGAAGTGTTGTTGATACCTGTAATCAATCAAAGTATTAAGATTTCTTTCACTAATAAGAATTACAGATCCTCCTTTCCCTCCATCGCCGCCATCAGGGCCACCAAACTCTACAAATTTTTCCCTACGAAAACTTGGAGATCCCGACCCTCCGTTGCCAGCTTTTACATATATCTTAACTTGATCTAGAAATTTCATATAACAACTATGTGAGTGTTGTATCTATTAATTGGGCTTTACAGAAACGTAAGTTCTATCAGATTTTGATTTTTTAAACTCTACTTTACCTTTAACAAATGAAAATATCGAATGGTCTTTACCCATGCCAACATTTTCTCCAGGAAATATTTTAGTTCCTCTTTGTCTTACAATAATGTTGCCAGGCACAACCATCTCGCCACCATATTTTTTCACACCAAGTCTACGACCTGCACTATCTCTTCCGTTTCTTGACGATCCACCTGCTTTTTTCGTTGCCATAAATTACTTTTTATTTAGCTGCTTCCTTAGTTTCAACTGTTTTTTTTGATGGTATTTCTTTTCTTTTTTCTGCTTCAGAAATAACTTTACCATCTTTTGAATAGATTTTACTTATTCTTACCATTGTAAATTTTTGTCTATGACCATTTTTTCTTCTCGAATTTTGCCTTCTCCTTTTTTTAAAAATAAGAACTGTTCTATTTTTTCCATTTTTTATTAATTCAGCTTCAACTTTAGCTCCACTAATTGTCGGCTCTCCTAACTCTAAATTTTTATCATCTCCGTAAGCTAGTATTTCATTAAACTCTATTTTTGAATTTTCTTTTGAATCTTCGAGCTTTTCAACTTTGAGAATCTCTCCAGCTTTCACTTTATACTGTTTACCACCTGTTTGAATTACCGCGAATGACATAGTTAGCCCTAATTTTTATAGTCAGCAATATAGTCTGGGTTGCATCATAGTCAAGGTTAATAACTTAGAAATTATCCTTTAAATCCCTCAATTTTTTGAAATTTTCTAGATCGTTTGACTTAAGAAAAATGTTACAATTAAGTTCCTCACCAATCGTTGATGGCATACTAGTTTTACCTAGTTTAATTTTTTCTTTAATTTCTTTAATTTTGTTTAGTAATTCATTGTTATTGGAATCTTGTGCTAAACAAAATTCAGAATTCTTTAAAGTATATTCATGTCCACAATAAATTTTTGTATCTTTATCTAAACTTTTTAAAACTTGTAGTGAGTTGTACATTTGCTCATAACTCCCTTCAAAAATTCTTCCACATCCCATAGAGAACAAAGTATCTCCTGTAAAAATTAACTTATTTTTAAAAAAATGAAAACAGATATGACCTATTGTATGGCCGGGGACATGATATATTTTTGCTTCAAAAATATCCTTCTTCCAAATTTCACCATCACTTAAGCAAATATCAATTTGAGGTATTCTATTTTTATCTCCAATATAACCTATTACCTCTGCATTAAATTTTTTTTTTAATTCTTCATTCCCACCAACATGGTCATGATGATGATGTGTATTTAATATATATTTTAAATTTAATTTATTTTTCTGTAAATAATTTATAATTGGATCTGCTTCACCAGGATCAACAACACAACAATTTCTATTAGCTTCATTAATTAAAATGTAAGAAAAATTATCTTCCAGACACTTAATAATTTCTACTTTCATTTAACTTTCTATTAAAAATATACCTAAATGAGAGTCAAGATTTTTATAATTTAAATTTGATTTATTTATTTCTGAAATTCGACTTTTTTTTAAAGCGATAGACTTAAATATTTTAATATTCTTACTACTGCAAAAATTATAAAAATCTTTAATTGTGCACATATGTAAATTTGGTGTATTATACCATTCATGAGGTAAATTTTCTGTTACAGGCATTGTGCCTTTAAACAGTAATTGTAGTCTAACTCTCCAGTAACCAAAATTAGGTATAGTAACAATTACTTTTTTTCCTACTTTTAGTAATTCATTAATTACTAATTCAGGATTAAGAAAAGCTTGTAATGTTTGGCTTAAAATAACATAATCAAAAGACGATTTAGGAAATTGTTTTAAATCGCTTTCAGCATTCCCCTCAATTACAGTTAATCCTTTTGATAAACAATTTTGAACTTTTTCTTTAGAGATTTCTAGTCCACGAATATCTTTAGTTTTGTTTTCTTGTAAAAATTTCATCAAGTCTCCATTGCCACAACCGACATCTAGAACTCTAGTATTTTTCTCTATCAAATTAGATATAATGTTAAATTCTTCTTTCATTTATAACTTTGTAGGTTGAATTAATATAATCGCCAAGTGTCTTTAGGAAACTTGGAACATCGAGCAAAAATGAGTCATGCCCCTTATCAGATTCTATTTCTACAAATCCGACATCTGCACCAATAGAATTTAGTGCTATAACTATTTCTCTATTCTCCGATGTTGGATACAACCAATCTGATGTAAATGATATTACAAAAAATTTTGTTTTAGTTTCTTTGAATGCATTAGATAAGTTTCCTTTGTACTGTTTGGATAAGTCAAAATAATCCATTGCACGAGTTATATATAAATAACTATTAGCATCAAATCTATCAACAAACACAGATCCTTGGTATCTAAGATAACTCTCAATTTGAAAATCTGCCTCAAATCCATATCTTAGGCTATCTCTATCTTGCAATTTTCTTCCAAATTTTTCCTGCAATCCTTTTTCAGAAAGATAAGTAATATGTGCTGCCATTCTTGCTACCGCTAACCCTTTGTCAGGATTTAATTTATAATTATTATAAAATCCATTTTCCCACTTACTGTCAGCCATAATTGCCTGTCTTCCTAATTCATTAAATGCTATGTTTTGTGCCGAGTGACTAGATGTGCAAGCAATCGGTATTGCAAGTTTTGCTTTATCTGGAAAATTGGCAACAAATTGAAGTACTTGCATTCCACCCATTGAACCACCTACTACAGCAAAAAGTTTTTCAATTTCTAAATATTTAATTAGCTCATATTGAGCGTTAACCATGTCGTTAATAGTTATAATTGGAAAATCAGTTCCTATTTGTTTACCAGTGGACTCATTTATTGTGCTTGGTCCGTAAGATCCCATGCAGCCTCCAATAACGTTTGCACAAATCACAAAAAATTTATTTGTATCAATTGGCTTATTTTCTCCAACAACATAACTCCACCAACCATCTTTATTAGTTATTGGGTTTTTTCCAGAAACATATTGATCTCCAGTCAAAGCATGGAAAACTAATATTGCATTACTTTTTTCACTGTTTAATTCCCCATATGTCTCATATGCTATTGGAAAGTTATTAATTTCCTTACCACAATCCAATTTAAGGGGATTTGATATAATTATTTTTTTTGTATCAATATTCTTATTCATAATAATTGTGCTGATTGAATTGTGAGAAAAAAAACATTTTAGCGGTTTTTTTATAGCGCTCGCAATTCAGTATAAATCAGCGCATGCAGCTTTTACTTCAAAGGAATTTATATGTCAAATATTGCTCAATTAATTATTGTTTTATCTAGTTAAAAGACTATTTATAGTGAAATATTTTATATGACATTGCTAAGATTTAAAAACATAAAATTACAGAGTTACAAACCAGGAAAATCCTTATTGGCTGGTAATAAAAATATTATTAAGTTATCTGCAAATGAATCTGCTTTAGGTGTCAGTAAAAATGTCGAAAAAATTGTTAAGTCTAAATTTGATATATCAAAATATCCAGACAGTAAATTTTCGGAATTAACGCAAAAAATATCAAAGAAGTATAATTGTGATAAATCCAAGATAATTTGTGGCTCTGGTTCTGACGAAGTAATTCAAATGCTTTGTCAATTGTTCCTTAGAGAAAATGATGAAGTTGTTGTTCCTCAGTACAGTTTCCTCATGTATAGGATATACTCCAAGATCGTTGGGGCAAATGTAAAATTAGCTAAAGAAATTAATTTTAAAGTTTCAGTTAAAGAAATTCTTAAAAAGACATCAAAAAAAACAAAAATTGTTTTTATTGCAAATCCAAATAATCCAACAGGCACTTATTTAACAAAAAACGAGCTATTAGACTTAAGGAGAAGATTAAATAAAAATATTTTATTGGTTGTTGATGATGCATATTTTGAATATATGAAGAATAAGGATTACAAATCTGGAATTGAGTTATTTAAAAATTCTAAAAATGTATTTATTTTAAGAACATTTTCAAAAATCTATGGTCTAGCTTCATTAAGGATAGGCTGGGGATACGGTGATAAATCTATAATTAAAGAATTATATAAAATTAAACCACCTTTTAATGTAAATAAATTTGCTCAAATTTGTGCTGTTGAATCACTTAAAGATGATAAATTTGTTAAAAAGTCAGTAATACATAATCTTAAATGGTGCAAAAAAATTAAAAATGAGATGTTAAAATATAATATTGGTACAAACAAAATATCTGGAAATTTCTTTTTGTTAGATTTCAAAAAAGCAAAATTTACCGCAGACACAACTTTAAAAAAATTACAGAAATATGGAATTATACTAAGAGAAATGAATTCATATGGCATAAAAAATTGTCTAAGACTTACAATTGGCAACACAAAAGAAAACCAAATATTCCTTAAAAGAATGAATACTATTTTTAAAAATGTTTAATAATATTCTTATTATTGGTTGCGGATTAATAGGCTCATCAATATTAAAGGCTTCAATACAAAAAAAAATTTCTAAAAATTTTTTTGTATTTGAAAAGTCTAAAAAATATAAATCTATTATTAAAAAATTTAACAAAAAAATTAAATTTTTAACAAGGTTAGATAAAAATTTAAATAAAATTGATCTTGTGATTTTAAGCACTCCTATGAGTGAATATCCTAAATTTTTTTCGTCATTAAATAAAAATCTCAATCATAATTCAATTATAACTGACGTTGGTTCAACAAAAAAAAATCTAATTTCTTTAAAAAAAAAAAAATTATCAAAAAATCTTGATTGGGTGATGAGTCATCCTATCTCAGGATCCGAAGTTAGTGGGCCCAAATATGGTAATGCTAATTTGTTCAAAAACAAGTGGTGCATAATAATAAAAGATAGAAATGTTCTAAAACAAAAAAAAGTAGAGAGATTTTGGAAATCTTTAGGATCTAAAATAATTATTATGAACCCCGATGATCATGATAAAATTTTTTCAGTTACTAGCCATCTACCTCACTTGATTGCTTACAATTTAATAAAAACTGCTCAGGATTTTCAGAAAAAAAAGAATAAAAATTTGATTAAATTTAGCGCAGGTGGATTAAGAGATTTCTCAAGAATTGCTGCTTCCAACGAAATAATGTGGAGAGACATATTTTTCGAGAATAAAACTAATATGATTGGAGCAATAAATCTTTTTATGAAAAATTTAAAAGATTTTAAGAATAATATAAGTAAGAAAGAAAATTCAAAGATAATAAAAAAATTAATCAATTCGAAAGTAGTAAGAAAACAAATAATTTCTCAAAAACAAGATATTTCTAAACCTGATTTTGGTCGAGAGTAATTCAGATCCTTGTTACTTTCTTTACATCTAATTTCGCCGTTTCTTTAATTAGTTTTATCGCTTTTTTAATTGGCATTATGATCACTTTTTTTTTTGGACCATAAGCGTGGATAAGATCATTTGTATTGATGCATATAGCAACATGTCCTTTCCAAAAAATAATATCACCTTTTTTAAATTTTTTTTTGTATCCCACACCTTTTTTTAATTTAACTTGATCAATCGTGTCTCTTGGAAAAAAATTATTATTAAATTTATAAAATATTTGCAATAGAGCTGAACAATCAATTCCTTTGAATGTTTTTCCACCCCATTTATATTTACAATTTAGAAAACTTTTAAATATCTTTACAAAATCAGAATTTTTTTTTTGGATTGGAAATATGTCTTTTGATCTTAGCCATTTATCTTTCTTATACATAATGAAATTTTGATCCTTTTTTAAAATTTGTATTTTGCTCGTAAATGGTAAAAACTTTTTTGATTTCTTTTTTTTATTACCTAAATAAATTCTAGCTTTTAAAATTCCAACTTTGTGAGTTGGATTGAATTTTTCGTAGCTATCAATTTTTTTTATAAAGCCTGAATATTTGTCATATGAAGTCTTTATTTTAAAATAATTATTTTTTTTACTAATTATTTTAAAACTTTCACCGTAGATAAGTTGAGAGCTAACATTAGAGTTCTTCTTTGGTTCCTCTAATATATCGACAAAAGGCTCTTTTAAAAAAAAACTATTTTGCACCAATTTTAATTTTATTCCTTATAAACCATAAACAAATTAAGGATGGGATGACCATTAAAGTAGTAATTATAAAAAAGGTTCCCCAGTCTCCATTTAGCCAATCAACTAAAGCACCCGATGAAGAAGCAAGTGTCGTTCTTCCTGCAGTTCCAATTGAAGCTAGAAGTGCATACTGTGTAGCGGTATAAGTCCTATCCACTAAAAGAGAGATAAAGGCTACGAAAGCAACAGTTGCAAATGCTGCAGATATATCATCAGCGATAACCGCTAAAGCAAACAACCATTCAGATTTTCCTGACCACGCGAGAGCAGCAAATAATAAATTTGTTGCTGCCATAAATCCACCAGCAACAAACATTGTTTTTATTGTGCCAGCTCTCATAGCAAATATTCCACCTAATAATGTAAATACAACTGTCGTTATCCAGCCTAGAGTTTTAGAGTATATCGCTATTTCACCTTTTGAAAATCCTACCTCTTTATAAAAAACTATGGACATTCTTCCAAGAAAGGCTTCTCCAATTTTAAAGAGAAAGACAAAGCCAAGGATTCCAACTGCAATTGAGAAACCATTTTTTTTGAAGAAACTAATTATTGGACCTCCTATTGTACCAGTAATATAAGCAACAAATTTTGTTATTACATTATTTGATCCAAGTTTTGATTGTATTATTTCGTCTGTTTCTTTTTGTTTGTTTTGCCTATCTGTTGTTATAGGCTCGTGTATAAACATTAAACCTATATTCATCAGGATTACTACAACACCAAGAACTAAAAAAGTAGTTTGCCAGTAATCTTCAATTCCAATGTTTTGAAAAAATTCGGCAGTAAACAATGCTATAACACCACCTAACTTATATCCGGTCCACCATCCAACTACAGCCATAGCAGCACCTGCTGCCATAGATTTTCCTTCATCAGCATTAATTTGTTCGATTCTCAACGCATCAACTGTAATATCTTGTGTAGCCGAAGCAATTGCTATAACTAATCCAACACTAATTAGTAACGCCAAATTTTCTGTAGGGTTAATAAAACTCCAAACAATTAAACTAAATAAAATTATAATTTGCATAAGGACAATCCAGCCTCGTCGATGCCCTAATCTTTTTGTTAAAAATGGAATTTGTATTCTATCAATTATTGGTGCCCACAAATAATTAAAGGCGTACACCCCAAATATTAAACCTGCCCATCCAATAGTTGATCTACTTAAACCTTCTTCTTTTAGCCAAAGGCTTAAACTGCTGGCAATTAAAACCCAAGGAAATCCACTAATTGCACCAAGAAGCAATATTCTTAGCATTCGAATATCCTTGTAAACTAAAATAGATTCTGACCAGGTTTGTTTTTTTTCAAACATTAATATTTTCTCCAAAAAGATGGAATAAATAATACTAGAATTGCAAATAATTCCAACCTTCCAAGTATCATTGCAGCACTGAGAACCCATTTAGAAAAATCAGACAGGCTTGAAAAACTTCCGTTTGGACCAATAATATCACCTAAACCTGGACCAACATTTGAAATTGACGTGGCAGCTGCTGAAATTGCAGTAATAAAATTTAATCCGTCAAGCGATAAAAGCGCAGTCACAACAAAAAATATTAATATATAAAGAAATATAAAAGAAATAATTGAGTCCATAAATTTTTCATCCACATTATTATTTTGATATTTAATTTTGAAAATTCCTCGAGGGTAAATTATTTTTTTCAGCTGGTTTGATATGAATTGATACAAAATTTGAACTCTAAAAATCTTTATTCCGCAAGTTGTAGAGCCTGCACAGCCTCCAATGAACATTAAAATTATGAAGTATACTAGTGGAAATTGACCCCAATTACTAAAATTTTCTGTAGCATACCCTGTTCCAGTTAAAATAGAAATTATATTAAAGCTAACAGATAAAAAACTTATCTCAGTTAAGCTTTTATTTATAACAGATAAATAAAAAAACATTAAAAGAATTGAAATAATAACCAAAATTATAAAAGTTTTTATTTGTGTGTCTTTGAAAAATATTTTCTTATCTCCAGCCAAGTATTTGATGTAACTAATAAAAGGTATACTTCCAAGAATAATAAATATTATTGCATTAATTTCTATTAACGAGCTGTTAAAATAACCTATAGATTCATTATAATTTGCAAAACCTCCAGTCGCTATTGTTGTCATAGCATGCACGATGCTATCAAAAAAACTCATCCCAAATATAAAATAAAAGAAAGCACAAGTTAAAGTTAATAAGGAATATATAGACAATAATCTCAAAGAAACTTCTTTAGTTTTAGGAAAAATTTTTTCAGAAGTATCATTAGATGAAATATTGAAAAGTTGCATACCCCCTATATTCATTAAAGGCATTAAAGTGATTGCCATTACGATAATTCCAATACCACCAAACCACTGTAGCATTCCTCTCCAAAGTAATATCGCTTTAGACGTTTCATTTAGATTCGTGATAATTGTAGATCCTGTTGTTGTAATACCAGACATGCTCTCAAAAAACGCATCTGTAAAACTCAAATCCGTACTAGAAAAAATTAAAGGTAAAGAGCCAAATATAGCAATACTTAACCACGAAAGTGCTGTGAGCAAAAAAGCTTGAGGTAAACTTATCTTTTTATCGTGATCATAATTAGAAATGAAAAATAAAAATCCAAAAACAATAGTAACAATCATTGATCCGATAAATCCTGCATCAATTTGATCAAATATTAATTGAACCAAAATAGGTACAATCATTGAAAGACCTAAAATAATTTGCAAAACCCCTAATGTAAAAAAGACAGTTTTATAATTGGACATTTTGAATGGACATTATTTTATGGTAAATAAATTTCAACTCTATATGAATTATTAAAAAGGCTGATATTAAGGATATTTAAGTAGTTGTGATAGACAAAACAAATTTTGACAAAACAAACGCCTGGCCATTTGTTGAGGCTAAAAAGCTATTAAGAGAGAGAAAATCGAACATAGAGAAAAAAAATAAAATAGTTTTACAAACTGGTTATGGTCCTAGTGGTCTACCACATATAGGTACATTTGGAGAAGTTGCAAGGACGACAATGATTGTCAACGCTCTTGATCATTTAACAGATATTCCAAAGGAAATTATTACATTTTCTGATGATATGGATGGTCTTAGAAAAGTACCTGAAAATGTTCCAAATCAAGAAAAGCTCAAAAATAATCTTCACAAACCTTTAACGGATGTCCCTGATCCATTTGAAAAGTTTAGTAGTTTTGGAGAACATAATAATAATATGTTGAAACAATTTCTTGATAATTTTAAATTTAAATATTCATTTAAAAGTTCTACAGAACTCTACAAGTCTGGTTATTTTAATGACACCCTAAAATTAGTTCTAGAAAATTATGAAAAAATTATGGAAATAATTCTTCCAACTTTAGGCAAAGAAAGACAGAAAACCTATTCCCCCTTTTTACCAATATGCCCAGAAACTGGAAAAGTTCTTGAAATACCTGTTTTAGAAATTGATTCTAAATCTTCTAAAATCATATTTGATAATAATGGATCAAAATTGGAAAAAAGTATTTTAGACGGGAACTGCAAATTGCAATGGAAAGTTGATTGGGCAATGAGATGGTACGCTTTAGATGTTGATTTTGAAATGTATGGAAAGGATTTAATTGAGAGTGCAATTCTTTCAACTAAGATTATTAAAACATTAGGTAAATCTAACCCATCTGGTTTTGCTTATGAACTTTTTTTGGACGAAAAAGGTGAAAAAATATCTAAATCAAAAGGTAATGGAGTGACTATAGATGAATGGCTGAATTATGCATCTCCTCAAAGTCTATCTCTTTACATGTATCAAAATCCAAAAAGAGCAAAAAAATTGTACAGAGAAGTTGTTCCAAAAGCTGTTGATGAATATCTAGATTTTATAGAAAAAGGAAAAAATCAAAATGATTTACAGAAGTTAATGAATCCAGTTTGGCATGTACATAATGGATCAATGCCAGAGGAAAATACAATTATGACTTTTTCAATGCTTTTAAATTTAGTTGAAACAAGTAATGCGGACAGCAAACAATTACTTTGGAAATTTGTAAAAAAATACAAGTCAGAAATTAATGAAAATGATCATCCAATTTTTGATAATTTAATTGAATATGCAATAAAATATTTCAATGATGTTATAAAAACAAAAAAAATTTACAAAACTCCAAATGAAAAAGAGAAAGTTGCACTGAAAGCATTAATTAAGTCTTTAGATAATTGTAATGATAAAATGGCTCCTGAAGATATTCAGACAAATATTTTTACTGTAGGAAAAGAAAATGGTTATAAAGAAAATTTAAGAGAATGGTTTAAGCTTATTTATGAGGTTGTATTTGGTGACGAAAATGGACCCAGAATGGGCTTCTTCATTAGTTTTTTTGGAGTAAATGAAACCAAAGAATTGATAAGAAAAAAGGTTGAAAATGTTTAATCTTATAAGGCCTTTTATATTTAAATTTAGCCCTGAAGTTGCACACTCACTAGCAATAAAGGCTTTAAAGTTAAATCAGATACCAGCTATAGATAAAACAACCAGAGTTACTATCCAAACTAAATTTTTAAACAAAACCTTAAATTCTCCTCTTGGTGTTGCTGCTGGATTTGATAAAAATGCAGAAGTTTACAATCCTCTATACAAACTAGGATTTGGTTTTGTTGAGGTAGGTACAATTACACCTAAACCACAAATAGGAAATCCAAAGCCAAGAGTGTTCAGATTGGAGGAAGATGAAGCTTTAATTAATAGACTTGGATTTAATAATATTGGATCAGAAGAAAGTAAAAAAAATATTAAAAATAATTCACCTAATGGATTACTTGGTATTAATATAGGACCTAATAAAGATACTGAAAACAGAGTTGAAGATTATTTAATTTGTTTCAGAAAATTTCATAATTTAGCAGACTATATTACAATTAATATCTCTTCTCCTAACACAGAAAATTTAAGAAACTTTCACAAAAATGAAGAGTTAGATAATCTTTTAAAATGCGTAAATGAAGAAAAGAAAAATTTAAATTCAAATGTGCCAATAGCAGTCAAAGTATCTCCTGATATTGATGAAAAAAGTATTGATGAAATCTCAGAACTTTTTTTAAAATATAATGTTCAAATAGTTATAGTTTCAAATACGACAGATAGAAATAGAGAAAATATATCTAATATAAATAAATTAGAGAAAGGCGGTTTGTCTGGAAAACCACTTGAAAATATCTCTAATGAATTGATTAATAAATTTTTTAAATTAGTTGGAAAAAAAATCTTAATAATTGGAGTTGGAGGCGTTGACTCTGCCGATGGCGTTTTTAAAAAAATTCTAAGCGGTGCAACTCTTGTGCAATTGTATACAGGTATGGTTTATAAAGGACCAACTATTGCTTCAAAGATTAATAAAGATCTCGACGAAATTGTAAAAAGAGAAGGTTTTAAAAATATTTCTGAAGCTATTGGAACAAAAAATTAATCTTGACTGGTATTCTTTAAGACCATATACATCTTGAAAATTTATGTCTAAAAAATGCGAACTTACTGGTAAAATCCCTCTAAAAGGCCATAATGTTAGTCACGCTAACAATAAAACTAAGAGAAGATTTCTTCCAAATTTAAAGAAAGTAAAATTTAAAAGTGAACTTTTAAAAAAATCTATGAGATTAACAGTTTCAAATGCAGGTGTTAGATCTGTAGATAAAAAAGGTAGCTTTGATAATTTCTTAAAATCTGCAAAATCAAGAGATTTATCGTTAAGATTAAAAAAGCTTAAAAAATCAATAATCGCAAAAACAGCATAATGAATAAAGTTTTCCTTACTCTCTCATTTTTAATGGGATTGGTTGTGCTGGCATCTAATTATTTAGTTCAATTTCCTATCAAATATTACGGTTTAGAGGAAATTTTAACTTACGGTGCTTTTAGTTATCCAATTGCATTTTTAATTACAGATTTAGCCAACAGATCCTTTGGAAAATTAGTAGCTAGAAAAATTGTCTATATAGGCTTCACAATTGGAATTTTGTTTACTTTAATATTTTCAACTAATTTTACTGATCTTATTTCTATAAGAATAGCAATTGGTTCAGGAACAGCTTTTATAATTGCTCAACTTTTAGATGTTCAGATATTTGATCAATTAAGACAAAAAAAGTGGTTTATAGCACCTTTAACATCTTCTTTGATAGGTTCAACTGTTGATACTTTTTTATTTTTCTCAATATCATTCTATGGAACGGGAATTCCTTGGGTAACTTTATCATTAGGAGATCTTGCGGTAAAAATATTTGTAGCACTTGTAATGTTGATACCTTTTAGATTATTACTCGGCACACTAAAAGCAGCATAACTAAATTTTAGGTTCTTGTTGGGTCATGCAATGTATTGCACCAAATCCCCATATCAATTTGCTACAGTCAACTGTTTCGATTTTTCTATTTCTAAAGTAATTTTTGAAAATTTTAATTGCAATATTGTCTTCTTTTACTTTGAATATTGGAAGAATTATTTTTTTATTACAAATATAAAAATTCATATAACTTGCAGGAACTCTAGTATTCTTAATATAAATTGGTGAAGGCATAGGAACTTTTATAATTTTTAATTTCTTTCCTTTCTCACATTTACTTTTTTTCAATATATTTAAATTCTTATTTAAGTTTTTGTAATTTATATCTTTTTTATTATTTTCAACCGCAGTCATAATCGTATTTCTTGAAACAAATCTTGATATGTCATCAACATGTCCATGCGTGTCATCGCCAGCAATTCCTTTTTTAAGCCATATAAAGTTTTTTATATTTAAGTATTTATTAAACATTTTTTCGTAGTCTTTTTTTTTAAAATTTTTATTTCTTTCTTGAATTTTGCTTAATAAACATTCTTCAGTTAATAGAATTGTACCTGAGCCATTTACATCAAACGCCCCTCCTTCCATGATTATTTTTCTAATTCTGCCTTTTTTTTTGATTATTGGATCAATCTTTTTAAAATTAGCAATTTTACTAATACTATTATTGATTTTATTGTCATTTTTATAATTTTTATACTTTGACCATCCGTTAAAACCAAAATTTAGCATTACTTTTTTCTTTTCAACTTTATTTGTTATAAATATGGGTCCAGAATCTCTTAACCATATTCTATCAGTTTTAATATAGTGGAAGTTGATATTTTTAATTTTATTAAGTTTTATTAATTTTTTTATAATTTTTATATTTTTGCTAACGATTAAGTTAATTTTTTGATTTTTTGAAATTTTTTTTATAATCTTTAAAATTACTTCAGGAATAAATTGATATAATCCAGGCCAATCATTTTTATTATAAGGCCAAGCAATCCAAACTGAATTTTGGGGCTCCCATTCAGCCGGCATTCTAAATCCATTAAAGTTTTCATTCATCTGCAGGATTTTTTAGTATGCCTTTATAAAAATCGATTCTTCTATCTCTTAAAAAAGGCCAATGCTCTCTGGCTGAATCAATTTTTTTATAGTTTATTTCACGAATTAAAATTTCTTCTTTTTTATTCCCAAGTTTTCCAATTATTTGCCCACTAGGATCTATGATCATTGAGTTTCCCCAGAATTCTATTTTCTTCTTACCTTTTTTTTCTGTTCCAACTCTATTTATAGCAACCACATAAGTACCATTTGCGATTGCGTGAGATTTTTGCATTGTTATCCAAGAGTCCAGTTGAGATTTTCCAAATTTCTTTTTCTCTTTAGGATGCCATCCAATAGCAGTAGGGTAAAAAATTATTTGTGCACCTTTAAGTGCAGTCAATCTTGCAGCTTCCGGGAACCATTGATCCCAACAAATTAAAGGTCCAATTTTACCAAATTTTGTTTTAACAGATTTAAAACCTAAATCTCCAGGAGTAAAATAAAATTTTTCATAATAACCAGGATCATCTGGTATATGCATTTTTCTATATTTCGATAAAATTTTACCTTTCTCACTAATAACGATACTAGTATTATGATAGAAGCCATGTGTTTTTTTTTCAAATAATGAAATCATTAATACTATTTGTAAATCTTTGGCTAATTCACAAAATATTTTTGTAGTTCTACCAGGTATTTTTTCTGCTAGTTTAAAGTTGGAATGACTTTCTGTTTGACAAAAATAATTTGATAAAAATAGTTCTGGCATACAAATTATTTTAGCTTTTTTTGATGCTGCTTTTTTTATATTTTTAATAGCTGAATTTATATTTTTTTGAATATTATCTGAAATTTTGCTTTGAATAATTCCAATTTTTACTTTTTTGATCATCAATCAAAATATTTTGGAAAAGTTTTTTCTGTCTCTATTTTTCCACTCTCCGGTATGATAGGCGTCACTTGCTATTAATGGTAAAACACTGGTAGCTTCAGCAAATACCATTTGTTCTTTGGTAGTATCAACCTTACCCCATGAACTTGCTTCTTTTAATGTTGAACTACTGCAAGCTCCATCTCTTGAGTCAGCAACAGTAATTTGTATTGCATATTTGTGCATATCCACATTTTTTCCCAAAAGTTCAGCACAAATTACAGTATCTTGTATAAAGTTTTTAGGAACTCCACCACCAATCATAAATAATCCCGACCCTTTAGATTTAATTTTAATCTCTGTTAATTCTCTAAATTCTCTAATTGAGTCTATTGTAATATGATTTTTTGGATTTCTCTCTTGATGCATGACTAATCCAAAACCTGCACTTGAGTCTGTAAATGCAGGACAGAATATAGGTACATCGTTATCAAAAGCTGTTTCAATTAAAGAACCTTTCTTTTTAGAGTTAATTTTTAGATATTTGCCAATCTCTTTAATAAATTCTCTCGATGTGTAAGACTTTGGCTCAAGTTTGTCTGCTATTTCTCCTATTGTTTTATCACAAACCTGGAGCTCCTCTTCATCGATATAAGTATCATAAATCCTATCTATATAATTGTCTCTAAGTTCATTATCATTTTGATATTGTGATCCTTGGTAATGTTTAAATCCAAGCGCTTCAAAAAAATCCATATCTATTATAGATGCTCCAGTTGCTACAATTGCATCTACCATGTTGTATTTAACCATATCTCTATAAATATGCATACATCCAGCGGCAGAAGTAGACCCTGCAAGAGTTAAGAATATTGTACAATCTTTATCTTTAAGCATTTCATTATATATCTTGGATGCATTAGCAGTTTCTCTTGAAACAAAAGACATTTTTTCCATAGAAGATATAATTTTTCTAGAGTCAAAAGATGTAATATCAATATGTTCAACCTCTTTACTTAAAAAGTCTTTTTTTCTGTTATGATTAAGATTTTTTGTATCTGACATTATGCAACAAGAAACTCTTTATTTGTTTCTTTGTCATACATCGTCATTATTGGATCATCACAAACTTCGTAAATACTATCGGAATAATATCCATTAAATTGAGTTCTAAATGTCAATCCGTATGCTCCTAATTGACCTAATTCAATGTAATCACCTTCTTTAATATTATTAGGCAGAATAAAAGGTCCCTTCATATAATCCATGCTATCACATGTTGGTCCATAAAAATCAAATGAAGTCAATTTTTTTGATATAATTCTTCCACTTGTAATTATCCTTGATGGATAAACTATATTAGGCACACCAGCATCAAATAAAGTTCCGTATGTTCCATCATTAATATATAACTTTTGTTTTTTTCTTAAGTTTACTCTCACAATTGTCGAACCACTTTCTGCAACAATTGCTCGACCTGGCTCACATATAATTTCTGGTTTTTTTTCTAATTTTAATTTATTTAATGAATTTTTTATTTCCTCAAAATAAGAGTCTAATGATTGAGGAACTAAGTCAGGATAGATTGTTGGAAATCCTCCACCTATATTTATAACATCCGGAACTATTTTTGTTTTTTTTATTATATATTTAATTTCATTAATCCCTTTTGAATAGGATATTGGATGCATACATTGCGAACCCACATGAAAACTTAATCCTATTTTTTTTGCATACTGTTTTGTTAATCTATAAAGCCCAATTGCTTCAGAAGTTTGTGCGCCAAATTTTTTAGATAAATCTATCTCTGCGTGTTCATTAGAAACAGCAACTCTCACAAATAAGTCTAAATCCTTAGCTTGATTAGTACTATTTAGAATCTTTATTAATTCATCTTTTGTATCTATTGAAAAAGTCTTAATATTATATTTGAAATATGCTTCGTTTATACTTTCCTTGCTTTTTACAGTATGCATGTATGAGCATTTTGCATCTGGGCTAATACTTCTAATTGCCTCAACTTCTTTAATTGAAGCGATATCAAAATCATTAATTCCGCTTTCCACGATAGTTTTTAATACTAATGGATGCGGGTTAGTTTTAACTGCATATAGGATTTTACCAGGAAATTTATTCTGAAAAAATTTAGAAGCTATGTTTATAGAATCTCTTCTAATACAATAAACAGGTTCTGTTGGTTTCAGTTGGTTTACTAATTTATCAACTGATTTAAATTTTTGCATTTAAAGCTCCAAAAAAAATTTAACAAAAAAAACCGGCATAACTGCTATGCAAGTTTATATAAAACGAGCATTTATGCAGAAAATGAGCCAATGTAAAGTAAAAATGTACCCTTGAAATAATTTAGAATGTTTCCATATAAGGTCCATGCCAGAAGCAGAAGTATTAAAAAAAATAACAGAATTTGAGGATAAATCTCTACTTATAGTAGATGATGATAACCCTTTTAGAGAAAGACTAGCTCGAGCAATGGAGAAAAAGGGTTTTTCTGTTTCACAAGCAGAGGGTGTAAAAATTGGAATTGAGTCTGTGAAATCAAAAAAACCTGCTTTTGCAGTTGTTGACTTGAGACTAAACGATGGAAACGGACTAGAAGTTGTAAAAGAAATCCAGAAAAATAACTCAGAGAGCAGAATAGTGATGCTTACTGGTTATGGAAATATACCAACCGCGGTAGCAGCCATTAAAGAAGGTGCAATAGACTATTTAGCTAAACCAGCAGATGCAGATGATGTAGAAAAAGCACTTTTAGCTGATCCAAATAAAAAAGCTGCTCCACCAGAAAATCCAATGTCTGCTGATAGAGTTAAATGGGAACATATTCACAGAGTTTTTGAATTATGTAACAGAAATGTATCTGAGACTGCAAGAAGACTTAAAATGCATAGAAGAACACTTCAAAGAATTCTATCAAAAAGATCTCCAAGGTAATTTTAAATATATTTTCTAAATTTAATAATTTTATTAACTAAAGCTGTTAGTAATAATATCTTAAATAATTCAGCATAAAGAAATGGGTAAACACCAAATTCTAATATTGGTTTATCCCAACCGATTAAATTTCCAAGCCATAAAATACCCAAAATATATATTATTGATGTTGCAATTATAATTTTTAAAAAATTTAATAAATGGTTTTTATCGTATGTAAATATGCCTGCTATCAGACATGCAAATATAAAACCTATTAAATATCCCATCGTGGGACCAACAAAATAAGCTAATCCTATTCCTTTCTCTGGTGAGTTAGAAAATACCGGTAATCCCATTATTCCTTCTATCAAATAAAAAACTACCGAAAGTACCCCGACTTTGTATCCAAAGGAAATTCCTAAAAACAGAACTATAAATGTTTGCATAGTCATAGGAACTGGATAAAAAGGTATTTTAATTTTTGCAGATATTGTCAATAAAATAGAACCTATTAATGCAAATATTATGATTTTAATTATTTTATTATTAGAAATTGAATTTACTAATTCCATTATCTTTAAATTACTATTTTAATAAAGTTTAATCCACTAATATTTATTAACAGGATGTTTTATTCTTACTATAATACTTCAATTTATTATAAATTAAATTATGGGTAAAATTAAAAAAACAGATCATTTCTATCTTATTGATGGGTCCGGATACATATTTAGAGCCTATTATGCATTGCCACCATTAACACGAAAAAGTGATGGTTTGCCAGTAGGAGCAGTAAGTGGATTTTGTAACATGCTGTTTAAATTATTAGAGGACTCTAAATCGAGCGAAAATTTAGAAAAACCTACTCATTTTGCAGTGATCTTTGACTCTGCAAGAAAGAATTTTCGAAACGAAATATATTCAGATTATAAAGGAAATAGGTCTGATGCTCCCGATGATCTAATTCCACAATTCGATTATATTAGAAAGTCAGTATTAGCATTCAATTTACCCTCTATAGAAATGTTAAATTACGAGGCTGATGATTTGATAGCCACCTATGTAGAGCAAATATTAGACAAAGGTGCAAAGGTTACAATTGTATCATCTGACAAAGATTTAATGCAACTTTTCAAAAAAAAGGTTCGTATATATGATCCAATGAAGAATAAATTTATATCTAATGACGATGTAATCAATAAATTTGGGGTTGGTCCGGATAAAGTAATTGATGTTCAATCACTAGCAGGGGATAGTACAGACAATGTACCTGGTGTTCCAGGTATTGGTGTAAAAACAGCAGCAGAATTAATTAAGGAATATGGAAATTTAGAAAACCTTCTCAAAAACGCAAATAAAATAAAACAGAATAAAAGAAGAGAAACACTTTTAGAAAATAAAGATAAGGCTCTGGTAAGTAAAAAACTGGTCACATTAAAAAATGATGTTCCAGTGAAAGACAAATTAACTGACTTTGTTCTAAAAAAAGTAGACGTAGACAAGTTATACAATTTTTTGAGAGAAATGGAATTTAATAGGTTATTGAGTTCAGCAATTTCGACGTATGGTCAATCCAAATTTAGTGATGAGGTAGAAGTCAAAAAAGAAACATCTAAAATATCAAAAGATAAATATGTTTTGATAAAAAATTTATCTGAAATAAAAGATTGGATGCAAGAAGCTGAAGAAGCTGGAGAATTTTCTATTGATACTGAAACAGATTCTCTTGACCCACATCAGGCAAATTTAGTTGGTATCTCAATTTCTAGCAAAATAGGTAAAGCTTGTTACATTCCAACAGGTCATATTGATAAAAATAATCTAAATGAGAAAGATGTTTTGAGAATTATAAAACCATATTTAGAGGATAAAAGTTTAAAAAAAATTGGGCAAAATATTAAATTCGATTACATAATATTTCGCAAAAGGGATATAGATATTCAAAGCATGGAAGATACAATGTTGATGTCATACGTTTTAGATGCTGGGAAAAATAGACATAATATGGATACCCTTTCAGATATTCATCTTGGTCACAAAACAATTAAATATAAAGATCTTGTTGGATCTGGAAAAAAAGAAATTAAATTCAGTCAAGTAGAGTTAAATATTGCAAAAGATTATGCGGCAGAAGATGCTGATATAACTTACCGTTTATATAAAATATTCTTGAAATCGCTTAAATCAGAAAAATTACTAAATATTTATGAAATTTTCGAAAAACCTTTAATTAAAATTTTAGCATCAATGGAAATCAATGGCATAAAATTGGATAATAATTTTCTTAAAAAATTATCTGTTAAGTTTGAAAAAAAACTTCAAGATTTAGAAAAACAAATTTTTAAAATTTCAAAAAAAAAATTTAATATTGCATCGACTAAACAGTTGGGTGAAATAATGTATAATGACCTCAAAATTGCATCGCTAAAAAAGACTAAAAAAGGGAGTTTTGCAACTGGTGCAGCAGTTCTAGAGGATTTAGCTTACAAAGGGAATGAATTTCCTAAATTGGTTTTAGAATGGAGGCAATCTAGTAAATTGAAAAATACATATTCAGATTCTTTGCCTGAGCATTTAAATCCCAATACAAAAAGAGTGCATACATCTTTTCTGTTAGCAGCAACTACAACAGGTAGACTTGCATCTAGTGATCCAAATTTACAAAATATTCCTATTAAAACTGAGGAGGGCAAAGATATTCGTAAAGCCTTCATATCAGAAAAAAATAAAAAACTTATATCAGCAGACTATAATCAGATCGAAATGAGAATTTTGGCTGATCTAGCTGATGTAAAAGAACTAAAAAAAGCTTTTAAAAATAATGAGGATATCCACTCATTAACCGCTAGCCAGGTTTTTGGTGCAGACATAAAAAAAATTGATGCTGATATGAGGAGAAAAGCGAAAGCTATTAATTTTGGAATAATTTATGGAATATCTCAATATGGTTTGGCCAAACAAATTGGTGTATCAAACAATGAAGCCGAAGAATTTCTAAATTCATATTTTATTAAATTTCCAGAAATTAAAGAATACATGAATGACACAATTAAATTCTGTAGAAAAAGTGGATATGTAAGAAATATTTTTGGTCGAAAAACTCATATTCCAGGAATCAACGACAAAAATTTTAATGTTAGAAATTTTCAAGAAAGGGCAGCTATAAATGCACCTATCCAAGGATCTGCATCAGAAATAATGCGACTTGCCATGATTAGAATCAACGATGAGCTTGATACTAAAAAAACAAATGAATTTAATATGTTGCTTCAAATTCACGATGAATTGATTTTTGAAGTAATTGATAATGGTACTAAATCTGCTTCTAAAAAGATTAAAGATATTATGACAAGTGTGAAAGATAGTGATTTGCATTCATTTTCAATACCATTATCGGTAGATGTAAACATAGGTGATAACTGGGGAGAGCTTCATTAATAAACATTTAATTGCCCAATTTTAAACATTTTAGTATTTTTATAGTTAAACATGAAACAAACAATTGCCCTTGTTGATGATGATAGAAATATATTAACTAGTTTAAGTATTGCTCTAGAGAAAGAGGGTTTTAATATTCAAACTTATTTGGATGGAGAAAGTGCCTTAATAGGTTTGTCAAGAAATCCCCCAGACCTTGCAGTTATAGATATTAAAATGCCAAGAATGGATGGAGAAGAATTGTTAAAAAAATTGAGAAAAAAAACATCTATGCCTGTTATCTTTTTAACTTCGAAAGATGAAGAGGTGGATGAGCTATTAGGACTAAAACTAGGGGCTGATGATTTTGTAAAAAAATCAGGTGGTTTTTCAACTAAAGTTCTTATTGAAAGAATTCGTGTCCAACTTAGAAAAAAAGAAAATAATTTAGAGGATAATAGAAATATAATTTCACATGGAAAATTGAAACTTGACCCTTCACAGCTAGAGTGTGAATGGGATGGCAAGCAATTACCAGATAAGTTAACAACAACAGAATTCTTAATTGTAAAGGAATTAGCAAAAAGACCTGGAATTATTAAAGAAAGATCTCAATTAATGGATGTTGCTTACAGAGAAGACACAGATATTGAAGATAGAACAATAGACAGTCATGTAAAAAGGATTAGAAAAAAGTTTAAAAAAGTAGATAATAACTTTTCAGCGATAGAAACCAGATATGGTAGTGGTTATCGTTGGAATGTTAAATAATGGCTACTTCAAAATCTAATAATCAATCTATTTTAAAAAAATTCTTAGTTATCAACTTTATTGTTTTTTTAGTGATAGGTGTATTAACATTATTTTATCTTAATACGGTAAAACCTACGCTCATTAAAAATAAAACTGCCTCACATATAAAAATTATTGATAATACAACAGAAAATATTGATCGTTTAAAAATAAATTTCTCAACTGAAGATATTAGAGAGTTTCTATTTTCCACAAAATTTTTATTTCAAAGTATAGATAGAGTGCAGATATTTGATAGCGAATTTAATCTATTAGGAGATACCGACACATTAGACTTAGATCCAAATGCTTTCTCAAGAAGTCTAAACATAATTGAAATGAGTGACTTAAATAATCAAAGTATTCAAAACAAGAATTTGGAAGAGAGTAATAAAAGCTTTGAAAGTAAAGAAATATTTGAAGATTTAAAAAAGTACTCATATTCATCAGATTATGGAAAACCGTTAACTTACTCTAAAGAAAACTATGATCAATTTTTATTAGTAACTGTTAAAAATGTAGTGAGTGAAAACAAAACAATAGGCTATTTAGCTATTACTGAAAATGCCAATGAAATAAAGGTTGCAATAGATGAAAGAAGAAATTTTATAATTAGAACTGCTTTGCTTGTCGCATTAGTAATTTTAATTTTTTCATATGTATTAAATAGATACTTCTTAAAACCAATTAAAAATTTGGTTCAATATACAAATATTATAAAAAACAAAAGTAAGGAAAAGACCAATATTGGAAATATAAAAAAAAGAAATGACGAATTGGGAAAATTATCAAATTCTCTTGATGAAATGACTAATGAATTAAATAAAAGAATTACTACAGCAGAAAATTATTCAACAGATCTTTTGCATGAAATCAGAAATCCTTTGGCATCTTTAAAAAGTGCCTCTGAGATAATTTCTGAAACAAATGATAAATCTCAAAGAAACAAATTAATTAATATAGTATCACATGACGTAGAGAGAATTGAAAGATTAATAACTGATTACTCTCAAATGCTAAGAGATGAAGCTGCAATTTCCTCTGAGAAAATGCAAAAATTAAATTTAAAAGAGATTGCTCAATCTGTTGTTGATGATTTTAACAGTATCTATGAAACAAAAAAATCGATTGGAATTAAATTGAAATCTAATGGAATTAAAAATTATAGTATCTTAGGGATAGAAAATAGAATTGAGCAAATTATTGCAAACTTACTAGAAAACTCAATTTCTTTTAGTGAAAATAATCAAGAAATTACTGTTGAAATATCAAAAGATAAGAATGACAAAATTAAATTAGTGGTAGTTGATCAGGGATCTGGATTTAGTGAAAAGGATACAAATAAGATATTTAATAGATTTTATAGTAATAGACCTGAAAACTTTGGAGAACATTCGGGTTTGGGATTAAATATTGTCAAAAATTTAGTTGAAATTCATGGTGGTGAAATCAACGCATCTAATAATAAAGATAAAGGGGCAAGAATTGAAATAATTTTCCCAGAAGCATAAATCTTTGTTGATATATTAAGTGAAATTGTTAAAAGCCTCTTTCTATGGAAGATTTTAAAGTAAAAGATATATCCCAAGCGGAATTTGGAAGAAAAGAAATTTCACTGGCTGAAACTGAAATGCCAGGATTAATGGCTCTTAGAGAAGAATATAAGGGTAAAAAACCTTTAAATGGAGCTCGGATTGTTGGTTGTTTACATATGACAATACAAACAGCTGTCTTAATAGAAACTTTAGTTGAGTTAGGAGCCGAAGTAAGATGGTCCTCATGTAATATTTTTTCGACACAAGACCATGCAGCAGCAGCAATTGCAAAAGCTGGCATTCCTGTATTTGCTTGGAAAGGCGAAACAGAAGAAGAATATTGGTGGTGTGTAAAGCAAACTATTGAAGGAAAAGATGGCTGGAAACCAAATATGATACTTGATGATGGTGGCGATCTTACAGCATTGATGCACAAAGATTATAAAGAATTGTTAAATGATGTTAAAGGTTTATCAGAAGAGACAACTACAGGAGTTTTAGCATTAAAAAAAATGGAAAGTGATGGCAATTTACTTGTCCCAGCAATAAATGTTAATGACTCAGTAACAAAATCTAAGTTCGATAATTTATATGGTTGCAGAGAAAGCTTAGTTGATGGAATCAAAAGAGCTACTGATGTGATGATGTCAGGTAAGGTAGCTATCGTAGCTGGATTTGGAGATGTTGGAAAAGGAAGCGCTGCTTCCCTTCGTCAAAGTGGTGCAAGAGTTATGGTCACAGAAACAGATCCAATTTGTGCTCTCCAAGCTGCAATGGAAGGTTATGAAGTAGTCTTAATGGATGAGATGATAAAAGAAGCTGACATTGTTGTTACTGCAACAGGTAATAAAGATATTGTGACAGCTGATCATATGAGAGAAATGAAAGATAGAGCAATTCTTTGCAATATCGGTCACTTTGATAATGAGATCCAAGTAGATGCTCTTAAAAATTATAAATGGGATGAAATAAAACCACAAGTTCATGAAATTACATTGCCGGATGGAAAAAGAATTATTTTATTAGCAGAAGGTAGATTGGTTAATCTTGGATGTGCAACAGGACACCCAAGTTTTGTAATGAGTGCTTCTTTTACAAATCAAGTAACAGCTCAGATAGAATTATGGAATAACTCAGATAAATATGAGAAAAAAGTATATGTTTTACCTAAACATTTAGATGAGAAAGTAGCTAGACTTCATTTAGAAAAAGTTGGAGCTAAATTAACCAAATTATCAGATGATCAAGCAAAATATATAAGCGTAACACCAGAAGGACCTTATAAACCAGATGCCTATCGCTACTAAAAGTAGCAAAATAGATATTTCAAAAGAAATTATCACACAAAAAATTGCTGAAAAAATTGCAAGTAAAGTTAGCAAAAATACAACTTTACTTTTTTATGGAAACATCGGAGTAGGTAAGACTACATTTATTAGGTATCTAATCAATTATCTTCAAACAAAAAATGGTTTAGAAACAACAGAAATACCTAGTCCAACTTTTAATATTATAAATGAATATGAGATTAATTCCTTGATTGTTAGACATTTTGATCTTTACAGAATTAAAGATAAAAAAGAATTAAATAATTTAGGAATTAATGAAAACTTAGAAGATTATGCTAGATTAATTGAATGGCCTGAAATCTTAGGTAAAAATATAGAAAGTACTTTTAAATTAAAATTTGAATATGATGAAAAGCTTGAAAATAGGTACTTAATTATATCAAATAATATTGATTTTGACTTTAATGAATTTGAAAAAATTTAAAAAACTATCAGGAGATGCATCATTTAGACAATTTTATAGAACAAATAATTCAATATTAGTTTACAGCAAAATTCAAAAGCGATCAAACTTGTTAAATTATGATGCAGTTAACAAAATATTGATTAAAAATAAAATATTTGCACCAGTTTTAATTAGTCAAAATTATAAAAAAAACTTTATAGAAATTCAAGATTTAGGCAATAAAAACATGTTGGATAAAATTAAATCCTCAAAAACTAAATTGAATGAATACAAAAAAATACTAAAAATTCTATATCAAATTCAAAAAATTAAAAATTTTAAAACTCAAAATTTTCTTAAAAAAAAATTTAATTTATCAAATTACTCAAAAGCTAAAATACTTAAAGAGTCATACCTTTTTTTGGATTGGTACTTACCAGCAAATAAATTAATTATTCAAAAAGGATATTTAAAAAAAAATCTCAGAAAAATAATAGATAATTTGTACTTAAATTTAAAAATCAAACACAAAGTATTTGTACATAGAGATTTTCACGTCTCAAACATGATGCTTTATAAAAATAAAATTGCTTTAATAGATAGTCAAGATGCTGTCTTAGGTAATCCAGCATATGATTTGGCCTCACTTATAGATGATGTAAGGATTAAAACTTCAAATAGTTTTAAGTTAAATATTTTAAAAGTATTTCTTAGTAAATTTAAATATAAAAATGAATCTCAATTTATTAATGATTTTGAAATTTTATCTGTTTTAAGAAATCTAAAAATAATTGGTATATTCACAAGACTTGCAAAAAGAGATAAAAAAAGAAAATATCTAAAATTAATACCTTACGCTTGGAAATTAATCGATAATCGTATCAAAAATAATACAAATTTTCATGATTTAAAAAATTTTCTACAAAAAAACCCAAGAATAAAAAAAATATGAGAGTTAAAACAGCAATAATTTTATGTGCAGGATTTGGAAAAAGATTAATGCCATTAACTGAGAAAACACCAAAACCACTCTTAAAAATTAATGAGATTAGCTTATTAGAAAATACTATAAACTTAATAAAAGTATTAGAAATAAAATCTTTAAAAATTAATACTTTCTATTTAAGTGATAAAATAAAAGATTTCATTTTTTCAAATAATTTTGGTTTAGAAATTCAAATTATAGAAGATGGTAAGGAAATATTAGATACAGGGGGTGGTATTTTAAATGTAGTAAATAATTCAGTTGAAACAGATTTCGTAGTTTTTAATCCAGATACAATTTGGAACGCTCAATATGCAAATGAAATCAAGCAGATGGAAAATATATATTTTAAAAATAACTTAGAAAATATTTTAATGGTAGTAAAAAAAGATTTAAGTTTTGATAAAAGATTTAAAGGAGATTTTTCTCTGGATGGCAATAATTTAAAAAAGAACCATGATAAAAATTATATTTATACAGGGTGTCAAATTATAAATAAAAAAATATTTAAAAATTTATCAAAAAAAATATTTTCAATGAATGAGATTTGGGATAATTACATCAAAAAAGAAAATTTGTACGGTTTCGAGAGTAGTATTGAGTTTCTTCATTTAACAGATAAAGATATTTACAAAAAACTTCTTCAAAAAGGTTAGAATTTAATTAAATCCTTAGATCTACTCTGATCTAGGTATTTAGCTTCTTTTATATTCTTTTTTTCAAATTTCAAAAGTAGAGGATTTCCGGTTGGTATTTCAAGTTTAGAAATTTCATTGTCATCAATTTTAAATAAATATTTTAAAAGCGATCTAATAGAATTTCCATGAGCAGATATAATTGTGTTATCGTGTAAATTTTTCTCTATGTTTTCAACAAAATAGGGCACAACTCTATCATAAGTATCTTTTAAGGACTCTGTATCTGGAATTAAGTTACGCGGTATATCATTATAAATACTTATATTTTTTGGATGATATGGACTATTTGTGTTCAATGGTTTTGGCGGATTATCCCAAGATCTTCTGAATTTGTGAACTTCTTCTTCTCCTAATTTTTTTCTCATTTCATCTTTATTTAATCCTGTAAGTGACCCGTAGTGCCTTTCATTTAATTGCCAGGCCTTAATTATATTATTTGGTTTTACTCTGATCGTATTTAAAATGAGCTTCAAGGTATCAATCGATCTTAGTTGATATGAAGTATAAAAATGTTTTATTTCTAAATTTAATTTTTTTATAAACTCTCCAGCTTTACAGGCTTCCAATTTACCTTGTGGTGCGAGCTCAACGTCGACCCATCCTGTAAATTTATTTTCTAAATTCCATTCGCTTTGACCATGTCTAACAAGTATTAAGTGACTCATTTGTGAAAATTTAATATAGATTAACTATGAATTACTTAAAGCAGTTTTTTTATCTGTCTAACATAGTTTTATTTATTTTTTACTTATATCCCGGTAGTATTTTTGGATGTTTTATTTATAGTGATTGTAAAATTCAACCACAATTAACAAGAGATTTTTTAGTATCTTCAAATCACGTATATGTTTTCTTTATTATATCAATTCTAGGATTAATTGTTTTTAAACATAAATTAAAAAATATATTTATTTATCTTATTTGTATTTCTATTGTTTTAGAAATTCTACACTTAATAATTCCAGAAAGAGGATTTGAATTAGGTGATTTGTTTGGTAATATAATAGGTGTATTTATATCGTTTTTAGTTTTTAAAATAATTTATAAAGGTAGATTGCAATGAATTCATTCGATGAAAGAAAAAAAGGTTTTGAAAAAAAATTTGCTCATGATGAGGAAAAACAATTTAAAATTAATGCAAGAAAAAATAAATATTTAGGAGAGTGGGCCTCACAAATTCTTGGATATGATGAGGAAAAAAAAAATCAATATATTCAAGATGTAATTAAAGCAGATTTTGCTGAGGCAGGTGATGAAGATGTGTATAGAAAGCTTTATGGAGATTTAAAAGATAAAAATATATCCGAAGATCAAATTAGAAAAAAAATGCAAGAATGCAATGAAAAAGCAACTACTGAAGTTAGTTAGTTTTCTATTTTTATTTACATTTGTAGCAACAAATTACCCACTATCAGAAACAATCCTAATTTCAGATAAGATTAAAATAATTGATGGTGATACAATTTTATTAGATAATAAAAAAATTCGTTTTTCAGGTATAGATGCTCCAGAAACTAAATTTAAAGGGAAGCAACAGTTTTGCCTAAAAAATAAAAAAAAAATTAATTGTGGAAAAATTTCAAAAAATTCTCTTTCAGAAAAAATTATAAATAAAAAATTAAAATGTCTAATCGAGCCACAAAAAGACTATTTTGGTAGGTATTTAGGTGAGTGTTTTATCAATAATGAAAGTGTTTCAGCTTACATGGTAAGAAATGGATTAGCCTTCGACTATCCAAAATATTCGAAAAAAAAATATTCTAAAGATCAAATTTATGCAAAAAACAATAAGTTAGGTTTATGGAGTATGGAATTTGATTATCCATGGATATGGAGAAAAAATAATAGATAATTTATATTAAACTGTGATTCTTTTTAGAAAGTATTTTTTATTTTTTGGTCTATTATTTTTAACTGCTTGCTCATCGATACCACAAAATACAGCAGATGGCTGTTCAATATTTTCTGAGAGATATCTTTGGTATAAACACGCGAAAAAAACTGAAAAAAAGTGGGGAACACCAATCAACTTACAATTAGCAATAATAAAAATGGAATCTGATTTTGACTGGCTCGCTAAGCCTGCACGTCAAAAATTATTTAAAGTTATACCTTATAAAAGACCTTCTAGTTCATTTGGATACTCACAAGCTATTAAAGGTACTTGGAAACAATATAAAGATGAGACTGGAAATAAATATGCTTTAAGATCTAGATTTAAAGATAGTGTTGATTTTATTGGCTGGTATACAAACAAAACGGAAAAAATTTTAAAGGTTTCAAAAAAAGATGCTTTCAGACAATATATTGCTTATCATGAAGGCTGGGGAAATTATAAAAATTATAAAAACAATCAGAAAGTTATAGTATTGGCAAAAAAAGTAGAGGGTTATTCAAATAAATTCAAGAAGCAGCTTAATAAATGTCGTAAATCTTTGACTACTAGAAAATATATTATTTTTTAATCAGCTGTTTTTCTAGCTCGAGATCTACTGCATCTATTCTCTTTGTATTTTTTGCTAGTGTTAAGTACATAGTTGGCGTCACATATAATGTAAAGAATGTTGAAATAATCATTCCACCAAAGATTGTTGATCCAACTGCTAATCTAGACGCCTCACCTGCGCCTGGACCTATGTTACCTACTATAAGAGGTAACATTGCAATCATGGTGCTTAATGAAGTCATTATGATTGGTCTTATTCTTAATTTGCAAGCTTCCATCAATGCTTCCTCAATTTTTGCACCTGTTGTTCGAATTTGATTAGTATAGTCGACGATTAAAATACTATTTTTAGTGGATATACCGATTAATATAATCAAGGCGATTTGTGAAAATATATTTATCGAACTATTTAGAAATAAAATGAATACAAGACCTCCAAAAACTGCAAGAGGCACAGTCAATATTATAATAAAAGGATGGACAAACGAGTTAAAAGTAGCAGCCATTACTAAATATGCAGTTATTAATGCTAAAGCGAAAATAAGAAATATTTCGTTACTAGTCTCTTTTAGTTCTTCGGACTTACCTTTCCAAGTTATTTGATTTTGAGGAGCAACTCTCAACATTACATCTTCTAAATATTTTATAGCTTCAGACAATGTGTATTCTTCAGATAAAGCTGCTGATATAGTTACTGCTCTTTGTCTATTATATCTAGGTAATGACTCAGCAGTTCCTTTCTCTTCAAATTCTACCAAACTTGCAACAGACACTAATTTTCCCGTAGTTTCAGATCTTACAAAAATCTTTGATAAGCCATCTTTATCTCTTCTATCTGCTAAATACTGCTGAAGAATAATGGGATATTCTCTTCCTTCTTTATTATATGTTGTAACCCTCTTTCCACCGTATAATGTTTCTAATGTTCTGCCTATATTCTCTATTGAAACTCCTAAATCATTTGCTCTATTTTTGTTAGTAATTAATTTTACTTCAGGTTTATTTTTTGTGTAATCACTTTCAATTCTAAACATATTTCTATTTCTTCTTAGCTCTCTTAAAACTTGGCTTTGAATTTGTTCTAACTCTTCATAACTTGTCCCATAAATCACCATTTGAACTGGTTTATTGTAGCTAGAAACTCTTATAGATTGAGGTGATATAGGAAACGCAAACGTTTCTGGCACACTAACAACTTGACCAATAGCTTCTCTTAAAACAACTTGTGTACTCTTTTCTCTATTTTTCCATTCATCTAAAAGTGCAATTATAATAAAAGTATTATATGAAGTTGCGGACTTACCGAAACCAGGTACCCTCATAATTAATCTTTGATAAGGGCTATCCTCTGCTTGTAACAATTTTAGTATTCTTCCCTCAATTATTTGGGCTTTTTCTTGTGTGTACTCAAATGAACTTCCTTCATCTGTAGAGCCAATTATTAAATAAGCCCCCCTATCTTCTAATGGTATCAATTCTTTTTTAGTGAAGTTAAATAAATAAACTGAGGCTGCAATTAACAGAATTATAAATATCGAAATTGTTTTCTGTTTAGTAATCCAATATTTTAAGGTGTCGGTATAAAATTCTGTAAAAGATTTAAATCCATTATTGAATTTTTTTACAAAAAAATTAAGTTTTTCTTTTTTATTTAAAAACTTACTTCCTAACATTGGTGATAGGGTTAAGGCCACAAATGAAGAAACAACAATTGAGAAAGATAGTGCTATTGCAGTTTCCTTAAATAAAGTACCAGCTATACCCTCGATAAAAATTAAAGGTAAAAAAACTGCAACTAAAATTAAAGTTGTAGCTATTATGGCAAATGTTATTTGTCTTGAGCCTTTATAAGCAGCTACAAGTGGCGTTTCTCCTTTTTCAATTCTTGTATAAATCGCATCTGTCATTATTACAGAATCATCAGTTATTATTCCAATTGCTAAAATAAAACTTAGGAGAACAAATATATTTATAGAAAGATCAAATATATATAAACCTAAAAACGAACCAATTAAACTTACTGGCAAAGCTACAGCTGGTACAATTACAGCTTTTAGGTTTCCTAAAAACAAGTAAATTATTACCACAACCAAAATAAAAGCAATAATTAAACTTTTATAAACTTCCTGTATTGCAGTTCCTACATAAGTTGCTCTATTAAATGCTATTTCTAACTTTAAACCATCTGGTAAAGATTGATTTAAAACGTTTATTTTCTCTTTAATTTGATTTGAAAGTTCGACAGTTGATGCTCCACTTTTTGCGTATATTCCAATGCCAACTGTTCTTAAATTAGCTGCATTTTTTCTTTGAGCTTTAAATAAAGTTTTCTCAGAAACTGGACCAAGCTCAACATTTGCAATATCAGAAAGGGTTGTGACTTTATCTTTGTTTTTCTTAAGAGGAAGCTGCTTGATTGTTTCAATGTTAGAGTAAGACTTATCAATATTAAGAGTTAAATCTTTGTTACTAGCTTCTAAAGTTCCAGCGGGGATATTTATATTTTCATTTCTTAATGCTCTCTCGACTTCCTGAATAGTAAGATTATTGGCTGCTAATTTGATAGGATCTACCCAAACTCTAACACTTAGCTCTCTTAATCCACCGACTAAAATTCTACCAACATTTGGTACACTCGAAAAGGCATCTATAAGATATCTTTCTGCATAATCACCCAAATCTAAATCATTCCAAGTTGGTGACGATAGAGCAACCCACATTGTAGTTGTAAAACCTGCTGCTTGTTTCAAAATTTGAGGTGGGTTAGCTTGATCTGGCAAATTGTCCGCAACTCTTGATACTCTTTCTCTTATGTCATTTGCTGCATCATCTAAATCTATATCTGTATTAAAATAAATATTTATTCTACTTCTTCCATTAAGCGAACTAGAATCAATGTTCTTAATTCCTTCTGCTCCTCCTATAACATCTTCTATTTTTTGTGTTATCTCTTCATCAACAATTTCAGCTGAAGCAGATTTATAATCGGTTTGTACCTGTACCACTGGAGGCTGAATGCCATCTGGTAATTCCCTAACAGGTAATTCCCAAAATACAAAAATTCCAAAAATAATTAGTATCATTGACATTACCCATGCAACGACAGGTCTTTTAATACTAACTTCAGTTATATACATGTATTAATTATTTTTTATTTTCTTGTTTTTCGGAGTCAGACTTTTTAAATATATTTAATTTTTGTAACCACGCAAACATACCATTCTTGATTTCTTTAGTATCTTTTTTCTTTTTTCCACCCCAGCCAGATTTGTTTTGATTAGCTACTTTAGCACCCTTTTTTATAGGTCTTATTATTAAATTTGGTCTGACTTTTTTTGTACCCTCAGCAACAACTTTGTCACCAACTTTTAGACCATTTAAAATTTCAACAAAACCCAGGTATCTATCTCCGGTATCAATATTTGTTTTTAATACTTTATTTTTTTCGTCAACTTTATAGATAAATATATTATCACCTTCCACTATTGTGCTGGTATCAGGGATACTTAAGCTTTCTCTTGTGTCATATTTTATTGAAATTTCTAAAAATGAGCCAGGCAAAATTTCACCAGATGTATTATCCATTTTTATCCTTGTTGGTAATGATCTAGTATCCTCACTAATTCGACTAGCTAACGAGTCAACTTCACCTTTATAGGTTTTATCTTTGTATCCAGAAAACTTTATATCAACAGGTAAACCAACTTTAATAAATGGTACAAACATTTCAGGTATATCTACATCACAATAAATAATACTGGTATTTTCGAGATTAACTAAGATTGAAGATTTTGAAACTTCGATGTCTTCTGAAAATTCTCTTTTTCCAATTGTTCCATCAAACTGAGCAGTAATTTTTCTATTTTTAAGTTCTGCAATTACATCCCCCCTTTTTACTTTTTGATTAAAGTTGATAGGTTTAAGTATTTCATACTTCTCAATTTTATAGGATTGTGTTTTAAATGGTCTTGCTGTTCCGTATGTGCTTATTAAATTTTCAAAAACTCTATTTTTAGCTTCAGTAACAATTATTCCTGGAGGTGGTCTTTTACTAAATTTCTTCTTAAAATGATTTCCAATCATTGTTCTACCAACAATCACTGTAGCTATAATTAAAAAGAAAATTATTATTATGCTTGTAATTTTTGTTGATCTTTTCATATTTTATATTTTACCATATTCAGCCCATGAACCATCATAAATGACTGGAAGATACTTATTATTTACTTGAGAATATGCAAGTGCCAAAACACATGCTGTGATCCCAGAACCGCACGAAAACACTACATTTTCTGGGTCATTTAAAGATAAATCTTTAAAATAAGAAGAAATTTCAGATTTACTTTTAAAAGTAAAATCGTCATTGATAAGGGTTTTAAACGGTAAGCAAATTGAATTAGGTATTGAACCACTTCTTACATTTTTTCTTGGGTCTGGAGTTGTGCCATTAAAACGATCTTTGCTTCTCGCATCAACTAAATCAAATTTTTTTTTAATTATATTTTGGTCAATCTGATCTTTGCTCTTTACCATTCCATTATTTTCTTTTGCTTTATAGCTAGTAGTTTGAATAATTATATTATTAGCAGAGGTAATTCTTTTTTCTTTTTTCCATCTATTAAAACCTCCATCTAAAACATGTACTTTCTTTTTATCATGGCCAAAGTAAATTAAATTAAACCATACTCTACAAGCACTTAAAACGTCAGAATTATCATAAATCACAATTTCGTCTTCGTTAGATATGCCCATAGATGATAGTATATTTTCCCACGAACTAATATCCGTTAACATATGTGGTATGTCAGTTGATTTATTAGAATTTTTGTCAATATCAAAAAAAATTGCATTTGGTATATGCTCTTTATTAAATTCTTCTTTACCACTTCTATTTGTTGCAGGCATATGCCAAGACCCATCAATTATTTTTACATTTGAGAGATTTTTTTCTAGCCACTCAGTTGATATAAGTGACATTAGAAACTTTTTTCCAAATATTTCTGATGATAATCTTCGGCTTTGTTATAATTTTTTGATTTTGATATTTTGGTAACGATTTTACCCTTAAATTTTTCATTAATTTCTTTCAATACTTTGTTAGCGATTTTATTTTGATTTTCATCATGAACAAATATTTCACTTCTATACTGAGTACCTACATCTGGACCTTGCCGGTTTAAAGTAGTTGGATCATGAAATTCAAAAAAGTTTCTTATTATTTCCTCATAAGAAATTTTATTATTGTCAAATTCAACTTTAACTACTTCTGCGTGATTGGTGTCACCATAACATACTTCTTTATAAGATGTCTTCTCAGTATTACCTCCACAATATCCAACCTCTGTATTTATTACTCCATCTAACTTGCTAAATTTTATTTCGGGTCCCCAAAAACATCCAAGTGCTAAAGTTGCTATTTCCATTGCTAAAAATTTTAATTAATCTAAAGTTATTATCATGCTTTCCAAAAATCAATTAGGCTTTTTTTACATGTTTTTATCAATATGTGCCTTTTCATTTATGGATGTAATAGTCAAGTGGTCATCAGATTATCCAATTGGACAGGTAATGTTCTTTAGAGGCCTATTTGGTATTTTGCCAATAATTTTTTTAGTTCCTAAGACAAGATTTAGAGATTTTTACAAAACAAATAGACCAGGATTACATTTAATTAGATGTTGTTCAGGACTGATAGCTTTAGCTGCAATATTTTTGGCACTAAGAAACCTACCACTTGCAACAGTGACAAGTATTTCATTTGCTGCACCTATATTTACAACTTTGTTATCAATATTTTTACTTAGTGAGAAAGTAGGAGTATATAGATGGGCTGCAGTATTTGTTGGTTTTATTGGTGTTTTAGTAATTACCCAACCAGGATTTTCTAGCTTAAATATTTATTACATATTTCCAATAATCTTTTGTATTGGAATGTCTTACGTTGCAATTACAATTAGAAAACTTTCATCCACAGAACCAGTCTGGTTGATCTCATTCTTTTTTTCTTTTGCAATTACAATTGTTGGAGTTTTATCAATACCATTTGGGTGGATCATGCCAACTTTCAATGATTTCTTACTATTATGTACAATTGGCTTGTTGGGAGGGACAGCTAATTTATTATTAAGTCAATCATATAAATTATCCGAGGTTTCTCTGGTTACACCTCTTAAATATTTAGGATTAATATTTGCAATATCTTTTGGATATTTTATTTGGGATGAAATTCCCACAATTAAAACACTGATGGGTGCTTCACTGGTAATAATATCATCAATCATTATATTTCGAAGAGAAATATATTTAAATAAACAAGTAACGGTAAGTAGAAATGAGTAAGGCACCGACATATTGGAAAAAAGCCAGAACATATCTTTCAAAAAAAGATAGTGTTATGAGATCATTGATTAAAAAATATAAAGATAATAATTTAACTACTAGAAAAGATGTCTTTTATTCTTTGTGCAAAAGTATAATAGGACAACAAATAAGTGTTGCTGCTGCAGACTCTGTCTTCAAAAAATTTGAATTGGCATGTAAAAAAAAAATTAATCCAAAAATTGTTTCAAAGCTTAAAACATCACAACTTAAAAAATGCGGTCTTAGTCGTCAAAAAATAAAGGGTATCTTGGAAATATCTCAAAAATTTAAAGATAAAAGTTTTAATCCAAGATTAATTTCGAAAATGAGCGATGAAGAAGCAATTATATACCTATCAACTTTAAGACAAATTGGAAGATGGTCAGCAGAGATGATTTTGTTATTTACTTATAATAGGTCTAATATCTGGCCAGTTCAGGATATTGGGTTATTAAGAGCAATATCAAACAACTATAAAAAAAAATATTTTCCACCTGAAACTTTTGTGAAAAAGCTTCAAAAAAGATTTTCTCCATACTGCTCTGTTGCCACTTGGTATTTGTGGCGTACTATTGATGACGATACTATTCAGTATTAGCACCCTCCACAATAAACATATGTCTTTTTGTAGTTTGTTCAGCATAAGACCAAGCTTTTAAATAATCTTCTGAGTCATGACAAGATATGGCCATGTCATAACTGGGAAATTCCCAAATGACGGTCCTTAATATTTTGTCACCACTATAATATTTTAGTTTGCCTCCTCTAACTACAGGAGTACCACCAAATTTTTTTATAACTGGTATTGCATTTTCACCATATTTTTTAAGCTTATCTTGATCTGAAATCTCTGTATACAAACTCACCCAATATGCCTTCATATTTGCCCCTTTTTTAAATTATTCCATTCCCTCAAATATCATATGTTCTCTAATTACATTATCTTTAAGATATGTTCTTGCCTCAACATATTCTTCAGAATCGTAGCATTTTTTGGCAGTTTCCACGTCTGGGAACTCTGCAAGTGCTATTCTAACCATTTCTCTACCCTCAAGTGCAATGTTATTAGCACTTCGAGCTAAAATTTTTCCAGAATGTTTTAATACAGCTTCCTTTGCTTTATCTGCATATTTTTTCATTCTCTCAGGGTCTTTAATTTCACTGTAAGTTGCAATCCAATAACCTTTCATAATTCTCCTTTTTAATTTTTTTTTTTTATGTTACCAAATTTTATGGCAGAAAAATTAATAATCAATTATGAAGATTATAAATTAGCAGTTGAAAAGTTAGCTCTTACAATTGAAAAAAATTACAAACCATCTGTTTTAGTAGGAATAATGAGGGGTGCAGCACCTATAATTGATATGCTATCAAGAATATTTAAATTGCCCACTGCTTATGTTGTTATTCAAAGTTATTCTGGAGAAACTGTAGAAAATAAACAGGGCGAACTTATTTTTGCAAGAGACATAAGCTCAATAGCTAAAAATGAAGACTTTAAAAATGTTTTATTAGTTGATGACTTATCTGATACTGGACTTACTCTAAATGAAAGTATTAAATGGTTAAAAAATTATGCTCCAGTGAAAAATCATATTCAAGAAATAAAAACAGCTTGTCTTTGGAAAAAAAAATCCTCTTCTTTTACTCCAGATTTTTGTCCAATTTTATTAGATGGAGACCCTTGGATAGTTCAACCTTCAGAATATTATGATGAAATAGATATTAATGGCTTAAAGAAAAAACATTCATAAAAAAAGGCCAACTTATATAGTTGGCCTTTTTAATTTTTTTTTGAAAATTATTTTGGAATATCTCCTTCAACACCTTTTACATAAACACTCATTCCAGCCAACATTCCATCATCAGCAACTTTTCCTTCGGCAACTAATATATTACCTTTTTGGTCATATATAGGACCTGTGAAAGAATGAACTTTTCCAGATGCTAGATCTTTTTGAAGCTGCTCTACTTCTTTAACTAAGTCAGCACCCATTGCAGAATTATATGGTCCCATAGCTACCATACCTTCCTTTAATCCATGCCATGTATCTTGTTGTTTCCATGTACCGTCCCTTGCGGCAATAGCTCTTTCGACATAATATGGTGCCCAATCATCAATAATTGAAGTCAAAATTGATTTAGGAGCAAATCTCTGCATGTCACTTGCTTGACCAAATGACCATACACCTGCTTTCTCTGCAGTTTGAACTGGTGCCGTACTATCTGTATGTTGCATAATTACATCTGCACCTTGATCGATTAAAGCTTGCGCTGCTTCAGCTTCTTTACCTGGATCGTACCAAGTAAACACCCATACAATTTTAGTTTTAATATTTGGATTGACCTTTTGTGCAGCAAGAGTCATTGCGTTAATTCCTCTTATTACTTCGGGAATTGGAAAAGATGCAATATAGCCAATTGTGTTAGTTTTGGTCATTTTTCCAGCAATATGGCCTAAAAGAGTTCTTCCTTCGTAAAATCTTGCAGAATAAGTAGAAACATTTGAATGCTCTCTTTTATAACCTGTTGCGTGTTCAAATTTTACGTTTGGAAAATCTTTTGCAACTTTGTTAGTTGGATCCATATATCCAAAACTAGTTGTAAAAATTAAGTCGTGGCCAGATTGAGCCAGTTGTCTTATTACTCTTTCTGCGTCAGCACCTTCTGGAACACTTTCAACAAATGTTGTTTTTATTCCAGCTGCCTCTACAGCGTTTCTACCTTCGTGATGTTGAAATGTCCATCCATGGTCACCAGTTGGGCCAACATAGACAAAACCAACTTTAAAATCTGCATTTGAGTTTACACTAAACCCAAGTAGAAAAATTGCAGAAATTAAATATCTAAAAAAGTTTTTATACATTTTGAATTTCCCCTCTAAATTTTTTTTGTGAAGCTTTAAGTTAATCAAAATTCAAAAAAAAAAAAATAATTATTTTCGAATAGCTAACATTACTTTTCCTTATAGAATATTCTTCCTAAGGAAGTTGGGGTATTCAGTTTTATTTTTCTACTGTCACGAGAGATTACAACTAAAACTATTATTGTCATCAGATAAGGTAATGCACTTAAAAATTGAACCGGTATTCTAAACCCAATTGCTTGCATATGTAATTGTAGAATTGTAATCCCACCAAAAATTAAAGCACCAATTAAAACTTTTATAGGACTCCAGGTTGCAAATACAACCAAAGCCAAAGCTATCCATCCTCTTCCAGCTGTCATATTTTCAATCCACTGTGGAGTGTATATTAAAGATAAATATGCGCCTGCTAAGCCACACATAGCTCCTCCATAAAGAATACAACAGTATCTAACTAGAATAACATTTATACCTTGATTAGATGCCGAAACAGGCGAATCACCAACAGCTCTAACAACTAAACCTAATTTAGTTTTTTTCAAAAAATAATTAGTTAAAAATGGCAAAGCAAAAGCAAAATATAAAACTATAGAGTGTCCAAATAATATTGGACCAAAAAACGGAATACTTTCTTTTAAACTTGAAAATAAAATTGGAAATTCTTTTCCAGGGATACCAACAAAATTTTTTCCTAACATTGCGGATAAACCGATGCCAAAAATAGTTAATGCCAAACCCGTTGCAACATGGTTTGTAAGAAGAGATTGCGTTAAAAATCCAAAGATTAGTGAAATTATAACTCCTGACAACATAGAGCCTACAATTGCTATAAAAAGGTTATCTGTTATTACCATTAAAGCAAAACCAGATATTGCTCCGATTATCATCATTCCTTCGACACCTAAATTTAAAACGCCCGATCTTTCAGCAATCAATTCACCTGAAGCCGCAAGTATTAATGGCACTGATGAAGCCATTATTGATCCTATCAGAATTCCTATAAAACTAATGTCTAAGCTCATTTTTTTTTAAATTTAAAATTTTAACTTTGAAAAAAAGCAAATAATCAGATGCGAGTAAAAAAAATAAGATCATACCCTGAAAGACTTGGCCGGTATATTTTGGTATTTGTAAAAAAATTTGAGCCGTTTCAGCACCGAGGTATGTCAATGCAACAATCAAAGATGCAAAAATTATGCCAAAAGGATTAAGACGACCTAAAAAGGCAACAATAATTGCTGTAAAACCGTAATCGGGGGATATCATTCTATGCAACTGTCCTATAGGTCCAGTAATTTCACCAACTCCAGCTAATCCCGCACAAGCACCACTGATCATAAAAACAACCAAAATCATGGTTTTCCCTTTAAACCCAGCATACTTAGCAGTTTTTAAACTTAGACCAGATACTTTAATCTGAAAGCCTAAATAGGTTTTATAAAGAACAAACCAACTCAGCATAACTGCTGCAAGAGCTAAAAAAATACCAGAATGAATTCTCAAACCATCAAATAATAATGGCATTCTTGATGAGTCACTAAATTGTCTTGTTTCAGGAAAATTAAAACCTTCAGGATTACTCCATGGCCCAACCACCAAGTAATCTAAGAGTAGCTTTGAAACGTAAACCAACATAAGACTGACTAAAATCTCGTTTGTATTAAAATATGTTTTAAGGATTGCTGGGATAAGTGCAAAGATCATTCCCCCGATTGCTCCAGCAATTATAACTAAAGGCAATATATAAAAACCTTCTTGATTATAAAATAAAAGAGCAACTCCTCCTCCTACAATCGCACCAAAAGTTAATTGCCCTTCTGCACCAATATTCCAATTATTACTTTTAAAACAAAATGATAAACCAATAGCAATTAAGCAAAGGGGGGTTGCTTTGAGTAGCAATTCACTAAATCCATATAAATTTGAAATAGGAGTTATAAAGTAAAACTTAAGTGCTTCAATTGGATTAAAGCCTAAAATATAAAAAATTATACCACCACCTAAAATTGTAAGTATGATTGCAATAAAAGGAGTAAAAAAATATAATGCCATTGGTACATCATTTCTTTTTTCAATTTTAATCAATGGAACCTCCTCCCATTAGAACTCCTAATTTTTCTGGAGTCACTTCCTCTGAAGGCATTATTTTTGAAAGCTTGCCTTTGTAAATAACTGCAATTCTATCGCTGAGTTTTAATAACTCCTCCGTATCTGTAGAAATCAAAATTGTTGATTTTTCTTGATCATTAATTTTTATAAGTGTTTCATGAATATAATTGATTGCACCCACATCGAGCCCCCATGTTGGATTGTAGCAAATTAGTAATTCTGGAGCTGTAATTAACTCTCTCCCTAAAATAAGTTTTTGTAAATTTCCACCCGATAGAAATTGGCTTTTTAATTCAACATTGTCTGTATTTACTGAGAAGTCAGATAATATTTTCTTTGAATGCTCTTTAATTTTTTTTTCATTTACCAAACCTTTTTCAAAAAAATTTGATGACTTGAAATTATTTAAAGCTACATTTTCATATATTTTTAATTCTGGTACGGCTGCTTGAGATATTCTATCTTCAGGAGAAAAAGCCATTAAATACTCTCGTCGTTGCTTTGGATTTAATTTAGCAATTTCCTTATTTCGAAAAATGATTGATGTATCTGGCGTAATTATTTCCCCACTCAAAATTTGAAAGAGTTCGTTTTGACCATTGCCAGAAATACCCGCTATACCTAAACATTCTCCTTTCTTTACAGAAAAATTGAGATTAACTAAATTTGTTTCAAAAGGATCATCGCTATAAAAATTTAAATGTTTTACTTTAAATATCTCATCTTTATTTTTGGAAATATTAATTTTTTTCTTAATTTTCGCTAGTTTTTGACCAACCATCTTATTTGCGAGAGTTTCAACTCTTTCATTTTGTGTTTGGCTAACCGATACAACCTTACCTTTTCGCATTACAGCAACCTCATCACATAAAGACAAAACTTCTTTTAATTTGTGGGTTATGTAAATAATTAATATTCCTTCATCACAGAATTTTTTTAAAGATATAAATAATTCCTCTGTTTCCTGCTCAGTCAAAACAGATGTAGGCTCGTCCATGATTAGAACTTTAGGGCTTCTTAAAAGACATCTTATAATCTCAACTTTTTGCTTTTGCCCTGCTGATAAATTTAATACAGGAACGTCAAGGTCAATGCTAAAGTTATATTTCTTTAATATTTCATTTATTCTTACCCTTAAACTTTCGTTATCTTCAGTTGCATCTATACTTAAGTTTTCAAATACCGATAAAGTTTCAAATAAATTGAAATGCTGAAAAACCATTCCAATTTTATTTTTCTTGGCATCTAGTGGAGAACTTAATTTTAAATTTTTTTCATTTAAAAAAACCTCACCATTATCTGGGCTTACTACACCAGACAAAATTTTTACCAATGTAGATTTTCCAGCTCCGTTCTCTCCTAATAATGCGTATATTTTTCCACTTTTAAATTGAAGAGATACATTATCATTAGCTATACATCCTGGATATATTTTTGATATATTTGATATTCTTAAGTCTGTTGCCATAGCATTTCTTTAATATAATAAATCAATAACTCAATAATCTTTAAAATTTCCTATCTTTTCAAATTTGTATTAAATTCAAACAATTTAATGAAAGTTTTGAACAAATTGTTAACATAATTCAACTTTAGGTATGTATTAATGATTGTTGCTTTTAAAAATAATACTTTATCAAAAAAATTTATTGCTCTGTTTATCACATTAACAATAATTTTTTTAACTGGATGCCAAACAATTAAAAAGAAATCTGATGAAGTGGCTGAAAAAGAAAATGAAAAATTTGGTCAATTTGTTGGAAAAGAAGTCAATGAGATGAGATTAGAATTAGGCTCACCTTCAGAAGATTTTGTCAATGAACTTGGAAATGAAATGCTTATCTACAAAACAAAAAAATATGGAATTCCTTGTGAAAGAAAATTTGAGGTGAATGCATCAGGGGTTATTATCGGATTTAGCTCTAGTGGATGTATTTAGTCTTGTGGGGACTAGCCCCACAAGCAAGGTACTTATTTAATTTCAATAAGTTTCTTTTTTTTATGTTCCGGGATAATCCTTTCACATGCAATTGTTAAAAGACCATCTTTTAACTCTGCACCATTCACTTTTACATCATCAGCAATTGTAAATGATCTCGCAAATTGTCTTTGCGATATACCTTTATGGATTATCTCTCCATCGTGGTTTTTGTTTTCACTTCTATCAACTTGTTTAGTTCTTACAGTTAATAGATTATCTTCAAACTCTACCTCAACATCTTTTTTGCTAAAACCAGCTAAAGCAACTTCAATTGAGTAGTTATCTTTGCCAGTTCTTCTTATGTTGTAAGGCGGGTAGTTTGATTGCATACTTAAACCACCATTGCCCAACATGCTTTCGAATTGGTCAAACATATCGTCAAAACCAATAGAGAAAGGTCGAAGTGAGTTGAAAATTGATAGATCCTTACTTGTCATATTATCCTCCTTTAATTAAGCAAGTTTATTTATTGTTAGCCCCATTAGGCGACTAACAATGTTTATATGGTAATTAATTTTGATATTTCAAGATCAAGTGTTTAATTTTCCAGCTATTTTCAAAGCGAACGCGTAGTCAACTGCAATCTCCTCAATTGCTCCATCTCTTCCTGATTTTCCTCCATGACCTGCATTCATTTCTGTTTTTAATAAAAGTAAATTGTTATCCGTTTTGTAATCCCTTAATTTTGCAGTAAATTTTGCTGGCTCATCAAATAATACCCTGTTATCACTTAGACTTGTTGTTATCAAAATGTTTGGGTAATCCATCTTTTTAATATTGTTATAAGGTGCATATGAAAATATGTAATCAAAGTGTTCTTTTTTATCTTTAGCATTTCCAAATTCATCAAATTCGCCGACTGTTAATGGTAACGAATGGTCTAAGTTCGTGGTCAACGAGTCAACGAAAGGAACAGCCATAACAATACCCAAAAATAATTCAGGCGCTTGGTTAACAACGGCTCCCATTAAAAGACCTCCAGCAGATCCACCCATTCCAATAATATTGCCTTTAGACGTAAACTTTTTTTCAATTAAAAATTTTGCAGAAGCAATGTAATCTTCAAAAGTATTTTTCTTGTTTAATAACTTTCCTTCTTTCCACCATTTCATTCCTTTTTCCATACCGCCTCTAATATGAGATGTTACCCATATAATATCTCGCTCTATTAAACTTATTCTGGTTGAAGAAAAACTTGGTGACATAGAACTACCATAAGATCCATACCCATATAATAATAATTTTGCAGATCCATCTAATTTAGTTTTTTTATGTCTTGTTATAGTTATAGGAACCATTCTCCCGTCATGAGAGGTACACTCTAATCTTTCAACTATGTAGTCATCAGAATTATGGCCACTAGGAATCTCTTGTTCTTTTACTAATTTTTTTTCTTTTGTTTTAAGATTGTATAGGTAAGTCCTTCCAGGAGTTTTTGGTGATGAATATGATAAATAAACGGTATCAGTATTTCTATCTCTTTGGTTTAACGACACACCAGGAACAATAACTTTTTCATCTGAAAAAAATATTTCTTCTTCTTCATCATTTTTTGGATTTCTTAATATTAATTTTGATAATGCATTAGAAGTTTCAGATCTTATAATCCAATCATTTAAAAAAATTAATCCTCCAATTAAAACCTCTTCTCGTGCAGGTATAAATGTTTCCCACTCCTTTTTTTCTAGATCATTTGTCTTTTCGATCTTAAAATCTTCTGCATCTTCATTTGTATGTTTGTAAAAATTACCATTCCATGAATTAACAGAATATATTATCCCTCTTTTTCTTTTATCAATTAATTTTGGTTTTGGAATTATTTCATCTGCTTTAAAATAATACTGTTCGGACGTATTATGATCAGATGACGTAATAAAAAAATACTTTTCGTCAGAACTAAGACCTATTCCTACAGTAAATGCTTCACTTTCTTCTTTAAATATAAGAATATCTTTATTAGTAGGAGTTCCAATTTCATGCCTGTAAATTTCTCTTGGTCTGTGATTGTCATCAAGCTTAGAGTAAAAAATATATTTGTCATCTAAGCTAAATGTTATTCCACCACTTGTATTTTCAATTTTTTCACCAACTTGCTCTCGACTTTTAATATCTCTTATATGTATGGTGTAATATTCAGATCCTTTTAAATCTAATGAATAAGCTAGTAATTTATCATTATAGCTAACTTCTAAGTCTCCAAGCCCAAAATATTCTGTTTTAAGCTTTGCTTTTTCTAAATCACCATTCCAAATTTCTTCTATTTCATCAGAATCAATTTTTTTTCTTAACTTTATAGAATAATTTCCTTTTGTTGTTGTTTTTGTCCAGTAACTATATCTTACATCTTTGAATGGAAGAGACTCATCATCAAGTTTAATTCTTCCTTTAATCTCATCGAATAAAACTTTTTGAATTTCTTTTGTATCTGACATTTGATGACTAAAATAATCATTTTCATCTTCAAGATATTTTCTCACCTCTGGCAATAATTTGGAACTATCTTTCAATACTTCAAGTATATTTTCCTGATGTATCCAACTATAATCGTCTTCCCAAGTTACGTTGTGACAAGATTTTAATTCTGGTTTTTTTTTAAGCTGTGGTATTTTCATTTAAATTTAATTAATTTATGAATATTTTTTTTGCAATACTAATAATCTTTATAATTCTTTATATTTTACTCAATTGGTTTGCCAAAACCTCAACAAAAAAAATATCAAAATTTGTAAGAACGTTTATTATAATTTCCTCAATATTGTTAGCGGTAATAATGGCATATGCAGGAAGATATATATTTTCCTTACCATTTATGTTGGCTATTTTGCCTTTAATTAAAACGAAAGCAGGTATTTCTTTATTTCAGCTATTTAGATTATGGGGACTTTTTAGAGTTTTAAAAAATTCTGGCAGATTTAATTTTAATCAATTTAATCAAAATATGTCATCTCAGAATATGAGTTTAGATGAAGCATATAGAATTTTAAATTTAGATCCCAAAAAAAAATATACAAAAGATGAAGTGATGAATTCTTATAAAAAAATTATGAAAAAAATTCATCCAGATAGAAGTCCAGAATTAAATAATATTGCTACTTTAGTGAACCAAGCCAAAGACACAGTCTTAAAATCGGTTGTTTAAGTATAACTTAGTATTGATTTGTACACTTGTTCGACCTTAATTAAATTTGGATCAATTTCACTTCCATGTGTAATATTATTAACATTATATCCTTCAGGAATAATTCTAATATGATTAGGAGTATAATCCGTATATGCTTTTGGTGAGTCCAATAAAATCACAAGGCTTGGTTTGCCAGATTGTGATGAAATATGTGAACCAAATGAATCATTCCCCACATACATATCTGCAGAAGCTATAAAAGGTATTACTTCCGAGATATTTTTGTTACTAAGATCTGTAATATTATCTCCTTCAACTTTATCCATTATTTCTTGAGCAATTAATTTTTCATTAGGACCACACAAAATAAAAAAATTAAATTTATTTAGTTTATTTAACTCATTTATTAGATTTGAGTAATTATCAGTGCCCCATTTTGTTGTTGGACCTGAAGATCCAGCCCCTATTACAATGTTAAATTTTGATTTATCAAAATAAGTTGAGACACTTTTAAGTTTATTTTCATTTATGTGAATTTTTGTGTATGTTTGACATTTCTCTATGTTTAATACACTCTCAGTAAACTTTTGTGCTGCGTTGATTAAATGAAGATTTTTCTTTTTAAATAAAGGATAGTGATAAATATCTTTTATTCCAGCTAACTTACACGCGATGAATATTCTAGGACTTGGATAATAAATAAATATTTTATCAAAATTGAATTTTTTTAATTCCGATGAAAAACTAAATATATTTTTAAATTTATTATATTTTTTATCTATTACTATGACTTCTTTAATTTTAGGATCATCCTCCAATGCATCCGACAAATTCTTGCATAACGTAAAAACTGTTATAGGTCCAAACTTTTCAGATAACTGATGTAAATAACTTAGATGTAACAAATTTGCTCCAAGACCTATATAGCTAAGATAAACACAAACTTTCATAAGTATTTAGAATATATTTTTTTATTATTTTTTTTTTAAATCTATTCTATAATTATAGTCATATAATTAAGTTATGATTAATGGAATATATGCAGCTACATTGTCAGTATTAGATAAAAATCTGGCGTTAAATAGTGAAAAAACGATTAAATATGCAGAAAATCTAATCGACAAAGGTTGCCATGGAGTAGTTTTTTTTGGAAGTACTGGACAATCACAACTCATATCTCTTTCGGAAAAAATTCAATTAATCAATTTGTTACCAAAAAGTAATTATAAGGATAAATTTATAATTGGAACCGGTCTTAATTCGCTAGTTGATAATATTAATTTGATAAAAATAGCCAAATCAAATGGGTTTAATAAATTTTTAATTATGCCCCCTGCCTATTATAAGTATAGCGATTACGATGTGATTAATTTTTACTCAAGAATTATAGATGAAATTAATGAATGTAAAATAATTTTATATAATTTCGAAAAACTCTCAGGATATAAATTTAGTATTGATTGTGTTGAAGAGCTAGTAAAAAAATTTCCAAGTCAAATAGTTGGAGTAAAAGACAGTTCTTATAATTTGTATGAAAATTTGAAAATAGATAATTTTTCAGTAATGCCAGGTTCAGAATCAAAATTATTGAAAGGACTCGAATTAGGTTGCTCTGGAATAATTACAGCAACAACAAATGTTACTTCAATTTTGGCAAGAGATGTTTACGATAAATTTCAAAATGGATCAGATCAATCTTCAAATGAAAAGTTGTGTTTAGTAAGAAGCATTTTCGATAAATTTAATTTAATCTCTGGATTACATACTTTTATGGCGCAAATTGATCAGGACTACCAGAATTTAATTCCACCATTGAAGTTATTAAATGAAAACGAAAAAAAAATATTTTTTGATGAACTTCAAAAGCTTGATTTTGACTTTAAGCACTTAAAAGCAGCATAATGAAACTTATAAATTTTTTAAATGATTTATTCAAAGAAGATGGCTTTATCTTAATAGATTATAATTCTAACAGATATGTTATAGGAAAGCCTTTGAAAGAAATTCCTATAGAATTACAATTGTTAGACAAAAGTTTGCATAAAAAATTACTTTTCCATCCTGATTTATATTTTGGTGAAGCGTATACCAATGGCTCTTTAAGATTAAAAAATGGAACCTTGACGGAATTTCTTGATATAGCTTTTAAAAATATTGGAAGAGCAGATATTAATATTTATGGAAAGACATTAAATAAAATAAAGGGAACTTTAAAATATTTAACAAGTTTTAATAAAATTGTTAAATCTAAAAAAAATGTTGCACACCATTATGATATTTCAGAAAAATTATATGATTTGTTTCTTGATAAAAAAAGACAATATTCATGTGCATACTTCAAAAATGAGAATGATACTTTGGAAACTGCCCAAGAAAATAAAATTGATCACATAATAAAAAAACTTCATATACAACCTAACCAAAAAGTTTTAGATATTGGATCTGGTTGGGGAACACTTGCAATTGACATTGCAAAAAAAACAAAAGCTTCGGTTACTGGAATTACACTTTCGGAAAATCAATTAAAATATAGTCAAGAAAAAGCTAAAGAATTAAATTTAGATAATCAAGTTGAATTTAAATTAATAGATTACAGACAATTGAATGAAAAATTTGATAGGATAGTCAGTGTTGGAATGTTTGAACATGTTGGAAAAAAATTTTATCAAACCTATTTTAATAGAGTGTCTCAAATGTTAAAAAAGGATGGAGTAGCTTTGATACACACAATTGGATCAAATCTACCACCTAGAGACCCACAGCCTTGGATAACAAAATATATATTTCCTGGTGGATATACCCCTAGTTTAAGCGAAATAGCGAGGCCAATAGAGGATTCTGGACTTATAGCTACAGATATAGAGATTTTAAGGATGCACTATGCTCACACTTTAAGAAATTGGAAAGAAAGATTTCTATCAAAAAAAGATCAAGTTTTAGAAATGTTTGATGAAAAATTTTTAAGGATGTGGGAATTTTATCTTACAAGTTGTGAAATGGCTTTTAAATGGGGAGATCAAGTAGTATTTCAACTTCAGCTAACTAAAGATATTAGATCTGTTCCTAATACTAGAGACTATATTTATTAAAAATTAGCTGATAAAGCTGTATTTCTTAAATGAAAAAAAAGAAAAAAAAAACTAAAAAAAAAAGTCTAAAAATAAAAGTTAAAAAATCAAAAAAAAAAATCAAATCAAAATTAAAAAAAAAAAAACCAAAATTAAAAAAAAAAATAACAAAAAGATCAAATCGAAGAAAAAAAATAAAAAAAGTTAAGTTAAAGACAAGTACTGAAAAGGGTATTATTTCAAGAACGGTCAGACTTGAGGAAGATTTAAAAAATAAGTTTTCTTTCAAATTTAGTTTTAATTTACTGGCGGTTGATAAATTAATACAAAAATTTTTTCAAAGTATAGAATTTAGATTAATTCGTTTTAAAGAAATAAGAGCTGAGGAAAAAAGGCAAATTAAACTTGAGAAAATTGAGCAAGCAGAAAAGGAAAAAATCGAAATTGAAAAACAGAAGAAAGCAGATGAGTTAGCCTTTTTAAAAGAAAAAGAAATCCAATTAAAACAAGAACAAAAATTAGAAAGAGAAAGAGCAAAAGATATAAAATTATTCTTAAGAAAAGAACAGGCTATTCTAAGAAAAGAGCAGGCGGAGAGACAAAAGAAATTTTTACAAGAATTAAAATTAGAAAAGCAAATAGAAAAGTTTAGAATAAGAGAGGTAAAAGAATTAGAACAACTAGAAAAATTAGCGTTAAGAGAAAAGAGAGAGGATTATTCGGGATTACAAGAGCGTATCGAAAAACTAAAATTAAAATATCAACAAATAAGAGATCAGAAAATAAGAGAACGAGTTGAAGCGTTAGGCGTAGAAACACAAGAAGGAGACGATAGAGCAAAATTACTTCAAAGAGAAAGGGAGTATACTTTAGCTAGGCAAAAAATTGAGTTTGCACTTGAAAGCTTTTACAGAAGTGCGAATAGTTTAGTTTTTCAACTTAATAAAAGATATATAACTAAACATATGTCTATCTTGAGATGCATAGACAGAAGATTCGAAACTGGAGAGATATTTATAAAATGGGATGAGACAATTGATGATGAGTGGTTAATACTAATTTATATTAAAAATAATTCTCCAGATGAAGGTATAGTCATTGAAGATAAAACAAATGAAGAAAAAAATATTTCACATGAATTTAAACCAAAAGAAATTTTTAAAGCCTCAGATTTAATGGTAGATTCATTAACCCAGCTGATTGCAAAAAAAAGATCTAAGGACAATTAAATTTGTTGGTCTTTGATAATTTTTTCTATTAACTTTATATTTTCTCCACTTTTGATTAATGGATAAATAGATTTTGCTTTTCTCAAGTCATCAACTGCTTTTTCATATTCCTTTAAGCTTAAGTATATTTGCGCTCGTCCTGATAATGCTCCAAAATGTCTTGGCTCTAGATTTAAAACTTTTTCAATATCATCTAACGATTTCTCATAATCCCCCAATATAAATAGTAATGTTGCTCTCTTATTCCAACCCTCCGCCCATTTTGGGTCCTCATTAATCACATCTGTAAATAGTTTTAATGCCATTCTATATTGCTGATGGTACATGGAATAAGTTCCGTTCTCTAATTTGTTCGTCAGATAATCATTGTTTGGATGTCTTGTCCATTTATTCCAAATTTGATCCTCTAGCTTTTCTGCTTGTTGTAAATTTTTTGCATTAAGCAATTCTTTAAACAATATATTTAAATTGTCTGAATACACATTATTTGTACTTACAAATAAAAATATAATTATAAAATTTACATATTTTTTAATCACTGACATATACAGATACTCCTCTAGAATTAATGTCTACATCAAATTTTTTATGCAATGGTGGAAAAGCTCTTTGAGAACAATCCAGTCTATCACAAGTTCTACATGAAACCCCTACAGGTATCTCTGATTTTTTATCATTCAAATCTAAGTTTTCCGTATAAACAAAATCTCTTGCATATTTGGCTTCACATCCAAGTCCAATAGATAACATACTTTTTTTTTGTCCATATCTTCCTATACCTTTTTCAACAGTTCTTGCTATACATACATACTTTTCACCATTAGTCATTTTACTTACTGCAGCCTGTATAACACCAGGTCTAGAAAAAGCCGAATATACATTCCATCGAGGACAAGCACCACCATAACGTGGTATTTCTATACCTGACAATGAAAATCTTTTTGAAATATTACCAGCTACATCAACTCTCAAAAAATGAAATGGAACCCCAGGTAATTTTGGATCGTTCAAACATGTTACTCTATGTGTGACTTGTTCGAACGAAGTTGCAAAAGTATTTTGCAATAACTCTAAATCATATTTAAGTTTTTTACATTCATAATGAAATAATTTGTAGGGCATTAAAATTGCTGCACCACAATAATTTAATAAAGCAACTTTTGTTAATTTTTTTGATTCTTCATTTGGATAATTAAAAGTATCAAGATAAGAATTTATTATATCACTAGCCCCCTCTTGTGCAATTTGAGCTGCAGCATGTAATTTCTTTGTTTCCAAAGACAAATAATCAGACAATAGCAACTTTCTATTTTTGTTATCATAAATTTTTGAAAAGGGTTTTCCTTCTTCAGGAATTATATCTTGTACTTCAATTTTATACTCTGATTTTAAATAATCACATAAAGCAATATATCTTGTTCTATTATTTTGTTTTATTTGTTCAAAGATTTGATTTGCAAATTCCTCTAGTTTTGGAAAAAAATTTCTATTTTCTTGCAAAAAATCTGAAATTACTTCTCCAGGAAATGAGTTTTTTCTATTATCAACAATTTTTCCTGAAAGTTTTTCAATTTTGTTAACCAATTCATGATCTTTTTTTTTCAAAATGTCTCCTAATCTTATTAGAGCTTTACCAATTTTTGGATTACTATTTGCTAGATCTTTAACTTCTGGACCAACTATATCCAAATCTTCAAAAAGTTGATCATCAAGCAATTCTGAAATTGTGTTGACCATATTGATATCTGATTTATTTGTTAGATCGCTAATGTTGATGCTTAACTCCTCACAAATTTTTAAAAGTAATTCTCCGTCAATTTTTCTTTTACCACCCTCGATTAAAGCTAAATAACTTGGTGAAATGTTAAGCTGTGAGGCTAGTTTGTTTGCCTGCATACCTAGCTGTCTTCTAAAAGCTTTTATTTTTGGACCAATGTTTAATTCTACTTGACTCATTTACTATTTGTAAACTTTGTAAATTATTATTTACAAAAAATTTATTGTATTTACTAGAATTTTAACATTTTTTGTGGATTTTGTAAATATTGTAAATTATAAAGTTTACATGGACAAAAATACTATAAAAAACAATGAAACTAGTTCTCAAACTACAAATCACCAAGAGCACCAAGAGCATAGAAGCAGAGGGGTTTATTTAAGAGATGACCACTGCGATTGGGGATCAAGTGGAATGAATGAGTTTACAGAAGAATATAACGAAAAGTAAAAAGAATTAGTTTTTATAAAGGGGGAATAATGTCAGCCGAGAAAATCTCGTACGAGTTGAAAAGATTTGCAGGAATACAAAGGGATTATAAGCCAGATGAGGTAGAAAGGCTAAGAGGATCTATTAGAATTGAGTATTCAATGTGTAAACAGCAATCTCAAAAACTCTGGAGATTGTTGAATACAGAGCCATATGTAAACACACTTGGTTCTTTATCAGGAAATCAAGCTGTTCAACATGCAAAAGCAGGTTTAAAAGCGATCTATTTAAGTGGTTGGCAAGTTGCAGCAGACGCAAACAGTGCTGGTGAAATGTATCCTGATCAATCTTTATATCCTTACGACAGCGCACCTAAATTAGTTGAGTCTATGAATAATTCTTTAATTAGAGCTGATCAAATTCAGCATATGGAAATAGCAGATGGAGATATGAATAGCAGCGAAAGAACTGATTACATGTTGCCAATTATTGCAGATGGTGAAGCAGGATTTGGCGGGCCGTTAAATGTATTTGAGCTAACAAAAAAATTTATAAAAGCTGGCGCAGCCGGAGTTCATTTTGAAGACCAATTAGCTAGTGAAAAAAAATGTGGACATATGGGTGGTAAGGTACTTGTTCCTACTGGAACCATGGTCCGAAATCTAAAAGCAGCAAGATTGGCAGCTGATATTGCCGACGTTCCTCTCATTATTCTTGCAAGAACAGATGCCAACGCTGCGAAACTAATAACAAACGATTTTGATGAAAATGACAAACCGTTTTTGACTGGAGAAAGATCACCTGAAGGCTTTTATTATGTAAAAGATGGTATTGATCAAGCAATCTCAAGAGGGTTAGCTTATGCACCTTACGCAGATTTAATATGGTGTGAAACTGCAACACCTAATTTAGAAGAAGCAAAAAAGTTTGCTGACGCAATACATGCAAAATTTCCTGGAAAGATGTTAGCCTATAATTGCTCTCCATCATTTAATTGGAAGAAACATTTATCTGATGATGAGATTGCAACATTTCAAACTAAAATTGGAATGATGGGATATAAATTTCAATTTATAACTTTAGCAGGTTTCCATACGCAAAATATTGCTATTTTCGAGCTTGCAGAAAAGTATAAAAAGGAAGGTATGACTGCTTACTCTAGAATACAACAAAATGAATTTGCTAGAGAAAAAGACGGATATACCAGTGTTAAACATCAACGAGAAGTTGGCACTTCTTATTTTGATGCAGTTTCCAATACAATAAGTTCTGGAAAGAGCTCGACAACAGCAATGGAAGGCTCGACAGAATCTGAGCAATTTTAATTACTCTTTAGCTTTTGGATTTGATCCCAGGCTGAATTTATAGCTCTCATTTTCTTTTTACTTTCCTCAATAACTTCCTGAGGAACTCCTTTACTTAGAAGTAAGTCAGGATGATGTTCTTTACTTAATTTTAAATATCTTTTTCTAATATCTGTAAGATTATCATCAGGTTTGCTCTCTAATACCACATATGGATTGAGTTTATCTGATGATTTTCTACCCTCAACTATTCCATTGAACTGAGCATCACTAAGACCAAATAATTGGGAAACATGTTGTATCATTCTAAATTCTTGATCACTTATATTTCCATCAGCTTCTGCAATATAAAATAATATATTAATGACTTCTTCCAACACATTTATATTTCCTTGATAGATCTGAGCTATTTGTTTTGCATATGGTTCGTAACCAGTACTTTCTTCTTTAGCTTTATTAAAAATTTTTCCAACTTGATCTAATTCATGTTCTGGAATTTTGAGTTTATCTTTTACCGCTATTAATTCCTCTCTACTAACCTGACCGTCTGCTTTACTCAGTTTAGCTGATAATACTATAAGAGCTAATGCAAAAACTTGTTGAGGTTGTGCAAAAGATTTAAATGTTGATCTTGATCTTGATACTTTTCCACCAATTAAGGAACCCAAT
>LHBX01000038.1 GCA_001704065.1 Pelagibacteraceae bacterium GOM-A1 | reverse complement strand
GTTCAAAAGCGAAAAATTTTCCTGATCTTCCAATGCCACACTGAACCTCATCAAGTATTAAAAGTATTTTATGCTTATCACATAATTTTCTTAATTCTTTAATACAGAAGTCTGGGATTACCTTAATGCCCCCCTCACCGAGAACCGTTTCAATCATAATAGCTGCTGTATTTTTTTTAATTAAATTTTTAAGTTTTTTGTGATCACCAAATTCAAAATGATCAAAACCTGGAACTTTTGGGCCAAAACCTTCTGTCATTTTTTTTGAACCGCTTGCATGTATTGCTGCAATTGTTCTACCATGAAAAGAATTCTTAATACAAATAATTCTATTTTTATGCTCCTTACCTATTGAATAAAAATATCTCCTAGCGACTTTGATCGCTGTTTCTGTAGCTTCAGCACCACTATTTTGAAAAATTATTGAGTCTGCAAAAGTTTTTTTTACTAATTTTTTAGCTAATTTTTCACCCTCTGGAATTCTGAATGCATTTGATACATGCCAAAGTTTTTTTGATTGTTTAGTAATTGCATTTATAAGATTTTTATTAGCATGTCCGAGAGAATTTACCGCAATACCCTGAACAAAATCTAAATATTTATCTCCATTTGCTGTTATAAGAAAACTGCCTTTTCCTCTTATAAATGATAAATTTTTTCTTTTATAGTTAGGTGCTAGTGCGCTCATATTTACTTATAATTTTTTTTAGTTTTATTTACAGTTTATTTTGCAACCTCAAGTATTAAAATTAATTCAATTGTTGAAAAATATTAAAAATAACTTGTTTTAGAATAAATTATGCAACATGATGTTGTTTTACATTTAAAATATACTAAATATAGTATCATTAATGAGTTGGACACAAGAAAAAGTAAACAAATTAAAGGAGCTTTGGGGCAAAGGTAGCACTGCTAGTCAAATTGCGGAAATTATTGGAGGTGTTTCTAGAAACGCTGTAATTGGCAAAGCTCATAGACTTAATTTGTCACAAAAAATTAAAACCAAATCATCCATTCAGCAAGCCAAAACTATAACAAAACAGAATTTAAGTGAAACAAAGTTTAGGGGTAGAAGAAGTAAATTTAAATCTTTGATTTTAGACAAAAATTTTGAACCAGCTAAGAATTTGACCTTAGAGGAATTGACAGAGGATACATGTAAATACATGGAGGGAAATCCTAACGAAAGAGAGGCTAGATTTTGTGGGAGAAAAAATGTTGAAAAATTCTCTTATTGCCCATTGCACTTAATGATAGTGTTTCAACCAAAAGGGAAGAAAGAAGATGTTATCGATAAAGATGAAGATGTGCCGAAGTTTATAGAAAAGAAAATAAAATCTGCCTAGTCTAATAATTTTTTTTTTGCTTTTTCAAATTCTTCATCTGTTAAAATTCCTTTTTTGTTTAACTCTTCTAATTTAAGAATTTCATCAGATAAATTATTTTCATCTTTTTTATCCAAAACCTCGTCATCAAAATTACTATCATCATTTGAATTACTGACATTTATGTTTCTTCTTGCTTCAATTCCCATACCTATTGGTTTTGCAGATATATAAACGACCAATAATAGAAGTATTATGCAAATACCAATAACAATATAACTAAGCATTTTATTTTTTCACATCTTGTTTTGTAGAGTATTGTCCGCCAACTCTCCAATTATAACTATATTTATCAATTTCATCTTCAAAAATTTTTTTTGCAGGCAATCCTAATTCATCGTTGGTTTTATAATTATTAGATTTGATATTATCGTATTTTAATAATTTAAGTTGATCTTCAGTTATTAAGGGTTTAGGAAAATTTTGTAAAATTTTAGCTGATATTTTAGCAAGTGGTAAAGGTAGGGGAAATAATAGTCTTTTTTTGTTAATTGAATTTAATAATTTCTCAATTATTTCTCTAAATGTTAAAATTTCAGGTCCAATGCATTCTAAAACTAAATTTTGATTTTTGCCTGTTATTATTTCAAATATAATATCTACAATGTCACTTACATGAATTGGACAAAATTTTGTTAAACCATTATAGTAAAGGGGCATAACTGGTAGTGCACTTAACAAACTCATAAATTTAGTTGTAAATTTATCATCTACAGAATAAACAATTGAAGGTTTGATTATAATTGAATTTTTAAAATTTTTAATCACTTTTTTTTCTCCATCAATTTTACTCAAAGCATATTTACTATCTAAAGCTTTTTCTATTCCTAAGGCAGAAAAATGTATAAATTTTTCGATATCATTTTCTTTTGCAATTTTAGATAGTATATCTGGTAACCCGGTATGAATGGCTTTAAATGAGTATTGTTTTTTTCAAATAATATACCTATTAAATTAATGCAGACTGAACATCTTTTCATTAATTCATCTAATTTGCTTATATTAAAATTCTTTAATTCTACTAATTCAAGATATCCTGGATTTGCTTGAGTCTTCAATAAATATCCAGCTCGATGAATATTTCTTGTAACTGCTATTATTTTATAGTTATTTTTTGTTAACTTTCGTATTAAATTTCTTCCAATTTGACCTGTGGCACCGAAAAGTAGAATTTCTTTTTGTTTCATATATATATTCTATCAAATGAATATAGATATTAAATTACACAACGAAGATTTGCCAGAGCAATTAGAACTTAGTGACAAAATAGCAGTAGATTGCGAATTTATGGGTCTAAACGTCGAAAGAGATAATCTTTGTTTAGTGCAGATTTCAACTGGAAACAATGATGCACATATTGTAAAGCTTAATAGAAATACTTATAAAGCTCCAAATTTAATAAAAGTTCTTAATGATGAAAAAATTAACAAGATTTTTCATTATGCAAGAGCAGATTTATTATTCATAAAAAAGTATCTTAAAACAGACGTGCAAAATATAAATTGTACAAAAATAATGAGTAAGATTGCAAGAAGTTATAGCGATAAACATGGTCTGAAAGATTTGGTTAAAGAGTTTACCGGAAATGACATAAATAAAAATCTTCAGTCTTCTGATTTTGGAGGCAAATTGTCAGAAAAACAATTACAATACTGTGCTAAAGATGTTATTTTTCTTCATAAAATTTACGAAAAATTAATTAATATTCTTATTAGAGAAAAAAGAGAGACTTTATATTACGACGCCATTAAATTTATTTATAGTAGAGTCAATTTAGATTTGGCATCATTCACATCAGATATCTGGTCACATTAGAATGAAAAAAAAAGACAGTAAAACAGTTGCAAAAGATGTAATACAGTTTGAGATAAACGCTTTAAAAAATTTAAAAAAAAATATATCAAAATCTTTTCAGAAAATTGTAGATGTTATTCTCTCATGCAAGGATGGTAAAATAATTATTTCTGGTGTTGGTAAAAGTGGAATTATTGGAAAAAAATGGGCAGCAACACTTTCTTCTACGGGGTCACCTTCGTTCTTTATGGATGCCTCAAATGCAAGTCATGGCGATATGGGTCAAATTAGATCAAAAGATGTGGTTATTTTAATAAGCAATAGCGGTCAAAGCGAAGAGCTTAAAAACATTATTAAATACGTAACTAGAAATAAAAACATAAAATTAATTGGCATTACATCCAAGAAAGACTCTATTTTATATAGAAATTCAGATGTTGCATTTTTAATGCCAAATATAAAAGAAGCAGGATTAGAAAATATAGTTCCAACTTCATCAACAACTGCACAATTGGCGTTGGGTGACGCTATTGCAATAGCATGCATGAAAGTTAAAAATTTCACAAAATTGGATTTTAAAAAAATTCATCCGAGTGGAACTTTATCTGTTAGATTAAAAACAGTCGGAGATTTAATGACTAAAAGAAATAAACTTCCAATAGTTAAAGAGAATATTAATATGAAAAAAGCTATACAAGTTATTAATAATAAAAACTTAGGTGTTTTGATAATTGTTAAAAATAATGGATATACTTCAGGATTAATAACAGATGGTGATATTAAGAGAATTGCCCAAATGTACCCTGATTTTGAAAGTTTAGATTTGAGAAAAGTTATGAAAAAAAATCCAGTTAGTGTAAATGAAAATACGCTAGCTACATCTGCATTATCATTGATGAATTCGAAAAAAATTACTTCCTTGTGTGTTCACAGAAAAAATAAAATTAATAAAACAATTGGTCTGGTTCATATGCATGATATTTTGAATTCTAATATTAATTAATGTCGATAAAATCTTTATTAC
>LHBX01000037.1 GCA_001704065.1 Pelagibacteraceae bacterium GOM-A1 | reverse complement strand
GCTCTATAGAAATTTTTTTTTTTTTAAGTTATAATAATTAGTTTTTTTCCAAATATTCATATTAATATTTCTTAGTATATTCTCTATCTTTAATTTCGTGTGATTGAATATGATTTATGTTAATAAACCATCTTCCATCTGATTTTTTTAATTTAGTAGTTTTTACTTTATCCACTCCATGAATAATAGAAGGAAAAAAAAGAACGATATCTGTTTTTTTTATTTTTTTATCTATTAATATTTTTTTATTTTTTTTATCTAGAACAAAGAAACCACCATCTTTATAATCTACTCCATACTCAGTAGCATAAATCCCAAAATTAAAAATACTCACATTTACAGGGTCATAATGTCTTGTGATTTGACCTGAATTCAAAGGGTAATTTATAATATGCAATCTTTCAATAATACCATCTTTTGGTTTGTTTTTTGTTATTTCATTCTTTTTTAATCCATTTAAAATTTTTAATGGTTTGTAAATTTCAATTATTCTTTTGTAAATTTTAAGTTTATCTTTATTCCAAGAAAAAAAATAAAATGATTTATCTACTGTTTTATATCCCTTGTTACTTAAATTTTTTGAAACATAAAAACCATTTTTAATTCCAGATTTAATTTTCGGGTTTATCGGCTTAGTTTTTTGAGCAAATTTAATAAGTTTTTTTTTTGCATTATCCAAAAAATTACTCTTTATTGAGTTTTTAAGAATTATAATATATCCAGTGCTTAACTGATCGATTGAATTTAACACAAAATTTAATTTACTTAGTTTTTTTTTAAAATCTGTGTAGTCGTAAGTTTTTAAACCTTTAAAAAAAATTTTATTTTTTTTACTTTTAATATTTTCAATTTTTTTTTGAATTAACTCTTTATTAGTGCGTTTCATCATTAATTTTATTAAATTAGTATTACTATTAACTTTATTTTCTTATATAAAATTATATTTAATTAAATCAACTATGATAAGAAAAATTCTGATAACAGGGGGGTGTGGCTTTATTGGTTCAAATTTCCTCAATATAATGGTTCCTAAACATAAAAATATAAAATTTCATAATATTGATAAGCTTACATATGCTGGAAAAATTAAGAATTTAAATAAAATAAGAAATTCTAATAACTATAGTTTTTCAAAATTAGATATTTGTAATTTCAAAAAAGTCAATAAAGTTATAAAAAAATTTAAACCAAATATTATTGTTCACTTTGCAGCAGAGTCTCATGTAGATAATTCAATTATTTCACCTGGTGAGTTTATAAAAACAAATATTGATGGAACTTATAATATTCTTCGATCAATGAATAAAAAAATTTTTTTAATACATATATCTACGGATGAGGTTTTTGGCCATGTAATTAAGAATAAATCATTTAATGAAAAAACAAAATACAATCCAAGATCACCCTATTCAGCTTCGAAAGCTTCAGCTGATCATTTAGTTTCAGCTTGGAATAACACATATGATTTTAAATCTACAATTATAAATTGTTGCAATAATTTTGGACCCTATCAGGATAGAGAAAAGTTTGTTCCTGTAATAATCAAAAGAATACTTCAAAAAAAAAATATACCTATATATGGTGATGGTAAACAAAAAAGAGAGTGGATTTTTGTAAATGATTTTATTTCTAGTTTAGAATTTATAATATTCAAAAATTTAATTAAAGAAAATTTTATCATAGGAAGTGGTATCAGGTTTGAAAATAAAGCTTTAACAAAAAAAATAATTTCTCTATTTGAAAAAAACTTAAAGTTTAATTGTAAAAAATCTAAGTTAATAAGAGTAAAAGATAGATTAGGTCATGACAGAGAATATAAGGTGGATTGTTCTAAGATAAAAAAATTAGGTTGGAAATCAAAAACAAATTTTGATAAAGATCTTCTAGAAACAATTAATTTCTATAAAAAAAAAAATTAAGTTCATTTTATGAAAGCAATTCTTTTAGCAGGTGGTTTAGGCACAAGAATGAGACCATCCACTTTAGGTATAAATAAACACTTAATACCAGTCTACAATAAACCCATGATATATTATTCTTTAAGTGTCTTGATGCTTTGTAAATTTAAAGAAGTTATTTTAATTTGTGATCCCTCAAGTAAAGCTATTTACAAAAAAATTTTTTCAAATGGAAAATACCTTGGAATGAAAATTAAAATTTTAATTCAAAAAAACCCAAACGGAATTCCTGAGGCCTTTCTGGTTGCAAAGAAATATATAAAAAACCAGAATGTATGCCTCATATTGGGCGACAATTTTTTTTACGGACAGGGATTTTATGAGTCGTTGAAAAAAGGTATCAATTTAAAAAAAGGAGCTTTTTTTTTGGCATATAATGTTCAACAGCCAGAAAATTATGCTGTGATTAAACAAAAAAAAAATAAAATAATTGATATTGAGGAAAAACCAAAAAATCCAAAATCTAACTTAGCAATACCTGGCCTTTATTTTTTTGATAAAAACGTTGTTCGATATTGCAAAGAACTAATTAAATCAAATCGAAACGAGTTAGAGATAGTAGATCTTTTAAAAATATATGTGAAAAACAACTTAGCTAATTTTAAAGAAATAAGAAGAGGTATTTCTTGGTTAGATATGGGATCATTTGACGATTTAAATGATTGTTCAAACTATATAAGAGCAATTGAAAAAAGACAAAATTTTATGATTAGTTCACCAGAAGAAATTGCGTTATTAAACAATTGGATTTCAAAAAAACAACTTATAGAAATTGCAAGAAATTATAAAAATAAATATGGAGAATATCTATTTAATTTATGCCAAAAATAATGAAGATGACAAATTGTAAAATAACCGGTGAAAAAATACCTGTTTTATTCAATTTTGGGAAAATGCCTATAGCTAATAGCTTTTCAAAAACTGTTAGCATGAAGGGATCTTATGATATGAAAATTGCCTTCAATAAAAAAAATGGTCTATTTCAACTAGTAAACGCCCCGAATCCTAAAAAATTGTTTAATAAAAACTATGCTTTTTTATCCTCAACATCAAATCATATGAAAGAGCATTTTGTAAAAATATCAAATAAAATTAAGAATAAAATTACAAAAAAAAAATTCTCTATTTTGGAAATAGGATGTAACGATGGTATTTTTCTTCAAAATTTTAAGTCTTATAATCATCTTGGAGTGGAACCCTCGAAAAATGTTTACAACATTTCAAAAAAAAAAGGCATCAAAGTTATCAATGCATTTTTTGATAAGAATTTATTAATAAAAAAAAAAATTAATAAATAGTTTCGATGTAATTTACGCAGCCAATGTAATTTGCCACATACCAGATATAAATTCTTTATTTAAGTGCATTGAAAAGTCTTTGAAAAATAATGGTATTTTTATATTCGAAGAACCTTATCTTGGTTCAATGATTGAAAAGACATCTTATGATCAGATTTATGATGAGCATTTTTATATGTTTTCTGCAAATTCTATTAATTCGATTATTAAAGATTTAAATTTAGAATTGATAAACGCCGAAAAAATTCAAACACATGGTGGATCCATGCGATATTATGTTAAAAAAACTAACCAAAAAAGTATAAGTAAAAAATTAAAAAAAATTTTTGATTATGAAAAGAAATTAAAAATTACAAAAATTGAAACAATTAAAAAATTTATTCAAGATTGTAAAAAATCAAAAAATAAAATCTTAAATCAAATAAAACAAATCAGAAAAAAAAAATCAAAAATCTTTGGATATGGAGCCACATCAAAAAGCACAACGATTTTACACTTTTGTGGTGTAAATTCTAAATTAATTTCAGGTATTTTTGATACATCACCCACCAAAATTAACAAATATTTTCCTGGAAAAAAAATAAAAATTATTGATTATAAAGAATTTAACATTTTAAACCCTAAATATTGCATTTTATTTGCTTGGAATCATTATATGGAGATTTTTCGAAAAGAAAAAAACAAAAATATTAAATGGATTTGTCATATAGATAAAAAACACTTCCCTAAACATTTAAGAAAAAAATTCATATAGATGATTTATTTTGCTAATCCTAAATCTGAGTATATTTTTTTAAAAAAAAAAATTAACAAAAAGATAAATGATGTACTCAATAGTAATTCTTACATATTGGGTAATGAGGTAAGACAATTTGAAAATAGGTTTTCAAAATATCTTGGTCTAAAATATTCAGTTGGTGTATCTAATGGCACCGATGCTTTAATATTATCATTAAAAGCAGTAAATATAAAAAAAGGGGACGAAGTTATCACAACATCTCATACTGCTTATGCCACAATTGCAGCTATTGTTGAGGCTGGGGCTAAACCAGTTTTTGTGGATATAAAAGAGGATGACTTTAATATGAATTCTGCAGAATTAAAAAAAAAAATAACAAAAAAAACCAGAGCAATTATCATTGTTCATTTATACGGGAATCCTGCTGATATAGTTGAAATATCTAAAGTGGCAAAAAAAAATAAGATTTATCTTATCGAAGATTGTTCTCAGGCGCATGGAGCTGAATTTAACAAAAAAAAAGTAGGAACATTCGGAGATTTGTCATGTTTTAGTTTTTATCCAACGAAAAATTTATCAACTTTTGGAGATGCGGGAATTGTTTGTACTAATAATAAAAAAATGTTCAAAAAAATAAAATTTTTTAGAGAATATGGATGGAAAAAAAAAAATATTGGTGTTTCGGAAGGATACAATAAAAGATTAGATGAACTTCATGCAGGTATTTTAAATGTCAAATTAGATAATATTGATAAATTTAATAAAAAAAGAATTTTAATTGCCAATAAATTTTTAAATTTAATTAAATCAAAAAAAATTCTATTACCGCAGAAAAATAATACTAAAAAACATGTGTTTCATTTATTTGTTATTAGAGTAAAAAATTATATTTGATAAAAAATTTTCTTTATTTAATAAAAAATGGAATATTTCCTGGAATTCATTACCCAATACCAAATCATAAACAAATACCATTTAGAAAATATCATAGAAA
>LHBX01000036.1 GCA_001704065.1 Pelagibacteraceae bacterium GOM-A1 | reverse complement strand
GAGACGTAGTGACGGTAGCTGTGCAGTCACCACTGGTTTTATCATAATAGTATATTTGATTGTCTGAATAATATTCGGTTTGAGCTAACGCTATTTGTCTTAGAACGTTTTCAGTTGATTTTTTCTTAGTTGATGAAACGTAGCCATTATAACTTGTTATTCCAATGGCAGCTATAATTCCTAAGATTGCTACGACAACCAAAAGCTCAATGAGTGTAAAACCCCTGCTTTTGGCTGTCATAAGAAATTTCTTATTATTCTATGGTAACTGTACCAGTTAAGATGGTCTCATCTTTCTTAGTGCACGATTTTACCTGAACTGTAGTTCCATCATCCGTTACATAAGTTTCACCTTCATTTCCTGTTGCTTTGCAATCAGAAAAAGCTGTTAAAGTTATTGCAGACTTAGATGTTTTATATGGATTTTTAAATTCAGTGCCTAATGCGTTTGAAACTCCTGTGGCAACTACACCGCCATTTTTTCTGTCATCACATTTTAAGTTGTTTGACATTACATTTGTCTCACCAAGCTCACATTTTTTTAACTCAGCTGCAACGTATTTAACTATAGCTGCTTGATTAGATTTAACTGCTGATTTTTTTGCTCCTGATGTGTAGCCAGAGTAAGCAACAACTCCAACTGCTGCTAAAATACCAATAATTGCTACAACAACTAATAATTCTATAAGTGTAAAACCTTTATTATTTTTTTTCATAAGTTTTGATCCTATCGTAAATAAAAATATGTATATACATATAATTTATAT
>LHBX01000035.1 GCA_001704065.1 Pelagibacteraceae bacterium GOM-A1 | reverse complement strand
TTACGAATCCAACAGTAAAATTTGGTTGGTTAGGTAAGATGGGTTATTTAGATTTTGCAGGTGCATCTGTTGTTCATTCTGTTGGAGGTTGGGTTGCATTAGCAATATTACTCATTATTGGAAGTAGAACAGGTAGATTTAGAAAAGATAAAGATAAAAAATTGTTTCAAGGAAGCAATACACCAATTGCTGCTCTTGGTGCTTTAATTTTATGGTTCGGTTGGTTTGGATTTAATGGTGGCGCAAATGGAGCAATGGATTTAAAAATTCCTTTGATATTAATTAATACCTTTTTATCAGCATCATTTGGTTTAATCTTTTCAAGTGCAATGGGTATTATCGTAATGAAAAAACCAGAGCCATTATTTATGATTACAGGTCCTTTGGCTGGTTTAGTTTCGATTACAGCAAGTTGCGCTTATGTTAATCCATCAGAGGCAATATATATTGGAGCAATTGGAGGAATTTTATCAGGCTCAACAATTATTTTATTAGAGAAATTAAAAATTGATGATGTTGTTAGCGCTATACCTGTTCATCTAGTAGGAGGCATGTGGGGAACTATATCAGTTGCGATATTTGGTGATTTCGAAATGATGGGATTAGATAAAACAAGATTAGAACAATTAACAATTCAAATCATAGGAACATTTAGCATTGGTGGATTTTGCTTTTTTGCTTCATACATAATTTTTAAATCTATAAATTATATTTATCCACTTAGAGTAGGCAAAATCCAAGAGGAGCTTGGTTTAAATATATCAGAACACAACGCATCAACAGATACTCACGAATTACTCGAAGTACTAACCAATCAAGCAAAAACCGAAGATTATTCATTAAGAGCTCCCCAAGATCCATTTACTGATAGTGGTATTATTGATACCCAATACAATTTTTTGATGGAAAAATTAGAACAAAGTGAAAAACAAAAAAATAAATGGAAAAACCGAGTTTCATCTGAAATTAAATTAGCAATGAATGTGCAGAGACGTTTAATGCCAAATAGAGATTTGTCTAATTATCCAAT
>LHBX01000034.1 GCA_001704065.1 Pelagibacteraceae bacterium GOM-A1 | reverse complement strand
ATTTTATTGGATTTAATAAAAAAATAAGCAGCTGAAAAAAATATGCTGAAAAAAAAATAAATTTTTCATAATTACAATAAAATATATATTTGCTGAAATTTGATATAATATATAAATTAAGAACGGGAGAATTGGCAATCTAGACAAATACATTTTAAATCCCCATATATCTGTCGAATATTCATTGTTGTAGATTAAATTATGAATTAAATCACCGTACGCAAATGGAATATTTTTTACCACTAAGTTATAGTTATCATCAATTAAATTGGGGAAACGTATTGTAAGATGATAAGAATAAAAAATAGAAATAATAAGAGAGAAAAATAAAAAAATTAAGTAAATCTGCTTGATTTGCAATAAATCAAGAATTTTTTTTATATTGGTCATATATAAACTATTTAAATCTTAGATATTATAATTTTTTAATTAATTTAAAAAATCATCTATATTTATAAAATTAATTTTTTTCATTTTTAATTTATCTTGTATAATTTTAAAATCATTTTCAAATTTTTTATTTTTTAATGGATCCTCGCAAAGTTTAATTTGATTATGCTCTGTTGGCTTTAATATTTCTCCTAGAGCAACTTCCTCAGAAATTTTTTCGCCCTTTTTAAGACCTATAAATTTTATTGAGACATCCCCAGCTCTATTATTTTTATTTTTTAGTGTAAATCCACTTAAATAAATTATTCTTTTTGCAATATCATATATTCTTATTTGTTTTCCCATTTCGAGTGCATAAATTTTAATACCCTTTTTGTTAAAAGTTGCTGCTGTAATTACTAACTGAACAGCCTCTTCTGTTGACATAAAATATCTTTTTACATTTTTATTGCTGACAGTTAATGGTTTATTATTTTTAATCTGAGAAAGAAAAATCGGAATTACAGATCCACTAGAACCTATCACGTTACCGAATCTCACTATGGTATAATTTAAATTATTATTTTTTTTTGAGTTTTTTAAGTAAAATTCTTTAATTAATATTTCTCCTAACTTTTTTGTATAGCCAAGCATGCTTTTAGGATTGACTGCCTTATCTGAACTTATAAATATAAATTCATTTATTTTCTTTAAATTTATAAATTTTAATAAATTGATTAAACCTAAAACATTATTTTTGTAAAAAGCTATTGGGCTTTTCTCCCCAAAATCAACATGTTTATAAGCTGCTGCATGATATACCTTGTCAATTTTAACCCTATCAAAATAATTTACTAAAAATTGCATATCAGCAAAATCTCCTAATACAGGTATTACTTTTTGGCTTGAAAACAATTTATTTTCTCTCAATTTATCCATTATAGTAAATAAATTAAATTCTGAATTATCTAAGATATAAATCGATCTTGGATTGTAATTTAAAATTTCTAAAGTCAACTCACTCCCTATAGAACCTCCGCCACCTGTAATTAAAATGCATTTATTTACTATATTTTTTTTTAAATATATTTTATTTACTTTGATTTTGGGTCTATTGATCACATCATAAAAGCTAATATCTGGTATTAGGAATTTATCTAAAAAATTTTGTATATAATTTTTTTCTTTTCCAATATGTCTTATTCTTATATTTAAATTTTCAAATTCTTTATAAATTTTTTTTATTTTTTTTTCTGATACATCTAGTTTACTTATAATTATTTCGTTAATATTTAATTTTTTGACCAGATCTAACAAATTTTGATCCTTGAAAATTTTAATTCCATTTATTTCTCTTTTTTTATATTTTCCTTTAGTGTCAATAAAGCATATAACTCGTCCATAAACTGAAAATTGTCTCAGACTTTTTAGAATTGAGACTGATCTATCATTAATGCCGTAAATTAATATTC
>LHBX01000033.1 GCA_001704065.1 Pelagibacteraceae bacterium GOM-A1 | reverse complement strand
TCCATTTTATTTTCTTATCTGTAAACTTTTTAATCTTGGATTAAGCATGAGTGTCATTAAATCTGCAATTAAATTTATTCCCACATAGATTGATGCCAATATTATTGCTAATGCTTGAACAACAGGTAAATCTCTATTTGATATGGACTCTATTACCAGTCTGCCTAAACCTGGATAATTAAATACAACTTCTGTAACAACAACACCACCTAGCAACCAAGCAATTGTTAACGCCACTACATTTATTGCTGGTAATAATGCATTAGGCAGTACATGTCTAAATACCATTTTCCAATATGGAACACCTTTTAAAATTGCCATTTGCACATAATCACTAGCCATTACTTGAATTACACTTGAACGTACCATTCTTGCCATGTGTGCGGTCATAATCATTGAAATTGCAACAACGGGTAAAATTATATTTGAGAGTAATTCATAAAAAGTTGCATCCGATGGTATAATCACAATGCCTGGTAGCCAACCAAGCCAAATTGCAACAATTAATATAAGTAAAGTAGCACTAATAAACTCAGGAATAGTCATTGAAAAAATTGTGATAGTTGAGATCATAATATCTGGAAGCTTATCTCTCCAAAGAGCAGTTATTATTCCTAATACGATTGCTAAAGGAATTCCTATAAGTATTGAAACAGAGGCTAAAACTAATGAGTTTTTAACTCTTGGACCTAGTACTTCATTAATTGGCATTTCTCCACTTAAAGAGTAACCAAAATCACCTCGTATAACATTTGATGCCCAGTCCAAATATCTTTCATAAGCAGGAATATCTAGACCAAGTCTTTTTATGCAAGCATCAAGAGCTGCTCCATAAGCTTCTCTTTCTAAATATGTTGTGCATGCATCCCCAGGTAAAACTTCAACACCTACAAATGTAATTAATGAAACTATAAATAAAGTGATAAGCCCTAGTCCAATTCTTTTTAAAATTAATAAAAGCATAAGATTAACTAGAACTTTTTAACAAAAATAAATTAAATAGAAATAAAATAAAGGCCGCTTATATGCGGCCTTTATCTAAATACTTTTAGTCAACTTTAACTTTATGCCACTGTATAGAAAAGTGATCTACAGCATCAAGGTTTTTAACTTTTGATGAAGTAACTACAAGTCTAGATACGTGGTATGGTATCATTGTTCCACTTTGTTCCCATAAAGTCATTTGAGCATTTTGATATGCTTTCTTTCTTTTATTGAAATCCAACTCACTTCTAGCATCAGCTAAATTTTTATCAAAGTCAGCATTTTTGAAATAAGACTCATTCCATTTTGCTCCACTATGATATGCTTCATGCAAGATTGTGTCTGCTGGTCTTTGGTTCCAACGTGTCATTGAAACTGGTTTTTTCATCCATACTTCATTCCAATAACCTTTAGATGGTACCATTTCAATGTTAACTTTAATTCCAGCTTTTGCAACTTGCTGCTGAACGACTTCTGCAATTGTAGGCCAAGTTGGTTCTAAAGTTGCTGGGTAAACAGTCAATTCAAGTCCATTTGGATATCCTGCTTCTCTTAATAAATTTTTTGCTTTACTAATATTTTGAGGACAATCCATTTGTAAACGATATTGATCAGAAGGCATTACAGGTGTATCACAAGATACAGTTGCTGCTCCACCCATAACTAGATCTACAAGTTCTTGTCTATCAACTGCTAACCTGAAAGCTTTTCTTACTTTCGGATTATCAAACGGAGCAGTATCAGTTCTCATAACCACACCTCTCCAGTTTCCAGTAGGAATTACAGTTGTTGTAAATTTAGAATTACTATCAAATATCTTTTTTTGATTGAAAGGAACATATCTGTTCATATCAATTTGACCTGTTAAAAGAGCTTGAATTCTTGCTTGAGCATCTGGAATCGCAATGACATGAACTTCCGCAACTCCTGGTGCACCTTCCCAATAATCTGGGTTAGCTTTTAGAATTGTAGTTCCTTCTGGATCAAATTTATCAACCATGAATGGTCCAGTACCAACTCCAGTTTGTCCAATAGTATCTCCTGATCCTTCAGGTATCATTCTTAATCTGTAGTCAGTTAATAATAAAGGAAAGTCAGCAAATGAAGTTGATAACTTCATTTTAACAGTATGCTGATCAACTACCTCAATATCTTCAACTACATTTAAACTTTTTCTTACTGGAGATCCGATATCAGGATCTTTAGCTCTCATTAGAGAATATTTTACATCTGGAGCATCAAATGCTGATCCATCATGGAAATATATTCCTTTTCTTAAATTAAATGTCCATTCAGTTGCATCAGAATTAGCACTCCAATCTGTTGATAATGATGGTGATGGAACACCGTTCATATCAGGTCTTACTAATCTATTTTGTGTTTTGATGACAACTTGAAATAAACGCCCTTTTGTTATGGCATCTAAGTTAGTATCTTTTCCAAATCCAAGATCATGTGATACTTTAAATACTCCACTTGATGCATTGGCAATAGAAAAAGATAATATCAGTGACATAAAAGTCGCTGAAAAAACTTTAAGTATGTATTTCATAAGTTCCCTCTTTTTCTTTCGTTGTTTAAATAATCAAAAAGATAACAATTCCAGAACTAGATAACAACATGCAAAATGTAGTGATTCATCTACTAATTGAATAGATATTTTAATTAATATACACTTTTTCTAAATTTATAAATGCAAAACGAATTAAATAAAGTCAGATTTTCTGTTAAACCTTTAAAATCCAATGATAATAAAGTTATTGAACTTGCAAGAACTGTAGGAATACATCCTCTAGCATATCAAGAACTTCCCTACGATCCTGAGTATTCATTTTATGCAGGAAGATTAAATCCAGAAGTGCTTTCACACGCTACTGCTGATGAAATGTATTGGAAAGTAAGACAAGAGGTAATTTTTCGTCATACTGGTGAACATCCATATGAAATATCTGGTCTCGATGCAGAAAAACTTTTACAAAAAATATTTACAAGAGATATCTCAAAAGTAAAAGTAGGAAGATGTTCGTACCAATTTGCTTGTTACAATGATGGAGGTATGGTGACAGATGGAGTTTTGCTAAAACTTGAAGAAAATAAATTTTGGTTTGTTCAAGCTGATGGTGATCTTTTTTCATGGTATAAAGCGCACACTGATAATCTTAATGTAAAAATTTCTGACCCAGACGTTTGGGTTAGTCAAATTCAAGGACCAAAATCTATGGATCTTTTAAAAGTTTTAAGTAAAGAAACTTTTCCTGAGAATTGGAAATATTTTGATTGGAAAGAAATAACTATACTAAATGAAAAGGTAATCATAAGTAGATCAGGTTTTAGTAATGAACTTGGTTGGGAAATTTATTTTAGAAAAAATAATAATACTGAAAAAGTTGGGGATTACATACTTGAGGAAGGAAAAAAAATGGGAATGATACTCACAGGGACCCCTGGTTTCAGATGTAAAAGAATAGAATCTGGATTATTATCAGCTGGGCAAGACTTTAACCATGAAACAAATCCATATGATGTCGGGTTAGGTAAGTATGTCGATTTAAAAAAAAATTATTTTATTGGAAAATCAGCATTGATGACTGCCGATAAAGAAAAAAGATGTTGGGGAATACGAGTAGAAAATGGAACAGGTTTAAAAGGAACTTGCATAAAATTTAATAAAGAAGTAATTGGAAAAATTACATCAAGTACTTGGTCTCCTTTTCAAAAATGTGGTGTTGGAATAGTTTTAATGAATTCTACAAAACACAAACCAGGATTAATAGTGGATGTTAGTTGCAATGATAATAAAATTCACAAAGGTGAAATATGTGCCTTACCAATGTATGACTTTAAAAATGAAATTGTAAGAGGTTTAAAAATTGATATTCCAACAGGTCCTTCTCCGTGGTCAGGAATAAAAAAATAATAATAGCAATTGGTGGTGGTGGATTTACACATTCGTCTGATGAAGACTTGGATGAATATGTTATAAATCAAGTTAATAAATCAAAAATCAATATCGGTTTTTTACCTACAGCTAGTAATGATAATCAAGAAAAAACTGATCTTTTTTATAAAAGATTTAAATCACAAAATTTTAAATTATCTCATTTTAATCTCTGTTCAAGTGTGGAAGGTTTTAATGAATGGCTGTTAAACAAAGATATAATTTATGTGGGAGGTGGCAATACCTCTGACATGATTAATATTTGGAAAAGACATAATCTTATCAAAGACTTTAAGGATGCATATGAAAAAGGAATAATTCTGAGTGGAATAAGTGCAGGTGCTGTCTGTTGGTTTGATTGGATATTATCAGATTCGGTCAATAAAAAGTTGAATCCATTAAAAGGAATAAATTTTTTAGAGGGAAGTTGCACACCGCATTCTTCAGATAATAATCGACTTCAACAATTTATTTCAGAAATTAAAGTTGGAAATTTGCCAGATGGAATAGCTATTGATGATGGTGTAGCTGTGCTTTTTATTGACGGAATTCCTTCAGAGGTTTATTCTTCAAGAATTAATCATGACGCTTATTATGTGACTAGACATGATAAGATAAGTTTAAAAACATACATAAAAAATTTAAATGGACAATATTAAAGCCAGTAACAAAATTTTTAGCATCGAAGATGCAAAAAAACTATCGAAGAAAAGATTACCAAAGCTAGTTTATGATTTTATTGATGGTGCATCAGGAGATGAAAAATTATCAGAAATAAATAGTTTTGCTTTAGATCAAATTCGGCTTGAGCCAAGAGTTCTAAGAAATGTAGAGGAAAGAAAACTAAATAAAAATATTCTTGGATTTAACTATGACTATCCTTTCGGATTTGCCCCAATGGGTATGACAAATCTTTCATGGCCAGGTGCAGATTCTATGTTGGCAAAAGAGAGTGCAAGAAATAACATACCAACCTGTGTATCGATGGCTTCAACAACAACCTTAGAAAAAATGTATGAGCTTTCAGAAGGTCATTCATGGCTTCAACTTTATATTTTTCAGGATGAAGCTTTCGTCATGGAATTGCTCGATAGAGCAGAAAAAACTGGCTATGAAGTTGCCATACTTACTGTTGATGTTCCAGTTTTATCAAGAAGAACTAGAGATGATAAAAATGGATTTTCATATCCATTTAAAATTGGACCTAAACAATTTTTTGATTTTGCAACTCATCCAGTTTGGTCAATATCTACATTGCTTAGTGGAATACCAAAGCCAATGAATTATGAAACTTCAAAAAGTGGAAAAGGTATTTTTAAAAGAAAAGAAAGTAGAGGAAAAACAGATTGGGAAACTTTAAAAAGAGTAAGAAATAAATGGAAAGGCAAATTAATTGTAAAAGGTGTCATGTCATCTGATGATGCAGTTAAAATTAAAGAAATGGGCGCTGATGCTATTCAAGTTTCAAATCATGGAGGTAGACAATTAGATAGTGCCTCAGCAGCAATAAATATTCTACCTTTTATTAGAGAGGCAGTAGGAAATAATTTTCCAATTATTTTTGATAGTGGAATAAGAAGTGGAAGCGATATTGTAAGATCATTAGCTTTAGGAGCAGATTTTTCAATGATTGGAAGACCTGTAATGTATGCAATGGGAGCTGATGGAGCTAGCGGGTTAAGAAGAATTGTAGATATAATTAAAGAAGAAACAAGCACAACGTTAGGTTTGGTTGGATTAAATGATATTAATGAAGTTTCTTCTGATATAATTGAACAGAAACTTTTTATGAATACAACTTACTAATATGGAAAAAAAAATAAGAGGTGGAGCATTAATTGCAAGAGCATTAAAAGATAAAGGTATTAATAAAGTTTTTACTCTATCAGGTGGATTTTGTAATCCTGCAATTGAAGGTTTCATGGAATGTCAAATTGATGTAGTTAATTGTCCACATGAACAAATAGCTGGACACTTAGCAGATGGACACACAAGAATTACAAGAAAGCCATCTGTATGTTTAGTTGGTCCAGAAGGTTTTGCAAATGCAGTACCGTCAATGATGGAAGCATGGGGAGAAAGAACACCAATAATTTATATAACCGGATCAAGTAGTTTAAAAAGACAAGGGTCAGGTGGCTTTAAAGAAATTGATGATGTTTCAATAGCTGCTCCTCTTACAAAATATAGTGCAAGCATTACAGATGGAACAAGAATTAGAGAATTTGTTGATAAAGCTTACAGAATTGCAACGAATGGATATCCTGGAGCCGTTCATCTAAGTTTGCCAGTAGATATAATGTTTTCTTCATTTGAAGAAAATGTTGGGCTTGAAGAAAGACCATTTTCACATAAAGCAAAGCCAGTTGCTAAGGCATGGCCAGATCCAAATGCTCTATCAAAAATACTTGAGTTAGCATGTAATGCAAAAAAACCTGTCATAATTGGAGGACATGGTGTTTGGTGGTCAAACTCAGAAAAAAATTTAGAGACTGCTGGTGAAAGTTTAAATATTCCAGTTTTTAATGTGCCTTACCATCAAAAACTTTTAGGAGAAGAGGCAAATGCATATATGGGTTTAGCAGATATTCACCAATATCCACCCTCGGAATTTGCATTACATAATTCAGACTTAGTTTTGATGATTGGTGCAAGATTAGATAACCAAATGAATTTTGGTAACCCTCCTTTCATTCCAAAAACAACAACTTTAGTTTGTATTAACGGTTCCCATGAAGAAATTGAGTTTAATAGAGCAGCTGATCATAACCTTTTATGTGATCCAGGAGTATTTTTGGATACTCTATGTAATTTAAAGAAAAATAATAAATGGAATTTAGGAAATAGTTGGTTTGAAGATAATAAAAATAAAAAGAAAGATTGGGTAGATAAATCTTTAAATGAATTAAAGATTGAAGCTGATAAAGCAAAAAAAAATGGTGGAAAAATTCATCCACTGCAATTAGCGTTAGATGTTCAAGATGCAATGGATGAGAAAGATTGGCTTGTAATTGATGGAGGGAATACTCATTTCTGGTCGGAGATCGCAATAAATTTAGCTGGAGCTCAAGGAAAAAAATTGGGTGGAATTTTACATCCAGGAACATTTAGTATGCTGGGTGTTGGTGTATCATTTGCATTATCTGCAAAAAATAATAACCCTAAATCGAATGTAATTTTAATTAGTGGAGATGGTGCCTTTTTATCTGGAGGCATGTCTATAGAAACTGCATTTTTTGAAAAGAAACCAATCGTTGTTGTTATTGACAATAATGGTGGCTTAGCATCAATTGGGCAACAACAAGAAAGATTATTTGAAAGCGGAAAAAGAGTTGCAACAGACTTTAGAGATATACCTTTCCACAGTATATTTGAAGGCTTTGGGGGTCATGGAGAATTAGTAACGAAAAGAGAAGAATTGGGTCCAGCACTAAAAAGAGCTATTGCAAGCGGGAAAACTGCTTGCGTAAATGTAAAAGCTAAACCTGTATTAAGTCCAATTGTTGCTGCTGTTGCCAGTAAGAGAGAGAAATCATCAATAGAGTAAAATGGCAAAATTTAGCTCACATTTATTGAATGGTTCTGATGGAACACATGCAAGTAACGTCAAAGTAAAGATTTATCAAATACAATCGTCAAAATTAAAAAAACTTTTTTTGAATACAAAGACTGATGGAAATGGTAGGATTACTCAGCATTTCAATCTTAGCAAAAAAGATTGTAAATGCGATTATGAAATGATTTGTGATATTAAAAGATACTTTAAAAAGAAAAAAATTGTGCGTGAAATAGTCATAAAATTTAAAATGACTGATAATAAAAAAAGTTATCACTTGCCAATAATAATTTCTCCTAACAGCTATACTGTATGGTGGTCTAAATAATATATGGCTTCGTTAATACAAAGTAGAATAAGCACAAAACTAAATATGTCTAGGAGAATAAGAAGAACTCCTTACACCAAGAGAGTTGAAGAGTGTGGTGTAACTGATTTTACTGTTGTAAATCACATGCTTTTACCAAAAAGATTTCAGAAATCCGTTGAGGATGATTATTGGCATTTAAATGAACATGTTCAATTATGGGATGTGTCTTGTCAAAGACAAGTTCAAATATCAGGTCCAGATGCTAGCTTATTAGTACAAAAAATGACACCAAGATCATTAAAAAATATGGAGACTGGAAAATGTTTTTATATTCCTATGATCGATGAAAATGCTGGAATGATAAATGATCCAGTATTGTTAAAATTAGACGACGACTTGTTTTGGATTTCTATTGCAGACTCAGATGTATTGCTATGGGCAAAAGGTATTGCAGTTGGTTTAAATTTGAATGTAAACATAACAGAACCAGATGTATATCCTCTCGCAGTACAAGGTCCAAAGTCTGAAGATTTGATGGCATCAATATTTGGAGAAGATGTTAGAAAATTAAAATTTTTTAATTTTAGAATATTTGATTTTTTAGGAACTAAACAAGTTATCGCAAGATCGGGATATAGTAAACAAGATGGATTTGAGATTTACTTTAAATGCTTTGAAGATTACTTCGACAAAAATGAAATGGG
>LHBX01000032.1 GCA_001704065.1 Pelagibacteraceae bacterium GOM-A1 | reverse complement strand
ATGGTATATCAAAAAAAATTGTAGAATTTGCACTTAAGAATAAAATTCATGTTGTAACTCCTAATAAGGCATTAATTTCTAAACATGGTAATAATCTTTCTAAACTTGCTGAAAAAAATAAAGTTAATTTAGAATTTGAAGCGTCAGTAGGGGGTGGAATTCCTGTATTAAGAACTATTAAGGAAGGGCTAGCAACTAATAAGATAAGTAAAGTATATGGAATATTAAATGGTACTTGTAATTATATATTATCTGAAATGGAAGAAACTAAGTCTGGTTTTTTAACTGTATTAAATAAAGCCCAATTATTAGGCTATGCTGAACCAGGTAATCCAAAATTAGATTTAAATGGTTACGATGCTTTAGCTAAAGTTAAAATTCTTTCTGCTTTAGCATTTAATAATAAAGTTTCAAATTCAAAATCCTTAATGGAGGGTATTGAAAATATAGAATACAAGGATTTAGAAATTGCAAATCAATTAAACTATAAAATTAAATTATTGGGAATAACAGAAATTGTTAATAATAAATTATTTGAAAGAGTTCACCCGTGTTTAATTAAAAAAAATACTTACATTGCAAATGTTAGTGGTGTTATGAATGCTGTTATAATTGAAGGT
>LHBX01000031.1 GCA_001704065.1 Pelagibacteraceae bacterium GOM-A1 | reverse complement strand
ATTTAAGCTAGGTTTTAACACATTAGAATTTATTTTAGTCTTTAAATCTTTATCAATAATAAATTTTACTGGTGAAAACTTTTCTAAACCTTGAATTCTACAATTTAAATTAGGATTGTCAGAGTTAATAGTTTTATAAGATGTTAAAATTGCTTGATTTCTATATCTTAATAAATGAGATACTTTATGAGAATGTTCATTTGTAATTTTTTTTTTAAATAAATAAATTTTATTATTTTTAGAAACAGCTAATTTTCCAGTAACGTATGGAATTTCATTAAATTTTGAGAATTTATAATCTTTGTAAAAATGATTTGCCTCATTTTTAATTAAACCAATTTTAGCCAAAATATTATTTTTTTTTAAAACACTTTTTGTTTTTTTTGCTGTTCGTTTATCAAAATCTTCAATCGAATAATTAACTGATTTAATCTTTTTTTTTATAATAATGTTTGTACAAGGGGGTGTTTTTCCATAATGGATACAAGGTTCTAATGTTACATACATATTTGAATTTTTGAAATTTACTTTATTTTTTTTTAAGGCTACTACTTCAGCATGAGGTCTACCGTTAATATCTGTCTTTCCGTAAGAAATGATTTCATCTTTGTGTGTTACTACACATCCAACCGATGGATTTAGTCCTGTTAGTCCTTTATTTTGATTGGCAAGTTCTAGTGCCAATCTCATGAATGCTTTATTTTTTTCTGATGATTTATCTTTTCTTAAAGACATCGATTTTATCAACAAATTGAACGAAGTCTTTTTCTTCTCTAAAATTTCTATATACTGATGCAAATCTTACATAAGCAACTGGGTCCAATTCTTTTAATCCGTCCATTACCATTGTACCTATTGTGTTCGAAGAAATTTCACTTTGACCAAATTCTTCTAATGATCGAGAAATTTTAGAAATAAATTTTTCTACTGTTTCAGTATCAAGAGGTCTTTTTTTTAGAGCTACATAAATGGATTTAGACAATTTATCTCTATCAAATGGCGATTTTCTTCCATTTTTTTTTACAATTGTTAGCTCACGAAATTGAACTCGTTCAAATGTAGTAAATCTTTGTCCACAGCTACAAAGCCTCCTTCTTCTTATAGCTGTTCCATCTTCAGTAGGTCTAGAATCTACAACTGAAGTTTCACCTTTTTTATCACAGGGACAAATCATAATTCATTATCCCAAATTTTTATAAATTGGGAAATTTGAACATAAATCAACAACTTCTTTTCTTACTTCGTCTTCTATTTTTTTATTATCATCAGGGTTGGATGACAAACCTTTAATTACTTTAGTAATTAACTCACCAACTATTTTAAATTCATTTAAACCAAATCCTCGAGTAGTTGCTGCCTGAGAACCTAGTCTTATACCAGAAGTTACCATTGGACTTTCTGTATCAAATGGAATTCCATTTTTATTACACGTTATATTGGCACGTGATAAACTTTCAGCTGCAGCATTACCTTTAACACCAAAGGGTCTTAAATCTACCAACATTAAATGAGTATCAGTACCTCCAGAATAAATCTTAAATCCATTTGTTTTTAATGTTTCTGCGAGAATTTTTGCATTAGCTAAAACATTAGATATATATTCTTTGAAAGAAGGTTCTAATGCTTCTTTAAACCCAACTGCTTTTGCTGCTATTATATGCATAAGAGGGCCACCCTGATAACCAGGAAATACAGCTGTATTAATTTTTTTATAAATATCCTCATGATTTGTTAAAATAATTCCACCTCTGGCACTTCTAAAAACTTTATGAGTTGTAGATGTAACGACATGAGCATGGTCAACAGGATTTGGATAACCTTTACCAGCAACTAGACCTGAAAAGTGAGCCATATCTACCATAAAGAATGCTCCAACCTTATCAGCAATTTCTCTAAATCTTTTAAAATCAATAACCCTAGAATATGCGCTACCTCCAGCAATTATAAGTTTAGGTTTATTTTCAGTTGCTAATCTTTCAACTTCATCATAGTCGATTAATTCAGAGGTTTTATCTACATCATAGCTTATTGCATTAAACCATTTGCCTGACATCGCAATTTTAAGACCATGAGTAATATGGCCACCAGAATTTAAACTCATTCCCATAAAAGTATCACCTGGCTTTAATAATGCTAAAAACACTGCTCCGTTAGCTTGCGCACCAGAATGAGGTTGTGAATTCGCAAATTTACAATTAAAGAGTTTTTTTAATCTATCGTTAGCAAGTGACTCAGCAACATCAACATGTTCACAGCCGTTATAATATCTTTTACCTGGGTAACCTTCGGCATACTTATTTGTTAGTACTGAACCTTGCGCTTCTAAAACAGCTTGTGAAACAATATTTTCTGATGCGATTAATTCGATATGATTTTGTTGTCTGATTAATTCTTTATTTACTGCATCAAATATTTCTGGATCAGCTTCAGACAATTTTTTTTCAAAAAAGTTTTCGTATTGAGTATTCAAATATTTTTTTTCACTAGACATTTATTTACCTATATTTTTTTAATTCTTTTTATATGTCTACCGCCTTCAAAGTCAGTTTTTAGAAAGCTCTCAACACATTTTAAGGCAACTGTTTTTTTAATAAGCCTTTCACCTAATGTTATAACATTTGCATCATTATGCAATCGCGATAATTTGGCATTTTTTACTGAATAGCATAAAGCTGCACGTATTCCCTTATTTTTGTTTGCAGCAATAGACATTCCTACTCCTGAACCACAAACAAGTATTCCTACATGATTCTTATTTTTCGCGACTTGTTTACAGAGTTTATGAGCAAAATCAGGGTAATCAACGGACTTCTTATTTTGTTTTGGTCCCAGATCTTTTATTGGATAATTTTTATTAAAGTATTTTAAAATATTCTTTTTTAAATTAAAACCACCATGATCTGAAGCAATAAAAATTTTTTTCAATTTAATTAAATTTGTAATTTAAAACACAAGCAACAAGGTGAACTCTATTTTCTTCACCCCCATTAAAAGCATTGTGATATTTAGTATTATTAGTAATCCAAACAGAGCCATCTGCTGGCATATGTTTTGCTACATTGTCAACGACCATTATTGCTCCAGGATTTGTGTATATAGGTATATGAAGTCTTGGCTCAGGATCTCTATGCCAACTCAATGTTGATCTTGGCTCTTTAAGAAGAAGTCTCATCCTGCCTAACTTATACTTTTTTGTTAAATGATCATAAACTTCTTTGAAATAAGTATTTTTAAAGTCGTCAATAAATTCTGTATATTTATGTTCATCAATTTTACTTTCCCTCTGTACCTCAACACCTGTACTATCTGGTTTAGTCCAATAAATGCCTCTTACATTATTTCCTTTAACAGAATCTGGATCACCTGGAATTTGATTGAGAGGTATGCCGGCGAAGTGAGGTATTCCAAGACTTGTATCAAAACCTTTTATTTTTAATACTTCATCACAAGCTTGTTTTAATTTTGTAATATCAAATTTGACATCTTGTTTTTGGAAATCATTGAATAATTGTGACATCGGTGCTCTACTATCCTATAGACTATTATATTAAATATTACTATTGTCGCATCAAAAAAATTAATTGATAATGATTATCACAGGTAGCTATCCTAATTTAAGATTAAGAAGATCAAGAAAATTCAGTTGGTCTAGAAGATTAGTTCAAGATAATGATCTATCTTACAATGATTTTATTTTACCTATCTTTCTTACTGAAGGAAAAGCAAAAAAAGTTCCTATTAGTGCAATGCCAAATGTTTTTAGGTACTCTATTGATAAATTAAAAAGTGTAGTTGATAAAGCACTAAAATTGGGAATACCAATGGTAGCTTTATTTCCTTATACAAATCCAAGAAAAAGAGATGAATATGGAAATGAAGCATTAAATGAAAATAATTTGGTTTGCAAAGCAATAAAATTCATCAAAAAAAATTATAAGAACGAAATTGGAATAATGTGTGATGTTGCATTAGATCCTTATACGTCACATGGTCATGATGGAATAATTAGAAAAAATGAAATCTTAAATGATGAAACCTTAGAAATCTTAATCAAACAATCGGTATTGCAGGCAAAGATGGGTTGTGATGTGATTGCTCCCTCAGATATGATGGATGGTAGGGTTTTAAAAATTCGTAAAGCTTTAGATAAAAATAACCTTAAAGATGTACAGATTTTATCTTATGCAGTCAAATATGCATCAAGTTTCTATGGCCCATTCAGAAATGCTGTTGGATCAAGAAGTCTCTTAAAAGGAGACAAGAAAACTTATCAAATGGATTTTAAAAACAATTATGAGTCATTAAGAGAAGTTGCATTAGATATAAAAGAAGGAGCAGACATGATTATAGTAAAACCAGGAATGCCTTATCTTGATATAATTAGGGAAGTTAAGAATAATTTTAAAATTCCAGTTATTGCATACCAAGTATCAGGAGAATATAGTCTCATACAAAATGCAATTTCTAAGAATATATTAGATAAAAAATCGATATATGAAAGTCTAGTTTCCTTTAAAAGAGCTGGAGCGAGTGCAATTATAACCTATTTTGCCGATCAAATAAAACTAGATTAATTTTAAAGAATTTTGAAAATTAAATCTTGTTTTGGGAAAATTAAGATTGTTCGGTTTAACTATTGTTTTATCTAAAAAATCTCCTACAATTTTTAAAGCATTAAATGTATCTTCAAAGCTTATATGTTCTTCATCTTTATTTACTAAAAAATTTGGAATGATTTTATCAGAATTTTTTAATTTATAATTAATTTTATTACCTTCAGAAACTTCTTCTACATAATCATTAAAGTCTATGTCATATCCAATTAATTTATAAAAGTTTAACTCCCAATTTACAAACTTTGAAAGCCACTCTTCATCTTTTAAT
>LHBX01000030.1 GCA_001704065.1 Pelagibacteraceae bacterium GOM-A1 | reverse complement strand
CTTCAAAAAGAAAAGAAAATCAATTTAATGAAAAAATTGATGAATTAAATCAAGAAACAGATAATTTATTGGAAGAAATAGATAAATGGCAAATGTAAATATAAAATTTAATGGTAAAGAATATTTATTATCTTGTGAAGATGGTCAAGAGGAACATTTGGAAGAATTGTCCTTGAGTTTAAATAAAAAATTTAATGATTTAAAATTTGATCTTGGAAATATTGGAGAGAATAAATTATTACTAATATCTTCTATAAAAGTCATGGATGAGTATTTTGAAACCAAAAAAAAAGTAGATGCGCAAAAAAAAGAGCTTCAAGAATTAAAAGAAAAATTTAAAGAATTAAAATCTTTAGTTTATCAGTACAAAGATAACAAAGAAAATGAAATTAAAAATTTAAGCTCATTACAAGAAGAACTTGAGAATGATATTGAAAACTACAAAATAAGTTATGAAAATTTAATAGACAAAGTAACTTTAGAAATAGAAGACTTTGTCAAAAAAAATAGCACAAATACTTCTGTTTCATAAAATATCAGTGTCAAAATTTAAATTAAGAAAAAAAATTATTAACTTAAGAAAAAAAAAATATTTTGAAATCAAAATAGGCAATAATATTATAGATAGTTTTCATAATAAAATTAATCTATCAAAAAATAAAATTATTGGAGGTTATTTTCCAATAAATTTTGAATTTGATTGTTTGCAAATACTAAATAAATTTTATTCTCATGGTTATAGTATTTCTTTGCCAATTATAAAAAGAAATCATCAAATGGATTTTTATAAATGGAGTCCAAATGATCCTTTAACAATAAGCTCATTAGGAATTCCTGAACCACTAAAATTGAAAAAAGTATACCCAGATATAATATTTGTACCAATAGTTGCTTTTGATAAATTCAGGAACAGAATTGGCTATGGTGGTGGATTTTATGATAGATATTTAGAAAAAATTTCTCAAATTAAAAAATGTACAACAATTGGACTGGCTTTTTCACATCAAAAAGTTAATAAAATTAATGTTGAAAATTTTGATAGAAAATTAAATTTAATTTTAACAGAAAAATTAATGTAAAATGAAGATTTTATTTTTAGGTGATATAGTTGGAGATGCAGGTTTCAAATCAGTAAAAAAAAACTTGCCAAATATAGTCTCAAAAAAAGGTATAGATTTTGTTTGTGTTAACGGTGAAAATGCAGCCAGTGAAGGTGTGGGTTTAACTGAAAATATTGCTAATGAACTTTTTAGTGTAGGTGTAGATGTAATTACAACAGGCAATCATGTTTGGGATCAAAAAGAAATTTATGAATATATAAAAACTGAAAAAAAATTATTAAGACCAATAAATATGAGTGGAAATTTACCTGGTAAAGGTTTTTCCATATTCAATTCAAAAAAAAATCTGAAAGTTGGTGTATTAAATCTTATGGGTAACGTTTTTATGAAAAAGTGTGATGATGTTTTTAAAATTGCTACTGAATTTATTGCAGAAAAAAAAAAATCAAAAGATTATGATTTTTTAATAGTGGATTTTCATGGAGAAATAACAAGTGAAAAAATGGCTATAGGCAATTTATTTGATGGATATGCAACTTTAGTTGTAGGTACTCATACGCACGTGCCAACAAATGATGCAAGAGTCTTAAAAAATGGAACTAGCTATATTACTGATGCTGGAATGTGTGGCGACTATGACTCGGTAATTGGTATGAATGCACAAAATTCAATTAACAGATTTCTAAAAAAAGAAGCTGTAAAACATTTTCCTGCCAATGGAGAAGCATCTCTGAGTGGGGTAGTTGTAGATTGCGATGTAAGAAATGGACTTGCAAAAAATATAGAGAGTTTCATTTTTGGTGGGAGTTTAAATAACGTAAATTAATTATGGCTGGACACTCACATTGGGCGGGTATTAAACATAAAAAAGGCAAAGCTGACAAACAGAGATCAAAAATTTTTTCTAAACTCTCTAGAGAAATCACGGTAGCCGCAAAACTAGGAGATAAGAATCCCGATATGAATTCGAGACTAAGATCAGCAATACAAGCAGCTAGATCAGCTAACATGCCAAAAGAAAATATTGAGAGAGCAATTGAAAAATCTTCAAACAATGATCAATCAAATTTTGAAAATATTAGGTATGAAGGTTTTGGGCCAAGCAAATCTGCTGTAATAGTTGAAGCATTGACTGATAATAAAAATAGAACTGCTTCTAATATAAGAACAATATTTTCAAAAAATAATGGTTCTTTAGGAACCCAGGGCTCTGCATCACATAATTTTCAAAGATTGGGTGTAATTAAAATAGATAAAAATGAAATTGAACAAGATAAAATTTTTGAATTAGCAATCGAATCGGGTGCAAATGATTGTATTTCTCGCGATGAATTTCATGAAGTGCATACGGATATAGATGAAATATATGAGGTAAAAAAAAAATTTGAAAAAGTTATTGTTAATTTTCTTTCTACTGAAATTGAATGGCTACCTATAAATAAAGTATCCCTTAAAGGCGAAGAAAATCAAAATATGGCAAAATTTTTAGAGACGCTTGAGGATGAGGATGATGTACAAAATGTTTATACAAATGTTAACTTTGAAGGATAAATGATAATCGTTGGAATTGATCCAGGAATAGCAGGTGCTATTTGTTTTTTTTCTGATGGGAAAGTTATTGATGTCATCGACATGCCTACAATGGCAGAAGGGAAAAAAAATAAAAAACAAGTTAATGGTAGGCAAATTTATAATGAAATAATGCTAATAAAAAATAAATTTATGAATGAAAAAATGAGTGTAATAGTTGAACATGTTTCTGCTATGCCGGGACAAGGTGTAACAAGCATGTTTAATTTTGGACAATCATTTGGAGTTATTAAAGGCATATGTTCTGCAATGGAGCTTCCCATTTTTTATGTTAGACCAGCAAAATGGAAAAAATATTTTAATTTGATTAATTCAGAAAAAGATGCCAGTAGAACTAAAGTAATAGAGATGTTTCCTAAAATCTCTAATAAGTTATCAAGAAAAAAAGATAATAATAAAGCAGATGCTATTTTAATTGCTAAATATTTTGAAAACACAATAGAAAACAACGATAACTAGACTATTTGAGTTTTTTGAAGTCAAATTAATGACATATTTTAATGAGAAACGATTGAATGGAAGCAGATATTGCAACACAAAGCTTAGGTTTGGCAAGTAACACAGATTTTTCTTTAATTAGTTTATTTTTGCGCGCGGATATAATTGTTAAGTCAGTAATAATAATATTAATTTTAAGTTCTATTTATTCGTGGGCAATAATATTTGAAAAAATAAGAATGTTTAGAAAAATTAATAAAAGTGCAGAGGAATTTGAAGAGAAATTTTGGAAATCAAAGTCTGCTGAAACATTTTATAATAGTCTGCCTTCAAATATTGAGGATCCTATGGCAAAATTATTTAAAAGTTCTATGCAAACAGTTATGAAAACTAGATCAAAATCAAATTTATCTGAGAGGTTATCTAGTGTTTTAGAAGTAAATATTGAAAAACAAATGGTTGCAGTTGAAAAGTATAATAGTTTTTTAGCAACTGTTGGATCTACAGCTCCATTTATAGGATTGTTTGGTACAGTATGGGGAATTATGAATTCATTTCAATCTATTGCAATTTCAAGAAATACTAGTCTTGCAATAGTTGCCCCAGGTATTGCAGAAGCCTTATTTGCAACTGCACTTGGATTATTAGCTGCGATTCCTGCTGTAATTGCTTATAATAAATTTAATTCAGACTCTAGAAAATACTCACAAAAATTAGAAAATTTTTCAAAAAGATTCTTATCAATTATTTAAATGGGATTTAAGCTCAAAAGTTCAAAAAACGATCCAATGAGTGAAATTAATGTTACACCATTTGTTGATGTAATGTTGGTTTTACTAATTATATTCATGGTCACTGCACCATTACTTACTGTAGGAGTCCAGGTAGATTTACCAGAAACTTCTGCTGATACACTTCCCGAGGAAAATGAACCTTTAACTTTAACAATTAATTCCAAAGGTGAAATTTTTATTCAGGAAACAAAAGTTGAATTTAATAATTTAATAGTAAAAATATTGGCTGTGTCAAATAATAGAACTGATACAAGAATATATGTTAGGGGAGACAAAGCTATTAACTATGGAAGGGTTCTTGAAATTATGGGAATGCTTTCAGGGTCAGGATTTACAAAAGTAGCTTTAATATCTGAACCGAATAAAGAGAGATAAAGATTATGTATCGAGGTCTTTTAATCTCATCTGGATTTCATGTTGTTATTGTTATGGTGAGTATTTTGGCTTTGCCATTTGTTGCCAAAAAACCTCTGGATATTCCACCACTTATTTCAGTTGAACTTATTCAAATAGCCGAAAAGACAAATATTCCTTTTGCACCAAAAGCATCAAAAATAATTGAGAAGGCAAAAAAAGAAAATGAAAAGCTTTTATCTGAGCAGGCCCCTCCTAAAAAAGTAAAAAAAGATGAAAAAAAAGAAGTACAGACAGATAAAAAAAAAAATGAAGTTTCTAAAGTTGCATCAAAAAAAACACCAACCAGTGAAAATAAAATAGAAAAGTTAAAAAAAGAAAAATTAAATGCTGTACCTATGCCAGATGAAGATAAACAAAAAATTCAACCTAAAGAAGAAAAAAAGCAGAAACCTTCAAAAGAAATCAATGATGAAAATATAAAAAAAATAGTTCAAACAAAAAAACCTATTTTGGATGAAAAAAAAGTTAAACAAGTCTCAGAATTTGAAAAAAAAGAAAAATTAGATTTAAATGAAATTGCAGCTTTAATTGATAAAAAAAAAGAAAATTTAGCAGAAACAAAAAAAGATGTTGATAAAATTTCTCAATCAACTGATGAAACTATGGACTTTTCTAAGTTAACCTTAAGCGAAGAAGATGCACTGAAGGCACAAATATTCACATGCTGGAGTGTTCCTATAGGTTTACCTTTTAGTGAGGATTTATTAGTAAGAGTTAAACTTCAATTAAAACCTGATGGAACAATTGAAAAACTTGAAATGCTAGATCATGTAAAAATGAATACACCTGGTAAAGAAAAATTTAGAACGCTCGCTGATAGTGTAAGGAGAGCAATTCAACTATGTAATCCGTTAAAAGTTCCTACAAGTGGTTATGAAAGATGGAAAAATATGATTTTAAATTTTGATGCTCGTGATATGCTTGGAGGATAATGATTAGAATAATTAATATAATTTTTTTTATAATTTATTTCTCAGCAACCAATGCTTACTCATTAATAGAGATTGATATTACAAGGGGTAATTTAGATCCGTTACCAATTGCAGTTTCACCTTTATTTCAAGATGACGGTTCAAAAAAAAATTCGATTGATGAAATTAAAATTGAAAATGTAGGTTCTGAGATTTCTTCTGTTGTAGAAAATAATCTCAAAACGTCAGGCTTATTTAATCCACTTAATAAAGAAGCATTTCTACAAAAGCCAGATATAGCTCATTTAAAACCAAGGTTTGAAGACTGGGCACTGATTAAAGCTCAAGCCTTAATAACTGGAAAAGTAACAATTGAGAATAAAAAGTTAAAAGTTGAATTTAGATTATGGGATATCCTAGCTGGAAGAGAAATGATGGCCTTGGCATTTACAACAGTTCCAAGTAATTGGAGGAGAGTTGGTCATATAATTTCTGATAAGGTCTATGAGAGATTAACTGGAGAAAAAGGATATTTTGATACAAGGATAATTTATGTTTCTGAGGAAGGACCTAAGACTGCAAGGGTAAAGAAGCTAGCTATTATGGATCAAGATGGTTTTAATACAAAGTATTTAACATTAGGAAATGAATTAGTCCTTACGCCAAGGTTTAATCCCACAAGCCAAATGGTAACCTATTTATCGTATTTCAAAAATCTCCCAAGAGTATATCTGTTAGATATTGAAACTGGTACTCAAGAAGTAGTTGGAGATTTTCCTGGCATGACATTTGCTCCAAGATTTTCACCAGATGGAAAGAAAATTATTATGAGTTTTGCTAAAGATGGTAATTCAGATATTTATACAATGGATTTAGAGAATAGAATTGTTGAGAGAATAACAAATCATCCATCAATTGATACTTCCCCATCATATTCTCCTGACAACCGCTATATAACTTTTAATTCTGACAGAAGTGGGTTTCAACAAATCTATGTGATGAAATCAGATGGTTCAAATGTAAAAAGAATTTCGTTTGGCAAAGGTTTGTATGGAACACCTGTGTGGTCTCCAAGAGGCGATTTAATTGCATTTACTAAATTACATAAGGGAAAATTTTACATAGGTGTTATGCGAACAGACGGTTCGGGGGAAAGATTATTAACTGAAAATTACTACCAAGAAGCACCATCTTGGTCTCCGAACGGAAGAGTATTAATTTTCTACAGAGAGACTAAATCCAATGATAAGGGAGAAGGATTTAGCGCCAAGCTTTGGTCTATTGATCTTACAGGATACAATGAAAGGCAGGTTCAAACAGAGACTGACGCCTCCGACCCATCTTGGTCGTCTTTATTGAGTAATTAGGGCTTTTTTATTAATTTTTAATATAAATTAAGTTGATTTTTATGCTTGAAACATCTAATTAGTTGTGAAAAAGTTCTAATAAATTATTAAGGAGCATTAATGAATTTTAGCAAATCATTTAGAAATACTTTTCTAATTATATTATTAAGTTTAATCGTATCAGCTTGTGCAACTAAAAAAACCACTACAAAAGTAGAAGGTCAGATGCAAGGTGATGTTTATACAGGCACTGATACTGTTAAATATTTAGCTGACGGTGTTCCAGACAGAGTATTTTTTGCTACAAACGAGTCTATTTTAACAACTAAATCAAGAGACACTTTAAGAAAACAAGCAAATTGGTTAAGAGCGAATTCTAATATCAATGTTGTGGTTGAAGGTCATGCAGATGAAAGAGGTACTAGAGAATATAACTTAGCGTTAGGTGAAAGAAGAGCTAATGCTGCTAAGGATTATTTGATAACTTACGGCATATCTGCTGATAGAATATCAGTCATAAGTTACGGAAAAGAGAGACCAGTTGATTCAGGATCTAACCCTCTTTCTTGGTCAAAAAATAGAAGATCTGTAACAGTAAAAGCTAATTAAAGCTATTTGAAATATTATAAAGACCCTAAAATTATTATAAATAATTGCAGGGTCTTTTTTTTGCCATCATTATAATAAAAAAATAATTTGTGATCAAAAAGTATATTAAAATTTCTTCTTACATACTCTCTATCTTGTTTTTAACTTTAAATGCAACCTCAGAAGAATTGAATATGAGAGAAATATTAGAAATAATTCAAAAAGATCTGAGAACATTGGAAAGAGCAGTCTATTCAGAATCATTTCAAAAGAAATCCGGTGGAGAAAACGCTTTAACAGGAAAAGAAACAGAAGATGTTTTGACAAGACATTTATTAAAATTATCTGAAATAGAAAAGCAATTTCAAAATTTAACTAACAAATTTGAAGAAGTTAATTTTAAAATTGATAAATTATCTTCAAGATTATCTAAGACCCAGGCTGACAATCAGTTAAGATTTCAAGAATTGGAAAATAATTCAAGTCTTGTACAAAAAAATAAAATTAATGAACAGAATTTATTAACAAGTGAAAATAATACAAATAATGAAAATATAGATACTGACTTAGCAAGCAAAAAAATAATGCCAGGTACGTCACAACCTCAAGATTTAGGAACAATATCTTATAAAGATATGACAAATTCAAGCGAGACCCAAGCAATACAATCTGTTGAGACAACTAAAACAATCTTAACAGAAAATTTTATAAATGAGGAAAAAATCTTACCTGATGCATCTCCCCTAGAACAATATGAATTTGCAACTAGTTTTTTAAAAGTTGGAGACTATAATATGGCAGAAAGAGCATTCAGAGAGTTTGTAGATACAAATCCAGATAATGATCTTTCAGGAAATGCGCAGTACTGGTATGCAGAGACTTTTAGGATTAGACAGCTCTATACAGATGCAGCATCTGCTTATTTAGAAGGTTATCAAAGATATCCTAAAAGCGAAAAAGCACCCATTAACCTTTTAAAGCTTGGTGTATCTTTAGTTCAAATAGGAGAGAAAGATCAGGGTTGCTTAATGATTGCTGGTGTAAAAAAACAGTATCCAAATGCCACCCAATCAGTTCTTCAAAAAGCCAAATATGAAGAGAAAAAGTTTGAGTGCAACAAAGAAAACTCTTAATTTTTATTTAACAAAATTAAAGGATCCTCAAATACAGAAATTATATAAAGTATTCTCAAAAAATCTTAAATCTTTAGATTTTACAAATAAGAAGATTATGATTGGGGTATCCGGTGGTGCTGACAGCCTATCTGTTTTATTTTTCGCCAAATGTTATGCTTTGAATAATAATGCAAAATTGTACCCTGTGATTATAGATCATAAACTGAGAAAAGAATCTTCAAAAGAAGCTAAAAATTTAAAATATAAACTTAAAAAAAACTTCAAAATTAATTGTAAAATACTATCAAAAAAAAATATTAAAATTGATAAGAACATACAATCCTATGCTAGAGATTTAAGGTATGATTTGTTTTTAAAAGAATGCAATAAACATAAAATAGATCACATTTTATTAGGTCATCATAAAGATGATCTAATTGAAAATTTCTTTATAAGATTTTTAAGGGGATCTGGTTTAAAAGGACTAGTT
>LHBX01000003.1 GCA_001704065.1 Pelagibacteraceae bacterium GOM-A1 | reverse complement strand
TTAATACATTTGATAATAATAAAGTCCAATTTTTTAAAGAACTTTATGGTTATAAAAATGTAATAAATATTTATAATTTTTTTGAATTCAAAGATTTAATTAAATCAATTATCTTTTTCGCAAAAAATTTTAATAAAATATTATCTTTTAAAAATATTTTTTATTTAAATAAAATAGACCTCATTAAAAATTTTATAATTTGTTTCAAAAGTTATTTTCTTTATTCAAACAATTTGAAAATACTGAAAACATTAGAGCCAAAAAAATTTTTATTAATGTCTTCAATTGGAAATGAGATGCTTATTGCTGCAATAAAAGATATAACAAAAGCAAATATAATAAGTTATGCTGTTCAAGGAGTATCATTTACTGCCCAAAGCTTAACATCTCAATTTCTTTTTAACTCTGTTGACAGGCTATTCTGTTATGGCCAAGCTGATTATAATCATTTTAAAAAAATATCTTTAAATAAAGAATTTATTTTTCCAAAGCAAATATCTATTTGTGGATCCGTAAGAGATTTTTATTTTAATTATAAAAAAAAAACACAAAATAATAAAAACAAATTAAAAATTTTATATTTAAAATCCAATAGTATCTGGTTTGGTAATCTAGATGGATATTATGTAAATCTTTTCACTAAAGCTCTAGAAACTAAATTTAAGAATAAATTCTATTATCAAATAAAAGAAAGAAAAAATTTTATTTCTGATGATGTAAATTGTTTAATTAAAAATGAGTATATCAATAAAAAAAATGTATTATTTGAAAAAAAAATTCTTACTGAAAAAATCATATTTGACTCAGATATTATAGTTGGAACAATATCAACTTCTTTGATTTATCAGTCTTTATATTATAATAAAATTATTATTCAGTTAGGCTCAAATAATTTTCCTTGGGCAAAAAACTTAAGTTATTTAGGAATTTTATGTGCAAAAAATGAGAATGAAATAATTAGACTTTTAAGAAATATATTATCCTCTCCAAAATACTTACAAACTATAAAAAAAAATCAAAAATATATATTAAAAAATCTTGTAAGCAAAAGAAATGCAATTAAGACAATTTTAGACCATATAGATAAATAAATATTAAAAAAAAGATCCAGTGATAAAACTTAACTTTAAATATTTTATTCAAAAGCAGTAAAATTTGTATTTTCAAATAAAAGTAAACAGTTATAAAAATATGAATAATTAAGATAATGCAACAATATATTTTGACTTATTTCCCCTTTATATTAATGTTGATAGAAATCATAGATGAATAAAATAAAAAAAAAATTACTAGCTATTAGATCAGCAACTCTGATTAATAAACTTAGTACTCAAATATCACCAGCACTACCGATTGGATTGGCATATATCTTAGGAGCAATAAAAGATAAAAATCTTGAAATCAAAGCTATAGATGCATTAGGAGAGTCTCCATTTATGAAGGATGCAAAAAAATTCTCAAATAAAAATTTGATATTGGGATTAGATAATAATCAAATACTAGATAGAATTGAAAATTTTGTTCCTGAAATCATATTAATTACCTCAATGTTTTCACCAGACTGGTTAATATTAAGAGATTTAATTAATAAATTAAAAAATAAATTTCCACAAAGTATAATTATAGCTGGGGGAGAACATTTCTCTGCTATGCCAGAGTTTTCTTTGAATGAAAGTAAAATAGACTGCATTGTAACTGGTGAGGGTGAAGAAACTATAAAAGAAATAATAGATAAAATTTTTGATGGTACCTTTTGGACATCACAGATCAAAGGAACCTATTTAAAAAGAGGAGATTCAATAAAATATGGTGGGGATAGAGAAAGGGTAAGATGTCTTAAAAATATGCCATGGCCAGCATGGGAGTATTTTCAAATTAATAAAATGCTTGATAATGGAATTGGCAATACGTCCAATCAAAAAAATAATATAAGACCAATGCCATTGAATGCAACAAGAGGGTGTCCGTATAGATGCACTTTTTGTTCAAATCCACAAATGTGGGGTAAATTATGGAGAGCAAGACCTGCAGAGGATGTTGTAAAAGAAATAAAACATTTAAATGAAACATATGAGGCTAATCATTTTGATTTTACAGATTTAACTTTGGCCGTAAAAAAGGAATGGTTAATTGAGTTTTGTAATGAGATGATTAAAGCGAAAATTAATATCACCTGGGGTTTACCAAGTGGAACAAGATCAGAAGTTTTAGATTATCCAATTTTAAAACTTTTAAAAGACGCGGGTCTTAATGATATAGATTATGCACCTGAAAGTGGATCTGAGAAAATTCTTAAAATAATGAAAAAACAGATTACAATCAAAAACTTATTGTCATCAATTAAATCAGCTCATGATGTTGGTTTAAAAATTAAAGTTAATATTATTTTAGGATATCCTGAGGAAAATAGAAAAGATGTTTTAGACACTATGTGGTTTGCTGTAAAATGCTCATATTATGGTGCAGATGATATGCTTGTTACACCACTTTCAATATACCCTGGAAGTGAAATACACGCACAAGTAAAAAAAGATAGAAATATAATTTATGATGACAAATATTTTGAATCTTTAACTGACCAAGGAAGCCTTAATTTGAGTGAATGTTATTCTAAACATTATTCAAAAGTTGAATTATTTTTCTTTAAATATTTAACTTTTGCTACGTTTTATATAAGTAGTTTTTTGTTTAAGCCAAAAAAAATATTTATTTTTATAAAAGATATATTTTCAATGCAGGGAACCACAAGATTATCGATGTCATTGATAAATTTTATAAGACGTTATAAAACTAAAAAAGAGATCGATGTTTAAGATTTTTGATTAAAAGTTTTAATATTAAAATTTGTATGATTTTTGTTTCTAGACTTCTTATAGCAATATTTCCATTATTATATTTTTCTAGTTCTTTAGCCTTGGAAAAATGTGAATGGGATAATAGAAAAGGCATACCTTGTTTGACTATAAGCAAAACACCAAATTCATCATCTTACAATAATGATAATGTTGTTAAGAAAGTCTTTAATAGACAAGAGATCGAAGCTCTTGGTGCAAAAGATACTTTTGATGTTCTTAAATTAGTACCAGGTATCGACTATTATCAATCTGGGTCAAAAGGACAAACAGGAGCAATTTTTATGAGGGGCTCAGAGTCAAATCATACACTCGTATTATTAAATGGTATACCGATTAACGATCAATCTACTACCAATGGTATTCATGATTTTGGGCAAGATTTTATTCAAACATTTCAGCAAATAGAGATATACAAGGGTTCAAATGGCTCTCATTTTGGTCCTGATGCAATAGGTGGAGCAATAAATTTTGTAACTGATATTGATTATAACAATTATTATTCAATAAATGGTTTTAATTTTGATAATAGTTCTTTTGATTATAACCAAACAAAGATCACTGAAAATGAATGGCATATAAATTTCAAAGGTTCTACCAATCAAATTAAAACTGACAGTGCAATTGCCAAAGGTTCAGAGAAGGATGGAACAGAAAATTATCAAATAAACTTAAATGCTAGCAAATGGATAAAAGATAATCTAAAATTTAAATCAACATTTTATGGTAGAGATACTAAATCAGACTATGATAAAAATGCTACTACTGAGGAAAATATTACTTCAAACAATAAAATGTATGCTATTCAAAGTGGCTTTGAGAGATTAGCAAGAAATTCATTCGATAATTTTATTATTCACTACCATGGATATGATAGAGAATATGATGAACAAGGTACAGTTAATAATTATTATAGTGAGTCTATCACTTCAAAAGCTGAGAGAGATGTAATTTTCAATGAGAAATTTTCTTATGGATTTGGTGCAGAGTACAAATATGATTGGGGTGATTACACAACTCTTACTTTCAATTCACAAACAAAAGGTCATTTAAAAAACTTTGGTGTTTTCACAAATGTAGGTTATAAATTTAGTGATAATCAGTCTTTAGCTTTACATATTAGAAATGATGATCACAAAGAGACTGGCGGAAATCAAACACATAAAATAAATTTTACTCAATCTTTTAAAAATTTTAAAATTGGCCTTACTCATTCAACAGGGTTGAAAAACCCTAGCCTTTATGAATTGTATGGATCTTCAAGTTCCCATTCTGGAAGTACTTTAATTGACCCAGAAAAAAGCAAAACAAGAGAGTTTTATTTAAAACATAATTTTTCAGAAAACTTTAATTTCATATCAACATTTTATAAGACAAATATGACCGATAGAATAAAAATTAAGTCAGACTGGTCTGGATATGAAAACAAGATACCAGATACAACGCAAAAAGGTATTGAAAGTGAAATTAATTTAATATTAAAAAATGATCAAAGATTCTCTATTAAATCTCATTTTGCAAAAAGTAGAACTGATACTGGAGCAAATAATTCAAGAAGACCCGATTTATCATATGGAATTGATTATGAAAAAAAGTTACTTTTAGAAAGTTTAGGTCCTATAAATATAAATTTGAATTACAGATATATTGGTGATCATATTGATTGGACAGGATCAAAAAATGAATTTGTAAAAAGCATAGACTTAGTGGATCTATCTATTAGAAAAAAAGCCTATGGAAGTATTTTTTCATTAAATTTAAATAATTTACTCAATGAAAGGTACGAAAAACCAGCAACATATAGTCAAGATGGAAGACAATTCAGAATTGGCTTTAAAAAATTATACTAGTTTATTTATTTATTTAATTTAAAATAAAATTATTAATGAGTTATTTAAAGATATCATTAGGGATATTTGCTGTTTTAGCCGCAAGTAGATTTTTTCCACATCCACCTAACTTTACGAGTTTAATTGCGCTAGGTTTCTACATACCAGCCATTTTTGGTAGAAAGTTTATTCCAGCAATAATAGCAAGTTATATAGTAACTGATATATACCTAGGTTTTCATAATTTAATATTTTTTACTTGGGGTACTATAATTTTAATTGGTTTATTTTCTAAATTATTTGCTAATACCTTTTTAATTAGAATATTAGGTGCTTTAATAGCCTCATGCTTATTCTTCATAATTACTAATTTTGGAGTTTGGACTCTTGGCAGTTATGGCTTTACCATAAATGGATTAATTATGTGTTATATTGCGGCAATTCCATTTTTTGCTTATAATTTAATATCTACTTTAATTTTTTCAGTTATTATTGAAAGTTTACTAAAGTTAAATTATGTAAAAATAGGTAATTGATTTCAAAATTATCAAACTTTCATTATCATATAAAATTCGTCTTTATAGATAACTTCTTCACTATCTAATTTTAAATTAAATTTATCTGTTTCTAATATAATATAACCAATGGATTCATTAAGGTTATCAATCATTGAAGAATAATTTCCGTTTTCTAAAAAATACCTAATCTTTTTTTGATGTTCTAATCTCATTATATATTTTTTTATATATTTGGGGCTAAAAGGAAAGTGTTCTTCATTAAAAAATATTTTTTGTTTTCCATAAACTCTTATAAAACTTACAAAAGTTAAATCTTCATGTTCTATAAAAAATTCCTTATCATTTTTTATATTATTTTTAACCCAGGAGGTAATTGGTTGATATTTCAAAAAGTTTTTATCATTAAGTGGGTGATCTAATGTTAATTTAGATATAAAAAAAGATATTATTATCGTTAAAAATATATATTTAGTTATACTTAATTCTTTTTTATCAGAAAAATTTTTATTATCATTAAATATTTTTTTTCTTGTTTCCATAAAATTTAAAAAGTTCAATATAATTTGAAAAAAAAATATTAATGATATGTATGAAGTAAATCTTGTTATACCTAATTCAGTAAATAACTTTAAATTAAGTTTTTCTACAAATATAAATTGAAACAGAGGAATTATAATAAATATAATTAAAATTAATAAATTAATTGAAAAAAATTTTTTTGCAAAAATAAAAGAAAAAAAAGATAAAAATGACAATAAAAATATCCAAACTAAATAAGAATGAAGGTTTATACTCCCATTTTGATAGGTTATTTTAAGAATTTTGTCTGAGACAAGATAGTGATGTGGATGTCTTTCTTTAACATATATGTCAAAAAATTCTTTACCACTAATGCCCGTGTCTGCGGGTACATAAATTTTTAAAAAAATAATTGGTAGTAATATGGAAAAAAAAATAAAAATTGAAAAATTTTTAAAGTAATTAAAATTAAATTTTTTTTCATATAATATGAATAAAAGAATTAAGTTACAAACACTCACTGCCGGATGAATAAAAGTCGAAAAAGTAAATAAAATAATTGTAGTAAAGTTAATAATTTTTTTTTTGTTTAAAGAGAAACAAATAGCATATGCACCAGCAACGAAAGACAGAAGCATAGCGCTAAAGTCTTTGAAGTACTGAATGCCTCCCCATCCAAGTGGACTTAATTGATTACCATATCCATGAAATTTACGAAAAATTCCTAAAAAAAATAATAGAAAAAAAAGAATTATTGTAAGATTAATTTTATTATTTAACAATTTGCTATCATATTCAAAATTATATCTAATTATTGAATAATATAAAAACCATATAGATAAAAATAAATTTAAATTTAAAAAAACTTTGAAGTAATAAGTTCCGAAGTACCAATCATTGAAAAAAAAGTTTACAAATTGGATAATTGTAATTTTTGGACTCTCTAAAATTGATGAAGTAATAAAGTCAATATTTTCTCTATTGTTATAAAATTCTAAGCCAGCATTAAATGAAAGAGTATTATGTTCAAAAGCAGTAAAACTTTTGTTTATAAATAAATATGAGATACATAAAATTATAATTATAATTAACGGAAAATAATTAAAAATATTATCAATAAGATTGAAAGAATTTTGTTTTTGACTCTTTAAATTAAAAAAAATCATTAAATATTATTTATTTATATTGTAATTATATTTCTCAAATTATATAAACTAAATTAATTAATTAAAATTTATTCTCATATATACAAAAAAATTGAAAATAGTTAAAAAAAAAACAATATGTTTTGTACCAATTAAAAGTCATAGCTCACGTATTAAAAAAAAAAATTTTCAAAAAATAGGAAAAGTTAAATTATATCAGATTTTATTAAATAAATTAATTATAATCAAAAAAAGTTTTGACGAAATCGTCGTTGATACAGACTCTAAAGAAATTATTAGTTTTTGTAAAAGGAAAAAATTAAATTATTTGTTAAGGCCAAAAAAATTTACAAACACATATATAACAGGTAATGACCTGATGAAAAGATGGTTGAAATTAAAACCTCACTTTTATTTTTATTTTCATATTCACATTACAAGTCCATTCATTAGAGCTGAGACAATAAAAAAAGCAATTAAAGTTTTAAAAAAGAAAAAATACAATTCTGTATTTACAGTGAATTCTGATAAATCAATGTATTGGTATAATGATAAACCAGTAAATCATAACGATAAAATTTTAAAAAGAAGTCAGGATTTAATGCCAATTTTTAAGGACACAACTTGTTTGTATGGAATAACAAAAAAAGAATTTAAAAAAAATTTTTCAAGAATAGGTTCAAAACCATATATGATTAAAGTTGATAGAATAGAGGCGATAGATATAAATGATTTAGATGATTTAAAATTTGCTAGAAGTATATATTTATTAAATAAAAAAATAATTAAATAAATATATATTTAATTCTAAAATTTAATTGAAATTATTTATTTAAAATTATAACAGCAATCCCAAATGGGGGATATGTTTTAAAAAATTCCGCTTTCTTTTTATATTTTTTGAGAAACTTATTTATAAATGGCCTCAGTAATAAATTTTTTTTATCTAGAATAAAATAATCATCTATATAAATTATTCCACCATTAACAATATTCTTTATTGAGTGCTCAAGAGAATTAATTAAACTTACTTTCTCATTACAATCAATTACAGAAATATTTATTGGTATATTTATTTTCTTAAAATTTTTTTTAATCGACAGGTCAAGTTTAAGAATTTTAAGTTTTTTTGAAATTTTTTCTAGAGTTTTTTTGACACCAATATAATTAGAATTAAAATTATTAAACTTTTTAAACAAATCAACACCAAAAAAATTAATTATAAAATTTGTTTTATTCAATATTAAAAATGAGGCAATTTGCATTTCAGACAAAAAGGACCCAAACTCTATATAATTTCCTCTAATTTTGTTAACTAAAATATAGCCTCTAATATCAAGTAAAAATCTTATTTTTCTTTCATGAGAATATGAAACATCTAGATTTGAGATGTTTTTTTTTATTTTTTGTAAGTTTATTTTTTTTTTTTTATTATTTGAAATCATTAAATATAAATTATAGTCAATATTAAAAAAATTTTCACTTTTTTCCTATTAATTATAATATTTTGACTCATTACTATACTTTTTAAAACATCTAATTTTATATTTTATGAAATTTTTTCTAATATGTGACTGGCAATTGCCATAATTGTCCCCTGAGGAGACTCAATTGTACTTGATGGTAATACACTAGAATCTAAACAGTATAAATTTTTAAACTCAAAACTCTTACCATTTCTATCAAATCTTGATTTTTCAGAATTTTTTATTCCCATTTTCGCTGATGACATTCCATGGACAGATACCATTTCAATATTATTTTGGGTCAAATATTTATCGAAAAAATCAATCAAATTTGTATTTTTATCTATTATGAAATTTTTTTTAAAAGGTAGAAGGATTTCTTCTGCTCCAACATCAAATAGAGACTTACAAAATATCAAAAAATATTTCTTTAATTTAATCAGATCTTGATTATTTAATTTATATGATAAAATTGTATTTCCAAAAAAATTATTTAGCATAATTTTATTTAATGATGAAAGTTGTATTATAAAACTACCGTATTGATCTATATTTTTTTCAATATTAAACAAATCTTTATTATGCATTTTTACTAAACTGGAAAAAAAATTATTCTTATTAAAACTAGTTGGCATTATTAAAACACCATCATCCATATATTCTTGTAATTGTCTTGTGAACATTACCCCTTTTTTTGTTTGAATATTCTCATTAAATTTTACACCTAATCTTAGGTTGAGATGAACATTCATTTGACTATCTAAATATCTGTTTCCAAAAGATTTTTTCATTAAAATAGGTGTTTGAGTCGCGCCACAAGCCAATATTACTTTTTCAGCAGAAATATTTTTAATTTTGTTGTTCATTTTTACTTGAACAGATGCAATTTTATCGTCTTTTACAAATAATTTTTCAGCTTTACAATTGGTTAAAATTTCCAATCCCTTTTCTTTTGATGAGATAATATATTTTTGAAGAATTGAATTTTTTGTAAGCCCTGCAGCACCTAAAGTTAATTCATTTCTTGAGGAATTAATTGATTTAGGAACTTTGACCACTTTTATATTTTTTTTTTCTCCAATCTTTTTTATTTTCAAACTTTCCGCGTTCTCAAAATTGGATTTTTTTTCGTCCTGATTGATATCTAGAATACTTTCAATAATTTCAAAATATTTTTTTAAATTATCCTTGCTGAATGTTTTATCATTGAACAAATTACACCATTCATTTAATACAATCTCAGGTGTTCTCCATATCAAGCCTCCATTTACATAGCTCCCTCCACCCAAACATCTACCCTCACCAAAAGCAAAATTTGCTTTACTTAAAACTGGAGTAATACCAGAATTTCTCCATGCATATAAAAAAGACTCCGATATAGAGCCTGCAAATTTATTGATCTCATGGTAATCACCATCTTCAATCAAAATTACATCTTTGCCAAGATCACTCAAGTACTTACAAGCAACAGCACCACCTGCACCTGATCCAATAACTAAATATTCACATTTTATATTATTTTCATATTTATCGTTATTTGTCATAATTAAAAATAATTGAGTATATTTTGATTAGTTTAAGAATGTCCCTAAATATATATAATTTAGTAAAGAAATTAATAATTTTTTTAAAAACAAAAAACTCATTTTTTTCTGTTAAAAAAAAAATTTTCATAAAAATAAAACATAAAAATAATATGTATAAAAGTATAACGTATGAAATTTTTATAAAAATATGTGAAGAATTAAACATGGATTTGAAAAAAATATTAAAACCCTCCTTTTTTTGTTTCTCTAGAAACTCAATATTTATTAAGTGAATTAATTGAAGTATCTTATTTTCAAACATTAATTAAAAAATGTTTTTTTTAATAAATTTTTTTAAAACTGAAATTGTGCCCTCTTCTAATAATTTTTCAAAAGATCTTAAGAAATAATCCAAGTTTTCTTTTTCTATATTTAGTGGACAAGAAATTTTCAAAGGTAAATCAATATTTGAACCATAAAACGTTAAAATATTATATTTATCATATAATTGAGATATATATGAAGAAACTATAATTTTTTTAATTGCGTATTCATCTCTAGTAAATTTACTTGGTATTAATGATATTATTGGTTGAAGATATTTATCAGAGAAATTAGTGTTAATCACTACACCATTCAATGCACCAGACCCTCTTACATCTTTGATAATTTTTGGGTATTTTTTCTGAAGTTTTTTAAGACCAGAATTTAAAAATTCATAAATATTTTTTGAATTCTCGACAAAATTTTCTTCGATTATAATATTAATTGCTTCCATCGCAGTTGCAGTTTCTTCACCCAATCCATTAAAAGTTGTACTGTGTAATGTTGCATCTCTTAAATTATCATAAGCCTTTTTAAAAAATTTATCTCTACAGGTGTAGGCAGATATTGACGCTTTACCACCACCTAAAGATTTTCCTGAAGTTAGGATGTCAGGAATCAAACCTTCATAATTCATAAAATAAAATAAATTTCCAGTTTTACCCCAACCCGAATATACTTCATCGAATATTAAAACGATTTCATTCTCGTCGCATAAATCTCTGGTTTTTCGTAGAAATTCTTCCGATAAACTTAGTAATGAACTAGCACTAAAAGGTTCTAAAATAACTGCATAAACATTACATATGCCATTTTTTTTTAATGTTAATATTTTATCTTTTAAAGAGTTAAAATTATTAAACTCAAAATTGTCTGATTTTACTAATTCTTGAAATTGAAAATATCTAGTTTCTTTAGAGTTAGTTACATTTGATGTAACAAGTTTTTTACCATGGAAAGAAATATTTGAACTTAAAATATAATCTCTTTTTCCTTCGTGGTATTTATAAGCAAGTTTGATTGCACCTTCATTGGCATCTGAACCAGAATTAGAAAAATAAGAAATATTTAAATCTTCAGGAAGTAAATTTGCTATATTTGAACTTAAAGCTGCAATATAAGGTGAAAAGTAGTTTTTATGTACTTCCATAAATTTATTTTTTTGAAACCATTGTCTAATTCTTAAAATTCGCTCATGGTTATGGCCATGATTTAAAACTCCTATACCACCTGTGAAGTCATAAATTTTTTTTCCTGATTTAGTAAAAATAAAGTTTTTTTCAGCCTTAATAGCAATGTCATTTCCAAATCCAAATTTTGAAATTAAATCTACCTGACTATTATTTACGTATTTTCTATACATGTCCCATACTTCGTCAATAGTAAATTTTTCAGTATCTTTTAATGAATAAAGTTTTTTCATTTAGATATTTTTTTTTATACTTTCAAACTTTTGAAGTGCAGCTGATATTGTCATATCCATATCATAATATGCATAGTCAGCAAGCCTTCCTCCTATTTCAAATTTTGGAATTTTGTAAGCCATTTTTTTATATTGTCGGTGTCTAAGTCTATTTTTTTCATCATTAACCGGGTAATAGGGCTCATCATCAGAAGTTTTTGGATATTCATAAATGATTAATGTTTTATCATTTTTAAATTTTCTTTCAGGGTGCAAATGTTTAGGTTCATGAATTCTGGTAAATCTAAATTTTTTTTCAGGAAAATTTATTACAGAAGTTCCTTGATAATCGTTAACATTTACTATTTTTTTTTTAAATAATAAAGATCTCCATTTTAATTTTCCTAATTTATAATTAAATAATCTATCTAAAGGACCAGTATAAATAGTCATATATTTTACTTTATAATCTTTATTTAAATTATAAGTCTCTTTTTCTAATCTAATATTTTTATTGTCTATCAATCCTTTAAAAATTTTAGTATACCCATCTTTTGGAATACCTTGCCAAATACAATTTTTGAAATAATCTTCGTTGTAATTAAATCTTAATGGCAGTCTATTAAATATACTAGCAGGTAAATTTTTTGGATTTGTATTCCATTGTTTTTCAGTATAATTTTTTATAAAAGCTGAATACAATTCTAATCCTATCTGGGATAAAGCTTTTTCTTCAAAATTATCGTATTTATTTTTATAATATTTTTTTGATATTTTATTAATGTATTTTTCTGCTTCATGAGGCGACAGGTTTTTGTTAAAAAAAGAGTTAATAGTCTCAAGATTAATAGGCATCTGATAAATTTTATTTTTAAAGTTTGTTAAAACTTGATGTTTGTAAGAATTAAATTTTGTAAATGAATTAATATAATCCCATACTTTTTTGTTTGAGGTATGAAAAATATGTGAACCATATTTATGGTATTCTATATTAGTAGATTTGTCATACTCACTATAGCAATTCCCGCCTATATGATTTCTTTTCTCAAGAATCAAAACTTTTTTTTTTAAAATTGAAGCAATTCTTTCTGCAATTACTGAGCCATAAAAACCACTTCCAACAACCAAAAAATCAGTTTTAATTTTATTCATATTTTTTTAAAGCCGTGTAATAATTTCTAAGATCTTTTATCAATATCAAACCAAACTTTAACAATTTTTTTATTGACCATTGAAGTTCACCATGATTTCTTTTCGTATGCCTTATTTTTATGAATTTAACATTTTTAGCATGAAGTGTCATAATAATATTAGGTGCAATAAATTTTTCAGGTTTTAATTTCATAAAGTCCATAAGAAATTTTGTATCTATCAATCTATAGGGAATATTAGCATCAGTAACTTGTTTACGAAAAAAAGTTTTTAAAATTAAACGTAAAATTACTTTACTTAAAAAAACTCTTAAAAAATGATCATCTCTTTTATGTCTATTCCCTAAAATCATATCATAATTTGAGTTTTCTTTATTTTCCCATAGTATTTTGAAATCAGAAGAGAAAAATTGATCATCACTATCTGTTTGAAAAACATAGCTATATTTTTTTTCTAAGGCATACTTATAACCATCACAAATAGCCGCACCATGCCCTTCATTAGTTTTATTTATTATAATCAAATTTTTATAGTTATCTTTACATTTTGATAAAATTATTTCAGTTTTATCTTTTGATCCATCATTAACAATTATTAAATCACAATTTTTAGAGGGTAATATTTTAGTCCAATCATTAACTATTTTTTCAATTACCTCTTCTTCATTATAAACAGGTATAACTACAGCTAATTCTTTCATAAATTATTATTTAATATTTTTTTGTTTATAACAACTATCTACTCTAATAATAAAATTCAATTTTTTTAATACATTAATTGTATTTTTTCAAAAACTTAATAGAATTTTCTAAATGAAACAAATAATTGTAATGACCAAAAATGATACTCATTATTTAAGGGATTTATTAGTGAAATTGGGAAAAAATAATGATTATAATTTTCATTATTTTTTTGGTAAGAGTTTTGATTTAAAATCAATTTTAATTCTTATTTATAATCTAAAACTATACAAAAATTATAAATTATTATTTCAAATAATCTTAAGAATTATTTTAAAGAGGGATGCAAAATCACTTTTAAAAGAAAAAACTATTAAAAATTACAAACAATTAATTGAGAAATCTAAAACAGCCTATATAATCATTTCAATAAGTTATACAAAAAAAATAAAGCCTGAATTATTTAAATTACCTAAAAGAGGCTCTCTTAATCTTCATTTAGGTAAATTATACAAATACCGTGGTCTAAATCCTGTTTATCAAGCATTAAAAAAAGAAAAAAAAATTTATGCAACTATACATGAAATAAATAATCAATTGGATAGTGGCAAAATAATAAATGAAATTGAAATATGCTCAATAAATAAAAATTATAATCAAATCTATAAAGAAATTTTTGGTGCTAGTTATGATTTGATAATTGAAAGTTTAAATTTTTACGAAAATGATCAATTCAAATCTTTTAAAGTAGAATCTGAAAAAGGGTATTATAAACAATTGACTTACAGAGAGATACTGAAATTATTTTTGTCCTAATAATCCAAATTGTTAAGTACCTTTTAAAGGTGCATACATTTGTCTCATTAATCAATTTTTGATTATCTAATCTTGTAAATTAGTTTTAAACTGCTATAGATCGCTAATGACAAGAAATTCTCTAGTAAAAATATCTCCGATGTGTAATTTTGAAAATTTAGAGCATAAACTATGTGAAGTTATCAATACATCTGAGTGGAATAAATTTATAAAGTTATTTAAAAAAGCTGAGCATATTTATATTGTTGGTAACGGGGGAAATTGGGCTGTAGCGACACATGCCGCTGTTGATCTAGGCAGACTTACAAAAAAGAAAGTTTTTTCTCTAGATAGCATTTGTTATGTTACTTCAATAGCAAATGACGCAGGTTACGAAAATGTTTTTAAAAAATGGTTAGATTTATATTCTGATAAAAAAGTTAAATCTTTAGTAATATGTTTTTCAGCAACAGGTACATCAAAGAATATTGTTAACACTTTAAAGTGGTCTTCTAAGCAAAAAAACTTTGATAATTTTTTAATCACAGCTAATTTAAATAAAAAAAAGAGCAGCCAAAATAAATCCAATATAATTAATTTTAACTTAAAATATTTTCATTCATCAGAACTTGTTACTTTTATGCTTTTTTATGAAATAGTTTGCCAACTTGGATATAAATGTCCAAGTATACTAGATGAAGTTGCAAGAAGATCAAAATCTTAAAACTCTAAAAAATAAGTAGACTGAAACTTTTATTATTATAAATATGCTCAAAAATTATTTTCAGGATTATGAAAAAAATTAAACCTAAATATTTTATTCTTGATGTTGATGGTGTAATTACAAATGGACAAATGATTTACGATAAATATGGAAAAAAATTTAAAATTTTTGGCCAGGATGACCATGACAGTTTAAAAATAATAAAAAACTACTTGAAAATATACTTTGTTTCAGGAGATAAAATTGGTTTTAAAATTTCAAAAAAAAGAGTTGAGGATATGGGTTTTCAAATAAAGTATTTACCAGTAAAGATTAGAGAAAAGTGGTTAGATAAACATTTTGGTCTCAAAAACTGTATTTATATGGGCGATGGTATTTTTGATCATTTAATTATGAAAAAAACATATTATTCAATTGCACCAAAAGGTACTCTAGAGCATGTTAAGCGTTCTGCTGACTACGTAACAAAAAGTAAACCTGCTGAAAGAGCTGTTGCAGAGGCAGTAATTCACATACTAAAAAAAATTTATGGAATTAGCTTTTCTAAAATGTCTAATTATAAAATCTAATGTTAAAAAATCCTTCAGCAAAAATATTGGCATCAATATTAATTCTTTTTATTATCTATTTGTTTTTAAATTTTATTTATTTAAAAAATAACTCATTTAAGGACTTTATAAATTCATATCCAAAAATTCAAAAAACAGTTTTTGCCACTCCAGCTTTATTAGATTTAGAAAAGAAAACTTATTTGTTATCGCAAAAAAAAGAAATAATTAAAGCTAGTTATTTAGAGAGAAAAATAGATAAAACTCAATTTTTAAATTTTAATGAAATAAAATATCCGCTTAATTCATATGTTTATACAGGAAAAATCATGAAAGCCGTGGCTTTTATAGAATTTTACAAAAAAAACTTATTTGTAGTTAGTGGCATTGGTGAAGTAAGTTATGTTCCAGTTGAAGATATAGTAGAATTTCAAAATAAAATATTAAATGTTTCATCTAATATAAAAGACATTATAAAAGACGAATCCTTTTATGATTATGAAAATCGAATAAATAAACTTTCACAATTTAATAGTATTAGCGATATTCTTATTCACAACGATTTCATTTATTTATCTTTTAACAGATTAGTTAAAGATAATTGTTATACTAAATCAATTTTAAGAGCTGAAATAAATTTTGAGTATTTAGAGTTTAAAGACTTTTTTTTTAATAAACTAGAATGTATTGAAACCAACAATGATAAAAGCAAATTTAATGGACATCAGTCTGGTGGGAGAATGATTGTTATCAATAAGGATAGTAATTATAATTCTTTTAACAGTTCAAGTGATAAGATATTATTTACTGTTGGAGACTACAGATCAAATAGAAGTAAAGAAGTTCCTTTGGCACAAGATGAAAATAGTATATTTGGCAAAACTCTGTTAATCGATGTGGAAAATAAAGAATATAAAATTTTTACTAAAGGCCATAGAAATCCTCAAGGATTATATTATGATAAAAAAGACAATATAATCATTAGCACAGAACATGGACCTTATGGAGGAGATGAAATTAATATTCTTTACGATGGCAAAAATTATGGTTGGCCTATTTCAAGTTATGGAGAAAATTATCCAGGACTTAAAAATAAAAAAGTAAAAGATTTCTATTTTAAGAAAAACCATGCTGATTTTGGATTTGAAGAACCAATTATAGCATTTACAAAATCTATTGGTATTTCAGAAATAATAAAAGTTCCAAACAATTTTCATTCTAAATGGAAAAATAGTTATTTAGCTACAAGTCTAAATGGCCATGTAATTTTAAGATTAAGCCTTAATAAAAAATTTAATAAATTACAATCCGTTGAAATAATTAATATTGGAGAAAGAATAAGAGATATAAAATTTTATAATAATAAAATTTATACAATTTTAGAGAATACTGGATCTTTAGGAGTTTTTACTATTTCAGAAACAAAATAATACTTATATCAGTTTTTTAAAGACTTTGTAGTTTCTTATATATTCTTTGAGAGAGTACTTTTTGTCACAAATAACACACACAATTTGATTTTTTTTCAAATGAACCTTTACCCATATCATAGGTTTAATTTTTACTATATGACCTTGCTCAAGTTGAATTTGTCTCTTTTTTGCTCCATCATCAAGTTCTATTTTAATAGTATCTTTTATACTAATAAAAAATTGAGAACATTTTTTATGGGCGTGATTTCCTCTTACACATTCTTTTTTGGCTATTAAAAAAAAAACCCTTTCAAAATTTTTAATATAACTTTTGATTTTATTGAAAAAAAATCAAATCGCATTTAGGATTTTTAATTTTTGTAAATTTTGAAAATTTTAACCTCATAATAATTTTAAAGTTTTAAAAACATCTTTTTTAATACTTCTATCAAATTTTAATC
>LHBX01000029.1 GCA_001704065.1 Pelagibacteraceae bacterium GOM-A1 | reverse complement strand
ATATAAATTATATGTCTAGCTTTATTAAAAAAGCAAACTCTAGAAAATTTAGATCAATTATGTTACCCAAGTTCGATAAGGCAATTGATGACAGACTTTCAAAAAAAAATTGGTACAAAGTAAATGGCAGACCAGATGTAATTATTTTCGAAGGTTGGTGTGTTGGAGCAAGACCTGAAAGATTAAAAACATTAAAAAAAAGTGTTAATTCGATGGAAAAAAATGATGATAATAAATTAATCTGGAGAAAACATGTTAATGACCAACTAAAAAAAGGATATAAAAAACTTTATAGTAAGCTCGATTGTTTATTATTTTTAAGGGCAGAAAATTTTAGTTTATTACAAAAGTGGAGAGTTATTCAGGAAAAAAAACTTAAATTAAAAAATAAGAATAAAAAAACAAAACAAAAAATTATGACAAAAAAGGAAGTTTTAAACTTTATGCAAACTTACCAGAGAATTACACAGAATATGTTTAAATCTGCGCCAAAATACGCATCTATAGTCATTAAATTAAATTCTAATCATCAAATTAATTCTGTAAAGTACAACTAATGAAAAAAATATTAATAATAATTGTTAGTTTTCTTTGCTTAACAGCTCAATCGCTAGCTGTCACATTATATGAAGCATTAAATGAAACTTATAACAATAATAAACAATTAAATGCTGAGAGAGAAAATATAAAAGCATCTGAGGAAGATCTAAATATATCTAAAGCCGATTATATGCCTTCCTTGAGTTTAACTGGTTCTAAAAGCCTTGAAGAAACAAATAAACTTACAAATCAGAGTGGAGGTGATGCAACAATTAGCGATTCTGATCCATTCACAACATCAATAAAATTAGAGCAAACCTTATTGGATTTTGGAAGAGACCTTAATTATGAAAAAAATTTAATAGGTTTAGAACTTTCAAAAGCAAAATTATTTAAAAAAGAACAGGATGTTCTTTACAGTGCTATAGAAGCTTTTACATCTGTAATTTTATCAAGAGAAAAAGTTGCGATTAATAGACAAAATTTAAATTTACTTATTAAACAACTTGAAAATGATAAAGTTAGATTAGATAGAGGACAAATAAAAACTGCAGATTTATCACAAACTGAATCCTCACTTGCTGAAGCAAGCGCTCAACTAACTCAAGCAAGAAGTGAATTAATGATTAACAAATTAAATTATGAAAATATCATTGGTAAACTTTTAAATACCAATGAATTAAAAAAGACCAATAGAGCAATTGTAGGAGTTCCAAGTGAACTTAGTACGGCAATCAATTTAGCAAGAGAGAACAACCCAGATATAATGATTGCTAAAATAGAATTAAATCAATCTGAAATGGATATTGCTATTGCTGAAAGTGACTTAAAACCTAGCGCATCTTTATCTTTAGAAAGATCATATGCTGAAGATTTTAGTTCAACTTATGATCAAAGGGAAAAGGATACCCTTAAAGCAACAATTAGCTGGCCATTTTATTCAGGTGGAAGTAAACGTGCAAAAATAAACAAGAATACAAATCTAAAAACTAGAAAAATTTTATTATTTGAGGATGCAGTAAAAACTACTGAAAAGAATGTTGGAAGTGCATGGTCAAATCTTGAAGCATCAAAAAGTTTTTTAAATTCTGTAAGATCTCAAGTTAGAGCAGCAAAAATTGCTAACGAAGGAATAGCTGCAGAGTATGAAAGAGGTTCAAGAACAACGCTTGATGTTATTCAATCAAACTCTTTGTTGTTGGCTGCAAAAATTTCCCTAGCAGAATCTGAGAGAAATAATCTTATCGCTCAATATAATGTTCTAAAAGCCATTGGCTTATTGAATAGTGAATACCTAAAACTTAAGTAATTTAACGATTTTAAGCTATTTTGAGAAATATATTGCCAATGAGAACAAAATGTGTACATTTAAATTCATGATTCGAGTGTTAAAAAAAGCAAAAAAAGAGGCAAAAAATGACTAAAAATAACCTAAAAGTGGTGAAAACCGCAAAAGATAAAGAATTGGAAAACAAAGAGAAAAATAAAGCATTAGACGCAGCAATCAGCCAAATTACAGATAGCTTCGGAAAAGGCTCAGTAATGAAGCTTGGTGAGCAAAAAGCCATGGATGTTGAGTCTATCTCAACTGGATCTTTAAGCTTAGATCTTGCTTTAGGAATTGGTGGATTACCAAAAGGAAGAATTATTGAAATTTATGGACCAGAGTCTTCAGGAAAAACTACATTAGCATTACAAGTAGTTGCAGAAGCACAGAAGGCAGGCGGAATTTGTGGTTTCGTAGATGCAGAACATGCTTTAGATCCAGTGTATGCAAAGAAATTAGGTGTAAACACTGAAGAGTTGCTAATTTCTCAACCAGACACAGGTGAACAAGCTTTAGAAATTACTGATACATTAATTAAATCTGGCTCAATGTCAGTTCTTGTTGTGGACTCTGTAGCTGCATTAACGCCGAGAGCTGAAATTGAAGGCGATATGGGTGATACTCATGTTGGTTTGCAAGCTAGATTGATGTCTCAAGCATTGAGAAAATTAACAGGCTCAATTTCACGAACTAATACAATGGTTATTTTTATTAACCAAATTAGAATGAAAATTGGTGTTATGTTTGGAAGTCCAGAAACAACATCGGGCGGAAACTCTTTGAAATTCTACTCATCAGTTAGAATGGACATTAGAAGAATTGGAGCAATCAAAGATAAAGATAATATTGTTGGTAACACAACAAGAGTTAAAGTTGTGAAAAATAAAGTTGCTCCACCATTTAAAGTTGTTGAGTTTGACTTAATGTATGGAAAAGGAATTAGTAAAGTAGGGGAACTAATAGACCTAGGTGCCAAAGCAGATATCGTAGAGAAATCTGGAGCTTGGTACGCTTACAAAGGTGAAAAAATTGGTCAAGGTAGAGAAAATGCTAAACTTTACCTTGAACAAAATCCTAAAGCCGCTGCTGAAATTGAAATGGCAATCAGAGAAAAAGCTGGTGTGATCTCAAAGAAAATTGAGGGAAATCCACTAAGCGAGGAAAAAGTAGAGGCTCAAAAAAAAGAAGAAGAAATTCCTACTAAAAAAAATTAGCAGATAACTTTTAGTTATTAAAAAGGCGCTCGAAAGGGCGCCTTTTTTCCCTTCAGAGGTGTAGACATCAATAGAAAAAGCTGTATTTTAACAAAATATGGCAAAAACATTAAACGAGATCAGATCAACTTTTTTAGATTATTTCGAAAAAAATGATCACAAGATAGTTGAGTCTAGCAATTTGGTTCCAAATAATGATCCAACACTAATGTTTGCAAATTCAGGCATGGTCCAATTTAAAAATGTTTTTACCGGATTAGAAAAAAGGGATTATCAAAGAGCTACTACTTCTCAAAAATGTGTAAGAGCAGGAGGTAAACATAACGATCTTGAAAACGTTGGCTACACTCCAAGACACCATACATTTTTTGAAATGCTTGGGAATTTTTCTTTTGGAGATTATTTCAAGGAAAGAGGAATTGAACTTGCTTGGAATTTAATTACTAAAGATTTTGGATTAAATAAAGATAGATTATATGTAACAGTATTTCATGAAGACGATGAAGCCTTCAATTTTTGGAAGAAAATAGCGGGTTTTAGCGACGATAGAATTATTAGGATAGCAACTTCAGATAACTTTTGGTCAATGGGCGAAACAGGCCCTTGCGGACCTTGTTCAGAGATATTTTATGATCATGGAGATCATTTAAAAGGTGGTTTACCCGGAACCAAAGATGAGGATGGCGATAGATATATTGAGATATGGAATTTAGTCTTCATGCAATTTGAGCAAGTTGCAAAAGATAAAAGAATTAATCTTCCAAAACCTTCTGTAGATACTGGAATGGGCTTAGAAAGAATTGCAGCATTACTTCAGGGCACACATGATAATTATGAAACAGATCATTTTAAAAAATTAATTAGTTCGATTTCTGAATTTACAAATGTAAAACAAGATGAAAATAATTTATCTAGCTTTAGAGTAATTGCAGATCACCTAAGAGCTAGCTCATTTCTTCTTGCAGAAGGAGTATTACCCTCAAATGAAGGCAGAGGTTATGTTCTTAGAAGAATAATGAGAAGAGGAATGAGACATTCTCATTTGCTGGGTTCTAAAGAACCAGTTTTCAATAAAATCTTTGATACATTGAAAGATGAAATGAAAGGAAATTATCCTGAAT
>LHBX01000028.1 GCA_001704065.1 Pelagibacteraceae bacterium GOM-A1 | reverse complement strand
CACCAAATACTCAAGACCAAACCTATGAAACCTAAAAAACCATGAATGAAATATAGAATGATCGTTGCTACTACGAAAATTACTATAAATTTATAGCCTTCGTTATGAATCTTTGGAAAAATTTTGTCTATCATAATCGTTCAATTGATAATTCTGGATTAATATGTATATAAAAAGTATAAATTCAATTATTAAGATACATCAAAAAAATGAGCAAAATTAAGGTAAAAAATCCCATTGTCGAGCTAGACGGCGATGAAATGACAAGAGTAATTTGGGAATTCATCAAAAATAAATTAATTCTACCTTATTTGGATTTAGGCATTGAGTATTACGATCTAGGAATGAAAAGCAGGGATGATACGGATGACAAAATTACAATCGACTGTGCTAATGCAATCAAGAAAAATGGAGTAGGTATCAAATGCGCAACTATTACTCCTGACGAAGCGAGAGTTGAAGAATTTAAATTAAAGAAAATGTGGAGATCTCCGAATGGAACAATAAGAAATATTATTGGAGGAACAGTATTTAGAGAACCAATAATTTGTAAAAATATTCCTAAACTTGTCCCATCTTGGACGGATCCATTAATTATTGGAAGGCATGCTTTCGGTGATCAATATAGAGCTACAGATTTTTTAGTTCCAGGAAAAGGTAAATTAGAAGTTAAGTGGACATCGGAAGATGGAAGTGATGAAAAAAAATATGAAGTATTTGACTTTCCAGGACCTGGTATTGCTCTTTCAATGTATAATTTAGATAAATCAATTGAGGACTTTGCAAGATCATGTTTCAATTACGGTCTAATTAAAAAATGGCCTGTATATTTATCAACTAAGAATACCATACTAAAAAAATATGACGGTAGATTTAAAGATATATTTCAAAATGTTTTTGAAAAAGATTTTAAATCAGAATTTGAAAAAAATAACATAACTTATGAACATAGGTTAATAGATGATATGGTTGCTTGTGCTATGAAGTGGCACGGTAAATATATATGGGCTTGTAAAAACTACGATGGCGATGTTCAATCAGATACTGTTGCTCAAGGTTATGGTTCATTAGGTTTAATGACTAGTGTTTTATTGGCACCAGATGGCAGAACAATGGAAGCAGAGGCGGCTCATGGAACTGTAACTCGACATTTTAGAATGCATCAGCAAGGTAAAGAAACATCAACTAATCCAATTGCATCTATATTTGCTTGGACAAGGGGTTTGGCACACAGAGGAAAGTTAGATAGCAATGATGAATTAATTAAATTTGCCAAAACTCTTGAAGAAGTATGTGTTGAGTCAGTTGAATCAGGTTCAATGACTAAAGATTTGGCTATACTAATTGGTCCTTCTACAAAATATTTAACAACTAACCAGTTTTTAGATGTAATTGATGGAAGTTTAAAACAAAAATTAAATTAAGGTTTTTAATTTTTCTAAAGCTTCATCGATTTTATTTAAATCTTGACCCCCAGCTTGTGCAAAGTCCTTACGACCTCCACCGCCTTTTCCACCTATAATTTCAGATCCTAGTTTTGCAAATTTAACTGCATCGTACTTGTTTGTTAAATTTTCAGTTACACCTACTGCAAGACCAACTTTCTCATCTTTATTTGCAAATACAACTACTATTCCATCACCTAATTCTTTTTTACCAGCATCAACTAGTTTTCTTAGGTCTTTTGGAGATAAATCTTGAACTTTTTGCAATCTAACTTGAGTACCATTTATATTTTCATCTTTAATTATGTTTTTTGTTTTATCAGCTAAAACTGATTGAACATTTAATTGTTCTAGTTGTTTATTGAGGTCTTTAATTAA
>LHBX01000027.1 GCA_001704065.1 Pelagibacteraceae bacterium GOM-A1 | reverse complement strand
GGAATAGATGGATCAATTCAAATAATTGAGAAAAACTTCAATATGGACATAAAAAAACAACTAAATGAAATCACAAAAGAAGTAGTTAAAGTTGCAGGTGAAAATAAATTAAGTGATGATTTAACGTTAATTTCGATTGGAAAATAATTTCCCCATTTTGATCTAATTTATTTTGTATGTTTTTTGTATAAATGATACGATTTATAAAAAACAATAAGGAAATTATGTTTAAAAAAATAGTCTTAACTATAGGTTTTCTATTATTTAGCACTAACTTATTTGCAGCCCAAACGCAAATCGCACAAGTAAATGGTATGATATGTATCAAGTGTCAAAAAATGGTCACTGAAGCATTACAAAAGGCTTGTCCTGATGCTACAGTTAATGTTTCTTGGCCAGAAGGGGTTGCAGTATCTACTTTTGCAGATAAATCAAATTTATCTGAGGATGAATATAAAAATGCAATTTTAGGTACTGGATTTGAAGTAGTTAAAGTAATTAGTGTTGATAGCATAATTACAGACGCTGAAGAAGCAAGAAAACTTATAGATTAAAAAAAATTTTATGACTGTAGCTGAACTCCAAATTTTGGTTGATAAGCTACAGTCTAAAATAAGTCAGTTAGAGCTCACAAGTAAGGGAGCTATCAAAGCAACAGAGTTTAGATTAGAAGCTGTACTACAAGCGAATTTAGATACATTTTGCTTATTAATTTGCGCTATTTTAGTTTTCTTGATGCAGGCTGGATTTATGTGTTTAGAATCTGGTTTATCAAGAAGCAAGAATAGCATTAACGTTGCTCTTAAAAATATTACAGATTTTGGAATAGCCGTAGTTACTTTTTGGGCCTTGGTTTTGCATTAATGTATGGAACCAGTGTGATGGGCTTGTTTGGTAATAAATTTTATTTTTTTACAACCAAGGTAGCTGGTTATCAAACATATTTTGTATTTCAGGCAATGTTTGTTGCAACAGCAGCAACTATCATATCCGGAGCTGTTGCTGAGAGGCTTAGATT
>LHBX01000026.1 GCA_001704065.1 Pelagibacteraceae bacterium GOM-A1 | reverse complement strand
TTGCACTTCCTAATATACTTAGAAATATAATTATTAAGGTTGTTCCAAATATAGTATTTTGGTTTGAAACTGAAATGCTACTAAAAAAGTTAGTTATGGTGGTACCTCTTTCCTCTTTTAAAGAAACTTTATTAAAATTAATTAAATTAATTAACGTCGGCAATAGACTAAAAGTAATAAGAAATGAAATTATTAGACCAAAAGTCATCATAAACCCAAAATCTATTATTGGTTTTATTTCGCTGAACACCAGAGACAAGAAAGCAAATATAGTTGTTAAAGCTGTATACAAAATAGGCCAAAACATTTTACTCGTTGTTAAAGAAATAATTTTAAATTTATTTAACTTCGGAAATTGTTTTGAAAGTTGAAGATATCTTGTGCTGATATGAATGTTCATGGCCATTGTTAATATTAACATTAAAGCTATAAAATTAGATGATATAACGGTAACTTTCCATCCTAAGAGACCAAGAAGTCCTGTCATTATTATAACTGAAAAAAAACAACTGCTTATGGGTACAATTATCCATATCAATCTTCTAAATACATACCAAAGTGTTGCAACTATAAATAAAAAAACCCCAAGTCCAAAAACAATAATATCATTTTTTATAAATGTCATCATATCATCAGCAATCATAGGAATACCACCTAAATGAATTTTGCTTGTTGAACTAAAATTTTTTATTACTTGTCTTATTTCTAAAATATTTTGATGATTTTGTTTTTTTAATTTATCTTTATATATCTCTTCATCTTTTTTACTTTTAAAGTCTTTTATTTTATCTTTAGACTTTAAATAAACTATTATGCCAGATGTTTTACCATCTTCACTGATTACAAAATTCCTGAAAACAGGACTATTCAATATTTCATTAAATCCTCTTTCTTTATCAATACCTTCTGAACTAAGTGTAGAATAGTTTTGCAGTCTATCTATTAGTGGTTCATCGGAGCTGTTTAGTAAAGGAATATCTAACAGGGTGATTACACTATGCACCCAAGTGAGTTTTTGAATTTCTTTTTTTAATTTTATAAGTTTTTTGATAGAATTTTCTTCTATCATTCCTCCTTTTGGAGTGTAAGTAAGAACTAAAAATTCTTTAGCACCGTATCTTTCGTTTATTTCATTTAAATATTTTAAATCAGGATCACCTTCTATTAATAAAGTTTCAGATGATGCATCAAGTCTAAAGTTTTTCGAAAAATATCCAAAAAAACACAAGCAACTTAATAATAAAACTAAAACGAAACCTGGTTTTTTTAATACAATATTTTGATAAAATTTGGCCAACATCAACTATTAGATTTATAATTTAATTTAATTATTTTGAATATCTTTAAATTTGGTAAACATTGCTTCAAATTCAAGCATAACATTTCCAGTTGGTCCATGCCTTTGTTTTTGAATAATTAACTCTGCTAAATGTGAAACCTCATTCATTTTTGCTTGCCACTCAGCATGTTCTACTGTGGCAGGTCTAGGCTCTTTTCCTTGTAAATAATATGCTTCCCTGTAAACAAACATTACTACATCAGCATCTTGTTCGATTGAACCTGACTCTCTCAAGTCTGATAATTGAGGTTTTTTATCGTCTCTTTGTTCTACAGCTCTTGATAATTGAGAAAGAGCTAAAACTGGAACAGCTAATTCTTTAGCTAAAGCTTTTAATCCTTGAGTGATTTCAGATATTTCTTGAACCCTACCATTGTTAGTATTGGAGGCTCTCATCAACTGAATATAATCAATAACAACCATGTCGAGACCATATAATCGTTTGATTCTTCTTGCTCTATTACTGAGTGCAGCTATAGTTATTGCTGGTGTTTCGTCAATATATAAAGGTAGCTCAGATATATCTTTTGATGTTTCTATGAATTTATCAAACTGTTCCTCAGAAATTTTACCTCTTCTTATGTCGTTTGATTTAATTCTTGATTGCTCAGCTAAGATTCTAGTCGAAAGTTGTTCTGATGACATTTCAAGAGAAAAAAAAGCAACAGAACTTTTTTCTCCCATTTCTTGAATTTTTTTAGCAGCATTAAATGCTATATTAGTTGCTAATGCAGTTTTTCCCATTGAGGGTCTTCCTGCAATTATTACAAGATCAGATTTATGTAATCCTCCTAGCCTGTCGTCTAAATCTTTAAGCCCTGTAGGCACACCAACTATACCCTCTTCATTTTTGTATGCATTTGAAGCCATTTCTATAGTTTGTCTCATTGCCTCATCAAATTTAATCAATGATGAACTAAAAGATCCTTTTTCTGCTAAATCAAATAGAGATTTTTCATAATTTTCAATAATTTTTTGACCATCAATATCTAAATCATTTAACTTTGCTTGATCAATTACATCCCCAGAAATTTTTATTAATTCCCTTTTTACAAATAAATCAAAAATTAATTTAGAATATTCTATTGCTTGTCTTGAAGAGGTAGAGAATTTAGTAATCTTAACTAAATATTCTGGAATATTTAAGTCAGCTTTCTCTTTTTCAAAATAATTTTTTAATGTTATAGGGTTAGCTAATAAACCGCTATAAATTAATTTTTCCAAAGCCTCAAAAATTTTTTTATGAATAGGATCGTAAAAATTTTTGCTTGAAATTATAATACTAATATCATCAAATATTTCATTAGCCAACAAAACAGAACCTATAACTGACTGTTCAGCTTCTATATTATTTGGTAATTCTTCTAATTTACTTTTTACGATGTTTATAGATTGAGACACAACTCATAATAATTGTTATATTAAAAATAACAAAATAAATCTTATACTGGGGAAAAAAATGTATAATTATGAATTTTCTTCTTGCGCTATTACTTTTATTTTAATTTCAGTTTGTATTTCTGAATGAAGATTTAGTATTACATTGTAAGTACCCAATGACTTGATTTCTTTTGCTGGTTGTATCAAAGATGGGTTGACAGTAATATTTTCTTTTTCTTGAAGTAATTTTGAAATCTCGGTAGGTTTCACTGATCCATATAACTCTTTATTCTCAGTACTTAATTTCTTAATTTCAAATTCTTTGTTTTTTATTTTTTCAGTAATTTCCTTAGCTTGATTTTTTTTATCTTGATCCTTTTTGCTCAACTCAGTTTTTATCTTCTCAACTTCTTTAACATTTTCTTTTGAAGCAAAGAGAGCTTTTTTTTGTGCTATTAAATAATTTCTGGCAAAACCTCTTTTTACATCAATAATCTCACCTATAGATCCAATCTTTCTAATGTTTTCTAATAATACAACTTTCATAATTATATTAAAGCCAGGTTCCTAGCCCTCTTGATTGATAGTGATAGGTCTCTTTGTTTTTTTTGACTTACAGATGTTATTCTAGAAGGAAGAATTTTTCCATTCTCAGATATATATCTTTTTAACAATTTTATATTTTTATAATCTATAACTGGTGCACCTTTTCCAGATAATGGACATTTTTTTTTAAATTTATATTTTTGATTCTGAAAAACACTTAATTTAGAAAAGCTATTCTGAGAATTCTTTTTTTTTGTATTTTTTCTTTTCATAAAGTTTATTTTTTTTCCATATCTTCTGTTTTTTTGAAATAGTCAGTTTCTAAATCTAATTTTTTGACTTTCACAGTTAAGAACCTTAATAAATTCTTATCGATTTTTTCATTTTTCTCTAATTCTTTAATTGTTTTTCCATTTCCTTCTATTTTAAAGTGTAAAAAATTTCCTTTTTTATTTTTTTTTATTAAATATGATAAATGCATTAATCCCCAACTTTCATATTTGACAATATTTCCATCATTATTCTCAATTATTTTTGAATATTTATCTTGTATCTGTTTAATTTGACTAGGAGAGGTATCCTGACGTGCTATTATTGTATGCTCATAAAAGTTCATAAAATTTTATAGAAAAACTGAGGATATACTATTATAAATTTTTAATTACAATACAAAAAAACACTTAATTTATAAACGTTTTTATGTTTTCAATAATCTTTCCTGGCCAAGGTTCTCAAATAATTGGTATGGCAAAAGAATTTTATGATAATTTTGGATATGTAAAAGATTATTTTAAGCAAGCGGATGAAATATTAAATAAAAAAGTTTCAAAAATTATTCTTGAGGGACCAAAAGAAAGTTTGGATTTAACAGAAAATACACAGCCTTCAATATTTTTAGCAAGTTTTTCAATCTTTAAAGTTTTAGAGATGGAAAGTAAACTAAATGTAAAGGATGCAAAATATTATGCTGGACATTCTTTAGGAGAGTATTCTGCTCTTTGTTGTGCTGAAGCCATAGATTTTAGTAAAACAATAGAATTACTTAAATTCAGAGGCATAGCAATGCAAAATGCTGTACCAAAAGGGGAAGGAGGAATGATTGCAGTTTTAGGTCAAGAAATTAATGATTTAAATAAACTTATAAAAGATAACTATAATAACTTTCAATGTTATATAGCAAATGATAATTCCAATGGTCAAATCGTTGTAAGTGGTAAATTAAGCTCAATAAAGAAATTTGGAGAAGTATTAAAAAAAAAGAAAATAAAATTTGTTGAATTGCCTGTTAGTGCCCCTTTTCACTGTCCTTTAATGAGTAAAGCAACAGAAGAAATGAAAAGTAAAATTCTAAATACTAAATTTAATAATCCATCTTCAAGTATAATATCTAATGTTACTGCCAAACCCGAAAATAACCCTGAGCAAATAAAAGAATTACTAATAGAACAAATAGAAAAACCAGTTAGATGGAGAGAAAGTGTTGAAAATATGATAGGACTAGGTGTGAATAAATTTATAGAAGTTGGCCCAGGTAAAGTTTTGTCTGGTTTAATTAAAAGAATTGATAGAAATGTAATATTGAATCAGGTAAATAATTTAGAAGATGTAAAAAACATATTAAATGATTGATCTAAAAAAAATTAATGTAATATTAACTGGATCTACTGGCGGCATAGGTGGAGCAATTCTAGAAACTTTGTATAATAGTAACGCTAATATTATTGCAACTGGTACTAATCAAAATAAATTAGATAAGATTAAAGAAAAATTTAGCAAAGTAACCACAAAAAATTTTGATATATTAGAGCATAACTCAATAGAGAAATTTGTGGATGAATGTAGTGAAATTTTTCACAATAAGATAGATGTTCTAATTAATAATGCTGGAGTTACAAACGATAATTTGACAATAAGAATGAAGCTAGATGAATGGAACAGAGTAATTAATTTGAACTTAACATCAACTTTTTTAATTAGCAAAAATGTTATAAAGAAAATGTTAAAAAATAAAAATGGAAAAATAATAAATATAACTTCTGTAGTTGGTCACACAGGCAATGTTGGGCAAGCAAATTATGCTGCTTCAAAAGCTGGTTTGATTGGGATGTCAAAAAGCTTAGCTTTAGAGTATGGAAAAAAAAATATAAAAATAAATTGTATTTCACCTGGATTTATAAAATCTGAGATGACAGAAAAGATAAATGATAATTTTAAACAAACATTGCTCGATAAAATATCTTTGGAAAGATTTGGTATCCCTGAGGATATAGCGAATGCGGCGCTTTTTTTATCTTCGGATTTGTCAAACTATATTACAGGAGAGACATTACATGTTAATGGAGGCATGTATTTTAGTTGACAAAGTAATATAAATATTTATTAACAATTTTAATAGATAAGGAAAATATGTCAGAAGAAATCTCAAGTAAGGTAAAAAAAATTGTAGCTGATCACTTAGGTATAGATGAAGCTAAAGTAACAGAAGAATCTAGTTTCATAGATGATTTGGGTGCAGACAGTTTAGATACTGTAGAGCTAGTAATGGCCTTTGAAGAAGAGTTTGGTTCAGAAATTTCAGACAGCGACGCAGAAAAAATATTAACTGTCGGCGATGCTGTAAAGTTTATAGAGAATAAATCAAACTAACTTTCAAACTTAATGTCCAGCTTTAAAAAAGGTGGAATGTTTATACTCTCCTCACCATCTGGTGCGGGGAAAACAACACTTGTTAAAAAAATTTCGAAAAACAACAATTTTTCAGTTTCAATTTCACATACAACAAGACTTCCTAGACCAAAAGAAAAAAATGGTAAGGATTATTTTTTTGTTTCAAAGAATTATTTTAAAAAACTAATTAAAAAAAAAGAGTTTATAGAACATGCAAAAGTTTTTGATAATTATTATGGATCTTCAAAAAGATTAATAATTGAGGAACTAATGCAAGGCAAAAATATTGTATTTGACATTGATTGGCAAGGAACTCGTCAAATTAAAAATAAAAAATTAGATTACAAACTAGTAACAATTTTTATATTACCACCATCAAAAAAAGAATTATTAAAAAGACTTACAAAAAGAGAAAATAAAAATATGAAAACTGTAAAAAAAAGAATGAAAGAATTTAAAAAAGATTTATCTAGGTGGAAAGAATATGATTATGTCGTAATAAATGATAATTTACAGAAGTGTTATAAAAATATTATGAAAATTATTAATGGAAAAAATAAAATTGTTTTTGATAAAAATTATATTGGAACTCATGTTAAATCCTTATTAAACTAAATTTTTATAAAAATTAGAAATCTCTAAATATTTCTTTTTAGAAATATTCTGTGGTCTAATATTTAAGTCAAGTTCAAGTTTGTTCGCTATATTTTCAAAATCATTAAAAAGAAGTTTCATCGGCTTTTTTATCATTTTACGCCTTTGATTAAAAAAAATGTTTGTTATATGCTCAAGATGTTTTACATTTATACAATTATCAAACTTAGATTTAGGAGTTAGACTAATTAACGAGCTATTAACTTTTGGTTTAGGTTTAAAACTTGAAGGTGATATATCTAAAATTTTTTTTGCCTCCATTCTCCATGATGATAATATAGATATTCTTCCATAATTTTTTGTATTTTCATTTGCCATTATTCTATCAGCAACTTCTTTCTGAAAAATGAAAATAAATTCTTTAAAAAAATTTTCTAAATTATTGATTTTAATCATTGAAATTAAAATTTTTGTTGAAATATTATAAGGCAAATTTCCAAATACTTTGATTGGAGTATCAAATAGAAAATTATTATAACACTTTAAAATATCATCATTAACAATATTTATTTTATTACCAAATTTTTCCTTTAGTAAATTTGATAAGTTTTTATCTTTCTCAACTACAAAAAATTTCTTCGGATTTTTTTTAATAATTTTTTCTGTAAGATTTCCAGTGCCGGGACCTATTTCTAAAACTATATCATTTTCTGATATATTGCCAATTTCTACAATTTTACACAAAATGCTATCATCTATTAAAAAGTTTTGTCCCAGACTTTTTTTTGCTTTTATTTTCATTTTAATTTTTCAGCAAATTTCATTGCATAAAAAAAGGACGCAGGATTAGATTTTTTTTCCCCTAACATTTTTGCGTTAGTTCCATGATCAGGTGAAATTCTAATAAATGGAAGTCCTACAGTAATATTTATAGCTTCAAAATTAAAAAGTGTTTTTATTGGTGTTAAAACTTGATCATGATACATGCCTAATACTACATCATAATTATTTAAATTTTCTTTCAAAAAAAATGTATCAGCTGAAAATGGCCCATTAATATTGATTCCTTTTTTTTTTAAATAGTAAATTGCAGGTTTTATTATTTTATCTTCTTCACTAAAATTGTCTAAAGTTTCACAATGAGGGTTTAAACCTAACACTGCACAACGGAATTTCTGATGAAACAATTCTTTATAAAATTTATTTAAATTTAAAATATTTTTAATAATTTTTGATTTATTAATTTTTTTATAAACATATTTAATAGGAATATGTGTTGTTAAAGGAGATACAGATATTTTTTTATTATAAATCAACATAACTTCACTCTTAGAATTTGTTTTGTCAGCTAAATATTCAGTTATTCCAGAATATCTTTTTCTTAAAAAAGTTTTCTTTGAAATTGGACCATTAATTAATACACATTTTTTCTTTTCTTTTCTTATAATTTCTAAAGATTTTTCAAAACTTTTTTCAATATATTTGTTAGATTTTATCGAAATATTTGAGAATGTTTTTTTATACCCAAAATATATATCAATTATGTTGATTACATTTTTTTTTGCTTCGCGATAATCACTAACTTCATTTAACGAAGTACTTAAATTTAATTTTTGCAGCTGTTTGATAAGTAAACTTTTATTTCCAATTAGGATTATTTTTTTTTTAAATTTTTTTACCTTTTTAAAATATTTGCCAATTATCTCAGAAAAAGTACTATAAGGCTCTCCAAGAACAATTATTATATATTTAATATTCATTTATAGTGGTGTTTTGTTTTAATTTTTTATAATATAATAGTGAAAACTGATTTAATTGTTTGTTTCTCTCAAAATTAACGCTCTCTTTTAATTCATTATCAATATTTAATGATTGTTTTATTTCTCTTATTTCATTTATTTTTATTATTAAATACCCATTTGGGTATTTTATAGGTTTTATTAATTCATCTTTCTTGGTTCCTTTTAATATTTTAACCAAACGATCGGATAATAAAGTTTCTTTCACCCAACCAATATCACCACCTTTATTTGAGCTACTTGATACACTAAATTTTGACGCTGCTGTTTTAAAATCATTTAAATTTATAAATTCTATTATTTGATTATATTTGTTTTTAAATGTTTCATTTTTTTCAACCTCGAATAATATCTCAGATAAATTATATTCAAACTTTTTATCACTCGAAAACTTTAAAATAAGTTTTTCTTTCAGTTTTTTTTCATCTATTTTTACAAGACTATTAAATTTTCTAAAAATTAATTCATTCCATAGTGCCTCGTATTTTATTTTTTCTAAAATTTTTTCATAGCTGATATTATTTTTTTTTATTAATTCTATAAACTCATTTTCATTTTTAACTTTTTTAAAATTAAAAAGATTTTTTTTAATTTCTCCGTACTCTTTTTTTTCAATATCTTTGAAAATTTTTTTTAATTCCTTTTTTTTTATTATTTCTTTAATTAAAGAATTTGTAGAAATTTTTGTTATTTCAGTCTCTGGTAATTTTTTTAAACCTGGTCTTAAAAATATTAAATATTTTTTCTCATTTAAAATATCTACATTTGTGATGATTTCTTCACCAATTTTATATTTTATTTGAATTTGTGAAAATGAGACTGAACTCTTAAAAAAAATCAAAAAAAAAATTAGAAAATGTACTTTCAACATAAATTATTGACCTACTAGATTGCCTAAATTTGGTACTCCTAATTCTGTGAAAGGTATTATTTTTATTAAAAATGATAAGCTTTTACTTGGTTCTAAACTTCCATCATTATAAAATGATTTATTAAAACTAAGGTTTAAGGAAATACAATCAGTTTCATGAGTGTAAATTAAATCATAATATTGAGTAAAATTTTCATTTAGATCTTTCGATATCTCAAAGGTTAATTTATTTTCCTCATTAAATTCATACTTACTAGTATTTTTAATATTTTCTACGTTTGGAAGATCATTATGCTCAGAATAATATGAAACATTTGTATAAAAATTATTAACACTAAAATCAAAACTAAATTGGTCTAAATTAGAATACTTTAAATCTTTATCGTATGAAAAATTATAATTTAAATTAAAATTTTCATTAATTCCAAATTTTAGATCTCCAAAAAGATCACTTCTTTTATTATTTAATTTTGATTTTGAAGGCATATTGTGATCTTCATCTGCTTTTAATACATTTGCTAATTTAAAATCTATTGAATCAAAACCTAAATTATTTTTTTTTATATATTCTAAACCTAGGCTTAATGACTCACCCCCTTCAACTTGAGAACTAGATCCAATACGATTCAAATTAAATACACTGTTGTAATTTAGAAATACATCTTTATTTGACATATCAGTATTTCCATTAGGGCTATATCTAAATGAAGCTATTGGTTTTAATAAATGGACATAATCACCTTCTATTTTTTGCAAAGGATAATTTGCATCAATTTTAAAAACTCCAAATAAATTATAATTTAAATTTTCATCATAATTTGATGAATTTTTTGAATAGTCATTAGAATTTTTTAGCAATAAATCATAATCTGTAACTATACCTTTTGAATTTACAAATTTATTAGAAGAAAAAAGAAAATCATTTGTTAAAACAGTTTCAGAGACATTTGTGTCGTATAATTTATTATGACCATATGAATTGAAATTAAAGTTACCATTGTACTCTTTTGGAATTTCGAGATTTTTTGAATAATTGAAATCTGGAAATATATATTGAAATCTGTCATGATAATTTCTTGATAAATCTTCATAAATTGTAAAAGATGTATCTAATTTAGAGTTATCTAAATTCCAATTAAGTTTCAAACTAGAAGTTAAAAGTCCATCATTTTCAATTAAAGGAGAAGTGTCAATTAGTTTATGCGTCTTTAAATAATTGTCTCCTCTAACATTTTGAAGATTTATTTCATAACTTGCATTTTTCACTTCGCCTAACTGATTATAAAATAAATGACCTTTTGTACCTGCATCACCAACCAAAAAGCTAAAATCACTAAGTATATCTGAATTTTGTAAAGCTTGTCTATATTCATTCTGTAAAAGAAAACTTTTATCTGCATAAATTCTTGGATTGAATGTAATATCTTTATCAACACTTAAAATTTTAAAATAAGGAAGATTTATTGAAGTACCCAAGCTATCTGAAGTAGTGTAAGATGGTGTTAGTAATCCTGATTTTCTTTTTACAGACGGGTCTGGATGATTAAAATAAGGTAAATAAAAAACTTTATAATCAAATATTTTTAACCAAGAATTTTTGTATTCAAATATCTTTTTTCTTTTGTCATGTTTAAACTCTTCGGTATTTAGTTCCCATCCTCTACATTCTTTATTTTCAATGTTGCAAGTACTAAAAACTCCTTTATATACTTTAAGTTCATCATCATTTGAAAATGAACTCCTCCCTTTAAGAACTGGATCATTTTTCTCGTTTCCGAAATATGATTTCTTAAAATTAATATCTAATTCTTTACCAACAATTTCGTTAACTTTTAAATTTACCATCAAATTTTCAAACAAATATTTATTTTCGTCTTTATCTTTTATTAAGGCATTTTTAGCTGTTATTATTTCTTCTATTAAGTTTATTTGAAAAGTATCTAGCAACTCATATATATTAGCTTTATCATCTGTGATTAATGTCTTCTCATTTCCATAAATAATTTGTTTATTCCTATCAAAATAAATATTTTTTGAGTCTATTTTATATTTATCTTTTATATTAATCTTAGTGGCACCATGACTGTAAAAAATATCATTTTTTTTTTCATATTTAACTTTGTTACTTTTAATAGATATCGAATTTAAGTTATCTTGAATATTTACATTATTTGTAAAAATTATAACTTCAGTTTTTTTATTATAATTTGCTTTATTGGATTTTATAGTTACCTTTTTGCTTGGAATTAATGTATTAGAAAAGAATGCTAAAATAGTATCACCACCATCTTTAATATCCATTTTTTCAGCCTGAAATTTAATTTCTTGCGCAAATAAATTAACTGATAAAATAAAATAAATAATTGCAGTAATTTGTAATTTTTTATTTTTCATCAATTTTTAATAACCCAATATTACAAATTAAAAAAAGTATTAAGAGTGGTACCCAGATTGATAACTCAATAGGAATTAGACCACTATGACCCATTATACTTGAAAAATAATTTATGTAATAGACAACCACTGATACAAAAATACCAAATATGATGGCAAAAAATTTTGAGTTTAATACTCTTATTTTTTTAATTATTATAAATCCTAAAATAGTCATCAATATGTAGAATAAAGGCATACTATATATTTTATTTAAGTGAATTTTAATATCAGTATTTGAATATCCAATTTTTAAATAACTATTTGATAATTTATGAAGTTCATAAATATTTAAAGCATTTAAATTTGAGAATAAATTTGAAATAATTTCACCATCAAAAGACGAATTATGAACATAACTCTTAAATTTCTTAGTTTCACCATTTTCATTCAATATTGATACGTTACCTAATTGCCAATTATTAGAATTAATATTTGCGGTTTCTGCAATTAAAGTACTTTTGCTTTCATAATATTTAGTTGCCTCGTTTATAGTAAGATATTTTAGTTTATCTTTCTCAAATTTTTCGGCATGAATAATGTATAGCCTGTCATCAATTTCTTCTTTTATCCATAGACCATCATCATTTACAACAGCCAAATATTCATTTGAGTTTGAGAAGCTATTTTTTATGTCTAAATACTTACTTTTTAAGCTTGAAGAAAAAGAGTAATAAAACAAGAGCAAAAATATCCCAAGCGTTGTTGTAATAATTATTAAAAGATAAATAATTTTTAAATTACTGATACCATTGGAATTTAAAATGTTAAGCTCATCTTTTTCAATTAAATCCAAGTAAAAAAATTTTATTGCAACAAAAAATACAAAAGGTAGTACTTCAAATATTAAAGATGGTGCATTTAGTAGAGATAAATAAATAGTATAGTAAAGATCAGTATTATATTTTTCTGCAAATCTTATTTCTTCAAAAAAATTTATAATAATTACTACACAAAAAAAAATAAGACTTATTTTAATAAATTTTTCAATAAATAATTTTCCTAAATAAGTTTGGTATTTTTTCAATATCATAAATATCTTGGTTTAAAATTAGTTTTTAATAAAATCAAAAAGTAAAATAAGATTACAAAAATAATAGGTAATGTTAGGAAAATTAATTCAATTTCAAAAATTGTATTAATGAATTTATAACTCAATTCTGAAAATATAATAATTGAAAACCCAAATAGAAATAATAAAAGTTTAAAAATACTTTTTAAGTTACTGTCTTTAGATTTTAGTATAAGAAGAGAACTTATTAAAGAAAGTATAATTATATATATTGGATTTACAACTCTTTTAAAAGTTTCTTCGTAAATATCATTCATTAAAAAAGTATCTTTATTACCACATCTTAATTTTAAACTTTTTCTATCTATTAGGTTCTTCTCCAAACAAGAAATTAAAAATGATGTTTTAGATTCACCAAGTTTTATTTCTTTTCTCGTTTTAAAGTTTAAATCAGAGAGTGAATAAATTGTTTCTTTGAAACCTAAATTAAAGCTACCCTTATCGTTAATATTAATTATTTTTCCGTTGTAAAGTTGAAAGTTATATCCGTCTTCAGCTTGATTCAATCTCCCTGTGCTTGCAATAATTATTTTATTTCCACTGTTCTCAATTTTTTCTTTTATATATATTCCTTCTAAAATTCCATCACCACTATATTTTTCAACAAAAATATTTAAATTTTCTGTCACTTTGGAAAACTTTTTTTCTTGAATAAGTTTTGGAAAAAAATCAATGGATGAGTTTTTTAAATAATTTTGAGCCAGATTCTGTGTATAGGGAACTATAAATAAATTAAAAGTTAGTTGCAAAATGACAAATGCTAAAGAAATTTTAAATATAAAATTTATAAATGAAATCTTTTTTATTCCATTTATCCAAAATACTAAAATTTCATTGTTATCTTGGTAACGATTAATCACTACAAAAAGGCTCAAAAAATATGAAAATATTATTAATTTTGAAAAAATTTTAGGTATATTTAAAGTTGAGTATAAAAAATATACTTTAAATGAATGACCTTTCTCAGAGACAATATCCAATAAATTCACACCTTGTATGACCCATACAATGATAGTAATAGCTAAAGATGATAGTGCAAAAAAAGTCACAATATCAAAATATAACTTACGAAATATTAATTTATTCATTGAAATTATAAATTTAATAAATATACAACATTATCTATTAAATATTTCAAAAAAATGAAGCTAAAATTAGATTTTGTAAATAAAGTTCCTAAACAAGCTATAGATAATGAGATTATTCTAGTAAAAGATAGAGCTGTCAAAAATAAAATACTAAAATCTTCGAATAAATCATTGTTTAAAGATAAGTTATTTTTAGAGAAAAAATTCTTTGTTAAAAATATAAAAGACAAAAATTATATTTTTGTAAATTGTATGAAGACTAAAACTTCTTTAGATTATGAGAAGCTTGGATCACAATTGTATATTTTTTTAAAAAACAACAAAATTGAAAGATCATTTTTTACATCTAGTTCATCTTTTCTCACCAATGTTCAGTTGGAAAAGCTTTTACACGGAGCACAGCTCAAGTCTTATGAATTCAATGTTTATAAATCTGATAAAACCAAATATGAAAATAATAATTTATATATAGTTGGGACAAAATCAAAAAATTCAAATTCGTTAAGAAATAAATTAAATTCACTTCTAGAAGGTATTTTTCTAACTAGGGATCTTGTGTCTGAACCAGGAAATGTTTTACACCCAGATGAATATGCGAGACGTCTACTTAAATTAAGAAAATTTGGATTAAAAGTTACTGTATATGATCAAAAAAAATTAAAAAAGATGGGTATGAATGCTTTATTGGGTGTTGGACAAGGAAGTATCAGGGGATCATATTTGGTCACTATGGAATGGAATGGTGCAAAAAATAAATCTAAACCATTAGCATTTGTTGGTAAAGGTGTATGTTTTGATACTGGGGGTTATTCTTTAAAACCAGCAAAATTTATGGAAGATATGACCTATGATATGGCAGGCTCTGCTACTGTTGTTGGTCTAATGAAAACTCTTGCATTAAGAAAATCAAAAATTAATGCTGTTGGTGTAGTTGGACTAGTAGAAAATATGGTAAGTGGAAATGCTCAAAGACCTGGTGATATTGTAAAATCTTATAGCGGAAAAACAATTGAAGTTTTAAATACTGACGCTGAGGGAAGGTTAGTTTTAGCAGATGCTTTAACATTTACAGAAGAAAAATTTAAGCCACAATTTATTGTTGATTTAGCAACATTAACTGGGGCTATAATTGTTTCTCTTGGTTCTGAGTATGCAGGCTTATTTTCAAATAATGATAAATTATCTAAACAACTAATTGATGCAGGAGAAAGTGTTGAAGAAAAACTTTGGAGAATGCCTTTAAATGAAAACTTTGATAAATTAATAAATTCAAAAAATGCAGATATGCAAAATATTAATTATGTAGGTGGAGCAGGTTCGACTACAGCAGCACAATTTTTACAGAGGTTCATAATAAATAAAACTCCATGGGCCCATTTAGATATTGCTGGTATGGCATTTTCAAAATATGGAGGAGCGCTTAATTCTGGTGGTGCAACTGGTTATGGAGTTAGATTGTTAAATAAATTAATTGAGGATAACTATGAGTAATATTGAGCAAACTTTATCGATAATTAAACCAGATGCAGTTGAAAGAGATCTTCAAAATCAAATTAAGCAGGACTTTATAAACAAAGGATTTGAAATAATAAAAGAAAAAAAAATCCATATATCTAAAGAGGAAGCTGAAAAGTTTTATAAAGTACATGAGACCAAACCGTTTTATAACGATTTATGCAATTATTTGTCTTCAGGCCCTATTGTTGTCATGACTTTACAACGAGAAAATGCTGTTATGGAAAATAGAAAGTTAATGGGAGCAACAAATCCAGTTGACGCAGATGAGGGTACTTTGAGGAAAAAATACGGTATATCAATTGATAAAAACTCCGTTCATGGTTCAGACAGTCTTGAAAATGCTAAGATTGAACTAGATTTTTTTTTTAATCACTAGCAAATAATTTTATAATTGCTTTTGGATATATTTTATGTTCGATTTTTAAAACTTTTTTTTCTAAACTTTTTACACTTTCAGATTTTAGAATTTTTACTTTTTTTTGTAATATAATCTTACCTGAATCTAATTTCTCATTGACGATATGAACTGTAGCTCCAGAATATTTGTCTTTATTTTGAATTGCTCTACTGTGTGTATTTAGGCCTTTATACTTAGGAAGAAGAGAAGGGTGAATATTAAGTATAGGTTTATTAAATTTTCTTACAAAACTACCTGATAGTATTTTCATAAATCCAGCTAAACAAATAAAATCAACATTATTCTTTTTTAATAATTTTAACAAACGATCTTCAAAACTTTTTTTATTAGAATCTTTAATAAAGACATTATTGATCTTAGACTTATTTGCATAATCTAATCCTTTTGCACTAAAATTATTAGAGACAACTAGAACAATTCTAATTAAAGATTTTTTCGTTTTTGAATATTTAACTAGTGATCTTAGATTACTACCTCTACCACTTATTAAAACTGCTGTATTTTTTTTACCAGATAACTTTTCCACTCAATTTTACTTTTTCTGAATTTTTTGTAATTTTTCCAATGACATAAGGTTTATATTCTTTTGGAAATAATCTAATTACTTTTTTGTAGTTTGAACGTTTTACTATTAAACAAAAACCCACACCACAATTAAAAGTTTTTAGCATTTCTTGATCGCTAACACCTTGACTTTTAAGCCATCTAAATATTTTTAATGTTTTTATTTTTTCTAAATTTATTTCAGCGCAGTAATTATCTGGTATTATTCTTTCAATATTGTCTTTTAATCCACCACCAGTGATATTTGCACAAGCATTCAAATACTTTTTTTTAATTAATTCTAATACATGCATTACATATATTTTAGTTGGTACCAATAATTCTTTTTTTAAAAATGAATTTTTTTTTATATTAATTTTCTTTTTTTTTATAATATGTCTTACTAAGGAATATCCATTTGAGTGGAGACCACTGGAAGGTATTGCCAGTACTAAATCTTTTTCTTTTATTTTATTTAATAATATTTTGTCTTTCTCTACTAAGCCTAAAGAAAATCCTGCAATATCAAATTTACCTTTGGAATATGTTCCAGGCATTTCTGCAGTTTCTCCACCAACTAATTCACAGTCAGCTAATTTGCAGCCTTTAATTATTCCTCTAATTATATTTTTTAGCTTTTTCGTATCAATTTTTTCGACAGATATATAATCTAAAAAAACTAAAGGTTTCGCTCCTTGAACTATAATGTCATTTACACACATTGCCACAAGATCCACTCCGATTGTATCAAATTTACCCAGCATATTTGCAACTTCAATTTTTGTACCAACTCCATCTGTGCTAGTTACAAGATATGGATTCTTTAAATTACTTGGCAGTTTTGTAAGCGCTCCAAAACCTCCAATATTCTTAAATTTACCACTTTTTTTTGATTTTTTTGTGCTTGAGGATATAAATTTAATAAATTTATCTGCTTTTTTTATGCTTACACCACTTTTCTCATATGTAAAATTCTTCAATCCCATGTTTAAGTTATGTTTTTAATCAAAAATAAAATTAATATTTACTTATACTTTTTTTTTTTACTTTTCATTTTAGTTTTTATCAAGTTTTCCACAGCTATAGTATTTGCAGACAATTACACAGTTAAAAATATTAAAATTAAAGAACAATACGACATAAATTTTAACAAAGATGAAGTAATAAAAAAGGGTTTCAAAAAAGGATTTAAAACATTAATTTTTAGAATTGTAGAAAGTAAAGATAAAAATTTATTTAAAAATGTACCAAGCAATAAAATTAATTCATTGATAGATAATTTTTCCATCAAAAATGAAAAATTTGTAGACAATAATTATGAGGTTGATTTTGAGGTTAAGTTTGACAAAGAAAAATTATTATCATTTATTAGAGAAAAAAATGTTATTTCCTCTATTCCAAAAGATACAGACGTGCTTTTTATCCCAATTTTAATTGATACACAAAGTAACGAAATTAAGTTTTTTGATCAAAATTATTTTTATAACAATTGGAATAATGTTAATAAAAATTATTTCTTATTAAATTATAATTTACCAGATGAAAATATTGAAAATTTTCGTCTTTTTCAAAAATTAAAAAATAATATTGAAAACAATGATTTATCTGAGATTACAAATAAATATAATTTCGAAAATATTTTTACTGTTATATTTTATAAAAATAAAAAAAATTTACAAATATTTTCCAAAATTAGTTTTTCAAATTCAAACTTCAAATTTAATTTAGATCAAAAAAACATCAATTATGAAGATAATAAACTATTAGATCAAATTATTTTAAACTTAAAAAATTTATATGAAGACAAATGGAAGTTAGTTAATAAAATCAATACCTCAATTTCAATACCCATAAAAATTTCAGTAAAAAACAGCAATTTCATAATTTCTGAGAAATTAGAAAATATATTAAATCAATCAGATTTTGTATATGAATATGAAATAGAAAAAATTAGTAGTGAAGATATTATATATAAAATAACTTACAATAATAATCCTGAAAAATTTCTAAATACTTTAAAAGTGAATGATATAAATATAAATTCATCTAATAATATTTGGAATATAGAATGAGAGAATTAGATCAAAAACTCTTAGACTTTGGAATTACTGAAAGTTTTGATGAAAATGATTACTATGTGTCTAAAAGTAATTATTTTGCAAAAAATATTATAGAGGCCTGGCCTAAATGGGGAAAAAAAATTGTCAACTTAGCTGGAGAAAAATATTCTGGCAAAACACATTTATCACACATATTTAAAAAAAAAAGTAACGCTTTATATTTATATAGCAACAATATCGAAGATAAGATTTTAAAAAAAATTAAACTTTCAAACAGTATAATAATTGAAGACCTAGAAGAAAGTTTTGACGAAAAACTTCTTTATTCTATATTCAATTTAGTTGAACAGGATAATAAATATTTATTAATCTCGTCAAAAAAACCAATAGATACAATGAAATTCACACTCCCAGATTTATTATCAAGATTAAAGAACTGCATTATCGCTACAATTGAACAGCCAGATGATGAGTTGATTTATGCAATAATTTTAAAAAACTTTTCTGATAGGCAAATTAAATTGGATAACAAAATTATAGATTATATTATAAAAAGAATTGCGAGATCGTATAGTAAAATGCATGAATTTATATATAAGATTGATGAATTGAGTTTAAAGAAAAAGAAATCTATTAACTTTAAAATAATAAAAGAGATAATAAATTGAGTAAATATAGGACACACACTTGCGGAGAACTAACTTTAAATAACAAAGATCAAACAATAAAGTTATCAGGCTGGATAAATAAAAAAAGAGATCATGGAAATCTATTATTTTTAGATTTAAGAGATCACTATGGACTAACTCAATGTGTAATTGATGAGGGTAAAAAAATATTTAAAGAAATAGAAAAGCTTCCGTTAGAAACTGTACTACAAGTTGAAGGTAAAGTTTTAGCTAGAGAAAAAGATACAATTAACAAAAATTTAAATACTGGAGAAATTGAGGTAGCAATTGAAAAATTTAAAATACTTGCAAGAACTAAGGAATTACCACTACCTGTTTTTTCAGATCAAGAATATTCTGAAGAAATTAGATTAAAGTATAGATTCTTAGATTTAAGGAGAAATAAGATTCATAATAATATTATTTTAAGATCCAAAATTATTTCATTCATTAGATCTGAAATGCAAAAATATGGTTTTCTAGAATATCAAACACCTATATTAACTTCATCTAGCCCAGAGGGTGCTAGAGACTTTTTAGTACCAAGCAGACTAAATCCTGGTAAATTTTACGCATTACCTCAAGCGCCACAACAATTTAAACAATTAATCATGGTATCTGGTTTTGATAAATATTTTCAAATTGCACCGTGTTTTAGAGATGAGGACGCAAGAGCGGACAGGAGTCCAGGTGAGTTTTATCAACTTGACTTGGAAATGTCTTTTGTAGAACAAGAGGATGTATTCAAAATAGTTGAGGAGTTATTTGTAAATTTATTCAAAAAATTTTCATCTAAAAAGTTACTCCATGAAAAATTTCCCAGGATTCCTTATGATACGGCTATGCTTAAATACGGTTCTGACAAACCAGATTTGAGAAATCCTTTGGAAATAGCTGATATTACTGAAATTTTTAAAAGAGGCGATGTTAACTTTGAAATATTTAAAAAATTAGTAAGTAAAGGATCGATAGTTAGAGGAATAGTTACAAAAAATACATCTCAAAAACCAAGAAGTTTTTTTGACGGAATTGATAAATGGGCAAAAGATGAAGGATCATCTGGTCTTGCATATTTTTCTATAGAAAATTCTGACAAATTGAGCGCTAAAGGACCTGTGGGAAAATTTTTTTCTGAAGAGTCTATCAAAGAGATAATGACAAATATGAATGCTAAAGTAGGTGATACAATATTTATGTCTTGTGGAAATAAATCTGAAGTTGAGAAATTATTAAGTAATGCGAGAAATAAAATAGCAAATGAGTTGAATTTAATTGATGAAAATGTTTTCTCATTTTGTTGGGTAGTGGATTATCCAATGTTTGAAATAGATGAAAATACAAAAAAGATCGAATTTAGCCACAATCCTTTTTCAATGCCACAAGGTGATATTGATAATTTAGATCTTTCAGAACCACTGAAACTAAAAGCTTTTCAATACGATATTGTGTGTAATGGCATTGAATTATCTTCAGGAGCTATCAGGAACCATAAACCTGATTTAATGTATAAATTATTCAAAATTGCTGGTTACTCTGAGGAAACAGTGAATGAGAAATTTAGTGGCATGATTAATGCTTTAAGCTATGGAGCACCTCCCCATGGGGGCATTGCTCCCGGAATAGATAGAATCGTGATGTTATTAGCAGAAGAAAAAAATATTAGAGAGGTGACTATGTTTCCAATGAATCAAAACGCACAAGATTTAATGATGAATGCACCATCAGAAGTAGACGAAAATCAACTAAAAGAACTTTATATTTCAAAAAGAAAAAAATAACTATTTTTTTCCTTTAAGATTTATTCTAATATCTGATAAATCCACCAGTTTCTTTTTATAATCGTTTCTAACAAATCCTTTACTTGTAATATCTTTTACAAGCTTGATTAATTGATTCTGATCTTCACTTTCTTGACTTTCACTTGTGTCAGAATTACCAGCTATAGATGGGGTGTGAGCTAAATCTTCTCTATTTAAATAGGATATTGCTAGCTCTCTAAAAATATAATCTAATATTGAACTTGCACTCATTATTCGATCATTTCCATAAACTTTACCAGAAGGTTCAAATTTTGTATCTAAGTATGCATTTACAAATTCATCTAGTGGAACTCCATATTGAAGACCTAATGATATTGCTATTGCAAAATTATTCATTAGAGCCTTTACTAACTCACCTTCTTTACTGGTATCGATAAAAATTTCTCCTATTTTGCCATCTTCATATTCACCAGTATGCAAATATACTTTATGATCACCTATTGAAGCTTTTTGGATATAACCTTTTCTTCTATCAGGCATACTAAATCTTTTACCTATATTTTCAGTTATATTTTTTTTAAAATTCTCATCAATTGGTTTGGATTTACTACTACTTTTAATATCTTTATTACTAATTGATTGTGAAACAATTTCGACTTTACTACTTTTAGTATCTTGAAGGTTTTTTGTTTTTCTATTATCTAATTTGACATCAATAATTTCGAATTTACCATCGTCATTTTTCTCTAAATTGTTAAGATTTTCCTCATTTATATCATCTAAATAATGAGATACTTTAAAACTACACGTATAATATGTTTCTACTAAGTATTTTGCCATTTTAATCCTATTTGTAAATTGAATCTTGGTAAGATTTATATATATACTTTTTTCGATTATAGTCTAATTGTAAATTTACAATTATAAATTGAAAATAATTTGAATAAAATGATTAAAGAAATTTTTACTTGGTGGAACAAACAAACATTTGGCACAAGACTAAATACAATTTTATTTGGAAAATTAGTTGGCGAAGATAATTCAGGTAACAAATATTACGAGAGCAAGTCAGGAAAAAGATGGGTTATTTACAACGGGGAAGTTGAAGCATCAAAAATACCAAGCGAATGGTATTCTTGGATTCATCATACAGGAAATAAAATTGAAAACAGTCACGAATTAGACAAATATAGTTGGCAAAAAGAGCATATGCCAAATCAAACAGGAACAGAAAATTCCTATCATCCAAAAAAAAACAAAAGTAAAAATGCTTCAAATAAAAAATATACTTCTTGGAAAAGTTAAAGTTTTTATACTTGTTTTTTTTTCTTATTATTTGTTAATGACCAATTCTTTAAGTGAAAATAACACAAGAACAGAAAATTATGCTGTTTTAACAATATTAGACAAAGTAAACTCTCAGAGTGAAATTATAGAGATTGAGGTTGGAAAGGAATATAAATTTAAAAATCTATCTATAAACATTCTTAAATGTAATAATTCAAAATTTGATGATGATCCGGAAGTCACAGCATACATGCAAGTAAGAGATATAGTAAACAAAGATGACAACAAGGTTTTCATTTTTAATGATTGGACATTCGCTTCGTCTCCATCAATTAGACCTTTTGATCACCCAGTGTATGATATTTGGTTAAAAAAATGTTATTCTTAGAGTAATTTTTCTTTATCAAGCCAACTCACATTAAAATTTGAATCTAAAAATTTTTTGTGATTTAAAAGTATTTTATGCAAGTCTATCGTTGTTTTAATGCCCTCTATAACAAATTCATCAAGGGATCTTCGCATTCTTTGAATTGCTTCAGTTCTATTCCTTCCATGACATATTACTTTGCAAATCATGCTGTCATAATATGGAGTTACTCTGTAGCCTTGAAATATAGCTCCATCCACCCTTGTTCTAAAACCTGAAGGTTGATGACACATGGTAATTTCTCCTGGTGAGGGTTGGAAATTTTTACTCACATCTTCAGCATTTATTCTACACTCAATTGCGTGACCTCTTGGCTTAATATCTTCCTGTTTTAAGGCAGTATTGCCATCATATGCGATCCAAATCTGCTCTTTTATTAAATCTATTCCAGTTACTACTTCTGTTACTGGATGTTCAACTTGTATTCTTGTATTCATTTCTAAAAAATAAAATTTTCCATCCTCAAAAATAAATTCTACTGTCCCTGCACCTTCATATCCAATTTGGTTTACCATTTTTACAGTTTTATCAAAAAGATCCTTTCTTATTTGATCATTTAGTAAAGGACTGGGTGTCTCCTCAATTAATTTTTGATGTCTTCTTTGAATAGAGCAATCTCTTTCATGAAGATGTATAGTTCTATTCTTACCAGACAATACTTGAACTTCGATATGTCTTGGATTTTGAAAAAATTTTTCAATATATACCTCATCATTACCAAAAAATTTTTTTGCCTCAGTTTTTGCAGTCAAAAATAAGTTTTCAAACTCATCTTCTTTTGTAACAACTTTCATACCTTTTCCACCACCACCGCCAGCTGCTTTTATCAACACTGGATATCCAATTTGGTTACATATTTTTTTTGCCTCATTAAAATCAGATACTCCACCTTCAGATCCTTCAATTACTGGAAGACCATATTTTTTTGCAATTTTTTTTGCTTCAATTTTATCACCCATCATTTTAATTAATGAAGACGATGGACCAATAAATTTAATTTTGTTTTGTTCAAGAATTTTTGCAAATTCATAATTTTCAGATAAAAAACCATATCCCGGATGAACAGCTTCAGAATTTGTCAATTCAATAGCTGACATTATGGCAGGAATGTTTAAATAACTATTTGCTGCTTGGTGTGGACCTACACATATACTTTCGTCAGCTAATCTAACGTGCATACTATTTCTATCAACATCAGAATGAATGGCGACTGTTTGTATACCCCATTCTTTACAGGCTCTTATAACTCTAACAGCTATCTCACCTCTATTTGCAACAAGAATTTTTTTGAACATTATTACTCAATTATCGCTATGGTATGTCCATATTCAACAGGTTGACCATCTTCGACGCAAATTTTTTTTACAGTACCTGCTATTGGAGATGGTACGTGATTCATTGTTTTCATAGCTTCAACAATCATTATTGTATCACCTTTGTTAATTTTTTTACCGACTTCTACAAACTTTTTACCACCAGGTTCTGGTGCTAAATAAACTGTTCCTATAATAGGCGATGGAACTTCAGTCCCGCTAACATTATCTATTTTAATATTTTCTGTTTTTATTTCTGATTTTATTTCTTTAATTGATGCTAAATTTGATCCAGAAGATTTTGATACTTTAACTTTTATATCTTTTTCAGTGTATTCTATCTCTGTAAGATTAAATTCATTTAAATATTCTGTAAGCTCCTTGATTATATTTTTATTTATTTTCATTTAACATCTCATGCATAGAATTTATGGCTAAAATATATCCATTTATTCCTAATCCACAAATTATTCCTGTAACAACACCACTTATTATAGATTTATGACGAAATTCCTCTCTTTTATATACATTTGATATATGAAGTTCAATTATCTTGCCTTTAAATATATCCAGTGCATCTCTAATTGCAACTGATGTGTGGCTATATCCACCTGCATTAATTATAATTCCATCGAACTCGTTTCTGGCACTTTGAATAATATCTACGATTTCTCCTTCAACATTTGATTGTTTCATTTCAAGAGTTAAATTTAATTCTTTAGATTTTTTCTCACAAATATCCTCTAGGAATTTATAATCTTTGCTACCATATTGTGATTGTTCTCTTTCACCTATTAGATTAAGATTAGGACCGTTAATGATTAATATTTTACTCACGAATTCTTTATAATATATGAATATTAAAAATAAAATAAAAATAACTGTAAATGGCAAGCAAATGCAAATAATTCCTAAATTTACACTTAAGAGCTTGATTACAAAATTAAAAATGCCATTAAATAAAATAGCTATAGAACTAAACAAAAAAATTATAGACAAAAATAGAATTTCTAAAATTCGATTAAAGAAAGGTGATAAAATAGAAATTGTTCATTTTATCGGAGGTGGATAATGATTGACAAAAGATTTAAGATAGCAAATAAGATCTTTAAATCACGCTTGATAGTTGGAACTGGAAAATATAAAAGCTTCAGTGAATGTGCTAAAGCTATTAAGACTTCTGGTGCAGACATAGTGACAGTTGCAGTCAGAAGAGTAAACATATCTAATAAGAATAAAGCTAGATTAATGGATTATATAGATCCAAATAAAATAACATATTTGCCTAACACAGCCGGATGTTTTACGGCAGAAGATGCAATTAGAACTTTAAGATTAGCAAGAGAAATAGGTGGATGGAAATTAGTAAAATTAGAGGTATTAGGTGACAAAAAAAACCTTTTTCCTGAAATGATTGAAACTTTAAGATCTACTGAATTATTAACAAAAGAGGGTTTTAAAGTAATGGTTTATTGCAATGATGATCCATTAATGGCAAAAAGATTGGAAAATGCAGGTGCTGTTGCAATTATGCCTCTTGCTGCTCCAATTGGTTCAGGTCTTGGAATACAAAATAAAGTTAATATTAAAATTATTAGAAAACAAACAAAATTACCTTTAATTATTGATGCTGGAATTGGACAAGCTTCTGATGCTAGTATTGCAATGGAGTTAGGATGTGACGGTGTTTTAATAAATACTGCAATTGCAAAAGCTAAAAATCCATCTCAAATGGCAGAAGCTATGAAGCTTGCAGTAATTTCTGGAAGAAAATCATATTTATCTGGAAGAATTAATCCAAATTTATTTGGATCTGCATCAACTACAAATAAAGGAATTATTTAGTTTTTTTCTTGTAAAATTTTTTCCTGAACTTCCTTTTTTTAAATATCTTTCTCTCTTTATTTTTAGCAATATTATCATCTTTTCTGTTTTCAATTTTTAAAGCTTCAAGTTTCTCAACTTTTTCAATTTTATCTAATACTTTTTTTGTTTTTGATTTGAATTCAATTATATAGTCTTCTAAATTTAAATCATTATTTGTGTTTAAATGAATTTTAGCTTTATACTTTTTTTCAAAGTATTTAACTACTTCGTCATAGTGATCAGTAATATGTTTTTCAATTTTATCGTTAATAGTTAATTCTACTAATTTTGCATTATGTTCTAATGATTTTATTTCAATTAATTTAAGTATTTTCAATACAAAGGTTTCATCTGTCAATTTCATATGCCATTTGACATTACTTTCTCTTAATCTCTGTCTTGACATTTCTAGTAATCCAAAATTACTTATTCTACCAATTTGAATTCTTGCTCTATCATTTCTACATTTCTCTTTTAATTTTCTTTCAACCTGTCTTCGATTATTGAAACTAAGCATATCAATAAAATCAATTATTATTAATCCAGATAAATCTCTTATTTTTATTTGTCTTGCAATTTCTTCTGCTGCTTCGATATTTGTATCAAAAGCAGTGCTTTCAACATTTTTTTGTTTTATTGATTTTCCCGAGTTTACATCTATTGATACTAGTGCCTCAGTTGGGTTTATTACTAAATATCCACCTGAAATCAGTTTCACTTCTGTCTCAAAAATTTCAAATAATTTTTTTTCTATATTTTCTTTATAAAAAAGGGGCACTTTATCTCTATATTTTTTAACTTTTTTTAATTGATTTGGCATCATTAATTTCAAATAATTTTTTGTTTTTTGATATCCTTCATTTCCTTCAACATATATATTTTGAGTATCATCATCGTACATGTCCCTTATACATCTTTTTATAATATCACTTTCTTGATGAATTAAAGATGGGGCAATTGAATTTAATGCGTTATCTTTTATTTGATCCCAAACTTGAATTAAATTTTTTAAATCATTCTCGATTTCATTTTTTGTTTTGTTTGATCCTGCTGTTCTAACTATAATTCCCATCTCTTTTGGAATAGTTATTTCATTTAATATATTTCTAATTTTTTTTCTTTCTCCTGGATTAAATATTTTTCTAGAAATTCCCCCACCTTTGGCTGTGTTAGGCATTAAGACTATATATTTTCCAGCAATGGAAATAAAAGTACTAAGCGCTGCTCCTTTTAAACCCCTTTCATCTTTTAACACTTGAACCAAAATTACTTGATTTGGTTTTATTACTTCTTGGATTTTATATCTTTTTGATGGAAATTTTTTTTGAGTATTTATATTATCTTTTTCATCGTCCTCTTTTTTTTCAACAGGATCATCAATTTTAATTTCCTCTTTACCTTCAAGAATTTTATCTTCTATGTTTTCACTTTGTTTTGAAAGTTCCTCTCGAACCTTCTCTTCTTCTTGTTTTATTTTTTCTAAATCGCTTAAAGGTAGCTGATAATAATCAGACTGGATATCATTAAAAGATAGAAAACCATGTCTTTCTCTTCCAAAATCAACAAACGCTGCTTGTAAAGAAGGTTCAATTCTACTTACTTTTCCGAGATAAATATTATTCTTAATTAAAGTGTTGTTTATACTTTCATATTCATAGTCTTCGATATGATTATTACTTTTAAGAACAACTCTAGTTTCATTAGGATGCGATGCATCGATATATAAATTTTTTGACATAATATTGCTGATTTTTTCATAAGTTAATTTAATAAATTCTGTGCCTTAAGAATAACAAATTCGCCAGATATTTAAACTAAAATGCAAAAGTTCTTTAAAAGATTATTAATATTTGGATTATTGTCATCTCTTCTAATATTATTATCAATAATATCTATTCTTTGGACTTATTCCAATAAATTGCCAGATTACAAATATCTTAAAAATTATAAACCACCAGTATCAAGCAAGCTGTATTCAGGAAATGGAGTGTTAGTAAGCGATTTTTCATCTGAAAAAAGAATTTTTGTTCCATATTCTGCTATATCTCAAACCGTGATAAATGCTTTTTTATCTGCGGAGGATAAAAACTTTTTTGACCATCCAGGGGTAGATGCCAAAGGAGTAGTAAGAGCAATTAAAAATAACATATTTAATCTACTTTACTCAAAAAGATTAGAAGGTGCCTCTACTATTACCCAGCAAGTTGCAAAAAACTTTCTTTTAACTAATGAAGTAAGTATTGATAGAAAAATAAAGGAAGCAATATTAGCTTTTAGAATTGAGCGTGTTTTATCAAAAAAAAGAATTCTAGAGCTATATCTAAATCAAATTTATCTTGGCGAGGGTAGCTATGGTATAGCATCAGCTAGTTTAAGATATTTTAATAAACCAATAAGTGAACTCAATTATGGAGAGGCTGCTCTTCTAGCCGCTCTTCCAAAAGCACCAAGCAAATATAATCCATATAAAAATAAGGAGTTAGCAAAATTTAGAAGAAATTTAGTATTAAATAATTTATTAGATAATGGATTTATTGATCAAAAAAAACACTCAAAATTAATTAAATCAAAAATTAAATTGCAAAAGAGAAAAAGAATTTACCTAGAAGATTCTAGATATTATGTTGAAGATGTAAGAAAAGATGTAATTTATAAATATGGATATGATAAAGTATATAAACAAGGATTTAACATCAAGACACCTTTGGATCTAGAATTACAAAAAATTGCCACAGAATCACTCAGGAATGGATTACAAAAATTTGACAAGAGAAAAGGATGGAGAGGTCCTCTATCAAATATAAAAAAATACAAAAATTGGAAAGATGATCTTAAAGACTTAAATTTAGAAAAATCTTTAGGATGGGAGTTGGCTGTTGTTACTAGAATTAACAAATTTGAAACCGACATCAAAACACAAAATGATGATAATGGAAAAATTTATTTTAATGACATTGATTGGACACGAAAGGAATTTAAAAAATTATTTAAAATTGGTGATATAATTTATGTCAAGAAATTATCTGATGGAAACTATAGTTTAAAACAACTTCCAAAAGCTAACGGAGGCATTGTTGTGATGGATCCATATAGTGGAAGAGTATTAGCATTGTCAGGCGGATTTAGTTTTAAACAAAGTGAATTTAATAGAGCATCTCAAGCAAAGCGTCAGCCTGGATCTGCATTCAAACCTTTCATATATGCTTTAGCATTAGAAAATAATTTTTCACCAACAACATTAGTATTAGACGCACCCATAGTATTAGATCAAGGAAATGATTTAAAAATGTGGAAACCAGAAAATTACGGCAAAAAGTTTTACGGACCTTCAACACTAAGAACAGGCATAGAAAAATCAAGAAATCTAATGACTGTCCGAATAGCTCAAGAATTAGGCATAGATAAAATTATAAATTTTTCAAAAAAATTAAATATTTATGAAAATCCAGATGAACTTATGTCGGTATCTTTGGGCTCTGCTGAAACGACTTTGTTAAAAATCACAAGTGCTTATTGCTCTTTTTTGAATGGCGGAAAATTAGTTAATCCAATATTAATTGATAGAATTCAAGACAGTGAAGGAAAAACTATTTTTAATAATGAAAAAAGATTCTGCGAAAATTGTGATTTAATTTCATATGACGGAACTAGTAACCCAATTATTAAAAATAAATATCAACAGATTTTTTCACCACAAACAGCCTATCAGATTACCTCTATGTTGAAAGGTGTTATAGAACGAGGAACTGGAAAAGGTTTAAGAGAATTAAAACTTGAATTAGCTGGCAAGACAGGAACAACAAACAAAAATACAGATACTTGGTTTATAGGATTTACATCAAATTTAGTGGTTGGAGTGTACATTGGCTATGATAATCCAAGGAGTTTAGGTAAATTCGAAACAGGCTCAAAAACAGCAATGCCAGTATTTAAAGAATTCATAAAAAAAACAGCAAATACTTTTAATGCAAGACCTTTTAAAGTTGCAAACAATATAAATATGATGGTCATAGATGCAAAAACTGGAAAAAAAGCGAATCCTAAAACCAAGTTAGCCATAATCGAGTCATTTAAAAAAAATGATAATAAACTAGATAATATATCAAACAATTTTGATAGTAGATTAAATACAACAAATATATTAAAATTTTATTAATGGATCAGGAAGTATTAAATATTAAATCAGAAATAGAAAAAATAAATCAAAGAATTAAGGAGTTTCTTTGAAAAGACTAAGATTTCTGAAAAAATAATTAATTTATCAAATTTAATAGAAAAACCAGATTTTTGGCAGGATAAAAAAAATGCTGAAAAAGTTTTACGAGAAAAAACTAATTTAGAGAAATTATTAAATAATTACGAGATAACATCAAATGAAAGTAAAGATTTATTTGATATTTATGATTTAGCTATTGAGGAACATAACGATGAAATAATTAAAGAGACAACCTCAAATATAAAAATACTCTTTAATAAAATTAAACAAATTGAAATAAGATGTTTTCTATCAAATGATAATGATACATTTGACAGTTATTTAGAATTTCACGCAGGTGCTGGTGGAACCGAAAGTCAAGACTGGGCTGATATGTTAAGAAGAATGTATATGAAGTGGGCAACCAAAAAAAATTTCAAAATTGAAATTATCAGTGAACATAAAGGCGATGAAGCTGGCATTAAATCTTCAATTATTAAAGTAAGTGGAGATTACATTAACGGATTATTAAAAAATGAATCAGGAATACATAGACTTGTTAGAATTTCTCCATTTGACTCTGGTGCTAGAAGACATACAAGTTTTGCCAGTGTTTGGGTATACCCAGTAATATCTGAAAATATTGAAGTTGAAATTTTAGAAAAAGATTTAAGAATAGATACATACAGATCTAGTGGTGCAGGAGGTCAACATGTCAATACAACAGATAGTGCAGTAAGAATTACACACCTGCCAACAAAAATTGTGGTACAATGTCAAAATGAAAGATCACAACACAAAAATAAAGAAACTTGCATGAATATGTTAAGGGCAAGACTTTATGACTATGAGTTAAAAAAAAAAGAAAAAGAAAATGAAAATCTTGAAAATTCAAAGTCAGAGATTGGATGGGGTCATCAAATTAGATCATATGTATTACACCCTTACAAAATGGTAAAAGATAATAGAACTAACTTTGAAAGCTCTAGTCCTGAAAAAGTATTAGATGGAGAAATAGATAATTTTTTAGAAAGTTCTTTATATAAATTAAATGCGTAAAATATTTTCTATAATTTTAATTTCAATAATAACCATCTTAGTCGCAATTTTAATATTTCTATCAACTTCAGGTATTAGAACGGATAATTTTAATAGTTTAATAAATGAAAAAGTTAAAGAGATTGATCCAAAGATAAAATTAAAATTAAATCAAGTAAATTTTAAATTAAATCCATCTAATTTTGAATTCGAGATTTTTACCCTGGACCCCCAAATAGCAATTAATCAAAAAAACATTGACTTAGAAAATATAAGGTTCGATCTAAATATTTTTGATTATATTAGCAATAAAAACCCAATCTCTGAGATATCAATAATTTCCAAAGAAAACGATATTAATCAATTTACTAATTTTATAAATGAATATGACTTTAATTTAGCTAGAAATTTAATTTTAAAACAAATCAAAAAGGGAAAAGTAAAAATAATTTCCAATATAAATTTCAACGAAAATAATCCCAAAAATATTAAATATATTATAAATGGATATGTAACAGATGCAGAAATAAAATTACCTAACCAATCAAAAATTGAAAATATTAAATTTGATTTTTTAGTAGATCAGGATGTAATAAATTTAAATGATATTGAATTATCATTTGATAAATTCTTCATTGCTTCAGAAAAAATAAGAATTAAAAAAATTAATAATGATTTCGAAATCTCAGGAAATTTTAAAACAAATGAGACTAAAATTAATTTAAATAATTACAGAAAATTTATAAATATTAATTTAGATTTAATAGATGATAGTCCAATAAATTTAAGCTCAGAGAATGAATTGTCTTTTAAAATTAATAAAAAACTTAAAATTAAAGATTTAAGTATTATTTCAAAATTAAATTTTGACAAGTTATTCACTAAATCAAAATATCAAGATTTCATATATTTTAAAAATGGTAATATTATAATTAATTACATTAAAGATGAATTAAAAATTGTTTTAAATAGCAAGTTTTTATTTAAAAATAATAATAACAATAATAATAAAACAAAAAATTTAATTAATATAATTTATAAAAAAAAACAAAACAAAGATGCTTTAGTAAATATAGATTTAAGTAATACAAAAAGTATAATCAACTCTAAAGAATTTAAAAAATTTGTTCAATTTAAAAACTTTAGCCTTCAAGACCAAGATATTATATTCTCATCGGAAAATTTAATAAATTTTAAATTAAATAAAAAAAATGAAATTCAAAATTTAAGTATTAAATCTAAATTAAAATCTGAAAGTATTTTAATTGATTATAAATCACAGAGAATAAAGAAATATTTTAGTGATTTCAAAAATCAAATTAAATTTAGTAATAGTCATTTAAATTTAGATTATCAAAATAAAAAATTTAAATTTAACTTAAATAGCAAATATTCAATTAATAATATAAATGAAAATTTATCATTAAAGGTTGAAAAAAAAGATAATAAGTACTTTTTTGATTTAGATTTAGACCTAGATAGCGCAGAAATAGATATTGAAGAATTAGATTATCGAAAAAAAGCAGATATAAAATCTAATCTGAATATGAATGGAATTTACAAAGATAATAATGAAATAATTTTTAAAAATATAGATTTAAATGAAGAAGAAAAAAGTATAAATGTTGAAAATCTTGAAATAGGAAAAAACGATAAAATTAAAAGTTTAGATTTATTTAAAATCGATATAGTCAACAAAAACGGGAAAGAAAATAAATTAGAATTTAAGAAAGTTAACAACAATTATTACTTAACCGGCAGTCAATTTGACGGATCTAAAAATATAAAAAATTTATTAGATAATTCCTCTAAATCAATTTTTTCAAGTTTCAAAAATTTGAATACTTATATTTATTTAGATATTGGAAAATATTTTGTAGATAGCTTTTCTCATTTATCAAATGTTAAAGGTGATATACAATTAAAGAATAACAAAGTTTTTAGTTCAAATATAAATGCAAAGTTAGATAATAATAGAAAATTTGCTTTAAGCATTTTTACTAATGATAAAAAACAAAAAATTACTAATTTAGAAATCGAACAGCCAGAACCTTTCATTAAAAATTTCAAATTTATAAAGGGTTTTAAAGAAGGTAAATTAATATATGAGGCGCTTAATTATGAGGGTAAAACAAAATCAAATTTAAAGATTATCGATTTTAAAGTACAAGAAGTACCTGTTCTTGCAAAGCTTCTTACATTGGCATCACTGCAAGGAATAGCTGATCTTCTAACTGGCGAGGGTATACGATTTACTGATTTTGAGATGGATTATGAAACTTTAGGAAATAACACTAAAATAAAAGAGATGTATGCGATAGGCCCAGCAATTTCAGTTATGATGGAAGGTTATATTGTAAAAGATGAATTAACTAGCTTGAAGGGTACACTTGTACCAGCAACAACTGTTAACAAAACAATTTCAAAAATACCAATGTTAGGCGATATATTAGTTGGAAAAAAAATTGGTGAAGGAGTATTTGGAGTAAGCTTTAAAATTAAAGGGCCGCCTAAAAAACTTAAATCCACTGTCAATCCAATAAAAACTTTAACTCCAAGATTTATAACTAGAACCTTGGAAAAAATTGCAAATTAAATTACTATTTTGTAGTGTTTTTTCTTACCGATTGAGAGCTTAATAAAATTATTCTTTTTTATAAGTTCATTTGAAACTATGAATTTATCATCTGAAATAATTTGATTGTTGATTTTAATACCGTTAGATTTTATTAATCTTCTTATTTCGCTTTTTGATAAGTTTTTATCAATAATTGAGACTAAATTGACTACATCATTACCAATATGAGAGATATCTATCTTTGTATTCGGCAAATTTTCACCAGTTAAATTTCCTGAAAAAGAATTTCTTGCTATTTTTTCTGCTTCCGCAGCTTCATTAGCTCCGTGAAGAATAGAAGTAGCCTTGTTTGCTAAAATAATTTTTTGTTCATTTATGTCTTGAGTGCTAATATCTTCAATCTCGTTTAATTTTAAATCTGTAAACATTTTAAGAAATTTTAATACATCTTTATCATCAGTATTTCTCCAAAATTGCCAATAATCGAAAACTGAAAATAATTTTTTATCTAACCAAATAGCACCACTTTCAGTTTTACCCATCTTAGCACCTGATGCTAAAGTTATAAGTTCTGTTGTTAAACCATAAACTTCGTTAGATGAATATCTTTTAATGAGTTCAACTCCGTTAACAATATTACCCCATTGATCTGACCCTCCAATTTGGAGCAGACAGTTCTCTTTTTTATTTAATTCTAGATAATCGTAAGCTTGCAAAATCATATAATTAAATTCCATATAACTTAATGATTGCTCTCTCTCTAACCTTAGCTTAACACTATCAAAACTTAACATTTTATTTATAGTAAAATGTTTTCCTATATCTCTTAGAAAAGATATATAATTTAAATTTTTTAGCCATGTGTAGTTGTTAACAAAAATTGGAGCCACTTTTTCATCTTTTGTCTCTAAAAACTTTTTTAGTATATTCTCTATACTTTTTATATTTTTTTCTATTTCATTTTCTTCTAAAATTTTTCTTGTTTTATCTTTTCCAGATGGATCTCCTATTCTAGTAGTTCCGCCGCCAAGTAAAACAATTGGTTTATGTCCATGTTTTTGCATTAATCTTAAGCACATGATTTGAAGCAAGCTACCAACGTGTAAACTTTGAGCAGTGCAATCAAAGCCTATATATCCTTTTATACTCTCTTCATTCAGCTTTCTTGAAAGAGCTTTTTCGTCTGTGCATTGATAAAAATATCCTCTGTCTTTAAATTCTTTTAAAAATTCATTCATAAATGGTATTTTTAATATACATATTTAAATAAAAATAATAATCAATAATGGATAATTCTTTTATAACACTAGGTTTAATGAGTGGTACATCTCTTGATGGCATTGATGCAAGTATTATCAAATCAGATGGTGAAAATAATTTAGACATAATAGATAATAAGTACTTTAATTATCCTGAAGAATTTAGAAAAAGACTTTCATCATTTATTTTAAATATAAATAATAGAGCAGATATAGAGGAAAATATAAGCACTTATAAATCTTTAGAAAGAGATCTAACTCTTTATCATTCAAAAATATCAAAGAAAATTATTGGTGAAAATAAGTTAAATATTCAACTAATTGGCTTTCATGGACAAACGATAATTCATAAACCTAAAGATGGATATTCTATACAAATGGGAGATGCAAATTTACTCTCTCAAGAATTAAAAAAAAAAGTAATTAATAATTTTAGAGCTAACGATATTAAAAATGGTGGGGAAGGTGCTCCGTTAACCCCAGTTTATCATAAACTTTTAATAAATAAATTTAAGATAAATAATCCTACAATAATTTTAAATATAGGAGGCATATCAAATTACACCTATTGTTTTAATGATACTTTAGCTGCAAAAGATATTGGTCCTGGAAATGTTTTAATTGATGGATACTTAAAAAAAACAAAAGGAATAAATTATGATAAAAATGGAGATATAGCGTTATCTGGAAACATAAATATTGATATAGTTAATCAATTTTACGAACATGAGTTTTATAATGTACAACAAAAGCATTCTTTTGATAGAAATGAATTCGATTTTAGTTTTGTTAAAGGTTTAGAATTTGAAGATGCTGTAGCTACATTAACATATTTTACAGCATTAATAATTTCGCAAAATATAAAAAAAAATTTTGATAACGAAATAGAAATTATTTTATGTGGCGGAGGCAGGAGAAATTTAGCGTTAGTGAATCATATAAAGAAATTATTGAAATATAAAATTAAACTAATAGATGAATTTAGTATAGATGGTGATTTTATAGAGTCCCAAGCATTTGCATATTTATCAATTAGATCATATCTTAATAAAATAATTAGTTATCCTTCTACGACTAATGTTTTAAATCCTGTTACAGGAGGTGAAATCAAAATAAATTTTTAATATAAGGCTGTTTCTTTTTTTATATATTTATTTAAAGATTTAACCAAGGAAGCATCAGCTTTTGAAAAAAAATGATTTGCTTCTGAAATAATATCAAACTCTACTTTAATCCCTTTTTGAGCACTTAATCTTTTATTTAATTCATTTATATCATCAAAAGGAACTAACTCGTCTTTCTTACCATGTATTATTAAACCAGAGGTTGGACAGGGTGATAAAAATGAAAAATCATATACATTAGGTTGTGGTGATATAGCAATAAATCTATTTATTTCAGGTCTTCTCATTAGTAACTGCATTGCTATTAACGAACCAAAAGAAAATCCTGATATCCAACATTGTGAATTATCAAAATTTTCTCTTTCTAACCAATCCAATGCAGCAGCTGCATCAGCAAGTTCTCCTTGACCATTATCAAATTCACCATCACTTTTTCCAACACCTCTGAAATTTACTCTGCAAACTGAAAAATTGTTGTCTACAAAAGTTTGAAAAGTATCAACAACAACTTTGTTATTCATCGTACCTCCATATTGAGGGTGTGGGTGTAGCACTAAAGCAATAGGGGAAGTATTTTTTTTACTTTTAAAATATTTTGCCTCTAGCCTACCAGCAGGACCAGGTATAAAGATTTCTGAAATTTTTGTATCTGTAGATGGCATTGATTATCAGTCTCAAAAAAAAATTATATTTTTCTATCAAAATTAAGCGACAAAATGCAAGCATTTTAAATATTCTCAATCTTGACTAATTTAGTCAGGTATATATAAAGCCCGTGGATTGCGGAAAATATGAAACTATCAACCAAAAGCAGATACGCCGTGATGGCACTAGCTGACATAGCGAGGTTTAAAAATAATGAGCCAATATCACTGAGAGATATATCTATCAGACAAGGAATATCCTTAGTCTACCTTGAGCAATTATTTTTAAAATTAAAAAAAAATGAAATTGTTAAAAGTATTAGAGGTAAGAAAGGTGGATATACTCTAAACAAAACTCCAGATCAAATTAAAATCTCCGATATCCTTTCTGCTGTAGAAGAAAAGGTTAAAACTATCGGATGTCAAAAGTACTCAAAGAAAGGATGTAATGGAAAGTCTGCAAAATGCATAACCCATAATTTATGGGATGAATTAGAAACACATATAAACGTATTCTTTCAAGAAAAAAAACTTGGTGACCTAATACACAAAACAGAAAATAGATTGTAATGAGAGATAAACAAATAGAAGATTTAAAAGATTATAAATATGGTTTTTCGACAGATATTGAAAGTTTTAAAGCCCCAAAAGGTTTAAATGAAGAAGTTATAAGATTTATATCAAATATAAAAAAAGAACCAGACTGGCTACTTCAATGGAGATTGAAAGCTTTTGAAAGATTAAAAGTATTAAAAGAACCTGATTGGCAGAAGCCAAAATATCCTAAAATTGATTATCAAGACTTATATTATTATTCTGCACCTAAAAGTTTTAAAGAAAAGCCAAAAAATTTAGAAGATTTAGATCCTAAATTGCTGGAAACTTACAAAAAATTAGGAATACCACTTCAAGAACAAAAGAGATTAAATGGTATTGCTGTTGATGCAGTATTTGACTCAGTATCTGTCGCTACTACTTTTAAAGATACTTTAACAGAAAAAGGAATTATTTTTTGCTCTATTTCTGAAGCAATACAAAAACATCCAGATTTAGTAAGAAAATATTTAGGTTCTGTTATACCAATTACCGATCACTTCTTTGCTACATTAAACTCGGCAGTTTTCACTGATGGATCATTTGTTTACATACCACCAAATGTAAAATGTCCGATGGAACTATCAACTTATTTTAGAATTAATGCATCAGATACTGGTCAGTTCGAGAGAACTTTAATCATTGCAGACAAAGGCAGTTATGTAAGTTATTTAGAGGGATGCACTGCACCAATGAGAGATGAAAATCAGTTACATGCAGCTAATGTCGAATTGATTGCCTTAGACGATGCAGAGATTAAGTATTCTACAGTGCAAAATTGGTATCCTGGAGACAAAGATGGAAAGGGAGGTATATATAATTTTGTAACTAAAAGAGGATTGTGTAAAGGTAAAAATTCAAAAATTTCATGGACGCAAGTTGAAACTGGTTCTGCTATAACGTGGAAATATCCAAGCTGTATTTTGAAAGGTGATAATTCAATTGGTGAATTTTATTCAATTGCAATTACCAATAATCATCAGAAAGCCGATACTGGGACTAAAATGATTCACTTAGGAAAAAATACAAAAAGTAAAATTATTTCAAAAGGTATTAGTGCTGGTAAATCAGATATGACCTACAGAGGTTTGGTAGATATTTCAAAAAATGCATTTAATTCAACAAATTATACTCAATGTGATTCATTATTAATGGGCAACAAGTGTGGAGCACACACAGTACCTTATATTAAGAATAAAAATTCAAATTCTAATATTGCTCATGAAGCGACCACATCAAAAATTAGTGAAGATCAATTACATTATTGTCAACAAAGAGGGCTAAATCAAGAGGAAGCTGTAGGATTGATTGTTAATGGTTTTTGTAAAGAGGTATTACAACAATTGCCAATGGAATTTGCTGTAGAAGCTCAAAAATTAGTTGGAATAAGTTTAGAAGGAAGTGTTGGTTAAATGTTAAAAATAAACAATTTAAATGCAAAAATTCAGGAAAAATCTATATTAAGTGGTTTTAATCTAGAGATTAAACCTGGTGAGGTGCATGCAATAATGGGACCTAATGGATCAGGTAAAAGCACTTTATCAAATATTCTATCAGGTAAAAAAGGATACGAGGTATCAGGCGAAATATTGTATGAAAACAATAATTTATTTGATCTTGAAACAGAAGAGAGAGCACACAGAGGTATCTTTTTAGCTTTCCAATACCCTTTAGAAATACCTGGAGTAAATACAAATATATTTTTAAAAACTTCTCTAAATTCAATAAGAAAAGCTAAAGGCGAAAAAGAGCTAGATGCTTTGGAATTTTTAAAATTAGTTAAAGAAAAAGCAAAAGAACTCAAATTTGATGAAGAAAAATTAAATCGTCAATTAAACGTAGGTTTCTCTGGAGGCGAAAAAAAGAAAAATGAAATTTTACAAATGTCAATTTTAGATCCAAAATTATCTATACTTGATGAAACTGACTCTGGATTAGATATTGATGCTCTTAAAATAGTTGCAGATGGAGTTAATGCATTAAGAAAAAAAAATAATTCCTTTCTTATAATAACACACTATCAAAGACTACTTGATTATATAAAACCTGACTTTGTGCATGTTCTTATGGGTGGAAAAATTATTAAATCAGGAGGAGCTGAGTTAGCTTTAGAGTTAGAAAAAAAAGGATATGAAAATTTCAATTAAATGGAACAAAAATTAAAAACAGATTTTGATAAATTTATAAGTACTTCTAATTTCTCAAACCAAGAGATTAAATTAAAAAAACAAGCTCTTGATAATTTTTTGAAAAATGGATTTCCTAGTAGAAAATTAGAAAACTGGAAATTCTCAGATATAAATCAGATAATCCAAAAAAATATTGGAGAACTAGTATTTTATAATAATTATAATATTGAAAATGAAGTTAATGACGATATTTTTATAAAGGAAATTGAGCATAATAAAATTGTTATTATTAATGGTAAAGTTGAGCGATTGAGTTTTGAATATGAAGAAAGTGATAAAATTAATTTAACGACATTAGATAATTTTAACCAAAACCCAAATGAGGATAATTCTCTTTTAAGTCTAAATAATTCTTTTTCTAATAAAATACGTAATATTTTAGTAAAAAAAAATTATTCATTCAAAAAGCCTTTAATTATATATCAAATAACAAATGAGAAAGTGAGTAATACTAATATTAATTTTCAATTAAATTTTGAGCTAGAAGAAAACAGCTCAATAAATATTATTAATCTTTCTGACGATAATTCAGAAAAGAATTTCATCAACAATTTATATAATTTTAATCTTAGCAAAAATGCAATTCTTAAGAATTATAAAATAGATAAAAAAAATAATACAAATATCAAGTATGATTATTCTAGTATCATTCAAAAAGAAAATAGTATTTCTGAAACTTTTATATTTTCCTCTGGATCAGATTATGTAAAAAATGAAGTCAACTGTTATCTTGAAGGTAAATATTCATCAGCATTTATTAATGGAATACACTTATTGTCTAAAAATAAAAACCACGAAATAAGAACTAAGACTAACCATTTATACGAAAATACGAAAAGTTATCAGTTAATAAAAAGTGTAATTGATGACAGTTCAAAGTCTGTCTATCAAGGGAAAATATATGTGAATTCTAAAGCTCAAAAAACAGATGGTTATCAACTAAGTAAAGCTGTACTTTTAAATGAACAAGCAGAATTTAATGCAAAGCCTGAACTAGAAATTTATGCTGACGATGTTAAATGTTCACATGGTTCGACGTCAGGTAGTTTAGATGAAGATTCTATTTTTTATTTAATGTCTAGGGGTTTAGATCAAAAGACTGCAAAAGAATTATTAATTAACGGTTTTCTCCTAGATGTTGTTGAAAAGATCACAGATGAAGAAATTAAAAAATTAATAAAAAATATAATTGGATTAAATTAATGAACATATATGATATAAAAAAAGAGTTTCCAATTTTTGATGATAAAATTCAAAATAATGATTTAGTATATTTAGATAGTGCTAATTCATCTCAAAAACCAAGAATTGTTGTAGATAGAATTTATGACTTTTATACAAAAGAGTTTTCTAATGTAGGTAGAAGTGTTCATTATTTGGCAGTTGCTGCTACCAATTTATATGAGCAAACAAGGGTCTCAGTTCAAAAATATATTAGGGCTAAAGATAAAGATGAGATCGTATTTACTAAAGGAGCTACTGAAGCAATAAATTTAGTCGCCAACACTTTTGGTCAAAAGTATTTGTCTGAAGGAGATGAAGTATTGTTGACTGAACTCGAGCATCATTCAAATTATGTTCCTTGGCATTTTCTTAGAAAAGCAAAAAATATTAAAATAGAATTTGCTGAAATTAATGATGATGGTGAAGTAACATTAGAAGCTATAGAAAAAAAAATTACAAACAAAACAAAAATAATTAGTGTAAGTCATTTGTCAAATGTAACAGGTGCAATATTACCAATCAAAGAAATTGTCCAATTAGCACATTCAAAAAATATACCTGTTCTAATTGATGGTTGCCAAGGAGCTCCACACTTAAAATTAGATATGCAGGACATTGATTGTGATTTCTATGCAATATCTGGACATAAAATGTACGGACCAACTGGAATAGGTGTTCTATATGCTAAAAAAAAATGGCTTGAAGATTTACCTCCATATCAAGGTGGAGGAGGAATGATAAATGAGGTTAAAAAAGAAGGGATTACTTATGGAGAATTACCTAACAAATACGAGGCTGGCACAATGGCCACAGCTCAAGTTATAGCTTTTAATGAATCCATAAAATTTATGGAAAAAATTGGTATTCAAAATATCGAGAAACATGAAAAAGAACTATTAGACTATGGATTAGAAAAGTTAAGAAAAAATAATTCAGTTAATATTATAGGAAATCCAAAAGAAAAGGGTGGAGTTATATCATTTACTATTGAAGGTGTTCATCCACATGATATTGCAACAATTCTTGATGAAGACGGAGTAGCTATTAGAGCAGGGCATCACTGCTGTCAAATATTACACGATAAATTAAATTTACCTGCAACCGCAAGAGCTTCATTTGGAGTTTATAATACGAAAGATGATATTGATAAACTTGATGAAGCAATAAATAAATGTAAAAAAATTTTTAACTTATAATGGACTTAAAAGATTTATATCAAGAGATAATATTAGACCATGGAAAAAATCCAAGGAATTTAGGAAAGTTTGATAATTATAATAAAGATGCAAAGGGAAATAATCCTTTATGTGGTGATAATGTTCATGTTTATCTCAGATTAAATGAAAATAAAAAAGTCGAAGATATTGCATTTGAAGGTCATGGCTGTGCTATCTCAATGGCATCGGCATCAATTATGACTGATATGGTTAGAGGCAAAGAAGAGAAAGAGGTAAAAGAAATTGTAACCGATTTTCTAGGAATGATAAAAGAAAAAGATTCTTTAGAAACTAATATTTTAAATGAAGACGAAAAAACTAAATTAATGAGCCTATCTGGTGTTAAACAATATCCTATGAGAGTAAAGTGTGCAACTTTATCTTGGCACACTCTTACATCGGCATTAGATAATTCTGATCAAATTGTAAAAACAGAGGATTGAAAATGGATCTTAAAGAAAAAGTAATTGCTGAAATAAAAAAAATTTATGATCCCGAGATACCTGTTAACATATACGAATTAGGATTGATATATGATATTATCGTTAATAATTCTGAAGTTAAGGTTAAAATGACTTTAACTACTCCAAACTGTCCAGTTGCCGAAAGTTTGCCTAAAGAAGTTAAAGACAGTATATTAGAAATAAAAGAAGTTTCAAAAGTAGATCTTGATTTAGTCTGGGAACCACCATGGGATAAATCAATGATGTCTGAAGCTGCAAAACTTGAATTAAATTTATGACAAAACAAATTATAACATTAAGCGATAACGCAGCTCAAAGAATAAAAGAAATTATGTCTAATGCTGAAAAAGACTCTTTAGGTGTGAGAGTTGGAGTTAAGTCAGGCGGTTGCGCAGGGATGTCTTATATTATGGAGTATACAAAAGAAGCAAACCCAAATGACGAAGTAATAGAAGATAAGGGTGTAAAAGTGTTTATAGATTCTGCAGCAGTAATGTATTTACTTGGAACAGAAATGGATTTTAAAAAAGAAAAATTTTCCTCACAATTTGTATTCAATAACCCGAATGAAACGGAGAGATGTGGTTGTGGAGAATCCTTTAAAATATAGTATTTAATATACGCATATCAGCATTGCGTTTATTGCATATCTATGGTAGAATCATTGATATGAATACTTTTGAGCATAAAAACCTAATTAACTCTGAAGTTAAAACTCAAAAAAGAAAATCTTTATTCAGAAGTTTAATTAAACCTGTAGAAGCGGGCGCACATGGCACCCTCAACTACGTGGTTAAAAAAGGTTTAGGAAAAAATAAAATAGCTAAAAAATAAAAGACTATTTAACAACTATAATACATATCAAACTCAATAGGATGAGGTGTATGTTCAAAGTTGTGTATCTCTTCAAATTTTAAAGCAATATAAGCATCAATTTGATCGTCAGTAAATACTCCACCTTGAGTTAAAAACTTTCTATCTTTATCTAAACTTTCCATTGCTTCTCTTAATGATCCGCAAACCGTTGGAACTTTTTTAACTTCCTTCTCAGATAAAGCGTAAAGATCTTTATCAAAGGATTTACCTGGATCAATTTTATTTTTGATACCATCAATTCCCGCCATTAACATAGATGCAAATGTTAAATATGGATTACCTGATGCATCTGGGAATCTAATTTCACATCTTGCTCCTTTTTTACTTAGAGTTATAGGAATTCTACAAGATGCTGATCTGTTTCTTGCAGAATAAGCAAGCAATACTGGAGCTTCAAAACCTGGAATTAATCTTTTGTAACTATTTGTTGTAGCATTTGAAAACGCATTAATCGCCTTAGCATGTTTAAGTATTCCACCAATATAATAAAGTGCAGTTTGTGACAAACCTGAATATTTATTTCCAGAAAAAACTGGAGTTTTTCCTTTCCAAACTGATTGGTGTACGTGCATTCCTGATCCATTATCTCCTTTTACAGGTTTAGGCATAAACGTAGCAGTTTTACCAAATGAATGTGAAACCATTTGAACTACATATTTGTATAATTGCACATTATCAGCTTGATCAACTAATGTACCAAAAAGCATTCCAAGTTCGTGCTGACTTGGAGCAACTTCATGGTGATGTTTTTCAACTGTAATACCTACGTCTCTTAAACCTTTTAGGTATTCACCTCTTATATCCTGAGCACTATCTACTGGAGGGACTGGAAAATATCCACCTTTAACTCCAGGTCTATGACCCATATTCCCATTTTCATAACTTTTTCCAGAATTATATGGTCCTTCTGTACTATCTATCGAAAAACTTGTTTCGTTCATATCGTTTTTGATTTTTACATCATCAAAAACAAAAAATTCTGGCTCTGGACCAAAGTAAGCTTTATCACCTATACCAGTCTTCTTTAAATAAGCTTCAGCTTTCTTTGCTATTCCCCTTGGATCTCTTTCATAAGGATTTCTTTTAATTGCGTCTAAAATATCGCAAAATAAAACAAGAGTATTATGAGATGTGAATGGATCAACGATTTGTCTATTTAAATCTGGTTTTAATATCATGTCAGATTCATTTATTGCTTTCCATCCAGCAATAGATGATCCATCAAAAAATACACCGTCGGTTAACATGTCCCCATCGACTACCGATGCATCCATAGTTAAGTGCTGTAATTTACCTCTTGGGTCTGTAAATCTTAAATCGACAAACTCAATTTGCTTGTCTTTCATCATTTTTAGAACTTTGCTTGCGCTCATATAATCTCCTGTAGAATTAAATATCTGGGTTAATTACCAATATTGTTATAATAAAGAATACATATAATGAGGATATCACCTATGCAATTTAAACATATAATTATGCCAATAATTTCAGTGCTTTTTTATCAATCATAAGTTGAATATGACTTTATTAAATAAAGAACCAGTTAAAAGAGCAGAGAAGTGTCTTAAAGAGTTTGATGAAAATTTATCAGTTGTTGAATTACAAAACTCAGCAAAAACAGCTTTGGATGCAGCAAATTCATTAAATTGTGAAGTTGGAGCAATTGTAAAAAGTCTACTTATTAAGATAGAAAATGATTTTTTACTTTGTTTGGTATCTGGAGACAAAAAATGTTCTTTGAATAAATTAAAAAAAATTTCAGAAAAAAAAAATGTAAGAATGGCTTCTGCTGACGAAGTTAAGTCTCAAACAGGATATACAATTGGAGGCGTATCTCCTGTAGGTCATATAAATAAAATTCAAATATTTATAGATAATTCTTTGAGTAGGTTTAAAGATATTTTTGCTGCAGCTGGTCATCCTAATGTGATTTTTAAGATCAATTATGAAAAATTAATTCAAATTACAAAAGGTGATGTGAAAGATATTACAGAATGAAGAAAGCTAATTTAACAGATTATATTTTATTAACATTATTATCAATAATTTGGGCATCTGCTTTTTTTAACATAAAAATTGCAACAGAATCTTTCGGTCCAATGACAATTGCTTTTTTGAGAGTATTTTTTGGATCTATACCAGTATTAATTTTATGTTTTTATAAAAAAATAGTAATTGAAGCATTTTCAAAAGATTGGCATTGGTTCATGTTAATAGGATTAATAAATTTAGTTATACCATTCTTTTTAATTGCTTATGGGGTAAAATCTGTACAAAGTAATTTGGCAGCAATTTTGATGTCTACTACTCCTTTGAGCTCTACTATATTAGGTCACTTTTATACAAAAAACGAAAAATTTAATGTTGCCAAAACTATAGGAATATTAATTGGATTTGCAGGAATTGTTTATTTATTTTCTGATAATATTTTAATTGATGAAAATAATTTTCTTTCAGCAATATTAATTTTAGTAGGATCAACATGTTATGTAATAGGTGGAGTTTTAACACTTAAAATTAGTAAGAAAAAAAACGAAAACGTTACTGGATCAATATTAATTTGGGCAACCCTGATTTTATTTCCTTTAATGTGTTTATTAGAAACTCCATTTGAAAATACTCCATCATTAAATTCAACTATGTCAGTAATTTATCTTGGTATAGTACCAACAGGAGTTGCATGGCTTTTAAGGTTTAAAATTTTAAAAAAGAATGGTTTAATTTTTCAATCTCAGGTCTCATACTTAATCCCAATCTTTGGAATTATTTTAGGCTATATATTTTTAAATGAATTAATAACTTACAAGGTATTAATATCTTTATTGGCTGTAGTTGTAGGAATTTATTTTGTTAGAAAGGCAGATACAAAAATTATGATTTAAGTGAAGATATAGAGTCAATATGCTCTGGTTTTGTCTCACAACACCCACCTAAAATTGTTGCCCCGCCTTCTATGAATTTTTTTGATAAATTATAAAATGCATTTGCATCAAAATTATCTCTTTTTCCTAAAGATTGATTAGGATTTACTCCAATTTCATTAGGTTTTGCTGTATTAAATGTCTGAATTGGGCCTGGTTCATCAACTCCCCACAAATTTATTTTAAATCCAAATGGAACTTTACAATTAAAAAATTTATCTAACACTGATAATGATATTTCTGGGGAAACACATGCACAAACTACACCAAGTGTATTTTCATGTTTAATAATTTCAATTAATTGCTCAATTTTTTCTTCTGAGGGTAGGTCGCCATTTTTTTTTAAATGTATTCCAATTAAAATTTTTTTGTTTAACTTTTTAGATATATTAAGAGCAGCTTTAACTTCATTAGTGCTGCTAATAACATCTAAATATAAAAAATCAGTAAATTCACTTAAAATATCAGCTTGTTCAAACATATCTTCCTCTATTAATTTGATATCGCGATTATCAGTAATATAAGTGTCTCTTTGGCTTGGAATTGATCCAGCTACTAATACATTTTTCTTTGATAAATTTTTAGCTTGGATTGCAAGTTTACATGCAATTTCGTTTAATTTTTTGAATTGATTACCAACATTATTTTCTATTAATCTAAATTTTCTACAGCTAAAAGTGTTTGTAACTATAACATCTGAGCCTGAGTTGATATATGATAGATGAGTATCAACTAACATTTGATGATATTTTTCATCTAATAAAGCGCTAGCAGACCATAAGGTCCCCATAGATACCATTCCTTTTTCAAGTAATAATTGACCCATGCCACCATCTAATATTCTTATTTTTTTAAAAAAATTGTTATCCATTTTTTTTATCCCTTGTAGCTATAAATACTCCAACAGTTGTTATTAAAAAACCAATTATGTCAGTAAATGTTAATTGTTCATTTAAAAATATCCATGCCATCACTGCTGAAGTAGGAGGTACTAAAAAAAATAAAGTAGTAGTTTTACCCACAGTACCCCTTTTGATTAAAAACATAAGAATAGTAAAAGCCCCAAATGAAACTAATATAATTTGGTGAGACATACCTAATATAAAGCTAGTTGTAAAATTTATATAAGCATTTTCAAATATAAACATTAACAATAGATTAAATAGGCAACCACCAATTGCTTGATATGCATTGTTAACTGACAAAGCTAAATTTCCACTCAATTTTTTTTGCCACAATGTTCCAGCCGTTATTGCAAATAAAGCTAAGACTGTAGCTACCAATCCTAAAGGAGGAATTTCTTTTCCAAAATCAATACCTAAGACAGTGACAGAACCAACGAAACCTAAACTGATACCTGCCCACTGTTTCCAAGATATTTTTTCTCCAAAAATTGGACCAGATAAAATATTTGTTAAAATTGGTTGAAGTGTAACTATTAAAGCTACAATTGCAGCTGGCATCCCAATTGAAAATGCATACCAACATCCACCTAAATAAATTCCATGAAATAAAATACCTGTTGAAATACTTTCAATAATATTTTTTAATTTTCCAAAAATTTTATCATTACTGAAATAAGCAAATACGAGAAAACCAATTGTTACAATCCCAAATCTAAATGCTAAAGCCGCAAATGGAGAAGCGTTTTGAACAATTTCTTTTCCAGATATGAATGCAGATGACCATAATAATATAAAGAGCAAAGGAAATGATTTTGTCATGGTAAAGATATATGGCGTAATATCTAATTTTTGTTGTGAATTCTATCCATTTCTTGAAGTTCGACTTCAAGTTTGTCTAATTCTTCACCACCAGCCATCATACTAAGAAGCTTTTCTCTAGAAATATCTTTTTTTTGGAACGTGCCCATGCTTTTTCCTCGATTAAGTACAGTGAAACTATTACCAACAGGGTAAGCATGATGTACATTATGAGTAATTAAAATTACAGCCAATCCCTCAGATGCAGCTTTTACAATATATTTTAATACCATTGATGCTTGATGAACTCCTAAAGCAGAAGTTGGTTCATCTAAAACTAAAACTTTTGCTCCAAAATATATAGCACGTGATATTGCAAGGCATTGTCTTTCACCACCGGACATAGTTCCAACTGCCTGAGATGGATCTCTAACATCGATACCTATCTGTCCCATTCTATCTGCTGCTATCTTATTTGCTTTCTCCACATCAAAAGTTTTAAGGAAAGGAATACCTTTTTGAGGCTCTCTTCCCATAAAAAAATTTCTAGTAACACTCATTAAAGGAACTAACGCTAGATCTTGATAAACTGTTCCTATACCAATATCTAAAGCATCTTTGGGTGAGTCAAAAACAATTTTATTATCTTCAAATATAATTTCTCCTTCATCTGGTTTATGAACACCTGCTAAAGTTTTAATTAAAGTCGACTTCCCTGCTCCATTATCCCCAAGTAAGCACATGATCTCACCTTTTTTTAATCTCATAGTGACATCTTTAAGCGCTATAACTTTTCCAAAAAACTTACTAATATTATTAAATTGAACGAGATAGTCAGACATTATTTACTCTCAGTGACTTTCTTTCTAATATAGTTATTAAACACTACAGCTATCAACATCATTGCTCCTAAGAAAACTTTAAACCAGTCAGTGTCAACATCTGTATAAAATATTCCCATAGATACAGTCCCAAATATAATTGCACCAAAAGCAGCACCTATTGCAGATCCATATCCACCTGTTAAGAGACAACCACCCACAACAGCAGCTGCAATAGCTTCTAGTTCTTTTAAAGTACCTCTCATAGTATCTGCAGAACCTGCATCTAATACTTGAATACAAGCAAAAATAGTAGAAGCGACTGCCGTACCGATAAATAGACTTATTTTCACTCTTCCAACAGGCACACCCACATTTGTTGCTCCAACCTTATCGCCTCCAGATGCAAAGATCCAATTACCGTATCTTGTTTTCATCAATATCCATGTTGCAAACAAAGTTAATGCAATAAACCAAATAACTGATGGAGGTATTCCAGTTGCAAGAGGAGTTCCATCGGTTCTTAGTTCAATCAATTTTAATGATCCCAACCAAGTAAAAAGCCATTTAAAAGTATCTGTAGCAAATAGCCAAGCTAATGGATCATCTTCAATTAATACTCTTAGTCCTGGAACTTGAGTTCTACCAGTAATCAATCTTGTTATTGCTAATGTCAAACCTCTTAAAATAAAAAGCATTGCGAGTGTTACAATAAAAGATGGCAAACCAGTTTTGACAACCATTATGCCATTAAAGTATCCAACCAATACTGCCATAGCGAAAGCAAAAACTATACTCATCCATAAAGGCCAACCCCAGTAAATCGCAGGAATTGCAATACAAATTCCAGCAAAGCCAATCATTGATCCAATTGACAAATCAAATTCACCGCCAATCATTAACATCGCTGCTGCTATTGCTATAATTCCTAAATTAGCTGAAACATCGAGGAAATTAAGCATTCCATAGGCGCTAAACATACCAGTATCGCCAGCTACGATTCCAAAAAATATAAATACAAGTATTGAGCCACCTAATGCACCTAACTCAGGCCTATTCAATAAAACTCTTAGTGGTGATATTTTTTTTAGACGCTCGTCTTCATTAAGACTACTTTTTGATGAAATACTTTTTGATTTTAATGACATTTATATTTTGAAAAAAGGCCTGACTATAAAATTTAGTCAGGCCTTAAATATAGATTTTATCTATAACCTTGAGCTGCCCATTTAATTACTTTAGCAGCATTATCAGGAGTAACAAATCCAGGTCCAGTCATAACTACACCAGCAGGCATTGTTCCCCATCTCATGTACTGAGCAAAAATAGCTATTGGCAAATAACCTTGTAGATATTGTTGTTGGTCAATTAAAAACTCTACTTTACCTGCAGCAGCAGCTTTTAACATGTTAGGTGACATATCAAATGTTCCTAATTTAACATTTCCAACTTTACCAGCAGCTTCTAAAGCTTTTAGTGCTGCTTCACCAGATAAACCAGCTCCTAACGTTAGAATAGTGTCATATCCGCCACCTAATTTTGCAGCAACAGCTTTTTGAATTTCAGTTGGGTCATTCGATGTTCCAAGAATATCAACAGATCCACCAAAACCTTTTTTGAAACCTGCACATCTTCTATCAAGCGCTACGTTTCCAACTTCGTGGTTAACGCATAAAGCTTTTTTTCCTCCAGCAGCTTTCATTTTTTGTCCGCCACCAACGCCAGCTTCAAATTCAGTTTGACCTACGTGTGCACTAATTCCTAATGATGCATAGTCATCAGAACCAGAGTTCATAGAAACTACTGGTATACCAGCAGCTATTGCTGCTTTAACAGATTTTCCTAATGCAGCTGCATCAGGCAAAGTAATTACAATACCTTTTGGTTTTTGTGATACAGCGTTATCAATTAGTTTTGCCATTTCAACCATGTCAAAAGTTCCAGGCGCAGTGTATTTGCAAGATACTCCCATATCTTTACAAGCTGCATCAACTCCATTTTTAGCTACCGACCAAAAAGGGTCATTAGCTTGTCCATGTGAAACAACAATTATATCAGTTGCTAATGCTGATACAGACATCATTGCCCATGCAGCAACAGCTAATATAAAGTTTTTTATTGTTTTCATTTTTAATTTCCTCTCTTAAATAAAAGTTAACTTTTAAACATTAAAGCTAACATAAATTTATTTAGATTGTAAAGAAGCAGGTTGTATTCAACCTAAAGTTGATTTTTAATATTTTATTTTTTCAAACTTTTTTGATTTTAATGACCGGATAGCACTCTCAGCAATTTGTATTGAAATCTTTCCATCAATAAAACCACTTTTAGGTCTTAAATTTGATCTGAATAATTTAGCAAGATCATTTAACTGTTCTTTGTATGCCTGGTCGTATCTTTCTATAAAAAAATGTTTAAAGCTTGATCGTGCATTCGTACTTTTATTAGAATACAAACTAATCTCATTTTCTTTGATATTATCAGAAATAATCATTCCTTTGCTTCCAAAAAGCTCTACTCTTTGATCATATCCAAAACTACAATGTCTTGAATTACTAATAATACATTGAACACCATTTTTTGTTTTCAAAATTGCCGTAGCAAGCTCGAAATCTTTAAGTTTATTGAAGTATTTATTAGAAATATTGCTCCCTGTGGCAAATATAGAAACAAATTCATCTTTACCCGCATAATATCTTGCTAGATCGAAATCATGGATCATCATATCTTTAAAAATACCACCTGAGGCTTTTAAATAATTTATAGATGGAGCAGCCGGATCTCTGCTAGTAATAATAATTTTCTCTAGCTTTCCTATCTTGCCTTTTATTAAATTATTTTTTAGAGAACTATGACCTGGATCATATCTTCTGTTAAATCCAATTTGAATTTTGTGATTAAATTTATTTATTTTTTTTTCGTAATTTTGAATTTTTTTTAAATTTAAATCTAAAGGTTTTTCACAAAATACTGTTTTATTACTTTTTATACTTTCATATATAAATTTAAGATGAGTTGATGTAGTGGAAGAGATAAAAATACAATCAATTTTTTTATCTTTATATGCTATTTGAGGACTTTCAATATTTTGACAACTTAGATTTTTTGAAACTTTTTTTGCAAGTTTTCTATTAACATCAAAAATATATTTTAGATTAAAATTTTTATTATTTATTAAATTATTTGCATGCATTAGTCCTATTCTTCCCAAACCAAATAATGCTACGTTAATTAAATTTTTACCCATTGTTTTTTTAATGATGATTTCTTGCATGCATCAATGAATTTAGCAGTCTCCAAACCCTCTTCTTCGTTAGGAAAATAAAATCTTTTTTTTGTATTTGTTTTTAAATATTCAGCAAATTCCTTATATATATTCGCAAAAGCATCTAAATATCCTTCAGGGTGACCAAATTTTACTCTAGAAAATTTTTTTGAAAAATTTGCCTTTGTATATCCTCTTTCTAAAAACTTTACTGCTCCTTTGCTTGGATTAAATTTTAGATAATTTGGATCATTTTGAACCCATTCTAAACTTCCTTTAGACCCATATACTCTAATTCTTAAACCATAAACACCACCTTTAGCCGTTACACATGTCCATACAATTCCTTTAGCACCATTATTAAAATTAACAAAAACCTGTGCGTTATTATCCATATTAACGTCCTTCGAATATTTACTTACATCGGCAATCAGTTTTTCTCCTTTAAGGCCTGTAATATAAATTGCTAGATGATATGCGTGTGATCCTATTTCATTGAGAACCGCTGATACACCAACAATTTTTTTATCAACTTTCCATTTAAAAACCTTTTTTGAATTTTTTTTTGAAATTTTATTACCATCTGTCCAATCCTGAATATATTCAACATTGATATATTCAACTTTTCCAATTTTTCCTTTTTCCACTAAATTTTTTGCTTCTCTTACCATTGGATAAGATGAATAGTTGTGAGTCAGCGCATATTTAATTTTTTTGTTATTTTTAATCGCTTTATATAGTTTTTTTCCCTGCTCAAGATTTCCAGCAAATGGTTTGTCTGAAATTACATGTATATTTTTTTTTATAAAATTCTCTGCAATAATTTGATGACTTGATGGTGGAGTCATTATTGCTACAACATTAATACCATCTTTTCTTTTCGCTTCTTTTTCAGACATCTCCTTGTAATTTGAATAACATCTTGATTTATCTAAGCCTATACTTTGTCCAAATTTCCTAGATTTATCAACACTTCTAGAAAATACCCCTGCAACGATTTCGTATTTGTCATCATATCTAGATGAAATCCTATGAACATGTCCGATCCAAGATCCAGGTCCTCCTCCAACAATTCCAAGTTTAAATTTTTTAGGTTTAATTTTTTGAAGCATCTAATATCATAACAAAACTATTATTTATGTCAGTAAAATTAGGTATAGCCCCAATAGCTTGGAGCAATGATGACATGCCTGAGCTTGGTGGTGATACTTCGCTTGAACAATGTCTTTCTGAAGCTAGTGAAGCAGGATTTAAAGGAATAGAGTCTGGTGGAAAATTTCCAAAAACATCAAAAGAATTAATTCCTATATTAAATAAATATAATTTAAAATTATGCTCAGGTTGGTATGGAGCAAATTTAAGAAAAAATACTTTTGAGGAGGAAAAATTAAAAATTCAAAACCAATTGAAACTATTTCAAGATTGTAAAGCACCCTGCATGGTTTTTGCCGAAGTTTATGGTTCTATTCAAGGTGATCCAAATATAAATTTGTCTAAAAGACCTAGAATGGATTTAGAAGAGTCTAAAAAATATTATAAAAAAATTTCAGAAATGGGAAAATATCTAGAAGATCAAGACATGCCTCTTGCTTACCATCATCATATGGGAACTTGCATTGAAAGTGAAGAAGATACAAGAAGATTATTAGAAAACACAGATGGTAGTGTCAAATTAACTTTAGATACTGGACACATGTTATTTGCAAAAGGAGATAGTTTGAAAATTTATAAAGAATTTAAAGAAAGAATAATTCATATACATTGCAAAGATATGAGAAAAAATGTTTTAGATAATTCATTAAATTACGATTATAGTTTTAGACAGGCTTTTTTAGAAGGAGCCTTCACTGTTCCAGGAGATGGTTGTATTGATTACGAGCCTTTTTTTGACTTGTTAAAAGAACAAAATTATTCTGGATGGTTAGTTGTAGAAGCGGAGCAAGATCCTGCAAAAGCAAATCCTTTTGAATATGCTAAAATTGGATACAAATATCTAATTGAAACTTTAAAAAGTGCAAATTTAGAAATTGAAAATAATTAGCTATCTATATAAAGAAGTTAATTCATTATTACCAGCAGCCACACATGGAGATTTAAAACAAGTACCAACAATCCATTCTGATCCTGGTTCTGCTAGAAAATTTGATGACATTACAAAAATAACACCCATTTCTACTGACTGACCAGCTTTTCCTTCTGCCTTTATTCTTGGGTCAGGGTCTGTTTTAACTTTATTGTCGTCTGAAAATGGATTTTCAATCTTAAGATTATCATTTATATGATTAACAACCTTTTCAGCTATCCATTCAGCATTACATGGATCACCCCAAACAGTTATTTTCCCCTCATCATTATTTCCGCAATTATTAATTTCGCCATTAATAAAATCGACAACTTTTTTATGATTTTCTTTTACTAAATTTGCACGAGCTTCAACTTCAGGCCTTGTACTCGCTGTCCATATCAACATTCCTACAACATAAACGGCTGATATAATGATAAGAAACTCTAACAATCCAAAATTTTTTAATTTTAAGCTCATGAGATTTTTACTATTTTTGACTTTTCCAATTTATTATCAAAAAAATCAATAATATTTTGGACTGTTTCAATACCCATTCTAGACAAACATTCTTCGGTAAATACTGCTGAATGAGGGCTTAAAAATGCTTTCTCATTTTTTAGCAATGGATTGTCTACAGATGGAGGCTCCTTTTCAAAAACATCAAGCCCTGCACCAAAAATTAGATCTTCGTTTAATGCCTTATTAAGATCATCCTCATTAATAATTCCACCTCTTGCGGCATTAATTAAAATACAATTTTTTTTCATTTTTTTTATCATTTCATAATTGATTAAATGTTTTGTATTTTCGTTTAAAGGCATATGAATTGAAATTGCATCCATTTTATTTAAACTCTCATTTAAATCCTTAATTTTAGTACCGCCAACTTTTTTAATTTCCTCTTCGCTGACAAAAGGATCATAAACAAAAATATTCATTTCTAAACCCTTACATTTTTTAAGTAAACATTTTCCAATTCGACCAAAACCTGCAATTAAGATATTTTTGTTCCATAACTCGATTGTTTTAGGAAGCTTAGTTCTATCATTGAACTTTCCAGTTTTTACAGTATCGTTGTACATATTATTTCTTTTTGCAATGCTGAATAGCATGAATAAAACATGTTCTGCTACAGCTTGAGCATTTGCTGTAGCTGTTATTGCTAATGTTATATTGTTTTGTTTGATTGCTTCAAGATCTATATTATCATAGCCTACACCATGTCTAGATATCACTTTTAAATTCTTTGCCAATTCTATAATTTCTTTTGACAATTTTGATGTTCTAACACTTATTGCATCGCAGTCTTTTATTTTATCTTTCAAAAATTTTGTATCTGTATTGTCTACAACATCAAATTCAAAATTTTTATTTTCTTTTAGCAAATCAATACCATGATCATGTATTGATTCTATTATTAAGATTTTTTTCATGTATAAAAATTTATACTTTATTTACTAATAAGCTTTAGGTAATTCTGATTTCACTATGCCTTTTAAATTTTCAACTGTATTTTTTGCGCCTGTAGCAACAAATCTAGAGTCTGAACCAACAGTTACAAATTGAAAACCTTTTTCAATCATTTTTTTTGCATAGTCAGTGCTCCCGTTATGAATTCCAGCAAATATATTGTTTTTTTTTGCATGCTCTAATATTCTAAGTATTTCTGAATAAGCTTTAGTGTCCTCACTTTTATCAAAACTTGGCTTTTCTCCTATAGCCAAACTTAAATCGGCAGGTCCTATGTAGATTCCATCAAGTCCAGGAGTTCTCATTATTTCATCAAGATTTTCTAAAGCTTCTTCAGTTTCAATCATAGCCATTTTTAATATCTCGTCATTGGCATGATCTGCATAATCGGGTCCTCCATATATTAATCCTCTAACAGGACCATAACTTCTATATCCATCAGGTGGGTATTTACAAGCTTGAACGAATCTCTCTGCTTCATTGCGATTACTAACCATCGGGCATATAATTCCGTAACATCCAGCATCTAAAATTTTCATAATTTGACCAGGTTCATTCCAATTAACTCTTGCCAAAGGCACGACTTCTGTCGCTGAAATCACTTGCATCATTGGCATTGCATTCGTGTAATCAACGAGCCCGTGTTGCATATCAATTGTTAATGAGTCCCATCCTTGTTGAGCCATTGTTTCTGCCGAAACAGTACTTGGAATTTGTAACCAACCATTGATTACAGCTTTGCCATTTTTAATTATTTCTTTGGCTTTATTTTTTCTCATTTACTCAGGTTTTTAGACCCATATGGGTATACTTTATATTAAGATAATCTTTTATAGCCATAGATCCACCTTCACGACCATAACCGGTTTGTTTTATTCCACCGAATGGAGCTTCAGCAACTGCGACTGCAGCTGTATTTACTGCTACACAACCGGTTTCCATCATTTCTGATGCTCTATTAGCTTTGTCCATTGAGTTTGTATATAAATAGCTACAAAGTCCCAGGTCATTATTATTTGCTCTCTCTACTACTTCGTCAAAATCCTTGAAAGTTAAAACAGGTACTAAGGGACCAAAAGGTTCTTCTTTCATAATTGTAAAATTATCCTGCACATCATCAAATACGGTTGGTTCAAAATAATAACCTTTATTAAATCCTGAAGGTCTACCCCCACCTAAAACAACTTTTGCGCCTTCACTCTTTGTCGTTTCAACTAATTTTTCAATCTCCTCCAAACGTTTTGCTGTTGTTAAAGGTCCTAAGTCAGTACCTTCATCCATACCATTTCCAATTTTTAATTTTTTTGCTCTATCAACGAAAGCATTTACAAATTCTTCTTTTCTTGTTTCTTGAATGTAAAACCTATTTGGGGATATACAAACTTGACCATTGTTTCGAAATTTCGCTGTTATTGCCATATCTGCAACTTTATTCATGTCAACATCGTCAAATACTATAAATGGAGAATGACCACTTAATTCCATTGTAACTCTTTGAACTTTATCTGCAGCTTTTTTAAGTATTAATTTTCCAACACGTGTTGAGCCAGTTATAGAAACTTTTTTTATTATATCTGATTCAAGTAATTCATTTGATATTTCAGCCGGGTCTCCAGATAATAAATTGACTACTCCATCAGGTACTCCAGCATCTTTACAAATATTTACAAGTTCCATAACTGCTCCAGGCGTAATTACATCTGGTTTACAAATAACTGAACAACCAGCAGCCAGTGCAGTTGAAATTTTTCTAGATGCTAAAACTATGGGAAAATTCCATGGCACAAGTGCTGCTACAACACCTACTGGCTGATAGTAAACATGAACTCTTGTTTCTGGAAATCTACTTTGTAATGTTTCACCATAAATTCTCTTAGTTTCTTCTGCATTCCATTCAAATATATCTGCTCCACCACCAACTTCTCCAATTGCTTCTTTAAGAGGTTTTCCAACTTCAAGTGTAAGCCATTTAGCCAATACATCTTTTCTTTCACGCATCAAATCTGCAATTTTTCTTATTACATAAGACCTCTGCCATGGAGTGGTATTTTTCCAATTTTCGAGTCCTTTCTCTGCTGATTTTAATGCTTTTTGAACGTCAACAGAGGACGCTTTTGATGCTTCTCCTAAAACTTCTTCTGTTGCTGGATTGATAACTTTATAAGTTTCTTTTTTTTCTGCTTGTTGCCACTGACCATCAATGAATTGACCAAAATTGCTATACATATTTTTTAAATTGTGTTTAATTGTTAAAAGTTAAAGATTTATATATAGAATAATGAAAAAAATAAAGCTCACTTGTGCACATGCAATAATAAAACATCTTATTGCTCAAAAAATTTTAATAGATGGTAAAAAAGAGCAGTTATTTGCTGGAGCTTTTGGTATTTTTGGACATGGCAATGTTGCTTGTTTAGGACAAGCTCTACAAGAAAATCAAGATAAACTACCAACTTATAGAGGGCATCATGAGCAAAATATGGCTCTGACTGGAATAGCATATGCTAGAGCTAAAAGAAGAAAACAATTTTTTGTTGCAACTAGTTCAGTTGGACCAGGATCTACAAATATGGTTACAGCCTCGGCAGTTGCTATGAGCAATAGACTTCCAATTTTATTTTTACCTGGAGATACATATGCAAACAGAATGCCTGACCCGGTTCTACAACAAGTTGAGCATTTTAATAATCCTGGCATTACTCAGAATGATGCATTCAAACCAGTAACAAAATATTTTGATAGAATTACAAGACCTGAACAAATCTTACAAACATTACCTCAAGCAATCCAAACAATGTTAGATCCAGCAGATTGCGGACCAGCTTGCTTATCATTATCACAAGATGTCCAAGGTGAAACATATGAATATCCTGAGGAATTTTTTAAAGAGAGAGTTCATAATATTAGACGACCAAGACCTGATGATTTTCAAATAAAACAAGCAGCTGAGCAAATTAAAAAATCTAAAAATCCTTTATTGATTTCAGGTGGAGGGGTTTTCTACTCTGATGCAATGGAAGATCTAGGTAATTTTGCAATTAAACACAATATACCAGTTACACAAACAGTTATGGGTTACTCTACTATGAAGAGAGATCACTCTCATTTTTTAGGTCCAATAGGTGGTCTTGGTGGCAAAGCAGCAAATAATTTAGCAAAACAAACTGACCTAGCTATTGCTGTTGGAACAAAGTTAGCTGATTTCACAACTGGTTCGTGGGCAAATTTTGAGAACCCAGACTTTTCACTTGTTAGTGTTAATGTCTCTAGATTTGATGCTAGCAAACATTTGGCGCAATCAGTAATAGGTGATGCAAAAGTAAGCTTACAAGAGCTATCAAATGCTTTGGGAGATTGGAAAGCACCTGATGAATGGCATAAAAAATCAAGAGATGAATTAAAAAATTGGAATGATTATGTAGATAAAGAAAGCGGTCCAACTAATCAAGAACTACCTAGTTATGCACACGCTGTAGGAGCAATATATCGTAATTCAGATCCAACAGACATTGCTGTTACTGCAGCAGGTGGATTGGTCGGAGAAGTTGTACAAATTTGGAGGCCAAAAGAATTAAATACACATGAAACCGAATGGGGTTTTAGCTGTATGAGTTATGAAATTTCTGGTGCATTAGGAGTTAAAATGGCAAACCCAGATAAAGAAGTAATAGCTTTTGTAGGAGATGGATCTTATTTGCTTTTTAATTCAGATATTTATTCATCAGTTATAACAAATAATAAATTAATAATAGTTTTATGTGATAATGGAGGTCATGCCGTTATTAATAGGCTACAATTATTTAAAGGAGGCAAAGAATTTAATTGTCTATTTAATAGTTCAAAAGCTCCGAATCTTGTACCTGTTAATTTTGCTAAACATGCAGAGAGCATGGGTGCAAAATCTGAGGAGGTATCATCTATTTCTGAATTAGAGGAAGCATTTAAAAGAGCTAAAAAATCTGATGTAACTTACTTAATTTCAATAAAAACTCATTCTTATGAGTGGTTAGAAGGATCTGCTTACTGGGAAAGTCCTACTTTAGAAATGCCATCAACAAAAGAAAATGAAGAGGCATTAAAACTTCATAAAGAAGGAAAATCAAAGCAAAGACAAGGTGTCTAAAATTCATGAATAAAGTTTTTAAGGTTGGTCTCATAGGATGTGGCCATATCGCAGAAACATATTTTAGGGGACACCAATATTTTAATAATTTCAAAATCGTTGCTTGTGCAGATATTAATCAAAAAGCAGCTGAAAAATGTGCGAAATTATACAACATCAAATCAATGACTGTTAATGAAATACTAAAAAATAAAGATATTGAGGTAATTTTAAATTTAACAATTCCTCAATCACATTATTCTGTATCAAAAAAAGTATTAAATGCAGGTAAGCATGTTTATTCAGAAAAACCATTAGCAACATACTTTCAAAAAGGAAAAGAGCTAGTGGCTTTGGCAAAACAAAAAAAATTATACATTGGTAATGCGCCGGATACTTTTCTTGGAGGAGGTGGACAAAAAGCAAAGGAATTAATTGACTCTGATTTGATTGGACAAATCAAACTTGGAAATGCAATCTTTGCATTTCCTGGTGTTGAAAACTTTCATCCTAAACCAGAGTCTTGGTATAAAAAAGAGGGAGGTCCAGTAATAGATATGGGTCCTTATTTTTTTACAACGCTTGTTAATCTTTTAGGGCCAGCTAAACAGGTACAAGGAAGAACATTAACGGCTTTTAAAAGAAGAAATTATAGAGCAGGTCCAAATAAAGGAAAAACATTTAAGGTTGAAACACCAACTACTTATTTAGCAACAATTCAATTTCATAATGAAGCAATTATTCAAGTTACTCTATCCTTTGATGTTATTAATCATCAAAGAAATCATATGGAACTTTATGGAACTAAAGGATCAATTATCGTTCCTGATCCGAATATGTTTGGTGGATCTGTTTATATTTCTGTTACAGAGGGTGGTCGTTGGGGTGAACATAAAACTGATAAAATGCACTTAGGAAAAATAAATATTACATCTGCCAGCGGTAGATCTAATGAGTCACCAACAAATGCAAACTATAGAAGTGTTGGAATGTCTGAGATGTTATATTCAATCGAAAAAAAGAAAAAACATCGATGTTCTGGAGAGCTATCTCTTCATGTTTTAGATATAATTGAGTCTACTATGAAAGCTGCAACAACTGGAGTACCTCAAAAAATAAAAACTAATTGTGAAAAGCCAAAAAGATTTACGGAAGAAGAAGTAAAAAAAATTCTCTTATAGATCATGAAAGATATTGCAATTGTTGATCCGTATCCAAGAACTATGGAGCTTATTTTTTCAAAACCAAAATTAAATGAGTTAAAAAATAAATTTAAGCTTATTTTCGCACCAAAAACAAATAAACAAAAATTTTATATTAATAATATTCATAAAGCGAAATTTATAATTGGACAGCCTGATCTTCCTAAATTTTTGTTAATGAAAGCAAAAAAGTTGAAAGCAGTAATAAACGTTGAAAGTAACTTTCTAGATAATATGGATTATAATTATTGCTTTGATAAAGGCATTCATGTTATTGCAACTTCACCCGTTTTCTCGAAACCAGTCGCAGAAATTGCACTTGGATTTACACTCTCTCTTCTTAGAAATATTCATGGAGCAAATCAGGATTTCATTAATAAAAAGGAAAAGTACGGATTAGATGGAAATCTTAAGTCTTCATTGTTATCAGACAAAAGAATTGGATTATTGGGATTTGGAGACCTAGGAAAAGCTTTGGTTCCATTATTAAAACCATTTTCGAGCAAAATAAATATCTATGATCCTTGGATACCAAACAAAAAAATTATTAATCAAGGATTTAAACCAATTACTTTAAAAAAAATGTTTAAAGAATGTGAAGTTATTTATGT
>LHBX01000025.1 GCA_001704065.1 Pelagibacteraceae bacterium GOM-A1 | reverse complement strand
CATTTCCTTGGGTTGAAAAAGGTAGTATCTATCTTATAAAGGTATTTCCAAATCAAAAACAATATGAAGACGCTAAAGAAAAAGTTCAAGATGTATAACTCTAAATTAAAAGAGGAATGTGCTGTCTTTGGAATTAGTAATACTCCAGAAGCATCGACCTTAACCGCTTTAGGACTTCATGCATTACAACATAGAGGGCAAGAAGGTTGTGGAATTGTATCATTTGATGGCGAAAAATATCACTCTGAAAAAAGATTTGGTTTAGTTGGTGACAACTTTAATGATGAAAAAGTTTTAAAAAACTTGCCAGGAAATTATGCGATAGGTCACAATAGATATTCTACTACTGGCGGAACTGCTTTAAGGAATGTACAACCGTTCTTTGCTGATACTAATTCAGGCGGAATTGGAGTTGCGCATAATGGAAATTTAACGAATGCAATAACACTTAGAAATAAAATGGTTGAAGAAGGTTCAATTTTTTACACAACATCAGATACTGAAACCATTGTAAAACTTATAGCTAAATCAAAAAGACCAAAGACAATTGATAAAGTTATTGATGCTCTGTTTCAAATTCAAGGAGGATATGCATTGGTAATGATGACACAAAACACACTTATTGGTGTAAGAGATCCTTATGGAATTAGACCCTTAGTTATAGGAAAATTGAAAAATTCTTATGTTTTTGCGTCAGAAACCTGCGCTTTTGATATTATTGGTGCAAAATTTGTTAGAGAAGTTGAAAATGGTGAAATTGTTTATGTAGAAGATGATGAATTAAAAAGTATTAAGCCGTTTCCTCAAAAAAAAGTGAGGCCGTGTGTGTTTGAATATATTTATTTTTCAAGACCAGATAGTATTTTAAACGGTAAAACAGCATATGAATATCGCAAAAGATTTGGAGCTGAATTAGCAAAAGAGGATAATTTGGATGCTGACTTAGTTGTGCCAGTACCTGACTCTGGTAATGCAGCTGCATTGGGTTACGCAGAAGAAAAAAAAATAAATTTTGATTTAGGTCTGATAAGAAATCATTATGTTGGTCGTACTTTTATAGAGCCGTCACAACAGATTAGAAGTTTAGGAGTTAAATTAAAATTAAATGCAAATGTTTCAGTTATTAAAAACAAAAAAATCATTTTAGTTGACGACTCTTTAGTTAGAGGGACTACTTCATCAAAGATTGTAAAAATGTTATATGATAATGGTGCTAAAGAGATACATGTGAGGATAGCTAGTCCAGAAATAAAATACCCAGATTTTTATGGAGTTGATACACCTACAAAAAAAGAATTATTAGCAGCAAATAAATCAGTAGATGAAATAAAAGAATTCATTAAAGCTCAATCACTTAAATTTTTAACTTTAGATGGCTTATATCGAGGAATGGGTTTTGATAAGAGAAATGACGCGTATCCTCAGTTAACTGATCATCATTTTACTGGCGATTATCCAGTAAAAATAATTGATGAACTTGGAGAAGATAAAGTTACACAATTATCATTATTAAGCACAGGGTCAAGTAATTAATGAAGAAAGTAAATTTTACTGAAATGAAAAATGGTTCTAGAGAAGATTATGAATTATTGGAAAAGTATGAAAAGAATTTTGAACGTAAGACAGCGGATAGATTACTCAAATATCTTGCAAGTCAAACTACAACTCTTGAAGGCTATCAAATAACTAGATTAGAACATTCATTACAGGCAGCAACAAGAGCATACAAGAATGGTGAAAGTGAAGAGATGGTTGTAGCAACTTTACTTCATGACATAGGAGATGAATTGGCACCCATGAATCATTCACAATATGCAGCGTCAATAATCAGACCTTATGTTTCAGAAAAAACATATTGGATAATACTTCATCACGGACTTTTTCAAACTTATTACAGTGCTCATCATTTAGGTGGAGACAGAAATGCTAGAGATAAATTCAAAGATCATAAATATTATCAAGATACAATTGATTTTTGTGAAAAATACGATCAATCTTCTTTTGATCCTAATTATAAATCTATGTCTCTAGAAGAGTTTGAACCAATGGTTAAAAAGATATTTGATAGAAAACCTTTTTATCATCACTAATTTTTTTAAGAAAACATGACTAATAAACTTAAGGAAGAGAAAAGTCCGTATTTAAAGCAGCACAAAGATAATCCAGTAAATTGGTTTGCTTGGAATAAAGAAAGTTTAGAACAAGCAAAAAAAGAAAAAAAACCAATATTTCTTAGTGTTGGATATGCAAGCTGTCATTGGTGTCATGTGATGGCTCATGAAAGTTTTGAAGATGATCAAACTGCTAAAATAATGAATGAAAAATTTATAAACATTAAAGTTGATAGAGAAGAAAGACCTGATTTAGATTATGTTTTTCAAAGAAGTTTATCTATTTTAACAGGAACCCAAGGAGGTTGGCCTTTATCGATGTTTCTTGATGAAAATGGAGTTCCTTTTACTGGTGGAACTTATTTCCCACCAAAAGAAATGCATGGAAGACCAGATTTTCAAAAAGTTCTAAATAATGTTTCTGACGTATATAATAAGAATAGAGAAAAAATTCTCGATCAAGCGCCCCAAATGCAAGAAATATTTGGTAAAATTAATCAAAGATCAGCGGTATTAAATCAACCATTAGAGCCATTTTTAGAAAAAATTATACAGCACCTTGATAAAGATAATGGGAGTTTCAAGGGAGCTCCTAAGTTTCCCCAATTTTATTTATTTGATGCAATGTTTTATTTTTATTTAAAAACAGGAAAAGGAGAATACTTTAAACCTGTTGAAACTTTACTATACAATATTTCGTCAAAAGGAATGTATGATCATCTTGCTGGAGGTATAGCAAGATACACTGTTGATGAAAATTGGATCATCCCTCACTTCGAAAAAATGCTTTATGATAATATTCAATATATAGGATTGTTAAATAAGTTCTTTCAAAAAACTAATGATATTTATTATAAGAAAAAGTTAGAGCAGACTATAGATTTTATTAATTCAGAATTTAAAAATGATTTTGATCTTTATGGGTCTGCATATGATGCCGATAGCGATGGTGTTGAAGGAAAATATTATGTATGGAATTATGCAGAACTAAAAAATACTCTGGGTTCTAAATTTAATTTATTTGCAAAAAAATATAATTTAACTGAAGAGGGAAATTTTGAAGGTAATAATATTTTAATAGAAACTCATAATAAACTTTCCGATGATGAGATTAAAGAAATCTCAAACACAGAAAAAACGTTATTAGATCAAAGAAATAAACGTACTAAACCATTATTTGATGATAAATCTCAAACTGATCAAAATTGTTTTTTATTAGAAACACTTCTTCTTTCATCGCTAGTAACTGATAATGAAGAATTAAAACAAAATACTCTTGTTAGTATAAAGATATTGGAAAAATATTTGTCAGACAAAATTTTCCATTGCTATCAAGACACAGAGATTGACGCTTTTTTGGAGGATTACGTATACTATGCTAGTCTTTTGATAACTATTTATGAGTTAGATGGTGATGTTAAATACATCGAAAAAGCAAAAGATATTTTAATAAAAACCTGGGAATACTTCTTTGATAAAAAATCAGGCTTAATGCAGAAAAATAAAATATTAGACAATGATCTATTTGTACAACCAGTAGATCTAAATGATAATAATATACCAAATGGAAATAGCGTATATTTAAACTTATGTAATAAAATATATATTATAACTAGCGATAAAATATGGTTTGAAAAAATTGATATTTTAAAAAAGAGTTTCCACCAAGTTTTAAACTCAAACTTTGCACAAATGTTTAGTTTTGTAAAATCATTGGATATTTGTAATGAAAGTATATCTTTTACAATTCATGGAAAGCAAAATTTAGATCCTAATATAAAAAAGTATTTGCAAAAAAAATTTTTTACTAGAGCCACATTTAAATATCTAGATAATGAAGTAAAAGAGCCAAAAATTGTTATATGTAAAAATCAAACTTGCTCTAACAAATTAAGTAATATAAAGGAAATTGAAGATTATCTAAAAAGAAACAATATAAGCTAATGATAGAAACAAAGGAACAAATAATAGAACATTTTAAGTCAGGCTCAAAGGATAAATCTAATTTGAAGATTGGAGTTGAGCATGAAAAATTTATTTTTGATAAAAAAACAAATACGAGAATTGATTATTCCAAAATCAAGAAAATGTTTGAAAATTTATATGAGTTTGGCTGGAAACCTACTTTTGAGGAAAAAAATCCAATAGCGTTAACTAAGAATGGTAAAAGTATTACTTTAGAGCCTGGTAATCAAATAGAGCTATCTGGAGCAAAATTAAATAATATTCACGAAGCTTGTGCTGAATCTCAAGAATATTTATTTGAGTTAAATCAGGTAATTGAAAAATTAGATTTTAAAATAGTAAGCTCTGGATATGATCCTATATCTAAACTTGAGGATATACCTAATAATCCAAAAAAAAGGTATGAGGTTATGACCAAAGATATGCCTGTTGGAGGAAAACTAAGTTTGGATATGATGTATAAAACTGCAGGCACGCAATTAAATTTAGATTATACCTCAGAAGAAGATTTTATAAAAAAATTTAAGTTGGCAAATTATTTAGTTCCAATATCTATCGGACTTTTTGCAAATTCCTCAATAGTTGAAAAAAGTAATAGTGGATACTTATCTTACAGATCTAAAGTTTGGCAAGAAACATCTAGGGGTGGATTGCCTGAGTTTTTTTTAAAAGATGTAAATTTTGAAAAATATGCAGATTATATTATGAATAATCCAATCTTATTTTTAAAAAGTGAAGGTAATTATATATCTGGAAAAAAATATTTATTTAAAAACTTTATGAATGGAGAAATTAATGAAATTGGAAATAAAATTCCTAGTATTAATGATCTTGATACACATTTAGGAACAATATTTACAGAGAACAGATTAAAACAATATATCGAATTAAGATCAATGGATGCGTGCGGATGGGAGTGTTTATGTGCTGGTCCTGCCCTATTCACTGGATTACTTTATGGAAATCTGGAAGAAGCTTTAGATTTAATTAAAAATTGGGAAGCTAATGAAGTGCTTTCAGCTTATAAAAATGCCCCTAAAAATGGCTTAAAAACTAATTTGATGGGCAAGGATATTTCGTATTGGGCAGAGAAACTATTAGACATATCAAAATCAGGATTAAAAAAAAGAGACTTTTTAAATAGAAAAAAATTAAGTGAAGCAAAGTTTTTAGATCACTTAGAAAAAATTGTAAAAAATAAAAAAACAAATGCTGATAATATAATAAGTAAGTATTCAAATTCCGAAAATTTGAATGATTTATATGACCAATAAAATTGTTGCTATACAAGGTGATAATTTAAAAAAAATAAATATCAAAACAGATACTACTATTTTTTTAGCTAATGAAGCTCAAAACAAAGGTTATAAATTATTTTATTATTATCCAGAAAATTTATCGAATATAAGAGGAAAAACTGTTAGTGAAGGATATTTTATTAGAATTGATTATAAAAAAAAGAAATTTTATAAAATTCTAAAAAAATCAAAATTAGACTTATCCTTTGCAAAATATATTTTAATCCGACAGGATCCACCTTTTAACTTGGAATATATTTCTACAACATTAATGCTAGATAGAATCAAAGATAAAACAAAAATTATTAATGATCCTACTTCAGTAAGAAATATTTCAGAAAAATTTTATTCTTTAAATTTTAAAAACTATATGGCGGATACAATATTTACTAAAGATTTGATTGAAATTAAAAAATTTTTCAAAAAACATAAAAAGATAATAATTAAACCTATTCATAGCTATGGTGGTAATGATATAAATCTTATTTCAGGGAAGCTTAATTTACTTAAATTAAAGCAAATATTGAAAAAACACGGTCACATTATGTGTCAAAAATTTTTAAATAAAATTAAGTTTGGAGATAAAAGAGTTTTTATTATAAATGGTAAGGTTTGCGGAGCTATATCTAGAGTTCCAAAATCAGGATCAATATTGAGCAATATGAGCAAAGGTGCAAAACCTAAAATCGCATTTTTAAGTAATAAAGAGCTAAAAATTTCAAATATAATTGCAAAAAAAATTAAGAAAGACGGAATATACTTTGCAGGAATAGACTTCATTGATGGAAAGTTAAATGGAGATATAAATGTAACATCACCAACGGGTATAAAAACATATTTTGATTTATCTCAGATAAACTTGGCTAAGACTTTTTGGAAAGGTTTATAGTTGAAAAATTTGTCAAATCAGCAAAAAGGATCATCCCTTGCATTTATAGCTGTGATGTTTATCACACCAGATTCACTTTTTATAAGATTATCTTCTATAGATACTTGGGGATTATTGTTTTATAGAGGTGCGATACCATTTGTAGCTGTATTAATTGGACTTCTCATATTTTATAAAAAAAACTTTATTAAAGCATTTTTGAATGTTGGTTATGCTGGTATTTTTTATATTATTAGTTTTTCGATTTGTAACATCACATTTATAATTTCAATACAAAATACAAATGTAGCAAATACATTAATAATGATTGCGATGGCACCTATGCTTTCAGCAATCCTTGGTGCAATATTTTTAAAAGAGATTCCCGATAAGAAGACCTGGATAGCTATAGCTATTACTTTAGTAGCTGTAATATATATATTTTATGACTCTCTAGAGATGGGTAACTTATTTGGTGATCTTATGGGTATAACAACAGCTTTTGGACTCGCCACCAACGCGGTAATAATCAGGTCAGCAAAAGATAGAGATTTGCTACCTTCAGCAGTTGTCGGTAAGCTTACAGTAGCTCTATTTGCTCTCTTTTTCGTTGAAAGTTATGAGTTAGTTGAAAAAGACCTGATTTATATACCTTTAATGTGTATTTTGTGTGTAGCAATACCATTCGTTTTGGTGACGATTGCTCCAAGATTTATACCTGCCGAGGAAGTTAATCTGTTTTTTCTTCTAGAGACCATTTTAGGACCCATTTGGGTTTGGTTAGTTATCAAAGAACAGCCGAGTATAGAGACAATAGTTGGTGGACTTGTAATTATTTTCACTATAGCTATTCACTCTTATCTAAAATTAAAATCTTCTTCTAAATAAAATTATTTTTCTTTTTGTCACAAATTTGTCTTGATTTAAAATTAGATCGCCCATAAACACCGCTAATTTTATGAACAAAATTATAAAAAACTCTTGGGCTCTCTTTATGGGTATGGCATTTATAATGCTCGCTCATGGTTTTCAAGGTACTCTTTTAGGTGTTAGAGCAGTAAAAGAAAATTTTGGTCTATCATCGACAGGTTTTTTGTTTTCTGGATATTTTGTTGGATATTTTATTGGAGCAAAAATTATACAATCATTAATTCATAGAGTTGGACATATTAGAGTATTCGCGGCTTTTGCTTCTGTCACTTCAATTGTGGTCTTGTTACACTCTATTTTTGTAAATCCTATTTCATGGTTCGTGCTTAGAATGATTTCTGGATTTAGCATGGTTTGCCTTTATACAATTGCTGAAAGCTGGTTAAATGATAGATCTACAAATAAGAATAGAGGTAGTGTTTTATCAATCTATATGATTGTTATGTATGCCTCTATGGCGATTGGAATGTTTTTCATAAACTTTAGTAAACCAGAAAACTTTCAACCTTTTATATTGATATCTTTATTTATGTCATTGTCTCTTGTTCCAATATTATTAACTAAAAGAAAGGCTCCAAACTTTAAAAAAATATCAGGTATGAAACTCAAGGAAGTTTATAAATCATCACCATTTGGTGTTGTAAGTTCGTTTTTAATTGGAATATCACATTCTGCTGTTTTTTCATTGATTGCGGTTTATGCTACATCGATGAATTTTAGTATTTTAGAAGTTTCAATAGTAACATTTTTATTTGCGATATCTGGAGCTATATCTCAATGGCCAATTGGAAAATTATCAGATGTTTTGGATAGAAGAATTGTAATTATTTATACAACATTTGGAGCAGCTTTATTTTGTTTTTTGGCGATTATTTCTTCAGGTCAAATGTATATGCCTGCAGGTTTAGCTACATCAAAATTATTTTTTTATATCTGTATAATGTGTTTTTCTTTTTGTAGTCTACCAATGTTTGCATTAATTTTTGCACACACAAATGATTTTATACCAAAAGAAAATTTTGTAGCAGCAGGAGCAGGATTACAATTTGTTTTTGGTCTTGGTGCAATTTGCGGTCCTTTAATGTGCTCATTATTTATGGAATTTTTAGGGGAAAATGGATTTTTTATTTTCTTAATTATATTTCATTCATTTATTGGTTTATTTGGAATATATAGAATGCAAGTTAGAGAGTCTGGTGATAACCCAGATTCACAATTTGTACCTATGCCTCAAACTATTACTCCAGCCGGTATAGAACTTAATCCTTCAACTGAACCAATAGATGAACCAAATAATTTAAACGAATTTAAGAAAATTTAGTGTAAGTTCAAAATTATGAAAACAGCATTAATATTCGGATCAACTGGATTAATTGGTGGAATATTACTTAAACTGTTAACTAATGATCAAAAATATAAAAAAATTAAGGTTTTTGTAAGATCTTCTACTTCAAAAATTGATCCCAAAATAGAAGTTATTCAAACAGATTTTACAAAATTAGAAAATATTAAATCAGAAATAAAAGGTGATGATTGTTTTTTTTGCATTGGAACTACAAGAAAAAAAACACCTAACAAACAAGATTATATAAACACCGAATACAATTTACCTGTAACAATTGGAAAAATTTGTAGCGATAATAGTGTACAAAATTTTACTTATATTTCTTCATTGGGTGCCAGTTCAAAAAAAACAAATTTGTATTTAAAAAATAAAGGTATGGCTGAAGAAGAATTAAGAAAACTAAACTTTAAAAAATTTATTGTAATTAGACCTTCATTTTTAATTGGAAAAAGAGTAGAGGAAAGATTGGGAGAAAAAATAGGTATTTTCGCCATGAAATGTATATCGCCAATTTTAGTTGGAGATTTAAAAAAATATAAATCGATAAATGCAGAAATAGTTGCCAAATCCATGATAAATATATCAAACAGCGAAATACAAAGTGGAGTATTTGAACCACCTCAATTATTACAAATTGGACGAGAATAAATTTTTTATAAAGTAATAAAATATTAAAAAAAATTATTTAAGTGCTATAATACATTTCAAGGAGGTATCTATGGCTAAATTTTTTTTAATGGGAAATTTTACAGAGAAAGCATTCGCAGGCTTTTTAAAAGATCCAGGATCAGATAGATCTGAGGTTGCTAGAAAGTGTTCTGAAAGTGTTGGTGCTGAAATGAAATCTTACACATATTTAAGAGGACCCTATGACTTTATAGTTGAAACTCATGGCACATTTGAACAAATGGCTGCTATAAAAATGGCTACTGAGGGAAGTGGTGCACTTAAAAATATCGCCATTTGTGAGGAAACACCAATGAATGAAATTGCAAATCATGCAACAAAAGTATCAAGTGGCTATAAAGCTCCTGGACAATAATATAACTGGTAGCTTCATTAATTATGGAGCTACCAATTTAAAATCGAAACTGTCAAAATATCTCATTCAAATAAAGTAATATTGATCTATTAAGAAAGTTATGAACAAAAGAAAATTTATAAAATTATCTATATTTGGATCATTATTATACAGTATTTTTCCATACAAAATTTCATTAGCTGAAACCAAAAAAATAATTAATCAAAATTTAACAGAAGCCCAAAAAAAAATAATGTTTGAGGAAGCAACCGAACGACCATTCTCAAGCCCTCTTAATTATGAGAAAAGAGAAGGTTTTTATCACTGTGCAAATTGTGGAGCTAAACTATTTAAGTCTAGCTCGAAATTTGATAGTGGAACTGGTTGGCCATCATTTACAGAGGCGCTTCCTGGAGCTTTTAAAACTAAGGTTGATTACAGCTTTGGCATGAAAAGAATTGAATACCATTGTGCAAAATGTGGTGCTCATCACGGACATGTCTTTGAAGACGGTCCTGGATCGACAGGAAAGAGATATTGTAATAACGGCTTGTGTTTAATATTTAAGCCATCATCATAAAACGGAGGAATAATGAAGATATTGAGTATATTGAAAGGGGTTGAATTAGTTATAGCAGATTTAGAAGTAAATTTGGGAGAACAGGTGAGAAGTGCGCCTACGTTATGCGCAAGATACAATGGTAAAATTATACCTTTAAACACGGCTCAAGATGGTCGACCCATTCTTATGAGAGAAGAAAACGCTTTAGAAAACTAATTTTGTATTTAATTGCGTCAACTTAATTAAGTTTATTTACAAGGAAATATTATAAAAAATAACTATGACATTTAAATTACCAAAACTAGATTATTCTAATGACGCCTTATCTCCAATAATGTCACAAGAAACATTAGAGTTACATCATGGAAAACATCATCAAACCTACATAACAAATCTTAATAATTTTATAAAAGATACAGACATGGCTGAAATGTCATTGGAAGATATAATTGTAAAAAGCTCAAAAGATAACTCAAAAACTGGTATATTTAATAATGCAAGCCAGCATTGGAACCATAACCTTTTTTGGAAATGCATGAAGCCAAAAGGTGGTGGGAATATTCCGTCAAAACTTGAGAAAAAAATTATTGAAGATTTTGGAAGTGTTGAAAAATTTAAAGATCAATTTAAACAAGCAGGTATAACTCAATTTGGATCAGGTTGGTGTTGGTTATCTTTAAATAATGATAAATTGGTCGTTACAAAAACAGCTAATGCTGCTAATCCTTTAATTGATAACTTAAAACCAATACTTGGTTGTGATGTCTGGGAACATTCATATTACATTGATTATAGAAATAGAAGACCTGAATATTTAGATAAATTTGTTGATAATCTTATAGATTGGGAATTTGTTGAATCTCTATTAATCTAATTAATCCTAGAACTTTTTAAGATAGATCAAATAGCCATTTTTAATTTTAAAGCAAATAGACTTACATTTCAGAATCTGTTATTTTAAATTATGAAAAAAATTTTTGTTATTGCATTATTAATTTTTATCTCAAATACAGTTCTTAACGCAGAAACAATTAAACCAAAAAAAACACCACTAAAAAAATTATCTAAACAACTAGGCAATGGAGAATTAATTAAGATTAATTCATATCAAACTTCTGATTATAAAGGTATTATGGAGGGCTGGTATAAAGAGAGCCCAATAATAGTTGATGCTCTTATTACTTACCCAAAGGGAGAAGGTCCTTTTCCTTTATTATTAATCGTTCATAGTAGTGGTGGTGCTGATGAATTTACTGCAAATTGGCTAGAGTTTATGAGAGATCAACAAAAACCTTTGTTAGACATGGGGATAGCGACAATGTATTTAGATAATTTTTCTGCGAGAGGCGCAAAACATACTTATACAGATCAATCAAAGGCTTCTATATGGTCTACTTATATAGATGTATTTATGGCATTAGAGTATCTCAGCAAGGATCCAAAAATAAATATTAAAAAAGTAGGTGTCTCTGGTTATTCAAGGGGAGGAAATCTTTCAATAATGGCTGCAGAAAAAAGATTGAGAGATATATTAGTTAGTAAAGATCTCTATTTTGCTGCGTCTCAACCAAGATCTGCTGAATGTGGAATTACTGGAATGTTTAGAAATCCAACTCCAGTTAAAGAAACTAAAATTTGGTATGTACATGGTTTAGCTGAGGATTATACCTTGCCAGGTCCATGTGTAGATATAATGGAAAAAATGCAAGCTAAAGGTGCTGATATTAGAATCGATTTAAGAGAGGGATGGTATCATTTATTTACTGGAAATTATGAGCCAGAAATTGAAAAAAGAACTCAATATTTTTGGAAGTGTCCTAATTTTTACACAGAGGATGATGGGAATCCCAATAAAGAGTTCATTGATTTAATTATAAAAAATACAAAAATAAAAAATTTGGATGAATTTAATGAGTTATCACGTAAAAATCCAAGAAAAGCTTTTAAAACAATGTTCAAGGGTCTTAAAAAAGAAAATTGTATTGGAAAAGGTGTTACTGAAGGGGGTAACCATGGAAAAACTTTTATGCCAGAATATTTAGCATTTTGGAAAGAAAATTTATTAAATTAATTTAATTAAAAAACTCGATCTACAACTCGATAATAAAGAGATTAAACAAAGTTTTTAGTAGTATGACACCAGAAAACTCAAGTAAACTTTGGAAAATTATTCAGGAGGCTGGTGATTATTTAAATGGACAACTGCCTGATCATCCAAATCATCCAAAAGGAAGAAATCCATATGCTCATGTAGCAATATGTGTAAAAAACAAATTTAATTCTACTTATAAAGATATTCCTGATGAAAGATTTAATGATGTGATTGATTATATTGAATTCTTAAAAAAAAATCCAAATTAGCCTATTGAGTTTGTTGCCAATAGTACAATTATAACTATTACTGCAATTGCTTCCATATTCCTCCTAATTCTTATTAATTTAACATATTTAATTGATGATTGTTCTTAAAAAATCTTCTACCTCGCTCCTTTTTGTATTCCAAGCAGTAACTAATCTAACAGTTTTACCGTCCATTTCTTCATTGCTCATCATATATTCTTCTGTATTTAAATGCTCAACCATTTTTTTTGGGATTTTAACAAAAACTTCATTTGCCTCAGTTGGATATTCAAGTTTAACTTGATTACTAGAGACTAAACCATCACTTAATTTTTTTGCCATTAGATTTGCGTGTCTTGCGTTTTTTAACCAAACATCATTTGTGATATATCCATCTAATTGTGCAGAAACAAAACGCATTTTAGACAATAGATGACCGGATCTTTTTAACAAAAAAGGTAAATTGCCAACTAATTCCTTATTAAATATTACAATTGCTTCAGCAGCTATACATCCATTCTTGGTTGCTCCAAAAGATAATATGTCAATTCCTGATTTCCATGTCATTTCTGCAGGAGTAACATCTAGTGAAACAAGCGCATTAGCGAACCTAGCGCCATCCATATGTACTTTTAATTTTTTTTTATGTGCAATTTCAGAAATATTTCTAATTTGATCTAAGGTATAAACTTCACCAGTTTCTGTTGCTTGAGTTATGCTAACAATAGATGGTTGAGTATGATGCACAATTCCAAAACCTCCAATATTATCATTTAGCTCATCAACTGTTATTTTGCCGTCTTTACCATTTAAAGGAACAAGTTTTGCTCCACCTGTGTAAAATTCAGGAGCTCCGCACTCATCGACATTGATATGAGAAAATTTATGGCAATAAATGTTTCCAAACGATGGAGATAAAGCAGAAAGAGCTAAAGCATTTGATGCAGTTCCTGATGCTGTGGGGTAAACAATTACATCCTTTTCAAAAATTTCAGAAAATTTTTCCTGTAACACGCCTGAAATTTCATCGTTACCATACGGAGGAGCAATACCATCATTTGCTTTGATAATTGCATCCAAAACTTCTGGACAAGCTCCTGTAACATTATCAGAAGCAAATTTTACTCTTTTTCGTTTTGTATTAATTTTTGCGTTCATTTTATTGTTTTGGAAAATAATCTTTTAAAGTACCTTCTCTATAAACATCGGCTGTACAACAATGAAGACCTCCGCCAAAAGCATAAGCATCTCTCAACTCTACAGGGATAACTTCCATACCTAATTTATCTAACTGTTCAGCTTGATATTTTTCACTTTTTTCAACGCATACAGTTTTGGGGTCAAGAACTAAAACATTCATTGATAGCCATACTGAAGAGTAACAAAGTGATGGTGGGGTATTATGAGCAGGTTGCGCAGCATCAATAATTTCCCATCCATTATCTTCAAATAATTTTCTTTGTTCTTTTGGAAGTCTTCGTTGTGGATTATTAATGATTAACCCTTCTTTAATTGGAGTAAAGGTTGCATCAATATGAATTGGATAAGGATCGCCTGGGAAATTTACAGCATGAACTCTATGATCCTTGAAATGTCTTTTTATCCAATCAATTCCTTTTAAGTTAGTTGTAAATCCGTGTTGTACAACCAAATCCTTTCCAAATCTTAAAATATCTGCGGCATCAAATAATGGCTCTTCCTCGGTTGTGACAAAGTATTTATTTTCTGTCCATTCAAGTCTTTTAGTTACACCAATTTTATCTGACAAATAATCTTTTCTATAATCGGCATCTGTTAATCTGGGTTTTGGCGCTGACTCATGTCTCATATTTGGATCTTTATTATAATAGTCTTTTAATAATGGTCTGTAACATAGGTACTCAAACCATCTGCACCTGTAGCTCATTGTAGCTTCTAATATTTCATTTCCCACAGTTAACAAAACATCTCGAGGTGGCATACATCCAAACATAGTTTCGGCTTTCCAGTCAGGAGTTGATGTTGGTTGATTAAAATCTAAAGGTGTTGGTCTATCAACTTTTATTCCCCTTTTTTCAAGCAAATTTGAAAAGTTATCTAATAGTTCATTAGCTTTATCGACAGTGTCCTTAGTTCTTGGACCATAAGTTCCTCGCATATCAGAGTCTTCTGGAACTTTAGCATCTAAAGCAGGTTCAGGTGCTGGAATACAAGTACCATCTGCTCTTCCAACAATTACATGTTTTAATGGATCCCATTCATTCCAACTATTAACAATCTTATTATTTTGAACCATGTAAAATTAATTTAATCCAATAAATCTTCTATTAGATTGCATTATCATACTATAATAAAAAATAGCTAAAAAAATAAAGAAGCCACCAATAATTGTATTAGTTGAAGGAATTTCATTTATTCCAAGCCATGGCAGCCAAACCCAAAATATTCCTCCTATTACTTCAGTCAAAGACAATAGCGTTAAATCAGCTGCAGGAATATGTTTAGACCCAATTGAATAAAGAATTAAGCCCATGCACACAAGTGTTCCATGAGTGGCAAATAATGCTTCATTTTTATTTGAAGATAAGAAATTTGCATCGTTATTTAAAAGCATAACTGTTGAAAATAAAAAACAAAATAAGCCTGCTATAGCAACTGTTGTAAACTTGGGGGTTTGTTTTCTCCATCTCAGGCTTACTGAAAAAATTGAAAAACCTAGTGCTGATACTAATCCAAATATTAGACCCATTAAAGAATTTTCTCCGGTATTATCGTAGGCCATTACAATTATACCAAATGCTGCAACTAAAATTGATATCCAAACTGTGATAGATATTTTTTCTTTCAAGAAAAGGAAGCCAAGTAGTGCAGTTATAAAAGGCATTGCAGCTAAACATAATAGAGTTACTGCTGCTGTAGTATTAGTAATTGACCAAATAAAAGTTATCATTGCTGTTCCTAAACCAACACCACCTATAATTCCAGATATCCCAATTTTTAAATAATTTTTATAAAATGAAATTCCTTCTTCCAAAAATAAGTAAACATTGAGCAATAAAAAAATAACAATGCCTCTCGCAAACAAGTATTGCCAAGGGACAGTTTCGGGTTGATCTATATGTCTTACAACATATGGTCCAAATGACCAAAGTATGCCTGCAAATAAAACAATTGGAATAGCTACTTTAGGATTTTTTAAATCAGGCATAAATTAATTTATTTTTTATAAATTTTTAGTGATATTATTAAATAAATATGGATTTAGATATAATAAAAATTGCATCCGACACGACTAATAATAAAATATTGAAAGATTACACTCATAGATCGAAATATAAAAATAAAACTTGTGGTGATATAATTGAAATGAGAGTTAATATTAAGAAAAACATAATACAAGATATTGGGTATCAGACAAAGTCCTGTGTTTACTGTCAAGCTTCTGCAAGCTTAATATCTCATAAACTTATCAAAAAAAGTAAAAATAAAGTGAATTACTTATTAAAAAATCTTATCGATTATTTTGAAAATGAAATTAAACCTTTGCCAAAAAATCTAAATAAATTTAATAAATTGTTTAATAAAAAAAATATATCTAGAAAAAACTGTGTATTAATGCCATTAATTGCACTTAAGAAACTCAGCATTGATGAATAATTTAGATATTAAAAAACCTGTTATCGCTGCAATATTTTCTACTATGACAATTGGGGTTTTGTCATTGCTTACTTATAAAACACCTTATGGATTATTTTTGATTGCTTCCTTTGGTTCTACAATGGTTTTGCTTTACGGGTATCCAGAAAGTCCTTTTGCAAAACCTAAAAATATATTTTTTGGTCATTTTTTAACTTCACTTGTTGGTGTGATATTTGTGAATTTCGTTCCACTTCCGATATATATTATTATACCTGTTGCTGTTGGAATAGGTGTCGGATTAATGATTATTCTTAATGTAACCCACCCTCCTGCAGGAGGAAATCCTATAATTGTGATCATGGGGTCAGTTTCATTTGAATATTTAATTTCCCCAGTTATAAGCGGATCAATTATTGTGATAGTTTTTGGCATAATCTTGAACAAATTTATTGCTAAAAGGAATTACCCAAAATAAACACAATTTGTTTGCTAGTCCTATTTAACTTGTGCTAGTCTTTTCAAATAATAATTAATAATTCAGCTTAGAGAAGCTAGTAATAGGAGTAAAAATGAAAGTACTTTGTGTATTGTATGATGATCCAAAAGGAGGAATGCCTAAATCTTATCCTCTGTCGGATTTACCAAAATTAGAGAAATATCCAGATGGAATGACATTGCCATCGCCTAAAGGAAGAGATTTTACACCAGGCCAATTACTTGGTTGTGTTTCAGGTGAACTTGGTTTGAGAAAGTTTTTAGAGAGTAATGGACACGAATTGGTTGTTACTAACAGTAAAGATGGAGATGGATGCGAAGCGGATAAACATATTGTTGATGCTGACATTGTTATCTCTCAACCATTTTTCCCTTATTATTTAACTAAAGAAAGAATCGCTAAAGCTAAAAACCTTAAGATGGCAATAACAGCAGGAATAGGTTCTGATCACGTTGATTTACAAGCAGCAATGGATAATAAAATTGATGTTGTTGAAGTAACTTTCTGTAATTCTAGATCAGTTGCTGAACACATAGTAATGATGATTGTTTCAATGGTTAGAGATTATCACAATCAACATAGAATAGTTAATGAAGGTGGATGGAATATTGCAGATGCTGTTCAAAGAAGTTATGACGTTGAAGGAATGCATATAGGAACCGTTGCTGCTGGAAGGATCGGATTAGATGCACTTAGAAAAATGAAACCATTTGATGTTCATTTGCACTATTTTGACAGACATAAATTACCTGAAAGTGTTGAAAAAGAACTAAACTTAACTTTTCATGAATCAGTGGAGTCTATGGTAAAAGTTTGCGACGTTGTTACAATTAATTGCCCACTTCATCCTGAAACTGAAAATTTGTTTGATGATGAAATGATAAGTAAAATGAAAAAAGGAGCATACATAGTTAACACTGCAAGAGGTAAAATTTGTAATCGAGATGCAATAGCTAAAGCCCTAAAAAGTGGACAGCTAAGTGGTTACGCAGGTGATGTATGGTTTCCACAGCCTGCTCCAAACGACCATGTATGGAGAACAATGCCAAATCATGGAATGACACCTCACACTTCTGGTACATCTTTATCTGCTCAAGCAAGATACGCAGATGGTGTAAGAGAAATATTGGAATGTTTCTTTGAAGGAAAAGAAATTAGAAATCAATATTTGATTGTAAAAGATGGCCAATTAGCAGGAATGGGGGCACATTCTTACAGTAAAGGATCTGCAACTAGTGGATCAGAAGAAGCTGCTAAATATCAAAAAAAATAAAATAGATTTATTAAAGGTGTGCTACTTAAATGAGTAGCTACCTTTAATACCATAGATTTAAACCCTCATTATTATATATTTTAGATATGAGGTTATTCTACTACTTTTTATTATTATTTCTTGTCTCGACATCATTCTCTCATTCAAAAGATAAAGCGTATTTTGCAGGAGGTTGCTTCTGGTGCATGGAAGAATCTTTTGAAATGTTGGAAGGTGTAGAAGAAGTTATATCAGGTTACTCAGGAGGGATCACTGCAAATCCAACATATAGAGAAGTCACCTATGGAGATACTGGTCATTTTGAGGTTGTTGAAATAATTTATGACAAAGAGAAAATATCCTATAAAGAACTCTTAAAAAACTTCTGGCTTAATATTGATCCATTTGATGCTTATGGCCAGTTTTGCGATAAAGGATACAGCTACAGATCTGTAGCATTTTATGAAAATGATTATCAGAAAGATTTAATTGAGAAAGATATAAAAAGATTAGAAAAGAAATTTAAAAAGAAGGTAGTCACATATGTTAAAGAATTTGAGATTTTTTACAAAGCAGAGGATAAACATCAAGATTACTATCAAGTATATTTAGAAAATTATTTAAAATATAAGAAAGCATGCAAAAGAGAGAGAATACTTGATATTATTTGGGGATCATAATTAATGCCTGTAACAAGCAAATTCGTAGCTTTAAAAAACTATATCCCTACAGGTTTGCCAAAAGAAACTGACTTTGAAATAAAAACAAAAGAGATATCTTTAGATGCCAAGAACAATATATTGGTTTTAAATTTATGGATTTCAGTTGATCCTTATATGAGGGCAAGGATGACTGAAAGAAAAAACTATAAACCACCTTTTAATATTGGTGAAGAGATGGAAGGTTATGCGTTAGGAATAGTTAAAGAATCTAAAGACAAAAATTTTAAAGAAGGAGATATTGTTTTTAGTAATTTTGGAATGAGAGATTACTTTGTTTGTAATTCCAATGATCTAAAAAAAATTGAGCCAATGAATATTCCTATACAAACATATCTAGGTCCACTTGGAATGACAGGTCATACAGCTTATATAGGACTTTTTAAACATGGTGAATTAAAACCAGGTCAAACAATCCTTGTTTCTTCAGCTGGAGGTAGTGTTGGATCTACTGTTTGTCAAATTGCAAAAAATATGGGTTGTAAAGTACTTGCAAGTACAGGATCAGATGAAAAAGTTAAATGGTTAAAAAATGATTTAAAAATTGATCATGCGTTTAATTATAAAAAAATTGAAAATCTTGTTTTGCATCTTAAAGAAGTTTGTCCTGAAGGATTTGATTTATATTTTGATAATGTAGGTGGTGATTTCTTAGAGTCAGCTATTTTTCAAATGAAGAACTTTGGAAGGATTGTAATTTGTGGAAGGATATCCCAAATGAATGCAACTAATCCTGGCTCTGGTTTAAAAAATATGGCTCATGTTCTTGTAAAAAGACTAACTATTAAAGGTTTTATAATTTTTGATCATGAAAATGATAGAGAACAGTTTGAAACCGATATGACTAAATGGTTATTAGAAGATAAAATTAAATTTAAAGAAACTGTTTACGAAGGTATAGAAAATACGCCAAAATCATTCATTGATTTATTAGAAGGTAAAAACATAGGAAAAATGCTTGTAAAAATTTAATTAGAATTTTTATGAAATTTTTAAAGAAGTTTTATAGACCCTTTTTATTAACCTATATTTTTTTGAGTATAGCTATCAGTTTTTATCCATCATTTGATTTTTACTCACTAAAAGGTCAAATTCTTATAATTGCTGTATCTTTTTTTAATGGGATGATGGGAGTTTACGTAAAAAAATTATAAGACGTAGGGCTCGGGTCTTGCTGAGCTATTTAATACTCTTTCGACTGCAAAAACACTAATATCTATAGTTTGATAATTGCCTGTAGTTATTAATTCAGTTAGAGCTCTACCAATTCCTGGTGCTTGCATTAAACCTCTGCCGGTAAATCCTGAGGCCATGTAAACATTTTCATATTTTGGATGTTTTCCAACTACAGCATTATTATCTAATTTGTTACAATCATAATATCCAGCCCATCCACCTGTTAACTTTAGTTCTTCAAATGCTGGTATTCTTTTTGCAAGAGCAGGCCAAACTAATTCTTCAAAATCATTCCATGCAGGTTCAAGATCTTCTGCATCAAATACTGAAATTGGAGAACCTGCTAAATATTCTTTTCCTTCTGGTCGCCAATATACTCCTGTTGTTAGATCTCCGGATAATGGCATCTCTGGAATATGTTTAGGACATTTAACTCTAAAGACTGTATGTTTTTGAGGTACTACAGGAATATCTTCAAGTAGTTCTTTAGTCCAACACCCAGCTGCAGAAATAATTGTCTTTGCATTAATTTCAGATAGGCTCTTAACTTCTCCCTTAATGAATTCTGCCCCAAGATCAATTGCTTTATGCTTTAATGCGCTATGAAATAAAAATGGATCAATCCATCCCTCGCTCTTGTTATCAGTAAATGTTGCAGTTTCAATTCCTTCCTCATTAATGTAAGGAAAATATTTTTTCAATTCAGAACCTTTAATATTTTTTGTACCCGCTTCACATTCTTTATGATTTTCTAAAGCTCTGTATTGCTCTTCTGCATGATCTGGTCCAAACATTAGAAGGTATCCATTAGGCACCATGCTAGCTGTTGGATTTGGATTTTTTTCAGTTTTTAATAATTCTGGTATTTGAAATATAAATTCCCTTGCAAATTTTCCTAAAAGAATATTTTCTTTTTGAAAAAACTGTCGTCTAAATCCACCAAGTGATAATGGGAATGACGCAGTTTTATAAGTTGGATCCCTTTCAATGACTTTTACTTTTCTGCCTTCTTTGGACATAAAGTATGCAGTTGCAGCTCCAATTATACCACCACCTACTATTACAACATCATCCATATTAGTTTATCAAAAAAATGTTTATATTTAAAAGCAATGCAAAACAACACCATAACAAATATGGAATCATCAAATACATGCTTAATTGACTTATATTCTTATATTTAAATACCAATAAAACAATAAATATAATTAACACAACAAGATTTAAAATTGCTAAAGAAATATTATGGAAACCAAAGAAAACAACACTCCAAGTTGTATTAAAAAAAAGATGAATGAAATATAAAAATACAATATTTAAATTTTTCGTGTTTTTATGCCACGCATTCCATATGGCTATTGTCATAAATAAATAAAGTAATGTCCATACTGGCCCAAATATCCAATCTGGTGGATTGTATTGAGGTTTAGATAAATTTGAATACCAAGGTTCTTTAAAATTTATAGTAACCAAACCTCCAATAAATGAAGCTGAAAACGTAGTAATTGCAAAGAGAATAAAAGATAAAATTTTATTTTTTAGCATTTAAGTACTATACAGCAGTTAAATATGAATAAAAAAGTAATTTGGATCACTGGTGGAAGCACAGGAATTGGTAAAGCACTTGCACTAAAATTTGCTAATAATGGGTGGACAGTTGCTATTTCTGCAAGAAGAGAAAATTTATTAAAAGAAATTGAAGATAAGCATCAAAATATTAAATCTTTTCCTCTCGATGTAAATGATAAGGAAAAGTGCAAGTCTGTTTTTGAAAATATAAAAAAGGAACTTGGTGATATTGAAATTTGTTTTTTTTCTACGGGTACCTGGGATCCAAAAAAAGAAAGAGAAATTGATGTAGAACAAATTGAAAAAGTATTTAAAGTAAATTTTTTTGGAACATTAAATTGTATAAAAGCAGTTGAAACACATTTTCGTGAAAGAGAGAAAGGTATTATTACCATTGTATCTTCGATTGCAGGATACAAAGGCTTACCTAATTCAAGTGGCTATGGACCATCCAAAGCAGCTTTAAGTAATCTCGCTGAAAGTCTACATTTTGATTTTGGAAGATATGGTGTGAGGGTTTGTTTAGTTTCTCCAGGTTTTATCAAAACACCAATGACTGATAAGAATGATTTTAAAATGCCTTTTCTAAAAACTCCAGAATTCTCTGCAGACAAAATTTACGATGGACTTATTAATGGTTCTAATTTTGAAATACATTATCCAAAAGAATTAACCTTGATCCTTAAATTTTTAAAAATAATTCCTGATCGACTATATTTTTATTTAATACGAAAATTAACTAAACTACAAAAGAAATAAAATTAATCTTTAACAAACATTACAGTCAACTCAGCAACTTTAATTCCAAATTTTGTCATTTTCGCTCTGTTGATAGCTACTCTTTCGTCTTGCATGAATATCCAATCATCAAAAGTAATTTTGATGTTTTTACCTTTCACCGGAACTAACAAAACATATTCAAATTTAAATGCTGGGCCGTATGAATACCCCCTAGCCTTACCAACTACATCTCCTGCAGTTCCCTCATAATTATGTTCATCAATTTTATCTATCACCCATTGTCTGTTTTGTATTTCACCATCATTCCAAATAAATTTTTCATCTAATATAAGTTGTTTACCATCCCACTTGCCATCTAGGTCAGCTGAAAATTGTCTTGTAACTTTACCTGATCTGTTTTGTAGTATGCCCCAAGCTTTGACATTTCCACTTAAATATTCTTCAATTATTAATCTTGGTTTTTGATCTTTAAAATCTTCTGGTTTCATAGATTGATTATTTATACAGCTTGTAATTAATCCTGTAAAAATTATCAATAAAAATACTTTAAAAAATTTTTTGTTAATCATATTAAATTTTATTTTGCATGGAAAATTGAATTAAATCTATATTCTTTGATTTAAACCCAGCTTCACAATATGACAAATAAAAATGCCACATACGTTTAAATTTATTATCAAATCCATGTTTTGAAATCTCTTCCCATTTTTTTAGGAATTCATCTCTCCATATTTTTAAGGTATTGGAATAGTGAGAGCCATATGACTCATATTTTTTAATTTCTAAACCGTTGCTACTAGATAAATCATATAATTTTCTTTTTGATGGCAAAAAACCTCCAGGAAATATATATTTTTGTATAAAGTCTTCTTTAGTTTTATATCTGTCAAATAAACTATCATCGATTGTTATAGCTTGTATGGCTGCCCTTCCATTCTCAGATAAATTTTTTTTAATACTTTTAAAATAATTGACTAAATAATTTTGCCCAACAGCTTCTATCATTTCTATAGATGCGATAGAGTCATATTTATCTTTTACATCTCTATAATCTTTCAAAAATATATTCACTTTTTCATTCAATCCATTTTCAAATATTCTTTTTTTTGAAAATTCAAATTGCTCTTTAGAAATTGTTATACAATCTAATTTAACATCATAATTTTTACCCACATATTCAGCAAAACCACCCCAGCCACAGCCAATTTCTAAAATTTTATTTCCTACGTTTGGCTTTATTAATTCTGTAAGCTTTTTATATTTATTTAGTTGAGCAGAGAATAAATCATCTTTTTGCTTTTCAAAAATTGCACTTGAATAAGTAAGTGAAGGATCCAACCATAATGAAAAGAAATCATTTCCTAAATCATAATGTTTTGAAATATTTTTCTTACTTCTACTTTTATTATTTTTTATGAAAATACTCTTTAATTTATTAATCATTGATAAATCAAAAATACCTGAAAATTTATAGACAATTGGCTGTGGCTGGGGTGGTTTTGCTGAATATGTGGGTAAAAATTA
>LHBX01000024.1 GCA_001704065.1 Pelagibacteraceae bacterium GOM-A1 | reverse complement strand
TGATACTGTGTAGCTTAGATAGTAAACTAAATTTGTGTCATTTTTTATAATAAGGAAACATATTATTAATATTACATTTAAAAAAAGTGGAGCGGCAGCGGCAGCGGCAAATTTATTATGAGAATTTAAAATTGCTGAGAAAAAAGAAGCTAAGCTTATAAACAATAAAAATGGAAAAGTGATTCTAGTTAAATCAACTGCTAATTTAAACTTTTCATCTATATGTGAGAAACCAGGAGCGATTAATTTTATAAAGCTTGGCATAAATATCTCAGCTAATATTGTTAGACTTAAAAGTGCTAAAACCAATAAATTAAATACTGAGTTTGCAAACTTTTGTGCTTTGTTTTTATTAGACAAAAGTTCAGATGTGTAAGATGGAACGAATGCTGCATTAAAAGTTCCTTCTGCAAATAATCTTCTAAAAGTGTTTGGTATTCTAAATGCTACAAAGAACGCATCAGCAATTGGTCCTGAACCAAGATAAATAGCTATGAAAAAGTCTCTAATGTATCCTAATATTCTGCTTAATATAACAAACAGACTAAATGTGCCTGTTGACTTAATTAAATTCATAAATCATATTACTAACTTAATCCTTTTGTATATCTAAACAAATAATGAAAAAAAACAAAATTGAACATTATTCTGATAAAGAAGCTTTAGATTTTCATACTAATGATAAATCTGGCAAAATAGAGATAGTTTCATCTAAACCTGTAACTACAAAAAGAGATCTGGCTTTAGCTTATTCTCCTGGTGTTGCGGCTCCTGTAAAAGCAATAGCCGATAATCCTGAATTAGCATATGAATATACTACTAAAGGAAATCTAGTTGCAGTAATTAGTAATGGATCAGCAATATTAGGGCTAGGAAATTTGGGTGCTATAGCATCAAAACCAGTTATGGAAGGTAAAGCTGTACTATTTAAAAGATTTGCAGATATTGATTCTATAGATTTAGAAATAGACACAGAGGATACAAAAGAAATAATTAATTCCATAAAACATATAGCAAAAAGTTTTGGTGGTATAAATCTTGAAGACATTGCAGCTCCAAACTGTTTTATAATTGAAGAAGAATTAAAAAAAATTCTAGATATTCCTGTATTTCACGATGATCAACATGGTACGGCAATCATAACAACAGCTGCATTGATTAACGCTGTCGATATTGCAAAAAAAAATTTAAAAAAAATTAAAATCGTTATTAATGGCGCAGGTGCTGCAGCTATGGCATGTGCAAAATTATTTAGAAGTACTGGTATCCCAAAAAATAATATCAAAATGCTAGATACAAAAGGTGTCATAAATAAAAATAGAAAAGATATTAATTCTTGGAAAAACGAATTTGCGGTGGACACAAAAGATAAAAGTTTAGATGATGCTATGAAAAATGCAGACGTATTTTTAGGCTTATCTGCTGCTGATGTTGTAAAAAAAAGTATGGTTAAAAAGATGGCAAAAAATCCAATTATATTTGCATGCGCAAATCCTGATCCTGAAATTAAACCAGAGGATATAGAAGAAGTAAGAAATGATGCAATTATAGCAACAGGTAGATCCGATTATCCAAATCAGGTAAATAATTTGATTGGGTTTCCATATATATTTAGGGGAGCATTAGATGTTAGAGCAAAAACAATTAATGAAGAAATGAAGGTTGCAGCAGCTAATGCTATTGCTTCACTTGCAAGGGAATTTGTACCTGATGAGGTTGCAGCTGCAATGGGTGGTGAAAGACCTAATTATGGAAAAGAATATATTATTCCATCTACTTTTGACCCACGATTAATAAGCGTAATACCTGTAGCAGTAGCAAAAGCTGCTATAAAATCTGGTGTTGCTAGAAAAAAAATAGAAAATTTTGATCAATATTCTGAACAGCTAAAACAAAGGCTTGATCCATCAGTAACGATTATGCAGGGAATAAATAACCAGATTAAAAAGACAAATAAAAAAGTTGTGTTTGCCGACGGAGAAGATGAAAATACTTTAAAAGCTGCTATAGCATTTAAAAATAGTGGGCTAGGCACACCTATTCTGGTTGCTAAAGAAAAAGTAGTTAAGGAAAAACTTAAAGAGATTGGTTATGGAGAAAACTTTGACATTGAGATTGTAAACTCTACTTTTAGCGACAAAAGAAGAAAATATGTGAATTACCTATTTAGAAAACTTCAAAGATCAGAAGGATTGCTGGAGAGGGATTGTGATAAAATGGTTAGAAATGACAGAGTTATATGGGGTTCTTGCATGGTTGCGTGTGGTGATGCTGATGCAATGGTAACTGGAAATTCAAGAAGGTATGGACAATCTCTTGATAAAGTAAAAAAGGTCATAGATGCTAGACCGGGAGAAATTATGTTTGGATTGAACATGATTGTAAATAAGGGCAAAACGGTTTTTATTGCAGATACAAGTGTACACGAATATCCAACATCTGAACAACTTTCTGAAATAGCTATGTCTGCATCTAGAGTTGCAAAATTATTTGGTTTTGAACCAAAAGTTGCTTTTCTTTCACACTCAACCTTTGGTCAACCAATTACAGCTAGAACTAAACATATAAGAGATGCTGTAGAAATCTTAAAAAATAAAAAGGTTGACTTTAAGTTTGATGGAGACATGCAGCCTGATGTAGCTTTAAGTGATGAATATAAAGATCTTTATCCATTCTCTGAGATTGTTGGTAATGCAAATATATTAATTATGCCAGGACAACATAGTGCTGCTATTACTTATAAAATTATGAAAACTTTAGGTGGTGCAAAAGTAATCGGGCCACTTTTAATTGGTTTGGGTCAGGCAATTGAAATTGCTCCATTAAGATCATCAACATCTGACATATTAAATTTAGCATCTGTTGCAGCATATTCGGCAGGTGTAATTAATTACAAAAAACCAAATTAGTTTTTTATTACTCGCAAGTCCTCAACTAAAAAAATACTTGTAACTACATCTTCTACATCTAGCACTTGTTTAGCTTCGTTTATAACCTCAGCTCTTTCTTCCTCATTTTGGGATATCCCATAAATATAAATAATTTTCTTATAAGTATCGATATCATAGTTTGCAGACTTAATTTTTTTATTTGTTATAAGAGCAGTTCTTAATTGAGAAGTTATCAGTACATCTTTTGCGGTTTGTTTGAAGTTAAACTCTTCTTTAATTTTTAAATCATTTTTAACTGATCTTGCTCCTTTTATTTCCCAGCCTAATTTTGTGATTTTTAGTTTTTCTTCTACAGTGTCCACCTTACCTGTTATAAATATTCTACCATCCAAAACTTTTGTCTTTACTTTTAACAAGTAAGTACTATCGATTAATATTAATTTTGCCCTCAAATTTTTTTGCATTATAGAGTCATCTATTTGTGTCCCAATAGTTCTTGGGTCCATAGCAACTGAAACTCCTGTACCCAAAACTCCAGTTGATGAATAACCAACACATCCTGAAATTAAAATAAAAGTTAAAATTAATATTAAATTTCTAAATTTCATTTTTTTTCTTTAAACAATAATCATAAACAATTTTTTTTGATATATTATTCTCTTTACTAATTTTTGATGTAATATCTTTAATTGACATTTTTTTTAAAAGTTTAATAATTTTTTTTTTAACTGATTCTTCAATTACTTGTAACCTATTTTCTAAATTTGAATTTTCTGATATAACTACAGTAATCTCACCCTTTTCCGATATGTTAATATTATTAAGGTTTTTAACCTTATCTCTTATATATTCTTCATGGAATTTTGTCATTTCTCTGGTAATTAAAATATCTCTATCATTAAAATATTTTTGGATTTGATCTGTTATTTTTTTTATTTTTTTGGGTGAAATAAAAAAAACAATTGAGTAATTTAAATTAGAAATCTTTTGAAAAAGTTGATCAATTTGTAATTTTTTATCAGGCAAAAAACCACAAAAAAAGAAATTGTTTGAAAAGCCACTTATAGAAATAGCCGCGGCAACAGCAGAGGATCCTGGAACTGGAAATATATTAATTTTATTTTTGATGCATTCATTAATTAAAATTCCACCCGGATCAGAAATTGTTGGAGTACCCGCATCTGAAATGATAGAAATTATTTTATTTTCTTTAAGTAAATTTAATACATTTTTAATGTTTTTTTTTTCATTAAATTTATGATTAGATAATAATTTTGTATTTATATTGAACCTAGATAATAGTTTACTTGAAACTCTTGTGTCTTCTGACAAAATCAAGTCTGATTTATTAAGTATGTATACAGCCCTAAAAGTAATATCACCTAAATTTCCTATTGGAGTAGAAACACAATATAGCCCAGGTTTTAAACTATCATTTATTTCAAAATTATACATTTAAGGACAATGAGAAAATTATATATCATAATTTTAAAAGTTTTACTTATAATCGTTTTCTTACAACTTAAAGCTATCTCGGATGAGAAAATTAAAATAGGCTTAATTGTACCTTTATCAGGCGAATATTCATATATTGGTAATTCAATTCTTAAATCTACAAGAATGGCGTTAAATAAAATTAATGATGACAGAATAACAGTAATACCCAAGGATACCAAAGCAAATCCAATAGATGCATTAAAAGTGTCAAATGAGCTCTACAATAACGGAGTAAAAATAATTATTGGACCAGTATTCAATGAAAGTAATAAATATTTAGAAGATTTAAATGAAGTGACATTTCTATCTTTTACAAACAAAATTAGAAATAATCCAAAAAATGTAATTTCTTCAGGAGTTAATGCAGCATCACAAATAAACACAATTAAAAAATATTTAAGTGAAAATAATTTAAAAAATACAATTTTTCTAATCCCAGAAACAGAATATAAAAGAGAAATTGAAGAAGCTATTGAGAAATCTAATTTAATATTAAAAGAAAAGTTTATTTATAACAAAGATCCAACATTGCTAACAAAGCAAATAGAAGATTTAACAAGGTATCAACAGAGAAAACAAAACTTAGAAGACGAAATTAAAAGAATTGAGAATTCAAATACTTTTAATAAAAAGAAAAAAATAGATAAATTAAAAAAAATGGATACATTAGGTTTTATTAACTTTGACTCTGTAATAATTGCTGATTTTAGTGAAAGTTTAAAAAGTGTTGCTACATCTTTATTATATACCGATGTATCTTCGAAAAGAATAAAATACATTACATTAAATCAATGGTTTGATGAAAGCCTTTTAAAAGAAACTTCATTACATCCAATATATTTTCCATCAATAAATAAAAATAATTTTGAAATATTTCAAAAAGAATATATTCAAAACTTTAAAAATACTCCAAATCAAATTTCTTTTTTAAGTTATGATCTTATAGGGTTTGTATATTACTTGTTAATAAGTAATGATTTTAAAACAAATGAAAATTTATTTATTAAGAAAAATAAATTTAAAGGAAAAATAGGTATTTTTGAAATAAATAAAAAAACAATCACCCATCAATTAAACTTTTATGAGATACAAGAGGAAAATTTTAAAGAAATTTTTTAATTTTTTTAAAAGCTTTTGCTCGATGATCATTTTTAAATTTTAATTTTTGACTCATCTGACCAAATGTTAACCTTTTATTTTCAGGAATGAAAATTGGATCATAGCCAAAACCTCTATTTCCAATTTTTTTTTTGGAAATTCTACCATTAATAATGCCTAAAGATTGGATCGGTTTTTTTTTTAATCCATAAATAGTTAATGCACAAATAAATCTTGCTTTTATCTTTTTTGATTTCCAGTTTTTATCTACCTTCGATAACCTTTGATATACTTTCGATATTGCCAAATTAAAATCGCCTTTTTTTCCACCCCATCTTGCTGAAAAAATACCTGGTTGATTATTAAGTAAGTCAATTTCAAGTCCAGAATCATCTGCAATACAAATTTTTTTTGTTTTTTTTGAAAAATGCCTCGCTTTAATTAAAGAATTTTTTAGAAAAGTATTCCCATTCTCTTTAGGGCTTTTGAGTCCATAGTCTTTTGGAGAGGTAATAGTGTAGTATTTGGGCAGTAAATCTTTAATTTCTTTTATTTTTCCCTTATTATTTGACCCTACTACGATTTCTTTATTTTTTTTTTTAAACATCTAGAATTTTACGAATTTCTTACCATATAGAATGTAATGGAAAAAGAAGAATTACAAAATAAGGAAGATCAAAATTTAACAGACGAAAACTCAGAGCTAAGTACTGATAAGCAGGCCTCAGTAGAAACTGGAAAAAAAGAGGAGGAAGAACAACTTTCTCCTGAGGATGAAATTGAAAATCTTAAAGATAAAGTTGCTAGAACATTTGCTGAAATGGAAAATCAAAGGAGACGATTTGAAAAAGAGAAAGATGAAGCTTTTGAATATGGTGGATTTTCATTTGCAAGAGAAACACTTAATCTTCTAGATAATTTGGAGAGGTCAAAACAAACACTGGAAAGTGACGAAACTATAAAAGATAAAGACACACTAAAAAAATTAATAGGGCACATTGATATTATTAATAAAGATATGATTTCAATTTTCAAAAAAAATAATATAGAGCCGATTAAAGCAATTAACGAAAAATTAGATCCAAATTTACATCAGGCCATGATGGAAGTTGAAGATGATACAAAAGATCAAGGGACAATAGTTCAAGAAATTCAAAAAGGATTTATGATGAAGGATAGGTTGCTAAGACCTTCGTTAGTAGCTGTATCTAAAAAAAAAGTTGTGGATAAACCGAATAACCAAAAAAACCAAGAAAATGAGGGAAAAGAGGCAAAAAATTAATTATTTATTATGGTTGTAGTTGTAAAATTAACACTTATATGATCACCAGTCGAGATTAATTATGAGCAAAGTTATAGGAATAGATCTAGGAACAACAAATTCTTGTGTAGCCGTCATGGAGGGAACACAAGCAAAAGTTTTAGAAAATGCTGAAGGAGCAAGGACTACACCATCAGTTGTAGCATTTACAGATGAAGGTGAAAAATTAATAGGTCAACCAGCAAAAAGACAAGCAGTTACAAATCCTGAAAATACAATATTTGCAGTTAAAAGGTTAATTGGAAGAAATTTTGATGATCCAACAGTTAAAAAAGATGTTGAGACTGCTCCTTTTAAAATAGTTAATTCTGATAAAGGCGATGCTTGGATTGAGGCAAAAGGACAAAAATATTCTCCATCACAAATTTCAGCTTTCACACTGCAAAAAATGAAAGAGACAGCTGAAAAATATCTAGGTTCAGAAGTAAAACAAGCTGTTATAACTGTTCCAGCATACTTCAATGATGCTCAGAGACAAGCTACCAAAGATGCCGGTAAAATAGCTGGCCTTGAAGTTTTAAGAATTATAAATGAACCAACTGCAGCGTCTTTAGCATATGGTTTAGATAAAAAAGCTAATAAAAAAATAGCAGTATACGATCTAGGCGGTGGAACATTTGATGTTTCAATTCTAGAGTTGGGTGATGGTGTATTCGAGGTAAAATCAACCAATGGTGATACATTTTTAGGTGGAGAGGATTTTGATAATGCTATTGTGGAATATTTGCTTTCAGAATTTAAAAAAGAAAACGGTATTGATTTAAAATCTGATAAATTAGCTTTGCAGAGATTAAAAGAAGCAGCAGAAAAAGCAAAAATAGAATTATCATCTGCAACACAAACTGAGATAAATCTTCCGTTTATTACTGCCGATAAAACTGGACCAAAACATATTAACTTGAAAATGACTAGAGCTAAATTAGAAGCATTAGTCGAAGATCTGATTTCGAGAACAATACCACCATGTAAAACTGCTTTAAAAGATGCAGGTTTATCTGCTAGCGAAGTAGATGAAATAGTACTAGTTGGTGGTATGACTAGAATGCCAAAAGTTATTGAAGAAGTGAAAAATTTTTTTGGAAAAGATCCAAATAAATCTGTAAATCCTGATGAAGTAGTTGCAATGGGTGCTGCAATTCAAGCAGGTGTTTTACAAGGTGATGTAAAGGACGTGTTACTTTTAGATGTAACTCCTTTATCTCTAGGAATAGAGACTTTAGGAGGCGTATCTACAAAATTAATAGATAAAAATACAACAATACCAACCAAAAAAAGCCAAGTATTTTCTACCGCGGAAGATAATCAACCAGCAGTATCAATTAGAGTTCTTCAGGGTGAGAGAGAGATGGCTTCAGATAATAAAGTTTTAGGAAACTTTGAATTAGTTGGAATAGCTCCTGCACCTAGAGGAGTTCCACAGATTGAAGTGACATTTGATATAGATGCAAATGGTATAGTAAATGTCTCTGCGAAAGACAAGGGTACTGGTAAAGAACAAAAAATTCAGATTCAAGCATCTGGGGGATTAAGCGATGAAGAAATTAATCAAATGGTTAAAGATGCAGAGTCTAATAAAGAGGAAGATAAAAAGAAAAGAGAAGCTGTTGATGCAAGAAATCAAGCAGATACATTAATTCACTCAACTGAAAAGAATTTAAAAGAGCACGGGAGTAAAGTTTCAGATACTGATAAAAAAGCTATTGAGGATGCATCGGCAAACCTTAGAAACGCTCTTAAAGGAACTGATGTTGAAGAAATTAAAAAGAAAACACAAGATTTAGTTCAGGCATCTATGAAATTAGGTGAAGCAATATATAAATCACAACAAGGTGCAAAACCTGAAGATGCTCCAAAAGACGCAAAGAAAGAAAATACAAAAGACGATAACGTTGTTGATGCAGATTTTGAAGAAGTAAAAGACGATAATAAAGAAAAAAGCGCCTAATAAAACAACTGTTTGTCTATAACACGTTATGGCAAAAAGAGATTATTACGAAGTTTTAGGTGTAAACAAAAGTGCTTCCGCAGATCAAATAAAATCAGCTTACAGAAAACTTGCAGTCAAATATCACCCAGATAAAAATAAAGGTGATAAAGCTGCTGAAGAAAAATTTAAAGAAGCATCAGAAGCTTACCACGTTCTATCTAATTCAGAGAGAAAACAAAATTACGATAATTTTGGTCATGCTGCTTTTGAAAATGGAGGTGGTGGAAGAGGTGGATTTGGAAATTTTGACTTTTCAAATCATTTCTCTGATATTTTTGAAGATTTTTTTGGAGAGGGTTTTGGTGGAGGCCGTAGATCAAGAAGGTCAAATAATAGAGGGTCAGATTTAAGATATGATTTATCTATATCATTGGAAGAAGCCTTTTCTGGAAAGAAACAAGACATAAAATTCTCTACATCTGAAAAATGCGATAATTGCAGTGGATCAGGCTCAAAACCTGGACATCAAGCTGGAGCGTGCTCAATGTGTGGCGGTCATGGACAAGTAAGATCTAGCCAGGGTTTCTTTACTGTCCAACAAACTTGTCCTCAATGTGCTGGTGCGGGAGAGGAGATTACTCATCCTTGCTCAAGTTGTAATGGACAGGGTAAAAAACAGGCATCTAAAAGATTATCAGTCACCATTCCAAAGGGTGTGGATGATGGAACAAGAATAAGACTCTCTGGCAAGGGTGAAGCAGGATCAAGAGGTGGTGGTAGTGGTGATTTATATTTATTCATTAATGTTCACTCTCATGATTTATTTAAAAGGTCTGACGAAAACTTATTTTTTGAATGTCCAGTCTCTATTGCAGATGCTGCTCTAGGTACTTCAATTGAAATTCCAACTATCGACGGTGGTAAAGCTAAAATAAAAATTCCAGCAGGAACTCAAAGCGGAAAACAATTTAGATTAAGAGGAAAAGGTATGCCTTACATGAGGGGTAATGATTTTGGAGACCTTTATGTTCAAGTAAATACAGAAGTACCAATATCTCTGAATAAAGAGCAGAAAGAATTACTAGAAAAATTTAGAGAAATTGAAAATGAAAAATCTAACCCAAGTATTAGAAAGTTTTTTCAAAAAGCTAAGAGTTTCTGGAAAAATTAACCAAAAATTATAAAGTACCTGCTAATTCTGGATTACCACTGATATCCTTAATTGAATAAGGTTTAACACCTCCTTCTTGATCTAATAAATTTTTACATTTATAACCAAGTCGCTTTAACTTAAGACCTTTACATGATCTTTTAATCCAAATTTCATCAAAATATAATTTAAATGCCATTTTTGAAGTTGTGTAAATTCCAAATTTAAAATCCCAACGATTTTTTCCAAAATACTTTTCTACATCTCCATGTGTTTTCCAAATTGTTTGTCCTTTATGATCTACTTTAAGGTCACCATTGATCCAAATTTTGAAGTAACCTTTATTTGGGTCAGAATTAAATTTAATGTTGTGTATAATGTCTATCCATTTTCCTTTAAGGCTCAATAACTCATCCCAATTCAACAATTTAAACTCTTGATATGATTTTATACAGAAATTAGCTCCTGTAGAACCATCTCCTGATCCAGCAGAACAATTCTTATTTGGCTTATCTAATACGAAATAACCCTTTCTAGAACCATTTTTCATTGTCAATCCAACAAAATTTTTTATATCAGTCTCAAACATTGGTTCATAAACTTCTATATCGTTATGCCATTGCTGTATTGTTAATCTTCCTCCCCATTTAAAGTCCTCTGGTATCAAAAGTGACATCGACATCCATACATTATCGTCCTTTTTTCCGATTTTTCTTCCACTCACCTCGACTCTTTTTTTAGACTCAAAATTAGATCTTTTACAATCTGCCTTTGAACCAATACACCCTGTCCCTACAGTTAACTCGAGTGCGGTATCACCATGTCTAGGATTTTTTTTTGTAACTTCTAAAAAGTTATAATCCAAATTATTTTCTTTTTTAAAATTTTTGTAAAATTGTTCTCTTATAATTTTAAACCCACCTTTAACATTTACAGTGGTATCATCTTTTTTAATTTTTAAATTTTTATGAAATATTGCTTCTTCAGCAACAACCAAAGTACAAATGCTAAATAAGAAAATAATTTTTATAATATAATTCATTTAAATTAATCTAAGTTATGTATATTATATTAAATAAATATTAATGAAAAAAATTAATTTAGCCATAACTGGTTGTATGGGAAGAATGGGTCAACAACTCATTAAATCTGCTATAAAAGATAAGTCCACTAAATTAGTTGCTCTTACTGAAAATAGAATAATTAAAAAGAAAATCAGTGGAATAAATCTCGGGTTAAATACCGAAAAAACTTTAAATAAAGCAAATGTAATAATAGATTTCACAATACCAAAATGTACATTTGAGGTTCTAAAAATCGCTAGTAGATTAAAAAAAAGAGTAGTTATAGGCACAACAGGTTTTACAGAAAAAGAGGAAAATTTAATAAAGAAGTTTTCTAAAAAAATTCCAATTTTAAAAGCAGGAAATATGAGCCTTGGAATTAACTTGCTCATGTACCTAACCGAGATTACATCGGCATCGCTTGGTAATAATTATCTAAGTAAAGTTTTTGAGGTTCATCACAAACATAAAAAAGATCATCCATCTGGTACAGCTTTAATGCTTGGAAAGGGAATTGCTGTAGGAAAAAATAAAAACTTTTATAAGATGATTGGAAAAAAATATTTGAACAAAAAAAAATTTCCCTACGGAAAAAAAATTAATTTTAATTCAATAAGGAAAGGTGAGATTATAGGTGAACATGAGGTTACTTTTTCAAGTGGAAAAGAAATTATAACACTAAACCACGAAGCTTTTGATAGAGCTTTATATTCAGAAGGAGCAATAACTGCTGCAAAATGGCTAATAAATAAAAAACCAGGTCTTTATTCTATGAGGAATCTGTTGAACTTTAAGTAATGAATGAAGTTCAGAGAGCCAAAATAGTTCTAAAAATACTCAATCAAACTTATCCTAAAACACCTATACCATTAAAACACAAAAATATATTCACACTTTTAATATCAGTACTACTTTCAGCTCAATGTACAGATATTAATGTTAATAATGTTACAAAAAATATTTATCCAAAATATAATAAACCTGAGCATTTTGTTAAACTAGGAAGAAAGAAAATAGAAAAATTAATAAAAAGTATAGGAATTTTTAGAATTAAAGCTAAGAGTATTTATAATTTATCGAAAACTTTAGTTGAAAAATATAATAGCAGGGTTCCAAAAACTTTTGAAGAGTTAGAGGAATTACCTGGAGTTGGACACAAGACAGCAAGTGTAGTTATGTCTCAAGGTTTTGGATATCCCGCATTTCCAATAGACACGCATATACATAGACTTGCTCAAAGATGGGGTTTAACAAATGGAAAAAATGTAGTTCAAACTGAAGAAGATCTTAAACGACTATTTCCAAAAAAATATTGGAATAAACTTCATCTTCAAATAATTTACTATGGAAGAGAATATTGTAAAGCAAGAGAGTGTTACGGTATTACTTGTAAAATTTGTTCTTCTTGTTATCCTAAAAGAAAAAAACCAATTACAACAAAGAAAGCTTAATATGAAAATTTTAGGAATAGGGAATGCAATTGTGGATGTTATTTGTAAGGTTGATGAAAACTTTATTATCAAAAATTCTTTAAAAAAAGGAACGATGAAGCTAATTTTTGAAAATGATGAGTTTCAATCAATGCTATCAAGTCTAAATATTGAAAAAACTATATCAGGTGGGTCAGTAGCAAATTCTATTGTTGGATTATCTCAGTTAGGTAACAAAGTTGGTTTTATTGGTAAAGTTAATGATGACGAGTTAGGAAGTAAATATGAGTATGGATTAAAATCAGAGAATGTTGAATATTTTTACTCAAAGAAAAAGGAGGAGTTACCAACTGGTACTTGTCTGATTTTAGTAACACCAGACTCTGAGAGAACGATGTGTACATATCTTGGAACGGCCGGTAAAATAAATGAAAATGATGTAAATGCAGATGTGGTAAAACAGTCCGAGATGATTTTTTTAGAAGGATACTTATGGGACGAAGGTGAACCAAAAAAAGCATTTGAAAAAGCTATCAATAACGCGAATAAAGTTGCAATGTCGCTATCAGATCAGTTCTGTGTGGATAGACACAAACCATATTTTTTGGATTTGGTTAAAAATAAATTAGATATTACGTTTGCTAATGAACAAGAAATGATGTCATTAATTGATGCGAAAGATTTCAAAGATGTAGTTGATTTTGGAAAAAATTTAAAAAAGCTTGTTGTTGTAACGCGAGGAGAAAAGGGAGCCATATCAATTAATGGTGATGAAATTGTCGAGAATGGCATTGAAAGAAATTTAAATATTAAAGATCTTACAGGTGCAGGAGATTTATTTGCAGCAGGTTTTTTACATGGGAATTTAAACAATTTAAGTCCATCTGAAAGTCTTAATAAAGGGAGAGAAATGTCATCAAGAGTGATACAACAAATTGGAGCAAGATTATAAATATGTTAGAAGATGAGAAAAAAATTTTGAAATTATTTCCACTTCCTATTTTTCATTATAAGGTCAAAGATTACGAAAAGCATAACGAAAATTTATCAAAGTATATTTATAATCTTTACGAAAATGATAAAAATGGACTGAAAAGATCAAATCAAGGAGGTTGGCATTCAAAACCTTTTGATTTAAAAAAAAAAGATGATGCACCTTTCCATTTTTTTATGAATATACAAAAATATGTAGCTGATGTTTTTAGAGAGTATGGATGGCTTTATACTCCAGGAAAAGTTAATCTTACAGAAATGTGGGCTATAATTAACAAAAAAAATAATTTTAATACAGAACATACCCATCCAAATAATTATTTAAGTGCCGCTTATTATGTTAAAGCACCAGAAAATTGTGGGTCATTTAACATTTCAAATCCTAATCAAATTGCACGGGAAAGAATTGCCATAAGTGATAAAAAGACAGAGTTTAATCGAGTCAGTGCACAAATTAAACCTGTTGAGGGAGATTTATTACTTTTTCCAGCTTATCTACCACATTCGGTAGGTATGAATTCATCTGATGAAGATAGAATAGTTATAAGCTTCAACGTTGATATATTAAAATAGCTATTTTTTTTTTCTTTTGAAACTGCCTTTGCCTTTTTTTGGTTTTACAACTCTAGACTTATATTTTTTAGAAAATAGGTCTTTCGCAATAAAATTTTTTCTTGGTTTCATGATTGTAAATTTTATTTAGCTTTTTAACACACTTACATATTAATTAGACAATTATCAATTATTGATATAATAACCTAACTTTGAACTTTGTATAAAGTTATCATCACGTAAATTTTCATCAATTTTTTTTCTTAATCTATAGACATGTGTTTCCACGGTGTGTGTTTCTAAATTAATATTATAACCCCATACCTTTTTTTGAAGATTTTTGACAGAAACAGGTTTTTTTGATTGTCTTAAAAAATTTATAATAGTTGTTTCTTTTTCTGTTAGATTTATACTTTTATTATTTTTTGTAAGTCTTCTTGAGTTATAATTAAATATATATGTGCCAATTTTTATATCTTTTTGTTCCTCTATTTTTCTTTTAAGAAATGAAATGTTTAAAATATCTAACAGTCGTTCAAATTCTATAGGAAATTTTTCAATTTTTAATTGATTATCTATATTTAAATTATCTTTAGAGATAACTAAATCATTAACATAATTTTTCTTTTTTAAATCATTCTCACTTAAATTCTTTATCTCAAATCCTAAGACATGTCTCAATTCATTTAATATTTTATATAAAGCTGGAAAATTATATATTAATAAATATTGTTTGTTCATAATATTCTAGAATATGACAATTGTTGTAAAAAATAAACAAACTCTTTTTTTTGATGATTTCAAATTTAATTGTTGTATTGGCAAAAAAGGGTTAACCAAAAATAAAATAGAAGGTGATAAAAAAACCCCAATAGGGTTTTATTCACTTGGAAATTTATACTATAGGGCAGATAGGGTAAAAAAACCTGAGACTTCCTTAAAATGTGTTAAAATTAAAAAAAGCATGGGTTGGTGTAACGATATTAACAATAAATTTTATAACAAAGAAATTAATATAAAAAAAAGAGTGAAATATGAAAAGTTATTTAGGAACGACTATAAATATAATTATTTTATACCCATAAAATATAATTGGCAAAAGCCAGAAAAAAATAGAGGAAGCGCAATTTTTATACACTTAACGAAAAATTATAAACCTACAGCTGGATGTATTGCACTTTCAGAAAAAGATTTTTTAATTTTAACAAAATTAATTAAAAAAAATACAAAAATTAAAATTGTTTAATACCTATTGCCAAATATGCTAGATCCAATTCTAATAAAAGATGCTTCAAAATCTAAGGCGTTTAAATAATCTGAAGACATTCCCATACTTAATTCATCGAAACCATATTTTTTTTTTAATTCTAACATTTTCTTAAAGTAAATATTTGCATCTCCTTCTAAAGGAGGTATGCACATCAAACCAATTATATTAAGTTTTAATTCTTTGCAATAATTATAGAATTCATAAAGATTACTGGTATTTATTCCAGATTTTTGCTCTTCATTCCCTAAGTTAACTTGGATAAATAATTTTAAATTGTTATTTCCAAATGATGAAATTTTATTTGCTAGCTTTTCACTATCTAAAGAATGGATATAATCGAATAATCTTACCGCAAATTTAACCTTATTTGTTTGTAACTTGCCAATTAAGTGAAGTTTAATATTTTCATTTTTTTTTTTTATTTCTTCCCACTTTTCTAGAGCTTCTTGTACTTTATTTTCACCATAATGAATATGTCCATAGTTAATTAAATGGCTTATGTGATCAATCTTAAAAGTTTTAGATACTGCGATTATGTTTGGAGTTTTTTTAAGATTATTATCGCTAACTTTTTGCTTAACTTTTTCCTCTATATTAAGTAAATTTTTTATTGTCTCATGCATAAATTTAAAATTAAAAAATATTATTTTATAAATAAGTTTAATAAAAATAATATTGATAATTTAGAGAATAATACAGTTATTATTTTTAGAAATTACAAAAAAAAAAATCACCTAAAAGAAATCATGAAAATCAAAAAATATTGCAAAAGTAAAAGAATTCGATTTTACTTATCTAATGACATCAAGTTGTCATTAAAACTTAAATTGGACGGAGCATATATACCTTCATTTAACAGTAACTATCATCATTTATCTTACAAATTTAGGAAAAATTTTAATCTAATCGGATCTGCACATAATCTAAGGCAAATCAGGATTAAGGAGAGACAAAAAGTTACGCTAATATTTTTATCTTCATTGTTTAAAGAAAATAAAAATTATTTAGGAATTAATAGGTTTAATAATTTGAGCAAACTTACAAAAAAAAAGTTAATAGCTTTAGGTGGTATTTCAATTGAAAATCTGAAAAAATTAAAAATTGTTAATTGTTTTGGTTTTAGTGGAATTAGATATTTTATAAAAAAAAAAGGCCCTATTTCTAGGGCCTTTTAAAACAAAATATATTTTAAACTTAGAAATTAAATGTTAATCCTAAGCTATATATTTCTCTTTGGTTAGCGTCAGTTGCGCTGTTAGTGATGTTATCACCATCATGCATAGCTGCACCAATACTTAGAGATCCCATAGTATATGATACACCAAGAGCTGCAGTTTCTTGATCTGGGTTTCCAGAAGATACTGCTTCAATCTCGTGAGCACCATAAGATACAGTTAAGTCATCATTAACTTGGTAAGATATACCAATTCCAGTTGACTCATAATCTGTTCCAGACTCCATGTCATTTTCTGACATCTGTATACCAACAGTGATTCCACCAATTGCATATTTTGCATACATTGTGCTTTCATCACCTTTAGTATTAGTTGTTACCTCAACATCTTGTTGTGCATAACCAACAGTTAAACCTTCCATACCAGTATATTCAATACCATATGATGTAGATGATACATCAGTTACTGCATCAGCTGCATTAACGTATGAAACTGTTCCTGTAAAGCCTGAGTCATGTGCGTATGAATATACGAACATGTTATCTCCACCAGCACCACCAATTAAATTAGTTTCTGCACTTGGTAAGATATCCCATGGCTCTTCCCAAGCTGCTGGCATTACGTCGTCTTTAGCACCAAGAGCTGAGCTTCCACCATGACCGTGGAAAGTTAAACTTCCAGCATCACCTAAATCGAATGCTATAGAGTGACTGTCGTATACGTCTCCACCACCTGTATCATCGTTATCGATTTCAAAAGATAGTGTTACACCAATGTCATTTACTTCACCTGATGCAGACATAGTGATTGAGTCACCCATTGTCCAACCTTGACCTTGAGTTGCTTTTGAGTCACCACCTGTGTACGACATTCCAGCTGAACCTGTAGCTGTTAATGTTGCAGCAGATACTGAACTAGCAACTAGGGAACCAGCAAGAGCTGTTAACCCTATTTTTTTTATATTGTTCATATTAAGTACTCCTTATTTATTGTTTAATATTAAACATGGTCCTTCTATCAAAAAACTTGAGAAACGAGTTGATTTTACTTATTTTTATTAATTTTAGTATAAAAGTGTTGCAAATTTACATCATAAAAAGTCCATAGAAATTAATGTTTTTTTAATAATTAAGTATTATTTTTAAATATTTTGTAAATAATCTAAATATCTTAATTAAAATTATAAAAAATATGAAAACACGAATCATATATCTATTATCAATTTTTTTAATCATCAACGCATGCAATGGAAAAGTGCCAGGTGCTGATGCTAGAAAAATACCTCCAAACGCTAAAGATAGAGTTCTAAAAAATATAGAAGAAGGAAGAGGTTTTACGTTGATGGGCTCCAACAAGAAAAATATAGGTGAATTCGATTTTGCTAGTTCAAATGAATTATGGAGAGCATCGTTAGATACTTTGGATTTCATGCCTTTGGCACTTGCAAATTATAGTGGAGGAATAATTGTTACTGATTGGTATAGTGATGGATCGTCTGGCAATGAATCAGTAAAAATTTCAATAAGGTTTTTAAGTAACGAAATAAGATCTGATGCATTAGTTGTTAAAGTTTTTTATAAAAATTGTTCAATGCAAGATAACTGTAAGGTTTCAGATAGGTCAGGTGAATTATCCTCAGAGTTGGCTAAAAAAATTCTAACTAAAGCAGCTGTATATGAGAAGGATACTTTTTCAAAAAAGAAAAAAAAATATAAAAACGAAGCATTAAGAACAGACGAACAAGATTAATAAAACCCTTTATTGTGGAAAGATATAATTTCAAAAAAGTTGAGGAAAAATGGCAAAAGTTTTGGTCGGAGAACGATACTTTTTTAACGAAAATTGATAAAAATAAAAAAAAATTTTATTGTTTAGAAATGTTTCCTTACCCATCAGGTAAGATACATATGGGGCATGTTCGAAACTATACAATAGGAGATGTTTTATCAAGATACAAATCATTAAAAGGTTTTAACGTACTTCATCCTATGGGATGGGACGCTTTTGGTATGCCTGCAGAAAATGCGGCGAGAGATAATAAACTAGATCCTAAAGATTGGACAAATTCAAATATAAATACAATGAAAGAACAGTTAAAAAAGCTTGGTCTATCTATTGATTGGAGTAGAGAAATTTCAACATGTTCAGAAGAATATTACAAACACCAACAAACATTTTTTTTGGAGTTATTAGAAAAAAAGCTAGTTTATAGAAAAGAAAATTATGTAAATTGGGACCCTGTAGATGAGACTGTTCTAGCAAATGAACAAGTAATCGATGGTAAAGGATGGAGATCAGGTGCAGCTGTAGAAAGAAAAAAACTTAATCAATGGTTTTTTAATATTTCAAAATTTTCACAAGACTTATTGGATGGGCTTGAAGATTTAGCAACGTGGCCAAACAAAGTAAGAACTATGCAAAAAAATTGGATTGGTAAATCTTTTGGATGTGAAATCAAATTTAATATCGAAGGCGATTTACCTATTGAAAACATTAAATGTTTTACAACAAGGCCAGATACTTTGTTTGGTTTTTCATTTCTAGCTCTTTCAGTTGATCATGAAATATCAACTTTTTTTGAGAATAATAGCGAATTCCTGAAATTTAAAGAAGAATGCTCAAAAATGGGAACTACAGAAGAAGCTATTGCTGTGGGAGAAAAAATAGGATTTAAAACAAACTTACAAGCAATTAATCCTTTGAACCCAAATCAAAAAGTGCCAGTGTATTTTGCTAACTTTGTTTTAATGGATTATGGTTTCGGTGCAGTATTCGGTTGTCCAGGACATGATCAAAGAGATTTTGATTTTGCCAAAAAGTATAACTTAGAAATTAATACAGTTGTAAGACCATTTGATAAGGACAATAGCTTTAAAGTAGAAACTGAGGCTTATGCAGGACCTGGGGTTTTAATTAATTCACAATTTTTAGATGGCCTTAAAGCACCAGAGAATTCTGTAATAGAAACTATAAAAATATTAGAAGAGAAAAGATTAGGAAAAAAACAGACAAATTACAGACTTAAAGATTGGGGTGTTTCTCGACAAAGATATTGGGGCTGCCCTATTCCAATAGCCTACGATGAAAAAGGTAATGTACATCCAATACCAAAATCAATGCTACCTGTTAAGCTTCCAGAGAATGTAAATCTTAAAACCAAAGGAAATCCTTTAGATAATGAAAAAGAATGGAAAAAAGTATTTATAAATGGTCAAGAGATGACAAGAGAAACTGATACTTTAGACACATTTGTTTGTTCTTCATGGTATTATTTGAGATTTTGCTCACCAAGAGAGACCTCTTATGGTTTTAAAAAAGAGGATATAGATTATTGGATGCCGGTTGACCAGTATATAGGAGGTGTAGAACATGCAATTTTACATTTGCTATATTCGCGTTTTTTTATGAGAGCCATTGAACATAATAATAAAGATTTTGATATCAAAGAACCTTTCAAAAGTTTATTCACACAAGGGATGGTTTGCCATGAAACGTACAAAGATGAAAATAATAATTGGCTTAGTCCAAACGAAGTTGAGAAAATAAATAATGAAGCTATTCAAAAAGATTCAGGTGGCAAAAAAGTAATAGTTGGACCATCGGAGTCTATGTCAAAATCAAAAAAAAATGTCATTGATCCAGAAAATATTATTGAAATTTATGGAGCAGATGCTGTGAGACTTTTTATTCTTTCAGACAGTCCCCCAGAAAAAGATGTGCAATGGTCAGATCAGGGCATGGTATCTTCTTTCAAGTTTATTCAAAAACTTTGGACTTTGCATAATGAAGTTAAAAATTCTTTATTTGAAAATAAAAAAAATGGAGAAGATGAAGAGTTAGATAAATTTACTAATCAATTAATTGCTAAATTTACAAATAACTTAGAAAAGTTTAATTATAATGTAATAATCGCAAATATGTACGAAACATATAACTATTTAATTGGTTATATAAAAGAAAATAAGAATTCAATTAGTCTAGAAAATTATAAAAAAATTTTAATTTGTTTCTCACCTATTATTCCTCATTTTTCAAGTGAGTGTCTTTCCGAAATTGGTGCAAGTAAGAATGTTACATGGCCAAGTTATGATGTCTCTAAGTTAGAAGAAAAAGATATAAATATTATTGTTCAAATTAATGGGAGAAAAAGAGCAATTTTAAACGCCCAAAAGGGCGCTACTGAGAAAATTCTTTTAGAAAGTGCAAAAAAAGATAGAAATATTAGTAAATATTTAGAAAATAAACAAATCAATAAAATAATTTTTGTTCAAGATAGATTGATAAATATTTTAATAAATGAATAAAGTAATAAAAATTTTAATATTATTATTTATCCTACAAGGATGCTCATTCGAACCAATTCTAGTAAACAAAAACTTTGATTTTCAATTTGAAAATATAAGTTCAAGAGGAGATGAAAAAATTAATGAAATAATAAAAAGTAATTTATTAAGTAGAAGTAAAGGAGATAAGAAATATAATATTAACTTGTATTCTAAGAAGGATAAACAAATAGTATCAACTGACTCAAAAGGGGATCCTAAAAATTACAAATTAGAGATAAAAGTAGACTACAAAGTATTTATAAACCAAAACAATATATATGAAAATACAGCAGTTAAACAAGCAACCTATAATAATATAACTGACAAATATGAATTGTCACAATACGAAAATAACATTACAAAAATTTTATCTGAAAATATTACTGAAGAATTATTATTATCGATTAAAACTTTAGGAAAATGATTATAAAATATTTTGATTTAAAAAAAACAAATTTGGACAATTATAATTTATATCTATTTTATGGTAATAATGACGGTTTACAGAATGAAGTTATAAAAGATAACTTTACTAACAATTTTAAAGGGAGTGTCAATAGATACGATGAAAATGAATTTATTAATAATTACGAGGTTGTGTTATCAGAGTTGCTTACAAGCTCACTTTTTGAAAAAGAGAAAATAATCATTATATCAAGGACTAGCGATAAGCTATTAAAATTAGTAGAAGAAATTTTAGACAGAGACATTAAAGATATTAAAGTTATTCTCAAAAGTAATGTATTAGAAAAAAGATCGAAAATTAGAAATTTTTTTGAAAAAAGAAAGGATTTAATTACTGTTCCATTCTATGAAGATAACTTAAATACCCTATCAACGATTGTAATTAAATTTTTAAATCAAAATAATATTAACATGTCAAGAGAGTCAATAAATTTATTGGCAAATAGGGCTAATGGTAGTCGTAAAATTTTAAAAATTGAATTAGATAAAATATTAAATTATTCGTTTACAAACAAAAAAATAGATTTGAATATTGTAAAAAAATTGACAAACTTAAATGAAAATTATGGTGTTAATGAATTGGCTGATAATTATTTAGAAAAAAATAAAAAAAGTATTGCTAAAATTTTAAACGAAAATAATTATTCAGATGAAGACTGTATTTTAATTTTGAGAACAGTTTTAAATAAATCCAAAAGGTTGATTAGAATTATAGAAAAGTATAATGAAACAAGAAATCTAGATGATGCAATATCTAACACTAAGCCTCCAATTTTTTGGAAAGACAAAGAGAGCGTTAAAAAACAAGCAAATTCGTGGAAAATAAACGATCTTAAAGAAAAAATTTATCAAATAAATGAAATTGAAACTTTAGTAAAAAATAATTCTAAGAATTCTCTAAATTTAATTTCAGATTTTATTGTTAATATCTAATAGTTACTTTTTATTACATTAATGAGTCTGTCTAGCTGATCTAAACCTTTATATTCAATTGACAGTGTTCCAGAATTATTTTTCTTATTTATTAAAACAACTCTCATACCAATTATTTCAGATAGCGTATTTTCGGTAGCTAATGAATTGGAGTCTTTAGATTTATATATTTTTCTAGAACCATTTTTAAGTACTCTTACTAAATTTTCTGTTTGCCTAACTGATAGCTTTTTCTTTATTATTTTTTCAGCAAGTAGCAAAGAGTTTTCAAGTCCTATTAAAATTTTTGCATGACCTTGTGATATTTTTTCACTTCTTATCATTTCAATTAATTTTTCAGGTAAAGAAAGTAATCTAAGAGTATTTGATACATGCGATCTACTTTTACCTATAAACTGTGATACTTGATCTTGGTCATATCCAAAATTATCAATTAAATTCTTGTAACTTTCAGCCTCCTCAATTGCGTTTAAATCTCGTCTTTGTACGTTCTCTATTATGGCTAATTCTAATGACTTAAGATGATCTGCCTCAATAACTAATACTGGAACCTCATGGATACCTGCCGCCTGAGCGGCTTGCCACCTTCTTTCACCAGCAATTATTTCAAATTTTTTGTCTTGATCATCAGACTTTCTAACAATTAATGGCTGGATAATTCCTCTCTCTTTAATTGAATTTGTCAATTCATTTAAAGATTCTTTTTCGAACAATTTTCGTGGTTGGTTTCTATTTGGAACTATTGAGCTTATTGAAATTTTATGACTTGGAGATTTTGTTTCATTGTCACCTATCAAGGAGGATAATCCTCGACCCAAACCTTTTTTATTTTTAAAGGGATTTATCATGCTGCACTCTCCACTTTTTTATCTTGCTCTAAAAATTCTTGTGTAAATTTAAAATATGCTTTACTGCCAGGACAAACCTTATCATATAATAAGACGGGTACTCCGTGAGAAGGTGCTTCTGACAACCTGACGTTCCTTGGAACAGATGTTAGGTAAACTTTTTCCTTAAAATAATTTCTTGCTTCTATCTCGACCTGTCCTGAGAGTTTGTTTCTTTTGTCGTACATCGTAAGTAATATCCCTCTTATTTCTAGGGATGGATTTAGGTTTGATTTTATTCTCTCAATTGTCTTCATCAATTGTGTCAATCCCTCTAAAGCAAAAAATTCTGTCTGAAGCGGTACTACTAAAGCTTCGGATGCCACTAATGCCATAATTGTTAGAAGGCTCAAAGATGGAGGGCAGTCTATGATTATATAATCATATGATGCTCTAGAATCATTTAAAATAAGGGCTAATTCATCTTTCAATTTAAAAGCTCTACGACTTTCACCGGCTGTTTCAACTTCAAGACCTGATAAATCTACATTCGAAGAAATAATATCTAGATTTTCAAAATTAGTTTGCTTTATTACTTCAAAAATCTTTTTGTTTCCGTTTAGTACATTATAAATAGTTCTATCTGAACTTATATTATTAGATAATCCAAGACCTGTCGTAGCGTTACCTTGTGGATCCAAATCTATTACTAAAACTTTTTTTCCTTTCATAGACAATCCTGCTGCTAAATTTATTACCGTTGTTGTCTTTCCTACCCCACCTTTTTGATTTATGACTGAAATAATTTTTTTTTCCATACTATTTATGTTTTTTAAAACTTTTTGACATTTTTGATTGATATTTAATTTTCATATTGATCTTTTTTTTTTAAATTTGAGATTTTTACAATCATTGAGTCAGTGTTTGTTAAACTTTGCTTTTCTTCATAGTCAAATTTCCAAAATTTAAGTGCGTCATCTAAAATTTTTTTTCCACTTTTGCCTAAAAATAAAATTATGTACTTAAAGTTTTTAAAATTAGTCTTTGCTATTTGAAAAATTATTGGCAAAGGTTTAAATGCTCGTGAAATAATTACATCAGTTGTTAAATTTCTTTCATCAAAAATATTTTTTCTATGGACTTCTGAATTTAAATTAAATTTTTTTGTCATTTCTTTTAGAAAAATGCTTTTATGATAGCTTTTTTCATAAAAAATTAACTTAAACATTGGTTTTTTTGATTTCATTAAAATCCCTAAAACTATACCAGGTAACCCAGCCCCTGATCCAAGATCTGTACATATTTTAATATCATTTTTATCAATAAAATCAATACTTTGTGCACTATCTTCTATATGCCTTGTATTTATTGACTTTTCAGTTGATTTGCTAATCAGATTAAGACTTTTATTTTTTGAAATTATTAATTTTTTGTAAAGTTCGAGCTCTAACAATGTTTCACGTGAAACATTAAGAGATAATACTTTGTCTATTTTTAAAATATTCGAATCAATCAAGCTATATGCTTAATAGACTTTCTTTTTATGTGAGACAACAAAATATATACCGCTGCTGGAGTAATTCCATCAATTCTTAATGCTTGTCCCATTGTTTTGGGTTTTATTAGCTTAAATTTAGACTTTACTTCATTTGATAGCCCAGAAAAACTATCATAATTTAGATTTTCAGGTATTTCAAGATTCTCATCTCTTTTAAATGCTAATATATCAGCTTTTTGTTTCTTTAAATAACCTTTATAATGTGAATTAATTTCTAATTGTTCATCAATTTCACGTGAAAAATATCTAATTTCTGGCCATATTTTCCTTATTTGTTTCATATTAACTGATTTTTGACCTAAAATTTGATTTGCAGTTCTTTTAACACCGTCTTTTGCAATATTTATCCCATATTTTCCTATTTTTGATGGAGATATAGACAATTTTTCCATTTTTAACTGAATTTCAGATAAATTTTTATATTTCTCTTTAAATATTTCTTCTCTTTCTTTTTTTACTAAACCAATATTTATGCCTTTTTGAGTTAATCTTACATCAGCGTTGTCGGATCTTAAAGATAATCTGTATTCGGCTCTTGATGTAAACATTCTATATGGTTCTGCTACACCTTTTGTAACAAGATCGTCAATCATAACTCCTATGTAAGCTTCAGACCTATCTAAAATGAACGGTTCATTATACTTTATAGCTAGTGCTGCATTTGTGCCTGCGATCAAACCTTGAGCAGCCGCTTCTTCATAACCAGTAGTTCCATTTATTTGACCTGCAAGATAAAGGTTTCTTATTTTTTTTGTTTCCAAAGTTAAAAAAAGCTCTCTTGGATCAACATAATCATATTCTATTGCATACCCAGGTCTTAAAATTTTTACGTTTTCTAAACCATTGATTTTACTACATATTTCTTGCTGGACTTCCTCTGGAAGCGATGTTGAAATACCATTTGGGTAAATCGTATAGTCATTTAACCCTTCTGGCTCTAAAAAAATTTGATGTCTTTGCTTGTCTGCAAATTTTTTAATTTTATCTTCTATGGATGGGCAATACCTTGGACCATTACCCTTTATACTACCAGAGTACATTGCGCTTCGCTTTAAATTTTTAGAAATAATTTTATGAACTGCTTCATTTGTATAAGTCATACGACATGAAATTTGTTTATTTAAATTCTCTTTTGTTAAAAAAGAAAAAAAATATGGATCAGTATCAGCGTGCTGCTCTTCTAAATTTTCAAAATTTATTGTCCGAGCATCGAGCCTTGGGGGTGTTCCAGTTTTTAGTCTTCCTAATTTAAAATCATACTTTTCTAATTGTTCACTTAAGCCAGTCGAAGGCTTCTCATCAAATCTTCCGGCTGGAGTTTTTTTCTCACCAATGTGTATAAGACCATTAAGAAATGTGCCCGTCGTTAGAATTATTTTAGAAGATTTAATCTCTTTGCCAGATTGTGTTATAAATCCGATTATGTCATTATTTTTAAAAATAAACCGAATTACAGAATCTGAAAAAATGCTTAAATTACAGTAGTTTACAAGTTTTTCTTGCATATATTTTTTATATAGAAATCTATCGCTTTGTGTTCTTGGACCTCTTACAGCAGGACCTCTGCTTCTATTTAAAAGTCTAAATTGTATTCCTGATTTATCCGCAACTTCTCCCATTACCCCATCCAAGGCATCTATTTCTCTGACTAAATGGCCTTTGCCCAAGCCGCCTATTGCTGGGTTACATGACATTTCTCCTATTGTATCAAATTTGTGTGTGAATAACGCAGTATTAACACCTAGTCTGGCAGAAGCAGCAGCAGCCTCACATCCTGCGTGACCACCCCCTATCACAACCACATCAAATATTAATTCATTTTTCATAGCAGTAATTTATTATCGATCTTAAAATTTACAAGAAAACACTTAATTGTGCTAAAAAAGTGTTATTTTCCAATGATTATTTACCTATACAAAAATCATTAAAAATAGAACCAAGTATTTCTTCTATATCAACTTTTCCCACTATCATTCCTAAATACCTTGTTGCTAACCTTAAATCTTCAGCTGCTTTATCAAAATCTTCTATAGAATTTTTTTTCTCAAAATTTGTTAAATGTTGAACACATTTCTCAAGATTATTTCTATGTCTTTTTCTTGTAATATAAATATCTTCTTGAGAGATAAATTTGTTTTTTAATTTTTCCTTGATAATTTGAATTAGTTTATCTAAGTTTTTTTCCTGCTTAATAGATAGCTTAACAGTGTCATATTTTTTAATTTCATTACTAGTATGTTCAATATTTAAATCTATTTTATTAATAATTAATATAGATTTTTTTGGCTCAAAACTCATAAAATAGTCAGTAAAATCAATGCTTTTGGGCTCTATCACAATTAAAATTAGATCAGCATTTTCAGCTCTCTCAAGTGCTAACTTTATCCCTTTTTTTTCAATTTCATCTTTAGCCTCCCTAATTCCTGCGGTATCAGATAGTATAACAGGGAAGCCATCCAAATTTAATTGCACCTCGATTACATCTCTTGTTGTTCCAGCAATTTCTGAAACAATCGCTACATCTCTCTTTGATAAATAATTTAATAAAGAGGATTTTCCTGCATTTGTAGGTCCGACAATTGCAATTTTAAATCCTTCCCTTATTATTTCTCCGACATTTTGATCACTTAATATTTTTTTGATTTCATTTTTTATACTTTCGGTTTCAGAATGGATATTTTTTAAAATATAACTAGGCAAATCATCTTCTGGAAAATCTATTTTAGCTTCAATATTTGATAATATTTTTATTAATCTTTCTCTTAAAGAATTAAATTTATCAGAGCTTTTACCTGACATAATTTTTATAGCTTGTTGTCTTTGAATTTCTGTCTCTGACGAGATCAAATCCGAGATGCTCTCGGCTTTAAGTAAATTTATTTTTCCGTTAAGAAATGCAATTTTAGTAAATTCACCAGGCTCGGCCAATCTACAGCCATTTACTTTAGATATGCACAAACTTATTGCTTCGATAACAGCTTTGCTTCCATGAATATGGAATTCAGCCATATCTTCTCCGGTGTAGCTCTCAGGGCCAGGAAACCATAATAAAATTCCTTCATCTATAATTTCCTTCGTTTTAGGATTTATAAACTTTCTCAAAGAAGCTACCTTGGGATCCGGTATAGGCAAATAAGTCATATTTTTCAATACTTTTAGAGTGTCGGAACCTGAGACCCTAATTACAGCGATACCAGATAAACCAGGACCAGAGGAAAGTGCGTAAATTGTCATTTTATTATAGCTACAATATGAATTTAATATAAAAATAATTCAATGATTATTTGGCTAGCATCTTATCCTAAAAGTGGAAATACATGGGTTAGATCTTTTTTATCTGCTTATTATTATTCTAGCGATGGAAAATTTAATTTTAGTTTACTAAAAAAAATAAAACAGTTTCCAAGCAAAGATTTTTTCAATGAAAAGTTAAAAAGTGTAGATGAAGCCGCAGAAAACTGGTTAATAGCTCAAAAAAAAATAAATGAACAAAATAAATTCTGTTTTTTAAAAACACATAATGTTTTTGGAGCTTACAAAGGAAAAAGTTTTACTACATCAGAATATACCTTGGGTGCTATATACATTGTTAGAGATCCTAGAAATGTAATTACATCTTTGAAGAACCATTATTCATTGCAAGAAGATGACGCATTAGTAATGATAAATAGCATTTACAGAAATTTAAGAGATGAAAATGATCATGATAATTATTCGAACTATTCTTTTATAAGTTCGTGGGCAAATAATTATAACTCTTGGAAAATATCAAAAAATATTAATATACTGATTGTGAAGTATGAAGACTTAGAAAATCATACAAGTGAAACATTTTCAAAAATTGTTAATTTCACAGACAATTTATTAAAAATAAATAATAATTTAAATAAAGATAAATTTAATAATGCAGTTGAAACAACTCGGTTCGAAATTTTAAAAAAGAAGGAGGAGGAGGAGGGATTTCACGAAGCTGTTTACTCAAGGAAAGAAGGGAAAAATAAAAAATTTTTTAATCTTGGAAAAGAAAATAATTATAAAAAGCTAATTAAACCAAAAACCTTAGAGATAATTGAAAAATCGTTTAATAAAGAGATGAGAGAGTTGGGATACCTTTAAAATTAAGCTGGTTTGTTCATAGAATTAAAAAATTCAGAATTATTTTTTGTATCTTTAAGCTTAGAGTTTATAAATTCTATCGCATCCATTGATCCCATTGGAGCTATAATTCTTCTTAAAACATTCATTTTTTGAAGATCATTTTTCTCAAATATAAGCTCTTCTCTTCTAGTTCCAGATTTTGTGATATCTATGGCTGGGAAAATTCTTTTCTCTGATATCTTTCTATCTAATATAGTTTCACTATTTCCGGTTCCTTTAAACTCCTCAAAAATAACTTCATCCATTCTACTACCTGTATCAATTAAAGCAGTTGCTATAATCGTTAAAGATCCACCTTCTTCTATATTTCTTGCTGCACCAAAAAATCTCTTTGGCCTTTGCAGCGCGTTTGCATCAACTCCACCGGTAAGGACTTTTCCTGAACTTGGGACTACAGCATTATAAGCTCTGCCTAATCTTGTTATTGAGTCCAATAAAATTACAACATCTTTTTTGTGTTCTGTTAATCTCTTTGCTTTTTCAATCACCATTTCGGCTACGGCTACGTGCCTCTGAGCAGGCTCATCAAATGTGGAACTAATCACTTCACCTTTTACTGTCCTCTGCATGTCTGTTACCTCTTCTGGTCTCTCATCAATTAGCAATACCATTAAATAACATTCGGGATGATTTGCGGTTATTGAATTTGCTATGCTTTGCAAAATCATTGTTTTGCCGGCTTTTGGAGGTGATATTATTAATGATCTTTGACCCTTTCCTATTGGACTTACTAAATCAATTAATCTTGGAGTCAGATCAATTTTTTTCTCAACTTTATTACTTTCTACCTCCATAACTAATTGTTTATTTGGATAAAGAGGGGTTAGGTTATCAAAAGCAATTTTGTGTTTAAATTTTTCAGTTTCTTCAAAATTAATCTTGCTTACTTGAAGTAATGCAAAATATCTTTCACCTTCTTTTGGTGATCTTATTGGGCCTTCTACTGTATCACCAGTTCGAAGTCCAAATCTTCTAATTTGATTTGGGCTAACATAAATATCATCTGCACCAGGTAAATAATTGGATTCTATTGCTCTTAGAAAGCCAAAACCATCTTGCAATAGCTGAAGAACTCCGCCACCAGTTATCTCTTCGCCTTTTTCAGCTAGTTTTTTTAGTATTGCAAAATAAATTTCTTGTCTTCTAAGTGTACTTGCATTTTCTATGCCTAAATTTTCTGCTTCAGTGATTAGCATTTCTGAGCTTTTTTCTTTTAATTCTTGAATATTCATTTTTAAGGGGGGTTAAATTGAGATAGATCTAATATAGTTATGTGTTTAAAGATTTCAACCCTATAAAGGCTTAAATATTACAACAAAAACAATCAAAATTAGCATTATTGTGGGAATTTCATTAATTAATCTGTAAAATTTGTGAGAATTAGTATTTTGATCAAATTTGAACTGATTTAAGTTTTTCCCTAGATAGATATGATACAAAGTAAGTAATATCACAAATATTATTTTTAATACCATCCACGTTTGGCCTAGTTGCTGAAATCCTATGCTGTGAATTAAGAGCAATCCAAATATCCATGATAGAATCATGGCTGGTGTCATAATGTAAAAATACAATTTTTTTTCCATGATCTTAAATACATCTGAAATTTTTCTATCATCACTATTTTCAGCATGGTATACGAAAATTCTTGGTAGATACAAGAGACCAGCCATCCATGAGATGACTGAGATTAAATGCAAAAATTTAAAAAGAAGATAATAATTCATCAATTAAATATTTCTTCTAATCAAATTATTAAGTAACTCTATATGATCATCATTATCATTAAGACACGAAACCATATCAAAATTTTCACCACCAGCTTCCATAAAACTTTCTTTTCCTTGAATTAATATTTCTTCTAATGTTTCAACACAATCTGAAGAGAATCCTGGACAAATTGCTAGAACGTTTTTTACTCCCTTTTTTGGTAAACTTTCTAAAGTTTTATCAGTATAAGGTTGTAACCATTCCTCAGGTCCAAACCTTGATTGAAAAGTAGTTTTAATTTCGATTTCTTTAAACTTTTCAGAAATAAGTCTCGTAGTTTTGTGACAATAACAATGGTATGGGTCTCCTTTATCAAAATACTTTTTTGGTATTCCGTGATAAGAAGCTAATATTAAATCTGGTTTCCAATTTATTTTTTCTATTTTAGAATTAATGGAATTCACCAAAGCATCAATGTACAAAGGATCAGATTCATAATGGGGAATAATTTTAAGTGAAGGCTGCCATCTCATAGACATTAATGTTCTGTACACTTCATCGCATACTGTTGCCGTGGTTGCAGCAGCATATTGTGGATATAAAGGTAAAATTACAAGATTTTCACAACCATTATCATGTAATTTTTTTATTTTACTTTTTATGCTTGGGTTTCCATATCTCATTGCAAAGTCGACGAATATATCCTCATTCGAAATTAAGCTTGAGACTTTTTCAGCTTGCTTTTGTGTATAATACATTAATGGTGACATGTTTATATCTTTCATCCAAATTTCTTTATAAGCTTTTGCAGTTTTAGATGGTCTTAAATTTAAAATTATAAGATTTAGTATCAATTGCCATAGAATAGGATTAACCTCTATGACTCTTTTATCAGACAAAAACTCTTTTAAGTAACGTCTAATGTCCAACCATTTTGTTGAATCGGGGGTGCCTAAATTAACAATTAAAACTCCAGTTTTACCAAATTTAATTTTAGGGTGATCTTTCATTATTTGAAATCTCTAACTATTTTAACCAATTCTTCTACCATCTCAATTTTTGTTTCTGGGAGAATACCATGTCCAAGATTAAATACATAAGGGTGATCTTTAAAAATTCCTAGATATTTATTTACTTCTTTTTTTAATTGCGCTTTATTTGTTAATAGTACCTCGGGGTGTAGTCCACCCTGTATGGGTATGTCTATATTTTTAAGTAAATTTTCTGGGTCAACATCATAGTCTATATTAATCATGCTTGGCTCTACGATTTTACAAAATTGACTGTAGTCTGCTATTCCTCTTGGAAAACAAATCACTGGGACCCCTAAGCTCTTGGTATAATTAACTAAAGATAAAGTTGGATTATACAAGTACTTATCAAAATCGGATTCGATCAGCCCAGACCAGCTATCAAATATTTGAATTATAGTGGCTCCGGCTTTTACTTGGTTTTTAATATGGATTTTAATAAATTTATCTAAAATTTTTAGCAAATTGTTAATTAAACTTGTGTCTGAAAAAAAATTGCTTATCAAACCATTTTTTGGGGAAATCTTATTTATCATATATACAAGTAAAGTCCAAGGAGCTCCTACAAAACCAATTAAGTCTTTATTTTTTAAATCCTCACTTTTTTTTAAATCGACTAAAAGTTCATATACCGTAGATAAATTTTTTGTAAATTTTTCTTCATCAATTTCTAATAATTTATCTATCTCTAAATCTTCAAGATTAGGTCCAAAATTTTTCTTAAATTCAACTTTTTGACCAAGTCCATAAGGAATCATTAAAATGTCAGAGAAAATAATTGCTGCATCAAAATCAAATCTTTTTATTGGTTGAAGTGTTATCTCTTTTGATAATTTCGAGTTTAAACAAAGTTCTATAAAATTTGGGTTATTTTTTCTTATTTCTCTAAATTCAGGTAAATATCTGCCTGCTTGTCTCATTAGCCAAATAGGAATGAGATCTGTTTTATTATTTATTAAACAATCTTTTATTGGTGTCATTTACAATAAGATAATTATATTTAGATTTATTATTAGTATGAATTGTTGATAACGTAAATTACTCAATTTCAACGCTTTATTCACTTTTTATTCATTATTTAAAAAAAAAAATCCCCTAAAACAGCGATTATTTGATCACTTTTATATATATGAAAATTGTTAATAACTTATTCACATTTATAAGAATGTTAATTAAACATTAAGAAGTAGATTAAAATTAGATGTGGTTGATAAATCATAAGTTTTTCTTATTCTATAATTAATTTATAAACAATTTATACATGAAAAATACACACCAGGTTTATTTAATATCAGACTCAACAGGAGAGACTCTTGATAGAATATTCATGGCTCTTAAGGCACAATTTAATAACTTTGATTATGATCTAAACCAATTTTCGTTTACAAGAACCGAAAATCAAATTTCTACAATATTGAATTATGCTAAAAAACAAGAGAGTCCAATAATTTTATATACTGTTGTTAATAGTAAATTAGCAAAGTTTCTTGCAGAAGAGGCTAATAAAAAAAACATTCCATGTTTTGGTGTTCTAGGTGATTTAATACTCAATTTCTCAAAGATTTTGAATCAAAAAGCAACTCACCAACCTAGTGCCCAACATGTTCTAGACGAAGATTATTATAAAAGAATTGAAGCAATACAATTTACAATGAATCACGACGATGGTAATAATACCCAAAACATTCTGGAGTCGGATATTATCTTAGTTGGTGTTAGCAGAACAAGCAAAACACCGACTTCCATATATCTTGCAAATAAGGGATTAAAAACTTCAAATATTCCACTTGTAAATGATATGAGCATTCCAAATGAAGTTATGGAATCAAGCACTTTATGTGTTATTGGGTTAACTACAGAAGCTGAAAGGCTATATGATATAAGAAGGAATAGATTAAATTCGCTGAAAGAAAATGAAGCATCAGATTATACAAATCTAGAAAAAATTAGGCTTGAAGTAGAACAATCTAAGAAGATATTCAAAAAAAATAGATGGCCGACAATAGATGTAACCAGAAAATCTGTTGAAGAAACTGCAGCATCAATAATTAAGATATTTGAAATACAAAATAAAAATGGTTGAAATTATATTAGCTTCAAAAAGTAAGGTTAGAGAGAAAATTTTGAAAAAAAACGGAATTCAATGTGTAGTGTCTCCTTCAAATATTGATGAAGATCCTATAAAAGAAAGCCTATTAAATGAAGGCGCATCTCCAGAAATAATTTCAAAAAATTTGGCTGAACTAAAAGCAAACAAAGTTAGCCAAAAAAATTATGATGTTTTAGTTCTAGGTGCAGATAGTGTAATAGATTTAGAAGGAGAATTAATTTCAAAACCTGAAAATAGAATAGAAGCTTTTAATATATTAAAAAAGTTAAATGGAAAAAAACACTCGTTAATAAGTTCAGTTTGTATATCTAAAAATGGATCAATGACTTGGAATTATACAGATAAAGCATACCTCAAAATGAAAAATTTTTCAGACAAACAATTAAGAGAATATTTAGAAAAAATAACAGACGAAGCCCTGTATGCATATAATGTTTATCAAATAGAAGGAGAGGGTAGAAATTTATTTACATCGATTGATGGAGACGAAAATACTATTATGGGATTACCTGTAATTGATATTAAAAAGTATCTAAGTAATTATAAATGAAAAAATTTTTAGTTATTGGAAATCCAATAGACCACTCACTATCTCCAAAATTGCATAATTTCTGGATAAAAAAATACAATTTAGATGCAATTTATGGAAAATTGGAGACACACAAAAGCGACCTAGCTGAATTATGTGAAAATTTAAAACAAGGTCAGTTAAATGGTCTTAATGTAACCGTACCTTTTAAAAAGGAAATTATTCCTTATATCAATATCTTAAGTGGACATGCTCTGAGAACAAAATCAATAAATACCGTTTCTGTTGAAAATGGAAATTTAATAGGCCACAACACCGATATCGAGGGTTTTGAACTTAGCATAAAAAAATTGAATTATGATGTAACTAACAAGACTATAATCATTCTAGGTGCTGGTGGTGTAGTTCCATCAATAATATATGCGTTAAAAAGAATGAACGCTTCAAAAATATTTGTGAGCAACAGAACGAAAGGCAAGGCTGATGAGTTAAAAAATTTATTTAATGACTTAATGGTATTGGATTGGGGTGATTTAGTAGATTTTGATATGATAGTTAATGCAACCAGTATAGGACTAAAAAAAGAAGATGATTTTGAGCAAGATTTTAGTCAATTCGGAAAAAATAAATTTTTTTATGATGTAATTTATGATCCACATGAGACAGAATTTTTTAATATAGGAAATCAAAAAGGTAATAATTTTAAGAATGGATTAAATATGTTCCTTTACCAGGCTCAAAAAGCTTTTAATATTTGGCATAATATTGAACCAGATATTGACGAAGAAATTATAAATCTAATAAAAAATTGAATTATGAGGTTAAAAAATAAAGTTGCAATAATAACAGGATCAGCGTCAGGTTTTGGTAAAGGCATCGCAAAAAAATTTTCTGATGAAGGGGCAAAATTGATACTAGTTGATATTAATATAAATTTATTAAAAAAAGTTTCAAATTCATTATCCCAAGATCACTTTGTTGCAGACGTATCAAAAGAATCAAATTTTAAATCCTTATTAAAATATACTCTCAAAAAATATCAGACAGTAGATATAATTGTAAACAATGCCGGAATTACTCATAAACCAAAAAATATGGAATCTGTAACAGGAAATGAATTTGATAAAGTATTTAATGTAAATGCTAAATCTGTTTATCTGAGTGCCAAATATTTTGTGCCTATGATGAAGAAGTTAAGAAGAGGAGTAATTTTAAATGTAGCATCAACGGCAGGTCTATCGCCTAGGCCTAAATTAAATTGGTACAACGCTAGCAAAGGATGGATGATTACAGCAACAAAAGCTATGGCTATTGAACTTGCCCCTTTTAATGTAAGAGTTAATGCAATTGCACCCGTAGCCGGAGTGACGCCATTATTAAAATCATTTATGGGTGGAGATACCCCTCAAAAAAAAAAAGCATTTTTATCAACAATTCCAATTGGTAGATTCTCTACCCCTCAAGATATGGGTAACGCAGCATGTTTTTTATGTTCAGATGAAGCTACTATGATTACTGGAACGATATTAGAAGTTGATGGAGGGAGATGTATTTAAATTAATGATCAGAGTAGGCATAATTGGTAATATTGCTTCAGGCAAATCTTTTATTGCTAAATTGTTTAATTGCCCTGTATTTAATGCTGATCGTGAAGTTAATTTTTTATATAAAAACAGCAAACAGTGTTTTAAAAAATTAAAAAAAATTTTACCTAACAACATAAAATCTTTTCCTATTAAAAAAAGTGAAATTATATCAGCTATCAACGATGACAAAAAAAATTTAAAAAAAGTATCTTCTGTTGTTCATCCAATGGTAAGGAAAAAAATGAAAAATTTTATAAAAAAAAATAAAGATAGAAAAATAGTGATTTTAGATATTCCATTATTAATTGAAAATAAACTTAATAAGAAAAATGATGTCCTAGTTTTTGTAAAATCTAATCGAGGTAAAATCTTAGAAAGATTAAGGAAAAGACCAAATTATAACAAAAAAATATTAAAAAGCTTAGGTCAAAATCAAATAATAACTTCAAAAAAATTAAGCATGGCAAATTATATAATCGATAATAATTTCTCGTTACATATAATGAAAAAAAAAATTATTCTCTTAAAAAAAAAGATCTTGAATGAAAGAAATAATATTAGACACTGAAACAACAGGTTTATCTGTTAAAGAAGGTCATAGAATTGTAGAAATTGGCTGTATAGAATTAGACAATTTAGTACCTACTAAAAAATATTTCCACTATTACTTAAATCCTGAAAGAGAAGTTTCTAAAAGTGCTCTAGAAGTCCATGGATATACCGATGAATTTTTATCAGACAAAAAAAAATTTATAGAAATTGCTGATGAGTTCCTAAGTTTTATTGATGGAAAAAAATTAGTTATTCATAACGCAGACTTTGATATTTCTCACTTAAATAATGAGTTGCAACTAATCAAAAAAAAAGAAATTTCAAAAGAATTTGTTGTAGATACTTTGGAGATAGCTCGAAATAAATTTCCAGGTTCTGGAATAAGCCTAGATGCATTATGTAAAAGATTTAGAATTGATAATTCAAAAAGAGATAAGCATACAGCTTTAATAGACTGTGACTTATTATACAAAGTATACATTAACTTAATTGGACAAAAAGAACCAAAATTTCAGTTTCAAAATGAACTAAAAAAAAATATGACAGCTAAAAAAGTTGCATATAATTATTCAAAGATTGTAATAAAACCGAGTGTTGAAGAAATAATAGAGCATAAAAAATTTTTAGATAAGGAATTAAAAAAAAACTTTTTTTAACTTAACTTTTGTTTGTATAGTTTTTCAAAATCAACCTTTTTTTCCAAATGTAAATCTTGAAAACCTGCATTTTTTATAGTTGATAAAAATATTTTTTCTAATCCAGGGTAAATTTCACTCTGAACTTCAACTAATATAATTTTTTCTAGCTCTTTTTTTTCAAGATTTTTGTCTAATATTTTAATAACTGTCCCATAAGATATTTCAAAATATGATTTCCTTTTATTTTCACTTGGATCTTTGTAATGCAATTTTGTTATGATCTCCAACATGCTATTCTTCATTGGCTTTGTATTCACATTAATTCCCAAACTGTATTTTGTTATAAATTCTTTGCTAAATATAAAAACATCTGGGCTTGGAATCTCTACAGATAAATCTTTAATGTACTTCAAAAGTATTTCATATTTTTTTGTCATCATCCTCACCCAATTCTTCGAATTCTCCGTCTATATAATTTTTCTTTTTACTTTTCTTTTCATATTTTTTTTTATTTATAAATATCCCGAGTATCACTTTTCTTGTTATTGGAATAACTAATAAAATACCAAACATATCTGTGGCAAATCCTGGAAAAATTAAAAGAAAAGCAGCAAATGCTAATGTGGCCCCAGAAATTATTTCATAAATTGGTATTTCATTTTTAATTAACTGACTCATTCCTGATTTTAGAGTGTTAAATCCCTCGTATCTTGCGTAAGCAACACCTGCAATAGCAGTAGTTAATATTAGTAAAACGGTGTTAAATGCTCCTATTTGAGAACCTATTTTGATAAACAAGTAAATCTCTATTAGAGGAATGCCAATAATTAAAATTAATGCTGTGTTCATTTGTCTATTATTTAATTAGCAGGTTGAAATTATCAACATAGTAAATATTATATAAGTATGAATTATAGCTTTGAATACATTGATATAATACTTCTTGCAATGATTGCAGGTTTTATTTTTCTTAGACTAAGAGGAATATTAGGCAAAAAAACAGGGTTTGAGGAAGATATTGACTCTAGTTTTGCTCATGAAGCACCACCAGCTAAACCAAGAGTAGATTTAAACGCAAATACCTTTGATGAAAATGCCAAGAAAGAATTCGTGAAAGGTGCAAAAATTGCTTACGAAACAATTATCACAAATTTTGCAAAAGGAAAATTAAAAGATGTTAAATCATTGTTAGACAAAAATGTTTACCAACAGTTTGAAGAAGCAATAAAAGATAGGGATGCAAAAAATTTTTCATCAGAAACAACATTTATTGGTATCAACTCAGCAGAAGTTAAAAATCATCAGCAAAACAAAAATATGTTAGAAGTTACTATTGAATTTGTAAGTGAGATTATTTCTTGTGTTAAAGACAAGGATAATAAAATAGTTTCAGGAGATCCTGAAAAAGTAAAAAAGGTTCTAGATACTTGGAAATTTTCTAAAGATAGTCGATCTTCAAATCCTAACTGGCTTCTAATTGACACCCAAGCTTGACAAATAAGCTATCAGATAAAGACAAAAAAGATTGGCAAAATTTCATAAATAGTTCTGAAAAACTTAAGAGCAAAGAACCAGAACAAGCAAGCAATCAATTAATTTTAGAAAGATCAATTGATTTACATGGTTTCACATTGGAAGAAGCTAATGAAGAAATTTCAAAATTTATTGAGAACTGTTATTTAAATAAAGTAAAAAAAATTAATGTTATTACAGGCAAGGGAATGAGGTCAAAAAATATAAATGATCCTTACCAGTCTTCAGATCTTAGTATTTTAAAGTATTCAGTTCCAGAATATATTAAAAATAACTCTGAGTTAATGAAAAAAATAATTAAAATTGATTTCGAGTCTGTTGATAGTCCATCAAAAGGAAATTTCGATATTATTCTTAAATCTATAAAATAAACTTAGAAAGATCCGTATCTTTTACTAGTTCACCGATGTTGTCTTTAATATATTTGCCATCAACAGTTATTTTCTCCCCAGCCCTATCTGTTGCTGTAAAGCTTATTTCATCTAAGACCCTCTCAATTATAGTATGTAATCTTCTTGCCCCTATATTTTCTACAGATGAATTGACTTCACTTGCTATATGAGCAATGGTATTAATTCCATCTTCTGTAAATTCTAAATCTACATTTTCAGTTTTTAAGAGTGCCTTATACTGTTTAATTAAACTGTTATCTGGTTCCTTTAATATTCTAATAAAATCGTCACTATTTAGGGCATCAAGTTCAACTCTTATTGGAAGTCTGCCCTGTAATTCAGGTAAAAGATCTGATGGTTTTGCTAATTGAAAAGCACCTGAAGCAATAAATAATATGTGATCAGTTTTAACAGGCCCATATTTAGTGCTGACAGTAGTACCCTCTATTAGTGGCAACAAATCTCTTTGAACTCCTTCTCTTGATACATCTCCACCAACTCTGTCTGTTCTCGCAGAAATTTTATCAATCTCATCTAAGAAAACTATTCCATTGTTTTCTGTTGAGTCTTTTGCAGATTTTATAATTTTATCTTGTTCAATGAGTTTGTCTGACTCTTCATTTATTAAAATTTCATGAGACTCTTTTACTGACATCTTTTTTTTCTTTGGTTTTTGACCCATAGATTTTCCAAGCATGTCAGAAATATTTATCATTCCAACATTAGCTCCTGGCATTCCTGGTATTTCAAATGATGGCATCTGATTAGATTCGTTAACTGCTATTTCAATTTCATTATCATCTAAATCTCCATCTCTTAATCTTTTTCTAAAACTTTCTCTTGTAGCTACGCTTGCTTTATTTCCAACTAAAGCGTCCAAAACTCTATCCTCTGCTAATTTTTGCGCTTGAGCATGAACTTCCTTTCTTTTCTTCACCTTTTCCATTGCAATTGCAATTTCTAACAAATCTCTTACAATTTGCTCTACGTCACGTCCCACATATCCTACTTCTGTAAATCTTGTAGCTTCAACTTTTACGAATGGAGCTTCTGCTAATTTTGAAAGTCTTCTAGATATTTCAGTTTTACCAACACCAGTTGGACCTATCATTAAAATATTTTTTGGTAGAACTTCATCTTTCATTTCATCTTCCAATGCCTGTCTTCTCCACCTATTTCTTAGAGCAATCGCAACAGCTCTTTTAGCTTTGTTCTGTCCAACAACAAATCTGTCTAATTCAGAAACAATCTCTCTTGGTGATAGTGAATTTGCTATTGTTGTCTTTTCTTTAGTAACTTTACCTTTTGGAAAAGATGTAACATTTGATTTTTCCATTAAATTTTCTCCATACTCAAATTGTCGTTAGTAAACACACATATATCCGAAGCAACTTTAATTGATTTTTTTGCAATATCTTCCGCGGACATATCAGTATCCATTAATACTTTTGCAGCTGCTAAAGCATAATTTCCACCCGAACCAATTCCAATTACATCACCTTCAGGCTCTAAAACATCACCAGTTCCTGAAATAATAAAACTTTTTTCTTTATCACCAATTGCCATTAAGGCCTCTAATCTTCTTAAATATTTATCTGTACGCCAATCTTTTGCTAATTCTACTGCAGCTCTTGTTAAGTTACCTGCATGCTTTTCAAGCTTTGACTCTAGTCTCTCGAATAATGTAAGTGCGTCTGCAGTAGATCCAGCAAAACCCGCGATCACATTTCTTTTCTCAATTTTACGAACTTTGTTTGCAGTTTTCTTTATAACAGTGTTACCCATGCTAACTTGACCATCACTGGCCACAACTACGTCATTATTTTTTCTTACAAGTACAATTGTTGTCATAGACTATAGATGGATATGAATTTAAATAGTTCAAGCCCAGGTTTAGTATTATTGATATAATTAAAAATACCTATATACCTAATTCAAATTATGAAAAGAAAAGCAAAAATAGCTAGAAAAACAAAAGAAACCAATATCAGTGTTGATCTTAATATTGATGGAAATGGAAAATACAAAGTTGACACAGGTATAGGTTTTTTGGATCATATGCTTGAACAGTTATCTAAACATTCATCAATGGATTTAACTGTTAAAGCAAAAGGTGATACACACATTGATCTTCATCACACAACTGAAGATACAGGAATTGCTATTGGAGAATGCTTAAAAAAAGCTTCAAAAAAATTTGTAGGTATTAAAAGATATGCACACATTTTACTACCGATGGATGAAACATTAACAAGAGTTGCGATAGATGTTTCAAACAGACCTTATTTGATATGGAATGTTAAATTAAAAGTTGAAAAACTTGGTGAGATGGACACAGAACTATTTAAAGAATGGTTTCAAGCATTTTCTCAAGCTGCAGGTATTACGTTGCACGTTGAAAATATTTACGGTGATAATAGTCACCACATTATTGAGTCTTGCTATAAAGGCTTAGCGAGAACTTTAAGAGCTGCGTTAGAGTTAGATCCAAGGAATAAAAGCACAATTCCGTCGACAAAGGGCTCTTTATAAGATTAATGAACGTCACAATTGTTGACTATAAATCTGGCAATATAAGCTCTGTAATAAACTCCTTTAATGAAGTTGCTAAAGATAAAGTTAACATCGAGGTAACCTCAGATTTAAATAAAATTAAATCGAGTGATAAAGTTGTTCTACCAGGTCAGGGATCTTTTAAAAGCTGTATAGATGGTTTAAATGGCATAAATGGCTTAATTGATACTTTAAATGAATTTGTGTTAAATAATAAAAAACCTCTTCTAGGAATTTGCGTAGGTCTTCAAATGTTCGCTGACGTTGGTTATGAAGAAGTTGAAACTAAAGGATTAGGATGGATTTCGGGCAAAGTATCTAAAATTGATAATCAAAATGGAAAATACAAACTACCTCACATTGGCTGGAATCAAGTAAATATTATTAAAGAGAGTAAAATTTTTAAAAATGTAGAAAACAACTCCCATATGTATTTTGTTCATAGTTATGAATTTGTTCCTAATGATAAAACAGTTACAGCTGCTACTACAGATTACTCATCAAATATTGTTTGCGCCGTTGAGAAGGAGAATATATTTGGAACCCAGTTTCACCCTGAGAAAAGTGATAAAACTGGGCTAAAAATAATAAGTAATTTTATAAGTATTTAAATATGAAAAATATAGATCTAAGAGAGTTCAGAGGAAAAGATATTCTAGTTCTTTTAAAAAAAGCTGATGAATTATTTATTGGTAATTTAGAAGAAAAGATTCACTCTCACAAAATCTATAATAATGTATTGGAACAGATTCCTATTGATTATGAAAATATAAAATTGCGTGAATTGAGAGGAATTTTAAGACAAAAGATTTGGAATTGTGAAAGAAGTTTTTTTTGGAATGAAAATTTTGCATCTCAATCGGGTCAAGACAGAATTATAAAAAACTCTTTTTTTAGATCAAAAAAAAATGGTTATTTTGTTGAAATTGGTGCATTTGATGGTCTTCTTGGAAGTAACTGTATACATTTTGAAAAATCAATGAACTGGGAAGGAATAGCTATCGAGCCGTCAAAAACACAATTTGAAAAACTTTCAAAAAATAGAAATTGTAAAGTTTTGAATGCAGCTATTAGCTCAACTGAAAAAGATGTTGAGTTCATCGAAGTTATTGAAGGTCTTACACAAATGAGCGGAATTTATGATGACAATTATTCAGCAAAATTAATAATTGAGAATGATAAAAAAAACAAATTTAACAAAAATAAAATGAAGACCTCAACTTTTGAGAAAAGTATTTTAACTAAAGAAATTGATTACTTATCAATTGATATTGAGGGTGCAGAGCTAGATGTCTTAAAATCAATAAATTTTCAAGAATACATTATAAAAGTTATTTCTGTTGAGAATAATAATCCTGAAAAAATAAATTTTAACTTATTTTTAAAAGAAAATAATTTTTCGTTTTTTGATAGAGTTGGCCAGGATGAGATTTTTTATAACAATAAATTTTTTAAATTAAACTAAAATGAAAATTTTTCCTGCAATAGACATTAAAGATAAAAAATGTGTAAGATTGATCAAAGGAGACTTTGAAAATAAAACTGAATATGAAATGTCTCCTGTAGAGCAAGCTGGAAAATATATAGACAATGGATTTAAAAATTTACATATAGTTGATCTGGATGGGGCATTAACCGGAGATCCAATTAATATTGATATTATTCAAGAAATTATTAAAAAATTTGAACTTAAAATTGAAATAGGAGGCGGCATAAGAAATTTTGAGACTATTCAAAAATATATTGATACTGGTGTTGAAAAAGTAATTTTGGGAAGTGCTGCCGTTAAAGATAGAAGATTTTTAGAAGAAGCTTGTAAAAAATTCCCAAATCAAATTGCATTAGGTTTAGATGCAAAAGATGGTCATCTTGCAATTTCAGGGTGGACAGAGGACTCCGATAAATTAACAACTGAGTATTTAAAAAAAGTTAATGATTATGGTGTAAGCAGAATTATTTACACAGATATTAATAGAGATGGAACAAAGCAAAGCCCAAATTTTGAAGAAACACAAAAAGTGGCAGATATTTCTAATTGTCCAGTAGTTATATCGGGTGGTGTTTCATCAATTACTGATATTAAAAGAGCTAAAAAATTAAATAATATCGAAGGTGTTATTGTCGGAAAAGCTATATACGATGGAGATATAAAGTTAGATGAACTTGCAAAAGAAATAGATGCTTAAAAATAGAATTATACCTTGTTTAGATGTTAAAAATGGTCGTGTTGTAAAAGGTATTAACTTTGTAGATCTAAAAGATGCAGGAGACCCTGTAGAACAAGCAAAAATTTATAGCGATGGTGGCGCCGATGAGATTTGCTTTCTGGACATCACTGCTTCAAATGAAAATAGAGATACTATTTATGAAGTGGTAGAGAAAACTTCTAAAAAATGTTTCGTACCACTAACTGTAGGAGGAGGTGTTAGGAGTATTGATGACATTAATAAATTGCTTAATTGTGGGGCCGATAAAGTATCAATTAATACAGCAGCTGTGCAAAATGCAAAAGTTGTTGAAGATAGTTCTAGAAAATTTGGATCACAGTGCATTGTTGTTGCTATTGATGCAAAAAGAAAAGACGATGCATGGGAAATCTTTACTCACGGGGGAAGAAATCCAACTGGCATAAATGCATTAGAATTTGCTTCTAAAATGGAAAAATGTGGTGCTGGCGAGTTATTAGTTACCTCTATGGATAAGGATGGAACTCAGTCTGGATATGACATTGAATTAATGCAAAAGATATCATCAATGGTCAATATTCCAGTTATAGCTTCAGGTGGAGTTGGTACATTAGATCATTTAGTAGATGGAATAAAATCAGGTGCTAGCGCTGTTTTAGCTGCATCTATATTCCATTATGGTACTTATTCAGTAAATGAAGCTAAGCAATATTTGGCTTCAAAAGATATACCTGTTAGGATTTAGTATGTTAAAGATATTAGAAGATCTCGTTACCCTTGCAAGAGAGCGAAAAAGTAAACCTGTTGAAGGTTCATACACTAATAAGCTTTTAGAAGATAAATTTTTAGCAAAAGAAAAAGTCTTAGAAGAAATTAATGAACTAATAGAAGCTGTAGAGCAAGACACTAATAAAATCCATGAAGCAGCAGATGTTTTATATCACTTAATCATGTACTTAGAAAAAAGTGGAATAAAAATAGAAGAAGTTATGGATGAACTTAGTTCAAGAAAAAAGTAGAAAAAAATGGTTGTACAATAAAAAAATAATTTACAATTTACCAGGTAACCAGGTTGAGAATATTGGAAAGAGTATCATTAGTATTCCATAAATTATTCCAACGATTGTAAATAGAGGAACTTCTTTAAAAGCTTTGGCTGGATTTTCTTTGATCACACCTGCAGCTGTATAAATACCAACGCATACGGGGGGTGTGATCATTCCTATTCCGGCAAAGGCAACGAACACCACATAAAGATGAAGTAAGCTTTGGTTAAATGATAATGTAATTGCTGCAAAAATTGGAACTGTTAAATAAAATACAGGTACAATTTCAATAAAAGTTCCAAGTATTAAACAAATTGCTCCAAGCATTATCCAGAATAGATTTACGCTCACACCTTTATCTGTAAAGAATGTTATAATTTTTTGTGGAGCTTGAGTGTAAGTTAAAACCACACTTAAGAATGTTGCAGTTGCTATAATTGCAAAAATAACAGCTGTTATGATTGCAGTTTCCCTTAAACAACTCATCAAAGATGAAAAAGTAAGTTCACGGTAAATTAAAAATCCAATTAGAACTGCATAAACACCTGCAACAGCAGCTGACTCAGATGGTGTCAGTATCCCTGCATAAATTCCACCTAAAATTATAACTGGAGTAATCAGTGCTGGTAACGCAGCTATGAAAGAGCTTACTCTTTCTTTTAATGATGCCTTCTCATCTGTTCTAATATGCCTGCATTTAAACAAAACTAGAAGGACCATCAAAACAAGCAGAACTAAGCCTGGTATAACGCCCGCGGCAAAGGTTTTAGAAACCGGGACGTTCGTCAGAGCACTAAATAATATTGCTGCATTAGATGGAGGTATCAATGCCTCTAAAAGGGCAGCAGAAGCAGCTAAGACAACAACAAATGGAGTTGGGTAACCTTGTTCAATCATCTTTGGCATCATGATTGTCCCAACAGCAGTGATTGCTGCAAGTATGGATCCACAAAAAGCTGCGAAGAAACCCATCGCAATAACCATGGCAACACCCAATCCACCTGGCCAATGACCAACTAGTGTTGTTGTAAACTTTACCAGTCTTGATGCTGCTCCACCTTTTAACATAGCCATTCCAGTAAATATAAATAATGGAACGGCAATAAGAACATGTTTAGTTAATGCACCAAATGAAACTTGTATCAAAACTGACCAAGGTAAATTTAATCCAGCAATAGCTGCTAGCGAACTTCCTAAACCAAACACTAAAAAAATAGGTACAGAAATAACTAATGTGATAATTGAAATAATAAAAGCTAGCCCAAACATTTATTCTTTCCCTGAAAGCTTTTTTAAATTATCTATAATAAGTTCTAATGAAGTTAATGCTAAAATTAAAAAGCCAACTGGAAATGCTAAAAACATCCACCAGATAGGAATATTAATTTCCAATTCCATCATTTGTCCTAAATTGTAATACATTGTTGTTGCATCAACTCCTGCTTTAAAGAAGACACATGCAGAAATTAGAGCTATTAAATTTACAATTGTTCCAATAATATTTTTTGATTTGTGAGATAAGTAATGACTTAAAAAATCTACTTTAATATGTTGTCCTTGCTTTAATAAAGGACCAAGTAATGGAAAAACCAACCAACTCACCATCACAGGTGGTAATTCAATAAACCAAGCAAATCCTGTGCCTGTGATAAATCTTGTTGTGGCACTTAATGCTAAAGCTGCCACCATTAAAAAGACTATGAACATTGCGAGCGAAATTGCAGCTTTTGCTAGCAAATTGTTAATAGCTCGCAATGCCCTCATAATCTTTTTAGAAAAAGTTTAACTTCTTCTAATTACTCTTAGCATATGCTTGTGCTGCCTCTAAAGCGTCAGCATCAATCATTTTAGCCATTGCTGGCATTACTTCATCTTTCATAAGCTTATCAAACTTAGCTTTTTCAGCTCCTGAAAGTGTTGTAACAACCCCACCTCTTTCTTGGAATTTTTTAAGAGTACTTTCTCCAGTATCCATAATTAAGTCAGTTGATCTTTTTCCAATTTCTTTACCAACATCCATTATGATTTTTTGTAAGTCTGGAGATAAACTATTAAACCAAGTTGAGTTAGCCATTATATATGCATCAGCATAATATTGATAAGGCTTTTGAGCGTATTTTAAAAATTCCCACCAGCTATACGCCTCTATACTTCCTGGAGGACTGTTAATCGTATCAATCATTCCAGTTTGTAATGAAGTATAAACTTCACCAGTAGGCAAAGATACTCTATTTGCACCTAAAGCATCCCACATAGGCTCTTCGCTTTTTAAAAGTCTTCTAGCTTTTAGACCTTTCATAGCATCAATACCTGTTAACTCTTTAGCACTTGAAAAAGTCATTACAGGTCCAACTGGGTTATACATAACTAATGTTGAATTAGTTTTTTTTGTTAACTCACCCCAAATCTCTTTTCCTTTGGGTGAGTTTTGAAAAAAACCTCTTTGCTGTTCCCAAGAATTAAATAGCCCTGGAAACGAAGCAACATTAAAGTTTTTGTTTATTGGTGGAAAACTTACCACTCCAACAATTCCTCCTAGTTCAACTGCACCGGAAGTTACTGCGCCCATTACTTCTCTAATTCCAAATAACTGTTTAGATGGATAAACTTCTATTTTTAATTTTCCTTTTGCTCTTTTGTTAACTTCATCAGCAAATATTTGTGCATGTTTTGCACTATGGTGCTTAGGACTCCAATGAACAGATAAACGTCCAACAATCTCTGAAAAAGCAGCTGTTGAAGTAAGAACAAATGAAAAAATAAATGTTAAGCTAATAATAGCTTTATAAATTGATTTAAATTTATTCATTTTTCCTCTCTTTTTTAAAAATTGATCTTATTAGTTGCATATATTTTAACAATGCAAAATTTTAGAATATTTTATAAGATAATTTTTTAAAATGAAACGTAATGGGTTCACATTAATCGAATTACTTGTTGTAGTAGCAATTATAGGTATTTTAGCTGCGGTAGGGGTAGTTGCATACAGTGGTTATACAAGTGGAGCAAAAAAATCAGCGACTATTTCAAATCATCAAGCAGTGGTTAAATATATAACTACAGAAGTATTAAAGTGTTCAATAGGTGAGAGCAAAGCTATGGATGGAGAATTAGATTGCTCAAAAAGTGGCACATCTAACTGGAAAAATGATGTAGCACAAGAAGCTGCTAAAGTTTTGAATAGAAATTTTAAGAATCCTTACACTTCATTACCTCCAGTTTCTCATGGTGGAAATATTACGAATGATAGTGACGTCGGATATCATAGATTGAGATCTCCTGGAACAACAATTGAAGTTTGGACTTGTGTTAAAACTCCTTGTGCTGGAACTGAATGTAATATTCCAAATCATGTTTGTAGTAGTGATATTGATATAAGTGGTCTTTAAAATTTCTAAAAAAAACGGTTTTACTTTAATAGAACTCTTAGTTGTAGTTGCGATAATTGGTATTTTAGCTGCCGTAGGTGTAGTTGCATACAGTGGATATACTACTGCTGCAAAGCAAAATGTATTAAAAACTAATTTTGAAAATATAGAGAGAAAAATTAATTTGGCAGCCCAAGGTTGTTTTAATGGAATAGAAATTAAATTTGGTCCGTATTTGGATGGAAGATCGCCAAATACGCATACTTGCAATACCTCGGGCTTTTCGAGCAAAATGTTAAATGCTGACTCTATTACATATAAGCTGTATTTAGAAAATTATGGGCTAAAAAACCCGATTAGTAGCTCTCAGCTTGGAATAAATTGGAGCAATGGAAAATGTCCACCGCAGAATGTTATTCAAGGCCAAATTGTTATGGGATATGCACATAAAAATAATACATGTGGAATGGCAGGCAATATGTCTTGTGTTAAAGTTAATTTAGGAGATACTGACGGAGATGGATCAGATGATTTTATTTCTGAAGAAATCAATTTTTGTGATTTTAGATAAAAAAAACTTATGAAATATGACGATAATAATATATTCGCTAAGATATTAAGAGGGGAAATTCCTTGTGATAAAATTTATGAGGATGATTTTGTTTTGTCTTTTCATGACATAAATCCTCAAAAAAAGATTCATGCTTTAGTAATACCCAAAGGAAAGTATATAGATTTGGATGATTTTAATACCAACGCCTCAAATGAAGAAATTATTGGTTTAATGAAAGGCATTACTACAGTTGCAAAAAAATTAGGAATTTCTTCTATTGATGGGAAAGGTTATAGAGCTCTTGCCAATATTAGTGATTATGGCGGCCAAGAAGTGCCACACTTACATTTTCATTTATTTGGTGGAGAAAAAGTTGGAAAAATGGTTTCATGATAACCAAAGTTGATAGAAAGTATTTGGAAATTAATTCTCCTGATGAAATTAATTCATCTGGGCCTAAGACAAATTGTAAAATTGAAATCAAAAATCCTCCAGATTTTCAAATAAATAAATTTTTTTATAAGCAAATTGGTAAAAGCTATCGCTGGATTGATCGATTAGCCTGGAATGATACAAAATGGATGGCTTATACAAACAATTCAAATTTAGAAACTTATATATTGAGAGAAAATGATGATTTGATTGGTTTTTTTGAGCTATTATTCCATCCTGAGACCAATAAATGTGAAATCGCTTATTTTGGTATTTTAGATCAATACATAGGAAAAAATTATGGAAAATATCTCTTATCAGAAGCTCTGAAGTTAGGGTTTAGAAAAAAGACAAAAAAAGTATGGTTGCATACTTGTTCTTTAGATCACAAACATGCTTTAAAAAATTATTTAGGAAGAGGTATGAAAATTTTTAAATCAGAAAGTATTAATTTAGATATTAGTTGATATAATTTTGAACTCTAAATATTTTTTCATCAATCATTATATTGGTTTCTACATTAGACAATTTTGTTTCAACTTTGTTAAGATAAACGTCAGTTGTAGTCCATCCTTTAATTTTATAATTAATTTTATCAAAAAAAATATTTAATAAATTGTTGTTATGCACAATTTTAAAAGAGAAAGTTTCATCATTTTCTTTAATTGTTTCCACCTGATCTAGCTTGTCTAGTAGAAATTTTTTATCTAAAATCAAATTGAGAGGAGTGTCTTTAAGTTGGTACCTCAAATAATTTGTAATTTTTTTGCTATTAATTACAAGTGATTTTCCATTAGACACCAAAATTTTTTTATATATATCATCATATTTACATAAAATTTTTTTTGGATACGAAATTATACACTCACCTTGCTCAGTTTTTTTCCCAATTTTTTGAATGAATTTAAAAGATATATTGTCTGTTTTTTCTAGTTTATTTTTTATTAGTTGCTTTGATGATGCAAAAATATTTAATGGATAAAAAAAAATTAAAATGAAAATTATATATTTCACTATTTTAAAACTTCTCTTTTGCCAACATGGTTAGCTTTACTAACTTCACCATTTGTTTCCATTTGTTCAATAATTCTTGCAGCTCTATTATATCCAATTTGTAATTTTCTTTGCAAAAATGAGGTAGATGCTTTTCTTTCTGATTTAATTATTTCTAATGCTTCATTATACAATTCATCAGTATCAGAATTATCCTTATTTCTATCATTAATCTCTTTTTCATCTGCGAAGTTTAAAATTTCATCAACATAATCTGGCTCAGCTTGATTTCTTAAAAAGTTATTTACCTTATCTATTTCTATTTCTGATACATAGGGCGCATGTATCCTTGTAATTCTGTTTGCTGATGACATATACAACATGTCTCCTTTACCTAAAAGCTGTTCAGCTCCTTGTTCACCTAAAATTGTTCTACTATCGATTTTAGAAGTTACTTGGAATGAAATCCGAGTTGGAAAATTAGCTTTTATCGTTCCAGTTATTACGTCAACACTAGGTCTTTGAGTGGCCATTATTATATGAATTCCAGCTGCCCTAGCCATTTGAGATAATTTTTGAATATAGTTCTCTATCTCTTTACCCGCCACTAGCATTAGGTCAGACATTTCATCAACAATTACAACAATATAAGGCATCTTAACTTTGTGCTTTTCATTGTATCCGTCAATATTTCTAACGCCAACTTTTGTCATTAACCTATATCTGCTTTCCATTTCTTTAACTACCCAACCTAAAACAGATGCTGCCTTTTTAGCTTCAGTAATAACGGGACATAATAAATGAGGAATTCCTTCATAAGTTGAGAGTTCTAGCATTTTTGGGTCGATTAGAATAAATTTACAGATGTCAGGTGTATGTTTGTAAATGAGTGACAGGATAATTGTATTAATACATACTGACTTCCCTGAGCCAGTAGTTCCAGCTATTAATAAATGAGGCATCAAACCTAAGTCACTTGTTATTGGTTCTCCAGATATACTTTTACCTAAGGCAATAGGTAATTTGATTTCTCTTTTTTTAAAACTTTTATCAGAGATTATTTCTCTTAGAAAAACATTTTCCCTTGATAACTTAGGTAATTCAATACCAACAGTATTACTCCCCGGTATTGTAGCTATTCTTGCAGATTCCGAACTTGTATTTCTGGCAATATCCTCTGCTAAATTAATAATTTTAGAAACTTTAACTCCAGCTGCAGGCTCAAATTCATTTAATGAAACAACAGGTCCATGACTTATTTTTTTTATTTTCCCTTCCACACCAAAATCAAGAAGTATTTTTTCTAAGCTCTCAGCATCGATTTTAATATCTTCTTTTTTACTCAAGATTTTTTCTGGTTTCTTTAAAAAATCAATTAAAGGTAATTTAATTTTTACATCATTTAAGGTTGATTTATTGCTAGTAAATAAATCTTCTTGAACTGAAGGCTTTTTGGTTTCTTCAATTTCAGAACTTTCTTTAAATATATTTTCTTGATTAATTGAATTGTTTTTTTTCGTAAAAAACAATTTTTTCATAATTGTAAAAAAATTTAAGATATGTGAAATTTTGAAATTACTACTCAGAAGAAAAAATAATAAAATTAAAAATATTGATAAATAATAACTTATCGTTTTATTAATCTCCAAAAAGTCAGCAATTATAGTCTCAGACATCAAATCACCTACAAAACCATTGTTACCATTTATTATTAACCAATAGGTTTCTTTATGGAAAATACTAAAGAAAAATGTTGCAACAATTATGTAAAGAATTATAAAAAAAATATTTTCAATAATAATAATAAATTTTTTGTTAATTGTTATTGATACTCCAGTAAATAGAAGAGAAAAAGGAATTAAAAGTGAAATTATACCAATTGATTGAAAAAATATATCAGCAACAAAACTACCTCTAAATCCAAGTATATTTTTCACATTCTGATTCTCAGGAAAAATAAAATTTGGATCATCTGGAGAATAGCTAATTAAAGATATAAAAAGCAATATAGAGATAACTACCAGAAAAATACCAACTAATTCAGCTAATCTCTTTATAATAAAATCGCTTATTTTATTGATATAATTTTTAAATACCATGAATCATAACTGCTTTTGTCACTTTGTATCATTTAATTTTTATTGTTAAAATTATTTTGTTATGAAAATTTGTCTTATAGGCCAAAATTTAACAAATTTGATTCTCGCCAACGCTTTTGAGGAAAAAAAACTCAATGTTGACATATATTTAAATAAAAAATTTCAAAACATTAAAACAGATAGAACAATAGCGTTATCAAGCGAAAACTTTGATTATTTGAAATTTTTAACAAAATCCAACATTAAAACCTGGAAAAGTAAAGAAATTAAAATTTTTACAGAAAGTTCTCAATCTAAAGAGATTATTAATTTTAACAAAAAAAACAAAGAAGTTTTTAATTTAGTATCTTACTCAAAATTAAATGAAATTTTTTTTAAAAAAATAAAAAAATCAAAATTTATAAAATTAAATTATTCAGATACTTCTAGTTCACTTATTCTAAACAAAATTAAAAAATATAATCTAGTTATTAATAGTGAAAACAAAAATTTTATTTCAAATAAATATTTTACAAATAAAATAAAAAAAAATTATAGAAGTAGAGCATATACATTTCTAATAAATCATCGTCGCAAAGATAATTATACTGCCATTCAAGTTTTTACGAAATTTGGACCTTTAGCATTTCTGCCAATATCTAATACTAAAACCTCAGTTGTTTTTTCTTATAAGGGTGTGAAAATAGATGATAAGAAAATTCTCGATATATTTAAAAAATATAATTCTTTTTATGCATTTACTAAAATTAATAAAATTGAAAACTTTAGTCTGAATTTTGAAATGCTTAGAAATTATACTTATAGTAATATTCTTGCTTTTGGTGATTTAATACACCGTATACACCCTCTTGCAGGGCAAGGATTTAATATGACAATCAGGGATATTAAAATAATGTCTAAAATAGTAAATGATAGAATATCTCTAGGCCTTCCAATAGATATCTCTGTTGCTGAAGATTTCCAAAGTTCTACTAAACATCTAAATTTTCTTTATGGAAAAGCAATTGATGGTATTTATGAATTTTTTAGATTAGATAGCAATATTAATAATTCAATTTCAAAACCAGTTTTCAGTATTTTAAATAAAAATTTTATTTTTAAAAAGTATTCTAATATTTTATCGGATAAAGGATTAAACCTATAAATTATTGGAGAGTAGTATTTTCAAACTCGTCTTTAATATAATTGTTTAAAATTTGTTCCATTTTTTCTTTTCTTATATTTATATCAAGACTTTCTAATAATATTTGTTTCTCTTCTAATGAAAAGGGTGATGCCATTGACAGATCATTAAGAGTTTGGCTAAGATCCTTCTTTTCTAAGTCTTTTAAGTTCACAATATACCCTTGTTTTTTGAAAAATGTTCTCATGTTTTTCATAATTAAGCTTAAGTCTGAAAAGTTAACTTCGTTACTTTTATGCATTATATCTTTTGAAAAATGATCATATTGAACATTGCACTCACGGTACATTTTGTCTGAATTTAACTCTGAATTAATTTTGTATCTACAAATCCCGTTTAAAATAATAAGTATTCTGCCGTCTTCTGTTTCATTGAAACTTGTGATTTTTCCAATACATCCTATTTCATATAAATCAGGTTTTTTCAAAGACCCTGTTTTTTTTGGCTGTATCATTCCAATCATCCTATGTTTTTTCATACTATCATTCACCATTTGTAAATATCGAGGCTCAAAAATGTTCAGTGGAACAGTTGTACCAGGAAACATTATAAAATTTGATAAGGGAAAAATTGGTATAGTTTTTGGTAATTCTTCGAGTTTCATAACTTAATTATAATAATTCTTTTCAAGGTTACAACTATACAGAAATGTTTCGTAGTCGCATTTAACTATTTAATCACTTGCTAAATTCAAAAAAAGCTTTTAGTTTTGGTATGTAAGAATAAGCGGGCATAGCTCAGTGGTAGAGCGTCTCGTTGCCAACGAGAAGGTCGTGGGTTCAAGTCCCATTGCCCGCTCCATTAAAGGAATTATATTATGAGTGATTTAGCAAGTAAAAAATGTATCCCATGCGAAGGCAACATCCCGCCATTTAACACAGAAGAAATTCATAAATATTTAAAACAAGTTGATGGATGGGAAGTTATAGAGGATAAAATCGACGGATTTCATTTAATAAAAAATTTTAAATTTGATGATTTTTTACAAAGTCAAGAATTTGTGAATAAAGTTGGAGAAATTGCTGAAACAGAGGGACATCACCCTGACCTTTGGTTTGGATGGGGCTATGCAAGAATTAAAATATTTACTCATGCAATTAAAGGTCTCGCTGAGAGTGATTTTATTTTAGCAGCTAAAATAGACAAGATAAATTGATTAGTGATTAAAGTGTCTTGTTTTGGAAAATACTAAAATAGTATTTGTTTGGTTAGCAAATTTAATAATTTTTTTATCATTTTTTGAACCCGACGGTTGAATGACTGCTGAAATTCCTGCTTGTACCAACTTTTCTATACCATCCACAAACGGGAAAAACGCATCAGATGCTGCTAGGATTTCATCACTATCACTTATTTTCTGAAACTTTTTCATTTTATCGATTGCTATTTTGCAACTATCTAACCTACTTGGTTGACCAGAACCTATGCCTATTGTTTTGTAATCTTTCGTAATGACTATCGCATTTGATTTTACACTTCTGCATATATTAAATGCAAAAATGAGTTTGTTTAAAGTTTTATTCGTAGGTTTTAATTTTGATACAATTTTAAAATCTTTCTTAGAAAAATATTGAGTATCAGGATCTTGAACTAAAATAGAATTAAATTTATTTATAAAATTAAATTTAAAATTTTTTTCTACTTTACTAGAATCAATTAACCTTAGATTTTTTTTCTTCTTTAAAAGTTTGACTGATTTTTTATCAAATCCATTCGCAACTATTACCTCAAAAAATATTTTATTAATCTCTTTAGCTAAACCAATATTTAATTTAAAGTTACATGATATAATACCACCGTAGGCACTAATTGGGTCACTTTCCAAAGCCTCTTTAAAAGATTTGATTTTGTTCGGATTAATAGAAACGCCACAGGGATTAGCATGTTTAATTATTGCTACACCGTTATTTTTTGGTAAAGTTTTAGATATACTTAGAGCTGAATAAAGATCATTATAGTTGTTGTAACTTAGTTGTTTACCGCTGATTTGAATAATTTCCTGCTTGTTATTTTGTGAATATATTGCTGCCTTTTGATGAGGGTTTTCTCCATATCTTGTCTTCTCAACTAATTTTCCAGAAAATATATTCTTGATTGGGAAAAGGTTTTCAGACTTCTGATTGAAATAATTAAAAATTTTTGATTCGTAATATGCAGTTTCCATAAATGCTTCTTCAGCTAATTTTTCTCTAAATTTTAAATTCGTTGAACCTTTATTTTTATTTAATTCAATAGTTAAATCTTCATACTGTTTTGTGTTACTTAGGATAACTACATCATTATAATTTTTTGCAGCAGCTCTAACCATTGTTGGTCCTCCAATATCTATATTTTCAATTATGTTTTTGTGACCAGAATTACTTAATAAAACTTTTTCAAATGGATAAAAATTTATAATAACTAGATCTATATTTTCATAATTATTAATTTTCATTTCTTTTTGATGTTTTTTATTCTGCCTTACATTTAAAATCCCAGAATGAATTTTTGGATGCAATGTTTTTACTCTTCCATCTAGCAGCTCTTTTGAATTTGTAAATTTAGATACTTCTAAGCATTTAAAACCCATACTTTTAATTTTTTTGTATGTGCCACCTGAGCTTATTATTTTGATTTTATATTTTTTTAGTAAATTTAATAATGGCCTTAAATTGGATTTATCTGACAATGAAATTAAAGCAGTCTTAATTTTTATTGTATTTTTTCGAATGCCCATTTAATTTCCTGAGTTATATCTTTTATTTTACCTGATAAACATATATTTTGGTTTTCATTAGTTACATTTTTATTACCGAAATATATACCCGATTCAATATTTATAATCTCGCAGTTAGTTGAAAATTTCCATCCAGAATTTTCAATTTCAATTAGTATAGTTTTGTTATCTAGAGTTTTTGTTAATTTAACACCCGGTTCCATATGAAATCTGATATCATATTTTTTTGTTTCTAACTTATTTTTTGTAATTATTTTATCGGTTCCTATTAATTTATTTTTTTCAACGAAATATTCTAAAGATCTTTCACATAAAATTCCGAATTTTTTTAAAAAGCCATTATGAGATGCTTTGATTAACCAATAGTTTTTTTCATTAACAATATTTTTATCACTAATTTTCAAACCGTTTTCTAATGTTTTATATTTTCCATTGTTTCTAAATGAACAACTTGAATGATTATCAATTATAAGTGCTGAATGAGCGGCAGTAGATTTTGAAATTAGATTTAATTTGTTTTTATAATCCTGAAAGTAACCAGAATTTGAAATAAGTTTTTTATCTTTGTAGAAGAATTCAAATGAAAGAGCTCCACTTTGATAGTTATGTGAAAAAGTTTTTTGGGGTGAATTTCCAACATCCATTGCAAGAATACAATTTTTGTTTTTTAAAATGGCATATCCTCCAACTTCATTATTTGAATTTTCAAACTTATATTTATAAAGCGAAAGATATTTATTAAATTCCTTTAAATCATTTTGATGATTCCCATTGAATAGTAAACTTTGTTCGATTTTAGAAAAGACAGAATAAGATTTTCCTAGATAGAAAATTATTTCATCAAGGTACTCAGGTATGTCATTAAAAGACTCCTTTAATAATTCTCTAACAAGAACAAAATATTTTAAATAAAAATTTAACTGCCTGATACTTCTCGTTTTTGGAAAATACTCATCGTCAAAAGAATTAATAATAATTTTTCTCAGTAACTCTAATCCATAATTTAAAAATTTTTCATTTGCGTATGATAATCCTGTAATTATTATTGCTATACAGCCTAATAATTTATCATTAACAGATCGAGATTTGCTTATTTCATTTATTAAATGATTAATCTGTTTATTTACAGAAAAATGAAATTTATTTTTATATTTAGTATCACTTTCATCATAAGATAATTTTGAGTTTGCAATCCAAGATATTATCCTCTTTGATAAAATATCTGTTTGCCATGTTGATGAATTATAACTTTGATTTTTTTCAATCCATTTAATAATTATTGATTGTGTAATACTTGGGGAAGATTTTAAATCAATACTAAATAACCAATAAAAATTATTTAGTTTATTGAGGTTATTACTACTTAATAATTCACTTTCCCAAATATTATCTTTATCTAATTCTTCAATTTTAATTTTTTTTTTATCATATTTAACCAAGCAGCTTAAAATACTTAGACTTGGTCTATAGGAAATGTTGCTTATCTCAATTTTTGAAATTTTATTATTATAAAACCTTGATTTTAAGTATAAATTTCTTATTTGATTTTTAGTGTAGTAAAAAAATTCATTTATTAAAATTAAAGAATTTTTTAAATACATCTTACATTGATTTTAGAGTTTCTATATTTTTTTTTATATCACCATTGTTTTCTTTGAATATTGTTGTTCCAGAAACTAATATATTTGCTCCTGCTGATATAACCTCTTTTGAATTAGAGAAATTTATCCCACCATCAACTTCAATATCAAATTTTAAGTTACTATCTTTTTTTATTTGATATAGTTTTTTAATTTTATCAATGACTTCTGGTATAAATTTTTGACCACCAAAACCGGGATATACGCTCATAATTAAAACTAAATCTATTTCTTTTAATAATTTTTCAATGACACTTACTTCCGTATTTGGATTTAAAGATATGCCTACTTTTTTCTTTAATTTTTTAATAAGTTTAATCGACTCAATCAAATTGTCGGTTGCTTCAGGGTGAATTGTTATTATATCAGATCCTGCTTCAGCAAAATTTTTTATATATTTATGAACTGGTGAGATCATTAAATGTACATCAAAAGGTAATTTTGTATAATTTCTGAGTGTTTTTATCACTGGGGGACCAATTGTAATATTGGGAACAAAATGTCCATCCATTACATCGACATGAATTAAGTCAGCTCCACCATCTTCTAATCTTTTAATTTCCTCACCTAATTGGCTAAAATCTGCAGAAAGTATTGAAGGCGAAATTTGTATATTTTTCATTAATAAATAAAAACTAGTACTATCAATTTTTGAATATATTTGAATTATTATTTACCAAATATTTTATAAATTTCCGCAGCTATTTCACTTTCTAATGGAAACGATAACATTCCCATAACAGAATAACCCATTAAATAAGGCATTAAATAAAATCTAAACATATAAAAAAACCACGCTACATAAAGTGGAACTAATGGTCCTATAATGAAACTAGGAGTTATGAATTTAAAAATTTTAATAATTGGATTTGTGTATTTTACAAATACTTTCATAAAAAAGAATTCAGAATCTTCTTTTTGAAAAATATTCATTGCAGATCTTCCAATTAAAGTCCACATAATGATACCTAAAATGTAGTCTATAACTAAAATATATAAAGGCATTTATCTGAAAAAAATGGGGGCGGTATCCGCCCCCAAAAAGTTTAATTTAGTGTTGCTTACCAAGTATTGTCTTACCTGATGGAACACGAACTTCGTCTACCATTTGCTGTGTAGCTTTATCTGGTTCTTCAGTCATTAAACTTACTACAACCATTACAACTAAACAGACCGACGCTCCAATTATACCGAAACGTAAATGGTCAATACCTAACCAAGGTGCATTACCCATAAACTTAGGATACACATAAATTAGATAAGCTGTTCCTGATGCAAGACCTGCTATCATACCTGCTATTGCTCCTTGTCTTGTTGCTCTCTTCCACCATACACCAAGTATTAATGGGAAGAACAATCCTGACATTGCAAAGTCAAATGCCCAAGCAACTGCACCAAGGATACTAGTGATCCTCATCGATGCAATGTATGCTCCAGCGGCACCAATAACTATTAAAAGTGCTCTAGCAACTAACAATCTTTTTCTTACATCCGCTTTTGGATCAATGATTTTGTAATAGATATCATGTGATAAAGCGTTTGCGATAGCAAGAATTAGACCATCAGCTGTTGACATCGCAGCAGCCATTCCTCCTGCAGCAACTAGTCCAGAGATTACGTATGGTAATCCAGCAACTTCAGGAGTTGCTAGTACAACCACGTCACCTCTCATAAACCATTCATTTAACTGAAGAATACCATCTCCGTTAAAGTCTGCTATGAAGGCTTGTTTTACATTAATCCAAGCATTTACCCACTCAATTTGCATAATTTCAGCAATTGGTTTTCCAATAATACCTGTTGGTAAGTTTGGATCTATTAGTGAGATTTTGGATAATGTTGCAAGCATTGGCGCTGAAGTATAAAGCAATGCAATAAAGAATAGTGACCATGCCACTGATTTTCTTGCAGCTTTAACACTTGGAGTAGTGAAGTATCTCATTAAAATGTGTGGTAAAGAAGCTGTTCCTACCATCATACATAGTGCTAATGAAATAAACTTCCATGCAGCCATTCCACCTTCTGGCACACCTGCGTGTGATACAGCGATAGATTTTAGACCACCTGGCACACCTGCAGCTTTGATGTCTGCAGCAGCATTTTTGACTAATCCAAATTGAGCTTCAAGATCACCTAATCTAGCCACTTCCTCACCTAACATAAAGTGTGGAAAGAAACCAAATCCAGATTTGTTACTAATCCAGAATACTGGAATTAGATAAGCAATAATCAATACGATGTATTGTGCAACCTGTGTCCAAGTTACCGCTCTCATTCCGCCTAGCATTGAGCAAAGTAAAATACTTACTAGCCCAACCCAAACTCCTAATTCAAATGGAATACTTAGTGCTCTTGATGCAATTGTTCCTGTTGCGTTAATTTGAGCTGTTACATAAGTGAAAGATGCCAATGTTAAAACAACTACAGCACAGAATCTTGCAAAGTTTCCGCCGTATCTTGTTCCAATGAAATCTGGCACAGTATAACATCCAAATTTTCTTAAGTATGGTGCTAAAAGTGATGATACTAAAACGTATCCCCCAGTCCAACCGACCAAGAAAGCCATATAAGTATAACCACCAAAATAAATACCACCAGCCATTGCAACGAATGATGCACCTGACATCCAGTCAGCTGCAGTTGCCATTCCGTTAAATACTGTTGGTACCTGTCTTCCAGCAACATAATAAGCATCGACCTGAACAGTTCTAGATAAATACCCAATCAAGGCGTATATACAAACTGTAAAGGCGACAAACAAAATACCAATTGTTTTAGCGGTCATACCTGCTTGCTCCGCTATCGCCATCAATATGATGAATACAATGAAGCCTCCAGTATATGTTCCGTAAATTTTTGGTAGGTTGTCAATAAAATTGCCTTTAAACATTAATCATCCTCCTTTTCGGTAAAACCAAACTCTTCATCGATTTTTTCCTGTCTATTTGCAAACCAGAAAATTAGGACCACAAATGCAATGATGGAACCTTGCGCACACATGTAATACGCTAATGGATATCCCATAAAACTTGAAGTGTTTAGGTCAGAACCAAACATGAAGATCAGATAACCGAAAACAAACCAAATAATTAATGTAATAATCATTAACCCTTTGGTTTTTTCCCAGTGCTTTTCTTTGTTTGACATTATTTTAATCCTCCCTATAGGTTAAAGATATAATTCATACTCATTTAAAGTAATAATTAAAGAGTAAAAAATGGCATATATTTATAGTAAAAGTGGTAATATCGGTTTTAAATGGGCATTAAATACAAATTAAAGCTCAAAGATTTGAAATTTGAGTATTTAAAGGAATATTTCATTCCATTCTTAAAATATTTCAAAAAAACAAAAAAAATTGAAAACTATTCTGACTTAAAAGAATTTATCCAAAAAAAATCTGCATGGGTAAGTCAGGTCACTCTATATGGATATCTGAAAACTAGAATGGGGGCAAAATATGTATTGATGTTTGAAGATGAAATATTTTTAGGGTCAATTAATAAAGCTAAATGGAATATTTATTCAACTGCACTTCAGGATTTAACTTTTTATACAATCTCTTTTTTAAAAAATATCAGAAATCAACATGATACTGAGAAAGCAAATGAAATATATTTTCAGATTTTAGATAATGAACTTCAGAAAAATGAAATGCCAAAAGAAATATATGAAAATGCAAAAAAAAATTTTCTTGAAAGATATGAAAAGATTAATTGGAATGAATATCACGAGTCATTACCATTTAATACAAGCGCGCTATCATTATATGAATGGTCACCGATAGCTGAAGAGTTAAAATCTCTAGACAAAAAAATAGTTTTGAATTCTATGATCTTAAAATGGGACAATGTTAAAAAGGAATTTATTGAATTAATAAATTTTTAAGTATTTTTTCTATTCTCAACTAAGCTTTTTACTACACTTGGATCTGCTAAAGTTGTTGTGTCACCTAATTGGTCATGTTCATTTGCTGCAATTTTTCTTAGAATTCTTCTCATAATTTTACCTGATCTAGTTTTTGGAAGTCCAGGTGAAAATTGAATTAGATCCGGTGTAGCTATTGGACCAATTTGTTTTCTAACCCAAAGTTTTAAATCTCTCTCTAAATCTAAAGTCGATTTTTCTCCTACATTTAAAGTTACATAACAATACAAACCATTACCTTTAATATCATGAGGATATCCAACAACAGCAGCCTCAGCTACTTTTGGATGAGCAACAAACGCACTTTCAATTTCAGCAGTTCCAAGGTTGTGTCCGGAAACAATGATTACATCATCAACTCTTCCTGTGATCCAGTAATATCCATCTTTATCTCTCCTGCACCCGTCACCTGTAAAATACTTACCATCAAATTGAGAGAAATAAGTATCAATAAATCTTTGATGATCACCGTAAACTGTCCGCATCTGCCCTGGCCAAGATTGTGCAATACACAAACGACCTTCAGCTTCTCCTTTCAAAACTTTCCCATCTTTATTTACTATTACTGGTTTAATCCCATAAAATGGTTTAGTTGCTGAACCTGGTTTTAAATTTATAGCACCTGTTTGTGGACTAATTAATATACCACCCGTTTCAGTTTGCCACCAAGTATCAACAATCGGACAATTAGAATCTCCGACAGTTTTATAATACCACTCCCATGCTTCGGGATTGATTGGCTCACCTACTGTTCCTAGTAATTTTAGTGATTTTCTTGATGTTTTTTTAACAGGCTTATCACCTTCTCTCATCAAAGCTCTTATAGCTGTCGGAGCAGTGTAAAAAATATTCACTTTATATTTATCAACGATTTGCCACCATCTTGAACTATCCGGATAAGTTGGAATTCCCTCAAACATAATAGTTGTTGCTCCATTTGATAATGGTCCATAAATAATATAGCTATGACCAGTTACCCAACCAATATCAGCTGTACACCAATAAATATCTTTAGGTTTATAATTGAATATATATTGATGTGTCATCGATGCGTAAACTATATACCCACCAGTTGTATGCATCACCCCTTTTGGTTTACCTGTTGAACCTGATGTATATAAAATAAATAATGGATCTTCTGCATTCATTTCTTCGGGATCACATTTATTAGAAACTTTTTTTGTCAATTCGTGGTACCAAACATCTCTTCGTTCATCCCAATTTATTCTATTGCCCGTTCTTTTTACAACTACACATTTTTTTACATTTGGGCAATTTACTAAAGCTTCGTCAGCTATTGATTTTAAAGGTATTATTTTCCCACCTCTTACACCTTCATCAGCTGTAATTAAATAATCAGACTCGCAATCGTTTATTCGTCCAGAAATACTATCGGGAGAAAAGCCTCCAAAAATTATTGAATGCACAGCTCCTATTCTTGCACATGCCAACATTGTATATGCAAGTTCTGGTATCATGGTTAAATAAATTGTTACTCTATCACCTTTTTTAACCCCTAATTCTTTAAGACCATTTGCAGCTTTAGAAACTTCTTTGTGTAATTCTTTATAAGAAATTTTCTTTTGAACCTTTGGATCATCTCCAACCCATATAATCGCAGTTTTATCCTTATTCTTCTTTAAGTGTCTATCAATACAATTTACTGATGCATTAAGAGTGCCATCGTAAAACCATTTTATTTTAACATCCGATTTACTATATTTTACATCTTTAATTTTTGTATATGGCTTTATCCAATTAATTCTTTTTCCTTCTTTTTTCCAGAAGCCATCATTATCTTTTATTGAGGCTTTATATTTTTTTTCATACTGAGATTTATTTACTAGAGCTTTGCTAATCCAGTCTTTCTTTGTTCTATATATAAGTTCTTTTTCTTGCTTTGGAGCTAAAGACTTTGTCTTAGTTTTTTTTTTTGTGATTATTTTTTTCTTTCTTTTTTTTACTTTTTTTTTAGGCATGTATTATAAAATTTCCTAGATACTACTCATCTTCAAAATAATTTTCCAGCATTTAGTGTCTATTGGCATGACAGACAGTCTGCTTTGTTTTATTAGTGCAATATCTTTTAAATCTTTATTTTTTTTAATATTTTCAAGAGAAACTGGTGTTTTTAGTTTGCTTTTATACTTAACTTTTACTGCTACAAATCGCTTCTCTTTATCTGTTGGGTCGATAAATGCTGTTTTAATTACTTCAACAATTCCAACGATTTCTTTACCAATATTTGAATGGTAAAAAAAACAAAGATCACCCTTCTCCATTTTTTTCAAATTATTTGCTGCTTGATAATTTCTTACACCATCCCAGTCAGCACCTTTTGGACCAACCTTTAATTGTTGATCTATCGACCAAACATTAGGCTCTGATTTGAGTAACCAGTAATTCATTACAAAACTACACCAGCTCCTTTTAAAAATTTAGCACTAGCATCTAAGGCCAATCTTGGACTAGCTTCTAAATCCATATTATCAAATTTGTTTATTTTATATTTTTCTAGACCTACCAATGCGATCATTGCTGCGTTGTCTCCACATAGTTTAATATCTGGAAATATTGCCTTAAAGCCACTCTCGTTACTCACTTCAATTAGTTTTTTTCTTATACCTTTGTTTGCCGCAACTCCTCCGGCAACAACAAAAGATTTTTCTTTAAATGAGTTTTTTAAAAATTCCTTAAAAGCAATCTTAGATTTAATATACAATATTTCTTCGATAGTTTTTTGAAAAGACGCTGCTAAATTATTTTTTTCTTGTTCTGAATTTATATCTTTTGTTATTCTTAGTATTGCAGTTTTAAGTCCCGCAAAAGATAAATTGCATCCACCTTTATTAATTATTGGTTTGGGTAATTTATATTTATTTGGATCACCCTTTTCTGCAAATTTTTCTAACTTTGGACCACCTGGAAATTCTATTCCTAAAAGTTTCGCAGTTTTGTCAAATGCCTCTCCCAAAGCATCGTCAATTGTAGTTCCCAATCTTTTATAACTACCTAATCCATTCACACTTAAAAATTGACTGTGTCCACCTGAAATCAACAGAAGCAAATAAGGATAATTAATACTAGTTTGAAGTCTTGGACTTAAGGCATGACCTTCTAAATGATTAACACCAATAAGTGGAACCTTTAAGGATGATGCGAGTGATTTTGCAAAATTTAAACCAACACTTAGACAAATTATTAAACCAGGTCCAGAGGTTACGGCAACAGCAGATATTTTATCAAGAGTTACACCACTCTCATCCAAAGCTTTTTTTGCAATTAAATTAATTTTTTCAACATGTGACCTTGCAGCTAATTCTGGAACAACGCCCCCAAATTCTTTATGAATTTCAAATTGACTTGAAACTATATTTGATAAAATTTTTGGTATACCACTTTCGTTATCTTGAATAATTGAAACCGCTGTTTCATCACAACTTGTCTCAATTCCTAATATTATTGGGCTTTTATTCATAAATTATTTTTTATAATTAATACAATTAATCTATAAGAATGTAATAAAAATAACTTTTATGAAAAGAGCTAATCTTGTAATTGGGACACGTGGAAGTAAGTTAGCAATGATTTACGCAGAAAATGTGAAAAAAGAACTAAAAAAATATTTTTCTAAAGATATTGAATTAAAAAAAATAGCAACAACAGGAGATCAAAAGCAAGATGAGAGATTATCTGAAATAGGAGGCAAAGGATTGTTTTCAAAACAAATTGAAAAAGATTTATTAAATAAAAATATAGATATAGCAGTACATGCCTTCAAAGATATGCCTACTGAAGAAACTGAAAATCTTTTAACTAATAATTTTTTAAAAAGAAATTCTCCAAATGAAATACTAATAAGTAAAAATAATATAAAATTTGAAGATTTAGAGCCAAACTCAATTATTGGTACATCATCGTATAGACGAGAATATCAACTTAAGAAAAGAAAACCCAACTTAAAATATAAACTTATCAGAGGAAATGTTGATACTAGAGTTCAAAAGTTAGAAAAAGGCGAATATGATGCAATAATTCTCTCAAAAGCAGGAGTAGATGCTTTAAATTTACAACATAAAATTTCACAAGAATTCAGTGTTGATGAACTTATACCTTGTGCGGGCCAAGGAATTATAGCAATTCAATGCAGAGAAGATGATAATGAAATTAAAAAATTACTTGAAAAAATTAATGATCAAGAAACAAGAACTGTAGCAAAAGCAGAAAGAGAGGTCTTGAAAGTTCTTGAAGGAGATTGTGACACTGCAGTTGGTGTATATGCAAAATCAAATGGTAATAAAGTAGACCTATTGACTGAATTGTTTTCTGTCGATGGAAAAAATAGATATTTCATAAAAAAAAGTCTTCAAAAAGAAAATATTGAATCTACTTGTAGAATGGTGGGAGAAGAGCTTAAATTAAAATCAAAAGGTTCTTATAAGAATTAAAATGCATATTTTATTAACCAGACCATTAGATGATAGCAAAGAATTAATTTTAAAATTTACTTCCATGAAACATAAAGTTTCTCATTTACCGTTATTACAAATAAAAAAAATAGAAACACAAGAAATAGATTTTAGCCAATTCAAAGGCGTCATTTTCACAAGCGCTAATTCTTTAAAAAATCTAAATATTTCAAAAATAGATAAAAAAATAATTTGTTTTTGTGTTGGTCTTGCAACAGAAAGAAAGGCAAAAGAATTAGGCTTTAAAAATATTTTCTGCGCCGAAGGCAATGTAAATAATCTTAAAGAATTAATTTTACAAAACTTTGACCCAAAGATTGGATCAATGGCCTACATTAGTGGAGAAATTGTTTCTTATAATCTTGATCAAGACTTAATTTCAGAAAACTATGTCATCAAGAGAATTATAAATTATACCGCAATACCCAATGAAAATTTAAGTGACGATTTTTTAAAAGATATTAAATCTTCTGTGCCAGAAATTGTTTACATATATTCTGAAAATAGTGCGAAGGCATTTTTTACGTTAATAAAAAAATATAATTTAGATAATATTTGGATGGAAACTAACCTAATGTGTATGGGCGAAAAAGCATCATCAGTATTGAATGACATAAAATGGAAAAAAATTTTTCTTTTTAACCCTGGTGAAGAGGAGTTTTTGCTATATAAAATTTAAAAATGGACGTTTTAAATAAACTAAATGAGTTATTTTTATCTGTTTGGAAGCAGGGAATTCTTGGGGTAGATTTTTTTCAGATAATAGTAGGTCTTGGAATATTTGTATTATTTTTAATATTTAGAGGTCTAATCAGTAAACTCGTAATAAAAAAATTGGAATTAATTTCAAAAAGAACAACCAATAAATTAGATGATACTTTTGTAAAATCTATGGAAGGTCCTGCAAGGTTTCTTCCAATTGTTCTTGGTGTCTTTTTTGCCAGTTACTATATGTCATTTGATAATGAGACTAGAGGCTTCATAGATAACGTGAACAGAACTTTAATAACAATTTTAATATTTTGGATAATACATCAGATAATTGAGCCTATATCATATATTTTAAGTGGATTAGATAAAGTTCTTACAAAAGAATTAATAGGCTGGATTATAAAGTCTCTTAAAATTTTAATTTTTATTTTAGGCGCAGCAGCTGTTCTTGAGTTATGGGGAATTAAAATAGGACCAATAATTGCAGGGTTAGGTTTATTTGGAGTAGCAGTAGCATTAGGCGCTCAGGATTTATTTAAAAATTTAATTTCCGGAATTTTAGTTTTAGTTGAAAAAAGATTTAGAATTGGTGATTGGATTAAAGTTGAAGGAGTTATCGAAGGGGTTGTTGAGAACATTGGATTCAGATCCACTGTTATAAGAAAATTTGATAAATCACTAGCAATTATTCCTAATTTTCAATTTGCAGAAAATGCAGTGATTAATAATACAAGAAAGACTAACTGGGCTATCAGTTGGATAATAACTCTTCAATATGACACTACAATTGATCAATTGAAAACAATAAGAGACGAAATTGAAGATCACATAAATAAAGGTGATGATTATGACCAATCTGTGGGAGTCGCTGTACGAATTGATAAGTTTTCAGATAGCTCGATTGATATGTATGTTAGATGTTTTACAAAAACGAATAGTTGGACTAATTATTTACAAGTAAAAGAAAATTTGGCACTTGAAATAAAAAAAATTGTTGAAGGTAAGGGAGCTGCTTTTGCATTTCCTAGTCAGTCTATTTATGTTGAAAAAAAATGATTGCTATATTTTATTTAGCTCTTCAAATTTTAAAACTTTATTCATATGTTGTAATCGCTAATGTCGTTATAAGTTGGTTGGTCGCTTTCAATGTACTAAATACAAGTAATCGGTTTGTATATTTAATATTAGATTTCACTTATAAAATGACAGAACCGATTTTAATGAGAATTAGAAGATTTTTACCTAACCTAGGTGCTTTTGATATTTCTCCTATCGTACTTCTTTTGTTGATATGGTTCATAGAAATGTGTATGAAACTCTACATTGCACCACTAATATTTTAATAAATGATTTTAATTGATGGAAAAAAAGCTGCTGCTGATTTAAGAGAAGAACTCAGGAAAGAAGTCTTATCTTTAAAAGATAAACATAATAAAGTACCAGGTTTAACAGTCATATTGATTGGTGATCTAGCACCTAGTCAAATTTATGTAAGAAATAAAGAGAAATCTGCCAATGAAGTAGGCCTTAAATCAGAGGTGATTAGATACCCTGACAGTATTGAAGAAAGTGAAGTTTTAAAAAAAATTGATGAACTTAACAATGACGATTCCGTTTCAGGAATTTTAGTTCAGCTCCCACTTCCAAAGCATATTGATAAACAAAAAGTTATAGAGGCAATTATGCCAGAGAAGGATGTAGATGGATTTCATCCCATGAATGTTGGTAATCTGTCGTCAGGTTATGAAAGTTCTATTCCGTGCACTCCTTTAGGTTGTTATTTATTAATAAAAAAAATTGAACCAAACCTTAATGGAAAAAAGGCTGTAATTGTTGGAAGATCAAATTTAAATGGTAAGCCAATGACACAGTTGTTGTTGAAAGAAAATTGTACAGTTACAATTACTCATTCAAAAACTAATGATCTTAAAGGAGAATGTTTAAAAGGAGACATTATAGTCGCTGCTGTTGGGATCCCTGAGCTTGTAAAAGGTGACTGGGTTAAAAAAGATGCAATTGTGATTGACGTTGGTATTAATAAAACTGAAAACGGTTTAGTTGGTGATGTAGCATTTGATGAAGTATCTAAAGTTGCAAAAGCTTTAACTCCAGTTCCAGGTGGAGTCGGACCTATGACTATTGCATGTTTACTTAAAAATACAATCGAATGTTTTAAAAGAGCAAATAAATAAATTTACTATTGATTTCTTATTAATGGATAAACTTTAGGACTCAAGTATTTAAGATTGGTTAGCATAATTAAAATCAAGGTCACAATTCCTATAGAGGCACCAAGGTAAATTAAAATTTTAAAATCAAATTGCCAAACTAATTCAAAAATATTCTCCATAATAAATTTTGATCCAATTACTGCAAAAAAAATTGCAATTAATATTACTGACATAAAAATAATTATAAATTCTATCAAAGACGAAAATATAATTTCTTTTTTTGAAAAACCTAAAATTTTAAATACAAGATTTTGGTACTCTTTTACTTTTCCTTGGACCATTATAGCACTTGAAATAACAATCAATCCAATGACAATTGTTACACCAGAAATTAGGGTTACAGCTATGAAAACTTTATTTAAAACTGATGTTACTTTATTCAGGTAATCGGCAATTTTTATCATAGATAAACTAGGTAATACTTCTAACATTTTGGTTTCGTCGAAATTATCTGGATTTTTAAACTTAGCAGTTGCTAAATATTCATGAGGAATTTTTTTTGCAAATTGTGGATTAAATAACATTGCAAAATTAATACTTAGATCACGATAATCAACTTCTCTAAAATTAACTATTTCTCCATCAATTTCTCGACCATAAATGTTTAAAGTAAAAATATCTCCCAACTCAATATTAAAATCTTTAGCCACTTTTGCATCAAGCGATATCTGAAGTTGGTTAGGTTTAGATAAATCCCACCATTTCCCTTTTAAAATTGGGTTATCTTTAGGTATATTTTCAACCCAAGAAGATCTTCTTTCACTTCCAATTACCCAATAACTATCATTATCTGGTTTAATATAGCTATTTGGATTCACACCATTAATTTTTACTATCCCAGAAGAAACCATAGGCACTATTTCGATGTTCGCATCAGGGTTCATTTTGTAAACACCTTGTTCAAATTTTTTCTTTTCACCTTTTTGAATTCCAACAAAAAAATAATCAGGTGCAATATCCGGAATAGATCTTGAAATTTCTCTTTTAAAATTTGTTCCAACTAAAGCTAAAGTTAATAATAATGTTACACCTAAGCCTAAAGACATAATAGTGATAGGTGTGATACTTTTTGTTTGAGTTATATTTTTTATCGATACTTTTAAAGAGATATTTGAAATAAAATTAAACTTTTTCAGTAAATAAATTATAATTTTCGAAAGTAAAAAAAATACAATTAGACATACAAAAAAAGCCACAAAATAACCCAAGCTATAAGAGGGACTTTCAGATCCTAGTGTAAACAATAAAACTAAAAATGATAACAAGATAAAACTCAAAACAACTGACTTTTTTGAGTAATAAAATTGCAGGTTTTGGAATACATTTCTAAATAGGTTTGATGCTTTAACTTGATCAATTGAACTTATTGTTGGTATTGAAAAAATTATAAGAACTAACAAACCTACAACAAATATTTTTATAAAATTAATTAAAGAGAATTTTGGATAAATATTTAATCCCAACCCATCAGATAAATATTTATCTGCAATTGGTACAATTAAAAAACTTGAGCCATAAGAAATTACAGTAATAATAAATAATAAAATTAATAATTGAAGATAATAAAGTGTTTTTATATTCCCTGAATAAAATCCTACAGCTTTTCTTACAGCTATAGACATATTGTTCTGGTTTATAAATGATAACAATGTATTAGCGATACCTATTCCAGCAATTAACATTGCACTAATTGAAACTAAAGAGAGAAATTGGGAAAAATTATTAATTATCCTTTTTAAGCCACTTGCTGAATTTTCTGGAAATCTAAGTTTTACTTTTTGGTCATCTTTAAAAATATCTTTAATCTTACTTTCTATTTTTTCTGGATCATCACTTGGTTTAAATTTTACTTTATATTCATAATTTAAAAAACTACCTATTCCATTTAATTTTAGTATCTCCAAAGTTTGTTTTCCTGCTAATGCCCAATCTCCAAAAGCTACAAACCCACTGACATCAGGTACAGATTTTATAATTCCAACAACTATGAAAATTTGATCTTGTACCTTAACTTTGTCATTTATTTTTATCTTTAAAGTTTTTGATAAACTTTCATTAATCAAAAGTGTCTTTGGTTCCTTTTGCATTCTTTCATAAGCATCTTCTGGCTCATAAATAACTTCACCGTAAAGTGGATATTTTTCATCAACTGTTTTAATTCTTGTAAATAATGATTTATTTTTTTCTCTGCCTGTCGTAGAAAGCATTGTACTGAACTCTATCATTTGTGAGACAGTTGAAAATTCCTTTACTTTATTGACTAAATTAAGATTCCCCTGATTACGGTTATAATCAATTTCGAGATCTCCACCCAAAAGAACTTTTGCATTATCATTAAGCTCTTTTTTTAAACTATCTTCGATTGTAAAGATGGCACTTAAAATAAAAAGACTGATAAACAGCGTTACAATAATGCTTGAAATTTTTTTATAATTTCTGCTTAAATCCTTTAAAGCATACTTGAATATTAAACTTAATTCCGAAGAATTATTTAATTTTTCCATCTTTAATTTTAATTTTTCGTTTTGCTTTGTCTGCTAATTTTGGATCATGTGTGACCATTATTAATGAAGACCCTTCTTCTTTGACGTATTTAAATAAAATTTCAGAGATCATTATTGAGTTTTCGGTATCTAGATTACCAGTTGGTTCATCAGCTAAAATCAAATCTGGTTTCATTGCAATAGCTCTTGCAATCGCCACACGTTGTTGCTCTCCGCCAGATAATTGACTTGGAAGATTATTGAATCTATGTTTTAGACCAAATCGATCTAATAAACTTTTTGCTTCTTTCTCTGGATTTTTAAATTCATTAAGTTCAAGTGTTAAAGCTACATTTTCAACAGCTGTATAATTTGGAATTAAATAGAAAGATTGAAATATAATTCCTATATTTTGCTTTCTAATTTCAGATACTTCGTCTTCATTAAGATTTGTTATTTCCCTGTCTTGAAATATAATTTTCCCTGAGGTTGGACGTTCTAGTCCACCAATAAGCATAATCAAGCTTGTTTTTCCTGATCCACTTTCTCCAACCACAGATACAGTTTCTTTTTTTTTTATAGTTAAATCAATATTTTTTAAAACATTGATATTGTCCTTCCCAGTTTGGTATTTGAGATTTATTTTTTTTAATTTAAGAAGTGTGTTCATGAATAAAAGTTTATTTATAAAAATATTGTTATTCTTTCTAGTGCACATAAATGCAAGTGCAATAGAAAAGGTTATATTATTCGGCGATAGTTTAATGGCGGGTTATGGTCTACCTAAAGAACAACACTTATCTTTGGTTTTAGAAAGTAATCTCGTTAGGAGTGGTTTAAATATTAAGGTAATAAATGGAAGTGTTTCAGGTAGTACTTCTTCTGGTGGATTGAATAGAGCAGAATGGAGTTTATCAGAACCCGGTATTGATCTAATCATCCTTGGTCTTGGAGCAAATGATATGCTAAGAGGAATTCAACCAGACGAAACCGAGAGAAATTTAGAAGAAATAATTAAAATTGCTAATAGTAAAAAAATAAAAATTATAATAGCTGGGATGGTTGCGCCAACAACTCATGGAATTAAGTATAAAACAAATTTTGATGCTATTTATCCTAAATTGTCGAAAAAATATAATTTACCCTTAATTCCATTTTTGCTGGAGGGTGTTGCTCTTGATCCAAATCTAAATCAACAGGATGGCATACATCCTAACAAAGCTGGAACAATAGTTATAAGTAATACAATTCAAGATATTATTTCAAAAAATTATTAATCGGATATGAAGAAAAAATATCATCATTTAGCAAATGGCACATTTCGTAATCCTGAAGGATCAAAGGTGATTGATATGAATTTCAATTGGTCGTTCAAGGTCTTTAACCAAGAAAAAAAAAAATTAGATATGACTTTTCCTGAAAGTAATATCATTAAAAAAGAAAAAGTTTTATTGGATTTAAATAATTTCCAAAAAGAAGATTATGTAGCGTGGATAGGTCATGCAACATTTTTATTAAAATTAGGGGAAATAACAATAATAACAGATCCAGTTTTTTCAAAAAATGCAGGACCTTTATTTTTTGGGCCAAAGAGATTTACCGAACCAGCATTAAAACTTAATGAGATACCAAGAACAGATATTTTTCTACTAACTCACAATCACTACGATCATCAAGATATGAAAACAATAATGAGATTTCCTTATAAAGAATCTAAAGTCCTGGTACCTTTAGGACTAAAAAAATATTTTAAAATTAATAGATTTAAAGATGTAAATGAGATGGATTGGTATGATCAAATAAGAATAAATCAGAATTTAAATATTACTTTTTTGCCATCAGTCCACTGGTCAAAAAGGAGTTTAACGGATACTAACAAAACTTTATGGGGCAGCTATTTGATTGAATACAAAGGAAAAAAAATATTATTTTCATGTGATACTGGTGTTGGAAAAATATATAAAGAATTGGGAGATAAGTATGGTCCAATTGATTTAACATTTATTAACATTGGCGCATATAATTTTTATCCTATGGCTACAATTAAAGATTCTTCTGCTTACCACACTAACCCTGAAGAAGCCCTTGGACTTGCTAAAGATTTAAAAAGTAAAAAAGTAATTGGAATGCATTGGGGAACTTTTGTCTTATCACTTGAACCAATATTAGAGCCCCCTTTAAGGTTTAAGCAAAATGCAGAAAAATTTGGATTTAAAAAAGATGATGCAATTATTTTTAAAATTGGTGAATTTAAATTATTTAAAGAGCTTTTTGATACTAACTAGAATTTTCCATCAACCACAATCCATCTTGATTTAAAAAATATAGTTTACCATTTATAGGATGAATTTGTATGTCTCTGATTCTTCCAATTTTATCTTTAAATATTATTTCTTCTTTTACGTTTGATAAATCATTAAACTCTAATTTTCTTAAAGACTTATCTTTAAGAGAAGTAATTAATGCATGACCATTCCAATCTTTAAATTCATTACCTTTATAAATTGTGATTGCACTTGTGGCTATAGATGGAACCCAATATTGAATGGCTTTTGTAAAGCCAGGTTTCCATTTTGGCCCTATTGGTATACCTGAATAATTTGTGCCACCCCATCCAAGAATTTTCCAACCATAATTTTCACCTTTCTTTGCCTCACCAAACCAATCTCCTCCTTTTGCACCATGATTGCTCATATAAATTTTTCCATCAAAAGGTGATAAAGCTAAACCTTGAGGATTTCTTACACCAATTTGATATATTTCAGGTAGCCAGTCTGATTTCCCCTCAAAACGAGGATTGTCTTTTGGAATGCCACCATCTAGATAAATTCTAATTATACTTCCTGGATGTTTATTTCCATCTTGAGCAATCATTCCCCCACCTCTTTCACCTGCAGAAGCAAATAAATAATTGTCTTTAATTGCCAGTCTTGAACCAAAATGATAAGGCGAGTCAATTGGTGGATTGGCTTGAAAAATATTTTTAAAATTTAATTTGTTTTTATTAAACTCTGCACGCGCAACTGATGTACTAGTCTTCCAATTATTCCTATTTTCTGTGTATGAGATGTAAATGTAATCTTCATGATACAGAATATCCAATAATCCTCCCTGTCCATATTCTACAAAATTTAAGTTATGACCAATTTCACTTACCTCTCTTGTTGAAATATTAACAAGTTTTATTTTGCCACCTTTTTCGGTAACAATCATTTCATTATCATTAACGAATGACGAACCCCAAGGTGCTTCTAATTCAATAATTTTATTAAAATTAAAATTTTTACTAAATGAATTAGTTGAGAATAGTATTAATGATAAAAGAAATAATAATTTCTTCACTCTATGAAAGTTTTGATCTACCGCCATCGACAGCAATAATTTGTCCTGTAACCCAAGAACTGTCTTCAGTTATTAGAAATTTTGCAAGCGAAGCTGAGTCTTTACCTTCTCCAAGTCTTTTTAATGGATGGGCTTTTGCTATACCATCAGCTAAAACTTTATTTTTAAGCATTGGCTCTGCAATTTTTGAATTAGTTAAACTTGGAGCAATGCAATTTACTCTTATATTAGGAGCAAATTCTGCTGCCAAAGAAACAGTTAATCCCTCAACAGCTGCTTTAGTTGAAGCTATAATTGCATGATTTGTAAAACCTCTTTGAGCAGCAACAGTTGAAAACAAAACAATCGATCCTTTATTTTTTTTTAAACTTTCTTGATAACCTTTAATTAAATCTACTGCAGAATATAAATTTAGTTTCATACATTTTGTAAAATCTTGTTCTGAAACCATTCTCAAAGGTTTTAAATCAATTGAACCAACACAATAAGCTACACCTTTGATATCATTTATTTCAGACTTAATCTTTTCAACAAAACCATTTTCTAAAACATCAGAAACTGTATATTTACAATTTAGTTTCTCAGATAAAGATTTTGTTCTTTCTTCATCCCTACCAACTAAATGTACTTCTTTACCGGATGCATGTAACTGTTCTGCTAAATTTGATCCGATAGATCCTGTCGCACCTACTACTAAATATTTTTCTGACATAAATTTTTAAAAAGCTATATATAGTTAATGAAATTATTTTTTCTACTTGGAAATCAGCTTTTCTCAGAAAAATATCTTGAAAAGTACAAAAAAGACCACTTTTTCTTTATGGCTGAAGATTATCAGCTTTGTACGTACGAAAAGCATCATAAACAAAAGATATTATTGTTCTTATCTTGCATGCGATCTCACGCAGATAGACTAAAAAAAAATAAATTTAAATTAGAATATTCTTCGATCGAGGATAAATCTTTCAAGCTGGATTACACAGAAAAATTAAAAAAAATAATTAAAGCAAAAAAAATTAAAGAAATTTCAAGTTTCGAAATTGAGGATAAGTTTTTTGAAAATAAAATTACCAATTTTTTAAAAAAAGAAAAAATTAAATGGAATATTATTCAAACACCAATGTTTTTAAATTCTAGAGAAAAATTTAAAAACTATTTATCGAAATCAAAAAAACCTTTTATGGCAGTTTTTTATAAAGAGACTAGAAGAGATTTGGATATACTCATGAAAAAAGATGGTAATCCAGAAGGAGGCAAATGGAGTTTTGACGAAGAAAATCGAAATAAACTTCCAAAAAATATATCTATACCCAAATTTCCTAAAATTACTGAGACTGTTCATACGAAAAAACTAAAAATTTTAATTGATAAAAATTTTAAAAGTCACCCGGGTAATACGAAAGATTTTTGGTTTGCTACGGAATATGATGATGTAATTAAATTATTAAATTTTTTTATTAAAGAGAAATCAAATTTATTTGGGGATTATGAAGATGCAGTTGATCAGAAAGACAATATATTATTTCATAGTGCTTTAAGTCCTTACATCAATTTAGGTCTTATCACTCCAGAATTTATAATTAAAAAAGTTTTAGATTTTAACAACAAAAATAAAATAAGATTAAATTCCTTAGAGGGTTACATTCGTCAAGTAATCGGGTGGAGAGAATTTATGAGGGGAATATATCAAAGCTATTCAAAAGAAATGGAAACTAGAAATTTTTTTAAACAAAATAGAAAAATGAAAAACTCATGGTACGAAGGAACAACAGGATTACCACCTTTAGATTACGCTATTAAAAATGCAGTTAATTATGGTTGGTCACATCATATTGAAAGGTTAATGATCTTATCAAACATAATGAATTTATGTGAAGTTAAGCCAACGTATGTTTACAAATGGTTCATGGAAATGTTTGTGGATTCCTCTGACTGGGTAATGGTCCCGAATGTTTATGGAATGGGGCTTTTCAGTGATGGAGGAATATTTGCCACAAAACCATATATTTGCGGCTCTGCTTATTTCATGAAAATGATGGATTTTAAAAAAGGAGAATGGTGCAATACCATGGATGGTCTTTATTGGAGATTCATAAATAGAAATAGAGCCTTCTTTTTAAAAAATCCTAGACTTTCTATGATGGTTAGAATTTTCGATAAAATGAAACCAGATAGAAAAAAATTAATTTTAGCTGAGGCAGAAAAATTTATTAAACAAAATACTGCATAGTGAGAAAAGAAAATTTACCCACAAAAATTTGCCCTGTATGTAAGAGACCTTTTACTTGGAGAAAAAAATGGAAATTAAACTGGGATAAAGTGAAATATTGTTCTAAGAAATGTTCAAAGAACAACTAAGAATTTAATTTTAATAATTATTTAATCTTTCTGAAATAATTTTGTATCTTATTTAAATTATAAATTTTTCATGCAAAGAAATTTAGTACTAATTCTATTATTAATACTTTTCAACAGTTCACAATCTCTAGCAAAAACATTTAATGTAAAAAATTCAAAAGATTCTGGTCCTGAAAGTCTAAGGCATGCACTTTTAAAGGCATCTAAAAGTAAAGAATCATCAAAAATATTAATTACAACTGAAGATGAAATAATTATTAATTCAACTTTAGAATATACAGGACTACAACCCCTAGATATAGTAGGGTCAGGACAGTCTATTAAAACTACCCAAAATCAAACACTCCTCTTTATTTCAAATGGTGCTGACCTTACAATATCTAATTTAAATTTTTATGGAGTAGGTGGATTTAGTATTAAAAAAGGAGGATGGGGCAAAGGTATATTTGTAGATGTTAGAGACGACCAAAAAGGTTTAGTAAATGTAATTTTAAATAACGTTTCTGTTAACGATGTTGCCAGTCATGGAATTCATATTTCTGACTGCAGTCTAGCCGATGACTGTGGTGGTGGACAAGGCGGTGGGGGAGAAGGTTCAGATGCTTCCATTAAAGTTGTAGTTGATAATTTAACAATTAGTAATGTAGGAAATGGAAGATTTGATGCGGATGGATTTAGGATTGATGAAAGAGGCATTGGTGATATCGATTTCAAAGCAAGTAACTCTCTGTTTACTCTTGTTGGTGCGGATGGAGTTGAGTTAGATGAAGGTAATGCTGGAAATGTTAATGCTACAGTAAATAATTCATCTTTTGTTTTAAATGGAGCATATTGTGATCCAAAACTTTTAAAACCATTTATGCCCAAACAAGATGAAGGTGAATTTGATGATAATGTTAGAAAAGAAGACAGTATACCTGGAAAGATTAAGGGTACCCCAGATGATAGATGTTTTGAGAGAGAAGTTGATTTGTATGACTCTGGTTTTGTTAAAGAATTTGAATTTGGCATAGATTTAGATGATGGTTTTGATATTGATGAAGCTGGTCCCGGAAATTTAGTTGTTACCATTAATAACTCATTTATAAATGGAAATTTAGACGAAGGTTTAGATTTTGATGAAGCAAATAATGGTGATATATTTTTAACTATCAACAACACTATTTCTATAAATAACACAGACGATGGTTTTAAAAATTCTGAAGAAGATGATGGTTCAGTTATAGCAAGTATTGATGGTGTAATTGCTGTAAAAAATGGTGGTAAAGGAATTGTGCTTGAAGAGGAAGGTGTAGGTGATGTGAGAGCGTTTATTGAAAGTACAATTACAAACACTAATGATGATAGTGATAAAACTGGATTAGAGGCAGTGCAAGAAGATGTTGGATCTGGTATTATAAAAATTGTTAATTCTCAGTTGTTTGATGGTATTGATGCTGAAGGTGTCAAGCTAAAATAGATTAACAACAAGAACAACTTTTCTTTTTCTCTGGTTTTTTTGCTTCAATCACTTCTTCTTTAGGGGCTGATTGTTCAAAAATTTTTGCTGCTTCAGCCTCTTTCTCTTTTAATATTTTATTTTCAATATATGCGTAAAGAGAGTTGAAACCTAATTTTGAAGCTTTCTTTTCTTCGTAATTCCTTCTGCCTTTAAGATTTTCAATAATTTCAAGAACTTGTGGGTTATTCATATTATGGTTATCTCATAATTTTGATAATTTACAATAGTTCTTTAAAAAAATTCTTTAATTATAGTCGGTATATACTTTTTGAAATTAAAAAAACCTTTATTGCAATATTTCCAAGAACTTCGGTCTAAATTACGATAAAGAAATTTTATATTATTTATTCCTTGAGAAGTTAAAAAATCTAAGTTTTCTCCAACACAAGGATATAAAAAATAACTATTCTCAATTGTTTTAAGGTTACCAATGTCAATAATTTCACAATCCAAAGATTTTTCATCCAACCTTCTTTTTTGATCCTGAATTAAATTAGTCTTAAATTTCAATGTTTTTTCACTAAGTTTAATATTCCTACTGTCGTTATTATTATTAACTAAATAAATCTTTTTAAATTTATGGTCTTTGAAATCAGTCAACTCAAAAGAAAGATTATTATCAAAAATAATTAAATTTTGCTCATCCAAACTTAATGGATTACTAAAATCTTTTAAGACAGCCTTGTATATTTTCTCGCTAACTTTAGGTGGTGCATTTTCATTTAAATTAATGTTATTAAATCTGTTATTAGTAAATTTTTTTATATTCCATTCACTTGCCAAATAATGCTTACCTTGTGTTTGTATCCCAGCAACCCATCTCCATCCTAATGTATTAGATGCTGCATCTCCATCATAGAGATGCTTCATAAAAAATTCAGCTCCTAATTGCCAAGGTAAATTTAAAGTAAAAATCCAGATACTGGCAAACCACATTCTTGTATGATTATGAAGGTAATTAAATTCTTTTAATTCTTTAACCCATTCATTAAAACATTCTATATTTGTATTTCCATCAATGGCATTTAAGTAATCTTTATTATCTTTGTATTCTTCTCTTATAATTTTTAATTCTATTAGGTAATCAGTCCATACATTAGGTCTTAACTCTAACCATCCTTTCCAATAAGTACGCCACAAAACCTCCTGAATAAATTTTTCATTTTTAGAAAATGAAAATTTCTTTAAGGCTTTATCTATAACTTCTAACTCATTTAATATTCCATGAGATATATATGGAGAAATACAAGATATATTTGATCTTTTATCTGGACCAAAATCAAAATTTCTCAATCTTGAATATTCAGAAAGATTATTTTCAACAAAATTATCTAGTTTATTAGTGGCTTTCGCCCGACTTGGTTCAAAATTCATGATATTTTATTTTAATTTTTTCTTGTGAAAATCAATAAATCTTTCAACATTTGATTTATTAAAAGTTTTATTTTCCTCAAATGAAACTTTTTTCATAGAATAAGCTGAACTTTTAGTTATTCTTGAATGAATAATAACATTCCCTTTATATAACCTCAATTTAACTGATCCATTAACTTTACTTCTCTTAAGATCTACAATTCTTTGTAATTTAAATCTCTCTTTAGAAAACCAATATCCATTGTAAATCAGTTCCGCATATCTAGGCATAATTTTTTCTTTCTTATGCATTGTATCTTTATCAAGTGTAACAGACTCTATAGCCCTATGAGCATGCATTAATAAGGTTCCGCCTGGTGTTTCGTATACACCTCTTGATTTTATACCGATAAATCTATTTTCTACTAGATCAACTCTTCCAACAGCATTTTTTCCAGCTATGTCGTTTAATTTTCCAAGCAATTTAGATGGAGATAATTTTTTCCCATTCACTGCAATCGGATCTCCACTTTTAAAGTCTATTTTTACAATTGAAGATTTATTAGGTGCTTTTTCTGGAGATACAGTTCTTTGAAAGATAAAGTCAGGTGCAGAGTTTTTTGGATTTTCTAACAACTTTCCTTCTGTTGATGTATGAAAAATATTATCGTCTACTGAAAAAGGTGGCGCTCCTTTCTTGTCTTTAGGTATTTCAATTTTATTTTTTTTTGCATAATTAATTAGATCTGATCTAGATTTCAGCTTCCAAATTCTCCAAGGTGCAATAACTTTTATTTTAGGACCAAAATAATGATAACCTAACTCAAATCTTACTTGATCATTTCCTTTTCCTGTTGATCCATGAGACACAGCATAGGCATTAAATTTTTTAGCAATTCTAATTTGATCTTTGGCTATTAAAGGTCTAGCAATTGAGGTTCCAAGCAAATAAACACCTTCATATATTGCATGGCCCCTAATCATTGAATAAACATAATCTTTTACAAAAATATCTTTAAGATCTTGAATAATAATATTTTTTACGCCAAGTTTTTTTGCGTTTCTGAAAATTTTATTTCTATCTATTTCTTGACCAATGTCTGCAGTATAACAAATTACTTCTGCATCATAATTTTCCTGTAACCATTTTAATATGATTGATGTGTCCAAACCTCCAGAATAGGCAAGAACTATCTTTTTCTTTGATTTCATTATTTAACTGCAGCTTTTTTTAGCTGCGTTATATGCTTTAGTGAAGCCCATCAAAGAATAATGATCAATTGTTTGAGAACCAGATTTATTATATCCAGTAACCATTAATCTTGAGGCCTTTTTCATTCTGCTAACAACTTTTTTTTCAATTTTATTACTTGAAATCCATGCAAAATTATCTTGAGCTATATCAAATTTATATTTTGATTTACCAGAGCTAGCTGTAATTGAATTTTGACTGTTGTATTCATAGCCTGAGGTTGTGCTTACTTCGTCTTTAATTTTTTCAGATGGTCTAAAAGTTACAAATAATCTTGCATCTCTATCATTTTTTTTAGGAGATTGAAGAACAGGTTTAGATTGAGCAAAACATACTTTACTATCCCCATTAGTAACAACAATTGCATCCCAGTCTTTAAATGTTCCTATTTTATTTAATTCTTCTGAATAAGAAGTTGATCCTAATAAGAGAATAAAAAAAATTATTTTAAAAATTATGGACATGGATTTGGATATTTTTTTTGAATTTCATTAATTTCATTAATTATTTCTTTATCAAGATTCACTTTTACACTTTCTATATTTGTTTTCAACTGCTCCATTGTTGTTGCACCAATAATAACGCTAGACATGAAATCCTGTATCTCACAAAATTTTATACACATTTGACTCATATCAATGTTGTATTTTTCACTAATATTAAAATACTCATCAACAGCTTCGTTAGTATTTGGTTTTCGATATCTTGTCCAAAAATCCCAATCTCTTTCCATCCGAGATCCTTTTGGAAATTGCTTATTTCTGTATTTACCACTTAAAAAACCACTGGCTAAAGGAGAATAAGATAAACAGCCAATATTTTCTCTTATAGACACCTCGGCTAATCCAACTTCATATGACCTATTTAATAAACTGTAGGGATTTTGTATGGACATCATTCTTGGCAAACTCTTTTCCTTTGAGAGTTTGAGATAATTCATAACACCCCAAGGAGTTTCATTAGATAAACCTACATGTCTAATTTTACCTTGCTCAATATACTTTTGTAATTCAACCAACACGTCTTCGAATTTATTCCATTCATTTTCTTTATGCACATAACCAAGTCTTCCAAAATTGTTTACATTTCTTTCTGGCCAATGAAGTTGATATAAATCTATATAATCAGTTTTAAGTCTTTTAAGACTGTTATGAAGTGCAGTTTCGAGATTCTTCCCTACAAAATTATTTTCACCATTTCTAATATAATCTCTTGCAGGACCACAAACTTTAGTTGCAAGTATCACATCTTTTCTTTTTTTTGTTTTTTCAAACCAATTTCCAATGATCGTCTCTGTATGACCAAAAGTTTCAGCTTTAGGAGGTACCGCATAAAGTTCTGCTGTATCCCAAAAATTAACCCCATTTTCTAGTGAGAAATCCATTTGTTCGAAGGCCTCTTCTTGGCTATTTTGTTCACCCCAAGTCATGGTGCCGAGACAAATTGTGCTAATATCTATATCAGTTGTTCCTAATTTTTTATAATTCATTAAATATTAAGTATTTGTTACCTATATTTTGACTGCTTGAAAAATTTTAAAATTATTACTATATATTTAATTATGGAATTCAATAGAGACAATATCTTAAATAGATCAACGACAGCAAAAAAAGCTGTTGTGATGGATGAAGGCCTTAGAGCCTACATGCTTAAAGTTTACAACTACATGGCAACTGGAGTTTTGTTAACGGGAATCATTGCATTGCTATCTTTTAAAATGTCAGTAGTTACAGATGCAAGCGGATCAATAGTTGCTTTAACTGAGTTCGGAAATGCAATTTATCTATCAGGATTGAAATGGGTGGTTATGTTAGCTCCTCTCGGAATTGTTTTTTATATGAGTTTTGGGATAAATAAAATGAGTTCTTCAAAAGCTCAAACTACTTTTTGGATTTTTGCAGCATTGATGGGTTTGTCACTATCATCAATTTTATTAGTTTACACAGGTCTTAGTGTGACGAGAGTATTTTTCATATCTTCAGCAACATTTGGAGCTATGAGTATATATGGTTACACAACTAAAAGAGACCTCACAAAATTTGGATCATTTTTAATGATGGGTTTGATCGGTATTATAATCGCATCTTTAGTAAATATTTTCTTAAAATCTTCAATGATGTACTTTGCTATTTCAATCATTGGAGTTCTTATATTTGTTGGATTAACTGCATACGATACACAAAAAATTAAGAATATGTACGCAGCATCAGATTCAGGCGAAGTAATTGGCAAGAAAGCTGTTATGGGAGCTTTAACATTATACTTAGATTTTATAAATTTATTTATAATGCTTTTAAGATTGTTCGGTCAAAGAAGATAATCAAAAACTATAGTTTTTTCCAATTTGTTTTTTTTAGAAGTATTTCTAAATCATAAGCATTATTTAAAATTTTACCATTTCTATCAGTTATTAAATATTTCAAATTCTTATTAGAAGGTTTAAAATTTTTACAAATGTTGTAGATAGCTTTTTCTGCTGCATTTTTAAAAATACTAAAACTTACTCTTTTACTTGATATTGAGAGGCCATAGTCTTTCCAAGATCCCTCAGATACCATTTTAGCATATAGGTCTAATATAATTTTTAGTTCTTTTTTTTCAAAAAAATACCTTTGGTTTTGTTCTTTGTTTGAATTATTTATTACTAATTTTAAATTACTCATTTAATTTGTGTTTATTAATCAACCCAACTTGTGATGCTGTAAAGATGAATGTAATTGGTAGCATTCCCCAAACTTTAAAGTTAACCCAAAATTCCTCTGTTTGAGTTCTCCAAACAATTTCATTTAATATAGCTAAAAAAATAAAAAAATAAGTCCATCTGTTATTCAAAATTTTCCAACCTTCATCAGACATTGGCAGTGTTTTTCCGAGTATTAATTTTAAAACTGGTTCATTGGTGAAGTATTTTCCAAAGAATAAAGCTAAGGCAAATAAAATATTTATAATAGTGGGTTTCATATAAATAAAAATTGGATTATCAAAATAAATTGTTAAACCTCCAAATAGAGTAATTAAAATTCCTCCTAACAAAGGAACCATCGGAACTTTTTTTTCCAGTATCCAAACCAATAGAACAGAAATTATTGTTGCGACAATTAGAGGTGGTATTGCAACTTTTAAATTTTTATCACTGTTATAATAAAAGAAGAAAAAAATAGCTAAAGGCCCAACGTCTGTAATGAATTTTAGAAGTGATTTATTCACTGCTACATATTAACAGATTAATAAAACATTTATATTTTTTTTATTGATTTTTTTCATCAAATATCCATATTTAATATCGTGAGTACTCAAAAAGCTAAATTTTCAATTGGAGACGTTGTAAAACATAGACACTTCGATTTTAGAGGTGTGATTTACGATGTTGACTTTGAATTTAATAACTCAGAGGAGTGGTATCAATCGATTCCAAAAAACGTGAGACCTAGAAAGGATCAGCCATTTTATCATTTACTAGCAGAGAATGACGAAATTACTTACGAGGCTTATGTGTCTGAGCAAAATCTATTATTTGATGACTCTGAAGAGCCTATAAAACACCCTCTGATTAACGAAATTTTTTCAGGTAAGCGTGGATCAAGCTACTTCAAGCCTTCAAATTAACTAATAGCCAATATTTAAACACAATTGTCCCAAATCTCTGTCATATCTGTTTGTTATAAAATATTTAATTCTGATCAAGATTACTGTTTTTCCTCTATCTCCCTCTGTATTCTTGGTCAGAAAATTTTGAACAATTTTAATCTAAAATTTATGTGTTATAAAAAATTATGATTAATTATTTCAATCCGAATAATACTTTAAAGATAATTAATAGAATACAAAAGTTTGTATTTGCTCTATTTATAATTGTATTGTTACTTGGATTAGTTGAAGCTTTAGTTCTTTCTCCTGAGGATTATAAGCAGAGTGACTCAGTTAGGATTATGTATGTCCATGTTCCATCAGCTTGGATATCACTCGGAATATTTTCATTTATTTCCATTCTTTCTTTTGGAGTTTTTGTTTTTAAAAATAAAAATTTCTCTTTAATAACAAAAAGTTTAGCACCTTCTGGTTTTGTTTTTAGCATAATAGCTTTAGTTACAGGATCAATTTGGGGAAAACCAACCTGGGGAACTTGGTGGGCTTGGGATGCAAGAATAACTTCAATGCTTTTACTTTCAATTTTTTATTTATTGTTCATTACTTCTTGGAAGATTACGACAGACACTAGTAAAGCAGAAAAAATTAGCTCAATAATAGCAATTATTGGTCTTATTAATATTCCAGTTATAAAATTTTCAGTAGAATGGTGGAATACTTTACACCAACCTGCGTCAGTAAAAATTTTGGAAGAAACAACAATTCATTCTTCAATGTTGACACCATTAGCTATAATGACTGCGGCATTTGCTCTATTTTCACTTTTGATATTTTTAATGAAATATAATACAGAACTGTTAAAGATTAAAAATAAAGGCCTTAATAGATTATGATTAGTGAACTACTAAATATGAATGGATACGGTGTATATGTTTGGTCATCATTTATATTTACTCTATTTTCTTTTAGCTTCTTGTACGCGGTAGTAAAATTAAATTTAATTAAAGAGAAAAAGAAATTTGAGGAAAATTATAAATCACTAGATGAAAAGAAACTTGCATCAGTAGCTAAGCAAAAAACGTACAGAGAGATATTAGCAAACACTTCCACATCTAAAGTTTAACTAAAATTCACATGTACGGAAAAAAAGTTAAATTTAGAGCCCTTTTTATTTTTTTAATTTTAATTTCAATAGTTCTTACAATTTTTTTGGTGGTTAAATCTCTTGAGGAAAACGTAGTATATTTTAAGTCTCCAACAGACATTAAAAACCTTAATGAAATCAAAAATGCTCAAAAAATTAGAGTTGGTGGAATGGTGAAAAAAAATTCTATTAAAATAAACGATAAAGAAATTTTTTTCGTAATTACGGATTTCAAAAATGAATTATTAGTCAACTTTAATGGATCTGTACCTAATCTGTTTGAAGAGGGTAAGGGTGTAGTTGCTGAAGGTTTCTTAAAGGATAAAAGTTTTCTAAATGCTGACAAGATTTTAGCAAAACATGATGAAAATTATATGCCTCCTGAAGTCAGCGAAGCTATGAAAAACAATTAATTTGTATGTCTAATTATTTAGGAAATTATTCTTTATATATTGCTTTAATAGCATCTGTTTATTTAATTTTTAAGTCATACTTGGATGCAAATTCAGAAAATAAATATTTAGATAAAAACTTTATTTTAATTACTTCAATACAAACTATAATGATTACGGTAAGTTTTTTTAGTCTAGTTGCAGCTTTTGTAATTTCAGATTTTAGTAATGAAACTGTTTTCAACAATTCTCATACTTTAAAACCTTTATTTTATAAAGTATCAGGCACATGGGGAAATCACGAGGGAAGTTTATTATTGTGGTTATTAGTTCTTTCAATTTTTCTATTTATTTTTTTATTAAATTCAAGATCACAAGATACTAAATACAAACTTTTAACGATACTATTTCAACAAATTATTATTTCAGGTTTTCTAGTTTTTATTTTATTAACTTCCAACCCATTTAAAATGCTATATCCAATTCCTAGCGAGGGATTAGGTTTGAACCCTATTTTACAAGACCCTGCTTTAGCTATTCATCCTCCAATTTTATATTTAGGTTATGTTGGAACATCTATTATCTTTTCAGCTTCACTTGCCTCAATGATTAGCGGAAATATTGGAGATAAGTGGGCAAGGCACATTAAAAAATGGGTTTTGGTATCTTGGGTATTTTTAACAATTGGTATTTTGCTTGGATCTATATGGGCATATTATGAGCTGGGCTGGGGAGGTTTTTGGTTTTGGGATCCTGTAGAAAATGTTTCATTAATGCCATGGTTTTGCTTAACAGCGCTACTGCATACTGTAATTGTATTACAGAAAAGAAATTCGTTTAAAGAGTGGACTATTATTTTGTCAATTACAACTTTCTCACTGAGTATGAGTGGCACTTTTCTTGTTAGGTCTGGAATTTTAAATTCAATTCACACTTTTGCAAACGATCCATCAAGAGGGCTATATATATTAAGTTTTCTCTTTATCCTAATTTTGATGTCTATATTAATTTTCTTTTTTAATCAGAATAAAATATCAAACACAGCCAAAGAGAATTTTATTTTAAGTAAAGAGACTGCAATATTAGTGAATAACTGGTTTATGATGTTTTTTTTATCTGTTGTTCTTGTTGGTACAATTTATCCAATTTTTCTTGAAGTTTTAAATGGTTCAAAAATTTCTGTTGGTCCGCCTTTTTATCATAATCTTTTAATACCCTTCTTAATTCCTTTTTTAATATTCATGAGCTTTGGCCCAAGTTTGAAATGGATTAAAGATAAATTAAAAAAGTTTAACTATAATATTTTAATTATTTTTTTAGTTTCACTACTTATTTCATATGTCATTTTAACAAAAACCGAAAATTCATTTCTGTTGTCTATTCCTCTGATAGTTTTGAGCATCTATCTTTTATTAGTAACAATTAAGGATTTTTTTGTTAGCAAATCCTCGATTAGCCAAAAAATTTCACATTTTGGTTTTAGCTTATTAATTACAAGTATCTTATTGAATGGACTTTTTTCTAATGAATTCAATTCAAATATGAAAGTAGGAGATGAAAGAATATTCAATGACAAAGTTGTAAAATTAAAAGAAGTTAATGTTAAAGATGTAGACAATTATAAATCTCTTAAAGCTAGTTTTGAAGTTACGAATAAAAATTCCTCTTTTGCTTTATACCCAGAAGTTAGGATTTACCAGCAGCCTTTAACTATTACGAGTGAAGCAGATATTAAGACAACATTATTTTCAGATAATTTTTTAGTATTTAATATTTTAAAAGACGATGGCTATTATAACGTAAGATATCAATATAAACCCTTAATGATTTGGATATGGATCTCAACTATATTTATTGGTTTTGGTGGTTTATTAAGTGTTATTAGAAAAAATGAGCAAAAATATTAAATTTTTAGGATTACTACTAACATTAATAATAATTTTTATAATCTTGCTCAAGGGATTGAACGTATCGAAAGATTACTCTAACGAGAAATTAAAAAGTAAAATAGATTTTTCACTTAATGCAAAAAAACTATTTTCTGATGAAATAATTAATATTTCAGACTTATTTGATAAAAATAGTCCTTCTGTAGTAAATATTTGGGCATCTTGGTGTGCACCATGTAGAGAAGAGCATCAGTTTTTAATGAAATTAAAAGATATGAACATAAATATAATTGGAATTAATTATAAAGACAGTCCAAAAAATGCGAAAAATTTTTTAAGCTCACTTGGAAATCCTTATTCAGAAGTTATTACCGATAATGATGGAACAAAATCAATAGAATTCGGAGCTATTGGTGTTCCTGAAACTTTTATCATAAGTGGTAAAACAAATGAGATAATTAAAAAGTATATTGGTCCATTGACAAGCGACAATTTAATAGAAATAAAAAATTTATTAAAAAAAAATGCTTAAAATTTTAAAATTAATATTGCTGCTATATTTTAGTTTTAATTTTTCCTATGCGAATGAAATAAATACCAAAGTAGATCAAATTACAAAAAACTTAAGGTGTTTGATATGCCAAGGTCAATCTGTTTACGACTCTCAGTCCGATTTTGCTGTTAGTATGAAGCTTGTTGTAAAAAATAAGATTGATGAAGGTAAAGAAGAAGAAGAAATATATGATTATTTAAAAAATAAATATGGAGAGTGGATTGTATATGAACCAGAATTAAACCAAAATACATTTTTACTCTGGTCAATACCTTTGATTTTGTTCGCTTTTGGCGGCCTTTTAATTATTAGAAAAGTATCTATAAAGTAACCAGGATTTTTAATATGAAGATTTTAATTAAAACTTTAATAATTTCATTTCTTACTGTCTCATTTTCTAATGCAGAAAATAAATGGAGTTTTTACACTGGTATGTTCGATTTCAGTGATGATGGTAAGAGAGCAAATCTATTTGGTGCAGAATATATAAATTTTAATGCTAGCAAAGATATTTTCTTAGGAAATGTTCAGCCTGTTACAGGGGCAATGATAACAGCTGATGATGCATTATATATTTATACAGGTTATCAATTAAATCAAAAATCTAATTCAACTACTTTCTCTCCTAGTTTTGCGATTGGATATTACGACGAAGGAGATGGCAAGGATTTAGGTCACGAAATTGAATTTAAGACACAAATACAGATATTATTTGACATTTCGTCTAATTCTGAATTGGGTATTTCTTATAATCATATTTCTAATGCGAGTCTTGGAGATAAAAATCCTGGGGCAAATAGTTATATGTTTAATTTTACAAAAAAATTTTAACTTAAGATATGAGATTAAAAGATTGTCATAACTTTTATGACTTTAGAAAATTGGCAAAACAAAAGCTTCCGTCACCAATATTTCATTATATTGATGGGGCTGCGGATGATGAAATAACTTATGCAAGAAATAGTAGTGCATTTAATGACGTTGACTTAGTTCCAAATGTCTTAAGAGGTGTTGAAAATGTGGATTTGTCGACAACTATTTTTGGAAAAAAATTAGATTTGCCTTTTTATTGTTCTCCAACAGCTCTGCAAAGGCTATTCCACTACGAAGGAGAAAGAGCGGTTGGAAAAGCTGCAAAGAAGTTTAACACGATGTTTGGTGTTTCGGCATTGGCTACAGTTAGTGTTGAGGAAATTTCATCTTTAATAGACACACCAAAAATGTTTCAATTTTATTTCCATAAAGACAGAGGATTAAATGACTCTTGTTTAGAACGAGCAAAAGCAGCAAAATTTGATGTGATGGCTTTAACTGTTGATACAATAACAGGAGGAAATCGTGAAAGAGATTTAAGAACTGGATTTACATCACCTCCAAAATTAACACTTTCGAGTTTGTTTAGTTTTGCCACAAAACCAATGTGGGGAATAAATTATTTAACCAAAGGAAAATTTGAACTACCACATCTTCAAGATTTCGTTAAAGAAGGCACTGACACAAATACTTCAATTGGTAATTATTTTTCTACTATGTTGGATCAATCTATGAACTGGGACGACGCTGAAAAATTGTGCTCTCAGTGGGGTGGCCATTTCGCGCTTAAGGGAGTTATGAGTGTTGAAGATGCTAAAAGAGCAGTTGATATCGGATGCACTGGTATAATGGTATCAAATCATGGAGGAAGACAACTTGATGGATCTAGATCACCATTCGATCAATTAGCTGAAATTGTTGATGCAGTTGGTGATAAGTTAGATGTTATTTGTGAAGGTGGATTTCAAAGAGGTACTCATATGTTAAAAGCTTTATCTATGGGTGCAAAAGCATGTGCTGGTGGAAGATTATATCTTTATGCTTTAGCTGCAGCAGGTCAAGAAGGCGTTGAGAGAGCACTTAACTTATATAAAACTGAATTAGTAAGAGACATGAAATTAATGGGCTGCACAAAGATCAGTGATCTTAATCGAAATAATTTAAGATTCCGAAATGCATGAGTTTGAAGAATTGTTACAATTTTGAGGATTTTAGAAAGTTAGCTAAAAAAAGATTACCAGCTCCGATTTTTCATTACATTGATGGTGGTGCAGATGACGAAACCACTTTAAAAAGAAATACAAATTCATTTGATGATTGTGACTTAATCCCCAATATTCTTAGAAGTGTAGGAGAACCAGATCTATCAACCACAGTTTTTGGTAGAAAAATAGATATGCCAATTTTTTTATCTCCAACTGCTATGCAAAGTTTATATCATCCTGATGGAGATAAAGCTTCAGCTAGAGCTGCAGAAAAATTTGGTACAATGTATAGCATGTCGACAATGGCATCATTTTCGATTGAAGAAATTGCTAACATATCAAGTGGACCAAAATTATTTCAACTTTATATCCATAAAGATAAATCATTTACCGATGATTTGATTGATAGGTGTAAAAGAGCAAACTTTGACGGATTATGCTTAACAGTTGATACTTTGGTTGCGGGAAATAGAGAAAGAGATCACAGAACTGGTTTTACAACTCCTCCTAAATTCACATTAGAAAGTATTATGAATTTTGCGATGAGACCAGGATGGTTATTCAGATATTTTACGAATAAGAAATTTGAACTTGCAAATATTAAACACAAAACTGACAAGGGAACTAACATTACAAAATCCGTAATAGATTATGTTAATGAACAGTATGATCCACAAATGAATTGGGAAGATGCAGAATACTGTATAAAAAAGTGGGACGGACCTTTTGCCTTGAAGGGTGTAATGTCTGTAGAGGATGCAAAGAGAGCAGTTGATATTGGTTGTACAGCAATAATAATATCAAATCATGGAGGAAGACAACTTGATGGATCTAGAACTCCTTTTGATCAACTAAAGGCTATTTCAGATGCTGTGGGTGATAAACTTGAGATAATTTTAGATGGAGGTGTTAGACGGGGAACTCATGTTCTCAAGGCTTTAGCTGCAGGAGCTACTGCTTGTAGTTTTGGTAAAGCTTTTTTGTTTAGTTTAGGAGCGGGTGGTCAGCAAGGAGTAGAGAGGCTGCTTCAAAATATGCACGACGAAATTAGAAGAAATATGATCCTTATGGGCTGCAAAAGTGTAAAAGAGTTAGATAGATCAAAGATAATTTACCGAAATTAAATATTTTTTATAAATAATTTTTATTATTATTTTCACTTTAAATAAATAGACATGAAGTTGCTTTTCAGTTAGTTTGTCGACGAAAAAATATGATTGAATTAGCAAAAGCATTAGATCGTTTAGGAACTGAAAGTGCATTTTCTGTTTTAGCAGAAGCAAAAAAATTAGAAGCACAAGGCAAACCTATGATTCATTTAGGTCTAGGACAACCTGACTTTAAAACTCCAAAACATGTAGTTGAAGCTGCAAAAAAAGCTCTAGATGATGGTCATCATGGTTATGTTTTATCAAATGGAATCCCAGAATGTCGAGAAGCTGTAGCAAGATGGGTCAAGAGACTTTATAATGCTGATATTGATCCAAATAGAGTTTTAATAATGCCAGGTGGTAAACCTACAATGTATTATGCAATTACTTGTTATGGTGAACCAGGTGTTGAGATAATTCATCCAACTCCAGCTTTTCCAATCTATGAATCAATGATTAACTACTCTGGAGCAAAAGCTGTCCCATACGACTTAACTGAGGATAAAGATTTAAAATTTGACCCAGACAAAATTCTATCTTTAATAACTGACAAAACTAGACTTTTAATCTTGATTAATCCAAATAACCCAACTGGAAGTTTTGTTGAAAAGCCTGCAATTGATTACTTAGCAAAAGAATTAGAAAAACATCCGCAGGTCACAATTTTAAGTGATGAAATTTATAGTAGACAAATTTTTGACTATAAGGAAATGCCAACTTTCTTTAACTATCCTAATTTAAGAGACAGATTAATTGTTCTTGAGGGTTGGAGTAAAGCATATTCTATGACTGGGTGGAGACTTGGTTGGAGTTACTGGCCAGAGCATTTGGTTGAACATGTAAACAAACTTTTGATTAATAGTGTATCATGTGTAAATGCAGCAGCCCAATATGCTGGTATAGCTGCATTAGATGGTCCAGAAGATTCTATTAAAGATATGTTAGACAAATTTACATTAAGAAGAAATTTAATTCACAAAGGATTAAATGATTTACCAGGAGTTGAGTGTAGTTTGCCGGGAGGAGCTTTCTATGCTTTTCCGAATATAAAAGGGACTGGCATGAATGGATCTGAGTTTTGCAAAAAAGCTATGCATGAAGCTGGAGTTGCGATTGTTCCTGGTACTGCGTTTGGTAAAACATGTAATGACTACGTTAGATTTAGTTTTGCCGCATCTAGAGATAATATAATGCAAGCCTTAGAAAATATAGGCAAGATGCTTTCTAAATAAACTGTATTTTTAATCAATATTTTTGTATTATTAAAGAATGAACGAAACCGTCCAAGCAGAATTAAAAAAGATATTTAATGGAAGATTTTCTACCTCAGAGTCTACTCGTGCAAATTATGCAAGAGGGGAAGATACCTATAACCCAATATTATCAAAGGCAGTTGTATTTCCAGAAACTAATGAAGAAGTTTCAAAAATTCTAAAAATTTGTAACGAGCATAAAATTCCAGTGGTCCCATTTGGAACCGGCACATCTCTTGAAGGCCATGTTGTAGGAAATCAAAATGGTATCACGATTTCTTTAGAAAAAATGAATAAAGTTTTAAGTGTAAATGCTGAGGATTTTGACTGCAGAGTGCAAGCAAATGTAACAAGAAAGCAATTAAATGAATATTTAAGAGAAGATGGAGTATTTTTTCCAATAGATCCTGGTGCGGATGCTGCACTCGGTGGAATGGCATCTACTTCAGCTTCAGGAACAATGGCAGTGAAATATGGAACAATGAGAACAGTTATTTCTGGCTTAACAGTTGTTTTACCAAATGGAGACATAATTAAAACTGGTGCAAGAACTAAAAAAACTTCTGCGGGATATAACTTAACTAATTTGTTTATCGGATCTGAGGGAACTTTAGGAATTATTACAGAAGTTCAATTAAGATTATCACCAATACCTGAAAGCATAATGAGTGCAGTTTGCTATTTCCCAGATTTAGACTCAGCAGTAAAGACAGCGCAAGAAGTTATTCAGTACGGTGTTCCAATTGCAAGAATTGAAATGTTAAACAAAGACCAAATGGAAATTAGCATTAAATATTCAAAGCTAGAAAACATCAAAGCATCACCAACTTTATTCTTTGAATTTCATGGAAGTGAGCTATCGAATAATGAGTCTATTAAAATTGTAGAAGAGTTATCAAAAAATAATGGTGGAAGTGATTTTCAATGGGCATCTTCTCCGGAAGAACAAAAAATACTTTGGAAAGCAAGACATGATGTTTATTATTCAGTAAAAGCTTTAGGTCATGATATGAAAGTTTACTCTACAGATGTTTGTGTACCAATTTCAAAGTTAGTAGAGTGTATTTCGTGGGCAGAAAAAGAAGTTAAAAAGTTAGGTCTAACTGCACCGATGGTTGGTCATGTTGGAGATGGAAATTTTCACTCCATAATATTGTATGATCCTGATGATGAAGAAAAACAAAAAAAAATTAGACAATACAGCGATGATCTAATTAATAAAGCTTTAGAGCTAGAGGGAACAATTACAGGAGAACATGGAATTGGTCTTCAAAAAAAACATTACTTATTAAGAGAGCACCCAGATAATTTACCAGTGATGAAAGCTATTAAAAGAAGTATCGATGTAAACAATATCATGAATCCTGGTAAGGTTTTTGATCTAAATTAATCTAAAAATAAAATGAAAAAAATTTTAATCACGAGAAGGCTTTTAAGATCTTGTGAGGATAAAGCTAAAGAATTATTTGATGCTAACTTTAATTTAAATGATGAACTCTACTCTCAAAAGAAGCTAATAGAGATGAGTACAGGCTGTGATGGTATTTTATCGGCTTTAACAGATAAGCTAGATGCAGAAACAATTAATCAATTACCTGAGAGTGTAAAAATTATATCAAATTTTGCTGTAGGTTTTGGAAATATAGATTTAGAAGCTGCAAAGAAAAGAGGGATTGCAGTAACAAACACGCCAGATGTTTTAACTGATGCTACTGCAGAAATTGGGGTTTTGTTAATATTAGGTGCATGCAGAAGAGCATCTGAAGGAATTGAAAAAGCTAGAGAAGGTGGCTGGGTTTGGTCAGCAGATATGTTGATTGGTAAACAATTAACGGGCACTAGACTTGGAATACTTGGCATGGGTAGAATTGGTCAAAAAATAGCTAAAATAGCTAAATCTTTAGGTATGATAATTCATTATCACAATCGTTCAAAATTAAGCGAAGAAAAAGAACAAGGCGCAACTTACCACGATAACTTAAATGATTTGATGAAAGTCTCTGATGTCCTTTCGGTATGTTGTCCTGCATCTAAAGAGACAATAAATTTAATCAATAAAGATACACTAGAACTATTACCAAAAGGTGCAGTCGTGACCAATGTTGCAAGAGGAGATATTATTGAAGATGAAGCTTTAATAGATGCTTTGGAAAGAAGAAAAGTTTATGCAGTCGGGCTAGATGTATACAAAAATGAACCAAATTTAAATCCAGGATATCTTAAACACAAAAGTGCTTTTATTCTTCCTCATTTGGGTAGCGCAACTAAAGAAACTAGAACTGCAATGGCCAATCTGGCCATAGATAATATGGATGAGTTTTTCAAAACAGGAGACTGCAAAAACAAAGTAAATTAACAATCTGAAGTTGTAATTGGTAATTAAAATTATTCTAACTTTCTAGACATATTTTTTATTTCAATTTAAAATTTATTTATAAAAAATAAATTTAGAGAGGAAATAATGAAAGCACAGGTTTTACATAAGTATGACCCAGAAATGAAAGCAGATGTTTGGGTCACAGGTGAAGAGTTACCAAATCCTAAAATTGAGAAAGCAAGTGATGTGATTGTTAAAATTGGAGCTGCAGGTGTTTGTAGAACTGATTTGCATATAATTGAAGGAGTTTGGAAGCACATTACAGATCAAAATAACGATCTGTTGCCGATGGTAATGGGACATGAGAACGCTGGATGGATAGAGGAAGTTGGTAAAGATGTTACAGGATTTAAAAAAGGTGATGCAGTTATTTTACACCCTAAAGTTTCTGGCACAGGAGGAACATGCTTAGATTGTAGAAGAGGAAACGATATGCATGCTGAAGATCCAATTTTTGCAGGTTTGAATGTAAAACACGGGGGATATTCAGAATTACTTCAAACTAGCGTAAGAAATCTAATAAAAATTCCAAAAGTTTTAGGTCCAATAGACGTTGCGCCATTTTCAGACGCAGGTTTGACTGCTTACAGAGTTGTAAAAAAAGCTACTAGACACCTTCTGCCAGGTGAAAATTGTGTAATCATAGGTGCTGGTGGATTAGGACATATAGCAATTCAATGTATGAAAGCAATGTGTGCTGCAAATATTATTGTTGTTGAAAAAGCAAAAGCACCTTTAGAACATGCAATGGAACTAGGAGCTGACCATGGAGTTTTAATAGATGGTAATGAAATTGAAAAAGTAAAAGAACTTACAAAAGGAAAAGGTGCAGAGGCTGTTATAGATTTTGTTGGTGAAAAAGGTTCTACGCCAATGGGAATTAAAATGACCAAAGCAACTGGGACTTTCTATATTGTAGGTTACGGAGAAGAAATAAGAGTTTTGGCGATTGATATGATCGATCAAGAAAAAAGTATAGTTGGAAGCTTAGTAGGTACATGGGCTGAATTATATGAATTAATGGAACTAGCAGATAAAGGTTTGGTAAAACTTTCAATGAAAGAATACAAACTTGAAGAAGCTAATAAAGCACTACATGATTTAAATGATGGTAAGATTAAAGGTCGTGCAGTGTTAGTTCCATAATTAACAACAAAGAGAGGAAAAAAGATGAAGACAATAAAAACTTGCGTAACCGCTCTAATATCAGCTTTGTTGGTATTTAGTCCTGTTGCGTATGCTGATAAGTGGAGTGATCAGTTTCCACATATCAAAGCAACTGGGGATATTCCTGGTGATTGTTCTTACGAGTCTATGTCTAAGAAAAACTATAAAGGCAAGACGCTTAAGATTAATACACATGCTGTACCAGTCATGGGAGAGCCAACAGCTCTACATGCTGAGCAGTTCGCTAAACTTACTGGAGCAAAAGTTGATGTTACTCATACACCAGCAGGTGACTTATATGCGAAAGCAATGGTACCATTTCAAGCTGGACAAGCTCCATATGACATCGTTTTTGGATTTTCAAACTTCATTAACGATTGGAGAAGATACTTAGAGCCAGTTCCAAAGAAATACGTTGAGATGAAACAAATGAAAGACGTTACACCGTCTCACATTGGTGTAGCATCTTGGGATGGTGTTATGTATCAGTTTCCGGTTGATGGAGACAGACATTATCTAAAATATAGAAAAGATGTAATTGATAATCCTGAGTACCAAAAACAATATAAGGAAGCTACTGGTAAAGAGTTAAAGGTACCAACAACTTGGAAAGAATATGGAGAAATGGCCGCTTATTTCAATGGATGGGATTGGGATGGTGATGGCGAGAAAGAATATGGATCAGCAGAAGTTATGAAAAAAGATGACCTAATGTATGCTGCTTTCTATTCAAGATCTGCTGCTTACTCTAAAAATCCAAAAACACCAGGTGGTTTTTTCTTTGATTTAGAAACTATGAAACCACTAATTAACAATCCAGGTTTTGTTGAAGCATTAACAGATTGGGTTGAGGCAACTAAATATGTTCCTCCAGGAGGAATAAATTTTGGTTTAGGTGATGAAATTGGATCATTTGGTGGAGGACAAACTTTGTTTAGTTTTTCATGGGATGATGCATTTGTTGCTGCTATGCAACCAGATAGTCCAATAAACAATAAAGTTGGTGCTGCACAGTTACCAGGAGCAATGAAAGTTTGGAATAGAAAAACTAACTCTTGGGATGAAGGCTTTAACCAAGCTCCTTTCTTCGTATGGGGATGGGCAGTTGGAGTAGCTAAGAAAAGTAAAGAGAAAGAAATGGCTTTCGATTACCTATGTTTCTTCGCTAACGAAGCTAACCACCAAGCAGATATTGGAATTGGTAGATTTGGTGTAAACCCATTTAGAAATGATGACTTTAAAGTTGATGTATGGACACAAATTGGTTGGGATAAAGATATTGCTCAATCATATGTTGATACTCTTGCACAAATGGAACAAAGTAAAAATAGAGTATTTCCATTAAGAGTTCCTGGAACTTTTGAGTTTAATGCTGCATTGGCTACTGCTGCTGCAAAAGCATTAGCTGGTCAATTATCTCCACAAGCTGCTTTAGACGAAGCTGCTAAACAGTGGGAAGATATACTTAACAGAGTAGGAAAAGATAACGTAAGAAAAGCCTATGCTGTTGGTGTAGCAATGGAAGATAATAAGCAATAATTTTATAAAACTTGTGGCCGTTTTTTAACGGCCACATTTTAAAATAATCCAAAAAAAATTATGAATTTTAAACACAAGTTTGTTTTTTTATTCCCAGGATTGTTTGTACTTATTGGAATTTTAATTTTTCCAATTATTTTTACTATTAGATTAAGTCTTTCTGGATGGAATAGTTATACACCAGAAATGAACTTCATAGGTATCACGAATTATATAAGGTTATTTACTGATGACCCGAGGTTTTGGGAGTCTTTTTTTAGGCTAAGTTTTTTATCGGTAACCACAGTTATTCTTCAATATGTTATCGGATTTGCACTAGCGATGATGGTTTGGAGAGAAATAAAATTTAAAAGATTTTTTAGAGTAATTTTTCTCGTACCAATGATGACAACTCCAGTAATAATGACAGTTATTTGGAGAACATTTTTTCATGAGTCACTAGGTCCTGTAAATGATTTGTTAGGTGGATTAGGAGTAAAACCAATTTTGTGGTTGAGTGATCCAGTTATTGCAAAGTTTACTGTTATAATTGTTGAGGTTTGGCAATGGACACCATTTATGTTTTTACTATTACTCGCTGGACTTTTGTCACTTCCAAAAGAACCCTTTTTGGCAGCCGCTATAGATGGAGCAAGTCCATTTAGAAAATTTGTTTATGTAACTTTTCCTTTGATGGCTCCAATATCAATTGGAGCAATAATTATAAGACTTATCGAGGCTTCAAAAATAATGGATACAGTATTTGTTTTGACTTCAGGAGGACCAGGTACTGCAACTGAGACCTCAAGTTTTTATATTTATATTAAAGGATTAAGAGAATTTCAGATGGGTTATGCAGCAACCTTATCTTTCACTTATCTTGTAATAATGATTATCAGTTTAACGATAATAGCTAAAGTTTTAACCAAACTAATGATCAAAGAATAAATATGAGCAAACTTTACACTTTTCTTAAATATTTCTTTATTACATTTTGGACTGTATTTGTTGTTGCACCATTTCTGTGGGCTGTATCAACATCTTTTAAAGACTTCCAATCTGTAAATAGTAAAGTAACTTATATTCCTTGGTTAGATTTCGAACCAACATTGGAGGGTTGGAGAGTTTTAATTAAGTCTCCTGCGAAAGGTGGAGTAGATATTGTTGAGCCCTATTTTAATAGTATTTTTGTAACTTGTACTGCTAGTTTAATAAGTATTGTTCTTGGAACACTTGCTGCTTATGCACTATCAAGATTTACTTTTAAAGCTGGATTTGTAAGAAACAACGATATTACTTTTTTCTTCATTTCACAAAGAATCATGCCTCCAATTGTATTATCAATTCCTTTCTTTATTTTTCTAAGCACAATAGGATTGCTTGATAGTTTATTAGGTCTAGTGGTCGTATATATCGTTTTATTAATGCCAATTGCTGTTTGGATTATGGTAGATTTTTTTAATAGAGTTCCAAAAGAATTAGATGAGACTGCATTAATTGATGGGTGTAATCCTTATCAAGCTTTCTATAAAGTTGTTTTACCAAATTCAATACCTGGTTTAATTGTTGCAGGAATGTTTTGTATTATTTTTGGATGGATAGATTTCTTTTTTGCATTTATTTTAACATTTACTGAAGTACAATTGTTACCTGTAAAAGTTGTTGCACTTAATTCATCAATAACACCATGGTGGAGCCTTTCGGCATCAGCTTTAGTCTCAGTTGCACCATTAATAATTGTTGCATTTATAGTTGAGAGATATCTATCAAAAGGAAATTTATCAGGAGCATTAAAATAATGAATTTAATTGGAGAGAAAATTTCTTATAAACCTGATGAGCAGTTTCATTTAAACGATGTCTCATTTAATTTTAAAAAAGGTAATTTGTATACCATTTTAGGCAGAACCTTATCTGGTAAGACTACACTTTTAAAAACAATTGCAGGATTATTAAATCCAGATCAAGGCTCAATTTCTTTTGAGGAAAAAGACTTTATTAAAATACCAGTTTGGGAAAGAAATGTTGCTATGGTCTATCAACAATTCATTAATTATCCTCACTTAAATGTTTATGAAAACATAACTTTTCCATTAGAACAAAGAAAATTAAGTCCTGAGCAAATAAAAAAAGATGTAGATGAAGCTCTAAAAACTGTTGGATTAGTTGGATTTGAAAATAGAAAAATTCAGGAATTATCCGGTGGACAGCAACAAAGAGTTGCACTTGCAAGATCACTTGCAAAAAAAGCAAAAATTTTGTTGCTAGACGAACCGTTAGTTAATTTAGATTATAAACTTAGAGAGCAGTTAAGAGAAGAATTTAAAAGAATTTTCTCAGAAGGACTGTCCCAAGATACAATTTTAATTTACTCAACAACAGATCCCCAAGAAGTAATGGAACTAAATGGAGAAGTAATTGTTTTAGATGAAGGGAAAGTATTACAAAAAGGGGCTGCTAAAGAGATTTTTGAAAATCCATCTAATTTAAAAGTTGCAGAAATATCAAATGATCCACCAATGAATGTTTTAAAGGGTTCAAAAAATTTAAAAAATCTGAATTTTGAGAATATTTCTTTAGAAATTCCAAATCATTTTAAGAATTTAGAAGATAAAGATTATAATTTTGGAATTAGAGCTTCAGAAATTAAACTTGATGAAAATGGTGAAGAATTTGAAATAGAATTAGCAGAAATTAGTGGGTCAGAAACATTGCTCCACCTAAAAAGAGGAAATTCAAAAATAATTGCTTTAATCGAGGAAGTAATGAATTTTAAAATTCATGAGAAAGTAAAAATAAATTTTAATGTAAATAAGTTTTATGCTTTTGGAGAAGATGAAAAATTGGTTTCGTCGCCATATGGAGGAACAAATGGCTAAAATTGATTTATCAAATATTTCTCATACCTATAATCCTCTAGATCCAAAACCAACATATGCTCTTAATCCGTTTTCAATGACATGGGAAAATGGCAAGCGGTATGCAATTTTGGGACCTTCTGGGTGTGGAAAAACCACAATGTTAAACATTGTTTCTGGACTAGTGAGACCATCCAAAGGTGAAATATTATTCGATGAAACACCTGTGACCGATTTAAAAACGGAAGATAGAAATATTGCCCAAGTTTTCCAATTCCCTGTAATTTACAATACAATGACTGTTTATGATAATTTAGCGTTTCCACTAAGATGCAGGGAATTTACAAAAGATAAAATTGAAGAAAGAGTAAAAGCAGTTTCAGATACTTTAAATTTATCGTCATTTTTAAACTCACCAGCGAGAAAATTAACTGCTGATCAAAAACAACTTATCTCTTTAGGTAGAGGGTTGGTTCGAGAAGACGTTGCAGCTGTTTTAATGGACGAACCTCTTACAGTTATAGACCCAGATTTAAAATTTAGACTTCGAAGAAACTTAAAAGAAATCAATGAACAATATAAAACAACATTGGTTTATGTAACTCATGATCAAAACGAAGCTATGACTTTTGCCGAAAATATAATTGTTATGGATCAAGGTGAAATCGTACAAGTTGGATTGCCAAAAGATTTATTTGAAAAACCTAAAACAACTTTTGTCGGTTATTTTATTGGCTCTCCTGCGATGAATATTTTTCATTCAACTGTATCCTCTGATCATGAAGTAAAAATTAATGATACCACTATAAAGACAAATTCAAATTTAGGAAATTTAAAAGATAAAAATGTTAAACTCGGAATTAGATCCGAGTTCATAGAGTTGGCTGAAAAAGAAAAAAATAATACTGTTAAAATTAAACTTACAAGAGTTGAGGACTTTGGTAATTTCAAGCTCCTTACAGGAAAAATGGGTAATTTAGTGATTAAGTCAAAAGTAGAAAGAGAAAAACCCATTCCAGACGGAGAATTAAATTTATATTTTCCACCTGAGAAATGTTGCGTTTATTCTGATGAAAAATTAGTTTAAAGGATAAATGAAACTCCTAAATTTATCAGCACAACAACTTTTAAAAAAACTTAAAAATAAACAATTAACTTCCGTTGAACTTTGTAAAGCTTATATCAATCAAAAAAAAAAATATGATAAGAATATTCAGGCTTGGGAATATTTTAATGAAAAAAAACTACTAAGTGATGCAAAAAAATCTGACAATCATAGAAAAAAATTAAAATCTTTAGGAGTTTTGCATGGTCTACCAGTAGCACTTAAAGATATTATCTCAACATCTGAAATGCCAACAAAATATGGCGCAAGAATAAAATTAAAAAAAAAAAATAATTTAGATGCTAAAATTGTTGAGCTTTTAAAAAAAGCTGGAGCAATAATTATGGGTAAAACTGTAACTTGTGAATTAGCTTTCTTATCGCCATCAAAAACCAAAAATCCACATGATTATTCAAGAACACCAGGAGGTTCATCTAGTGGTTCTGCAGCTGTTATTGCATCTGATATGGCACCATTATCAATTGGAACTCAAACGGGTGGATCTGTAATTAGGCCAGCCTCTTATTGTGGAGTTGTTGGTTATAAACCTACCTATGGATTAATCTCTAGAAATGGTGTTTTGCAAACATCATATAATTTAGATCAAGTCGGAGTATTTGGAAAAACAATTAGCGATGTAGAACTCTTATCGAAAGTTTTGTTTGCTAGAGACGATGCAGATGAAACAACAACAAATATTAATTTTCTTAATAAAAAAATTAAAATAAAAAAATCAAAATTTGTTTTTTATAAAACCAAACGCTGGAGAAATGTTGACAGTATTTCAAAAAAATCATTTAACAAATTTATTTTAAATAATAAAAAAATATTAAAGGTTGAGACTGCTCCCAAATATTTTGAAAATATGATTGATTGTCATACAATTATATATGAGACAGAGATGGCTCAGAATTTCCATCATTACTACAAAACTTCAAAAGGAAAACTTTCTATAGAAATTAAGAGAGCAATTATTAATGGACTAAAACATTCGGCAAAAGATTATGCTTTAGCTTTAGATGCGATGAGAACATACTCAAAAAACTTAGATAGTATATTTGAAAGGTTTGATGCAATTATAACGCCAAGTAGTTGTGGAATTGCTGACAAAGGATTTAAGACAACTGGGAGTCCAGAATTTAATAAGATTTGGTCTCTTGCACATGTGCCCTGCATTTCACTGCCAATTTTAAAAGGCGAAAAAAATTTGCCTTTAGGAGTTCAAATTATAGGCAAACAATTTGAAGATCTGAGTATGTTAAACCATGCCAAAATATTCAATAATTAAAGATAATTCATAAACATTTACAATCATAGATTGTAATTAAGTGGAAAATCCTCACTTTTTTAAAATGACTCTAAGAAACATATATGCTTTAAATGCATCAGTTAATTAACTTAAAGAGGAGAAATAATGATTAAAGAAAAAAAACTATTGAAGGGTAAAACTCCTTCAAGACGTAAATTCTTTAAGGCTGCTGCTGCGACTGGTGTTGCTGCTGTAGCTGCATCATCTTTAGCTGCTCCAGCCGTTGCCAAAGAAAGAATTGAAGCTTCTATGGTAGCTACATGGGGAAGAGATTTCCCAGGTTTAGGAACTGGTGCGCAAAGATTTGCTCAAAGAATTACAGACATGAGTGATGGAAGAATTCAAGTCACTTATTATGCAGCAAACGAGAGGGTTAAAGCGTTTGACTCATTTGATGAAGTTGCTTCAGGTAACTCGCAAATGTATCACGCTGCTGACTACTACTGGGTTAAAAAAGATCCAGCTTGGGGTTACTTTACAGCTGTACCTTTCGGTTTCACTTACACTGAAATGAACGCATGGATTAGATTTGCTGGTGGTCAACAATTATGGGATGAACTATCAGACAAATTTGGTCTAAAAAACTTTATGTGTGGAAGCACAGGAGTTCAAATGGGTGGATGGTTTAACAAGAAAATTAGAAGCCCTAATGACTTCAAAGGTCTTAAAATGCGTATGCCTGGATTAGGTGGACAAGTTATCGGTAAACTTGGAGGATCTCCAGTTTCACTTCCTGGTGGACAAATTTACGAAAACCTTGTTTCTGGTGCAATTGATGCAACAGAGTGGGTAGGTCCATGGAATGATGAAGCTATGAAATTCCAAGAAGCTGCTAAATACTACTACTATCCTGGAATGCACGAGCCAGGATCTATGTTAGCATGTGGTTCTAACAAATCTTGGTTTACAAGCTTATCAAAATCAGATCAGCTATTAATTGAAGCTGCAGCTGCGATGGAAAATGACGTTATGATGTCAGAGTACAACGCTAAAAATGGTGCTGCGCTTGCAAGATTAATAAACGATCATGGTGTTAAACTAGAGAAGTTTAGCGACAAAGTTTATGATGGTTTTGCTAAAGCTGCTAATGAAGTATTTGAGGAAACAAGAGCAAGCAGTGGTCTCGCTGAGAGAATCCACTCTAGTTTCTTACAGGCTAGAAAAGACATTGGTTCTTGGACCAACTTGTCTGACTCACCTTACATTTCTCAAAGAAACAGAGCATTAGGAATGTAATCTAACTAAATTTAGTTATTAAAGGGCCCTTAATTGGGCCCTTTTTTTTTAAACAAAATCGAGTATTACTTAGGTATTTTAAAATACTATGGTGACAAAAAATTCAAATCTTTCTCTATATCTTAGAATAATCAGTTATTCAGTTTTAGCTTTTACTTTAGCATTTCTTATAAATAATGTTTTAACAGTTTGGAGTGATTGGCCAGGAATAAAAAAAATTTTTTCACATCATGAGATGTTTGGATATAAGAAAAAAGCTCTAGAGGGATCTGATTTAAATTATGGTTATATGCAAATTGGATTGTATTTGATTTGTATTGCTGCAGTCGTTTTTTATGTTTTTAAAACATATAGCCAAACTTTGGAGCAAGATTCAAAAATTTTATCAAGATTTTCAGCATATCTTGTTAGATCATCATTTTGGGCAGTATTTTTAGTTGGTGTAGCTGACTTTGTTATATCTTTTATGGTCGTTGAAAGATTATGGGAAGCAATCTTCAGTCCTGAAGTAAAAGCATTGATGGTTAAAGCCCCTGTAAGAATTACTTATATTCACTTTCCAATAATATTAATTTCTTTCGTGATTGGATATTTTACAAAATCAGTTGGTTTTATTTGGCTAGCTGTATTGGTTGTAGTAAGTGAATTCGTAATTGTATTATCAAGATTTATATTTTCATACGAACAAGCATTTCAAGGCGATCTAGTTAGATTTTGGTATGCTGCACTTTATTTGTTTGCTAGTGCATACGCATTAATTCATGAAGGGCACGTAAGAGTTGATGTACTCTATTCTTCTTTTAGTGAAAAAAAGAAGGCATGGACAAATATGGTTGGATCGGCAGTTCTAGGAGTACCACTTACATTAATAGTTATATTTTTAGGTCTAAACGGAAAAGCCAGCATTATAAATGGTCCTGTTGTAGCTTTTGAAGTTACGCAACAAGGATCTAATGGTCTCTATCTTTTATATTTGATGGCTGTTTATCTAGCTGTTTTTGCTGTTACGATGTTAATTCAATTTACTAGCTATTTTATGGAAAGTAGTCACAAAATTTTAAAAGGTGTCAAAAATTAAATTATGGAAACATTCTTTTTAGCTGTTCTAGTTGTGATAATGATTGTTGCTCTTGCATCGGGTTACCCTGTTGCTTTTGCATTACCTGGTTCAGCTATAATTGCAATTGGTTTAGCCGCATTTTTTGGCTACATATTCGAGGGAGACTCCAGTGCTTTTTTTGCTGTAGATGGACCTATAGAATGGCTCGTTGCTGGTATTACAAATTTTAGGAGTAATTACTGGGATGTAGAAACAGATACTTTGATCGCAATTCCTTTATTTATTTTCATGGGAATTATGCTTCAAAAATCAAAAATTGCCGAAGACTTATTAATAACAATGGGCCAATTATTTGGACCAATTCCTGGTGGTTTAGGAATTTCAGTTATATTTGTTGGAGCTCTATTAGCAGCAACGACTGGTATCGTTGGAGCAACTGTAATTGCAATGGGACTAATTTCGTTACCAACAATGTTAAATAACAAGTATGACAGACAACTTGCTAGTGGAATAGTTTGTTCATCAGGAACATTAGGTCAAATTATTCCTCCATCAATTGTTTTAATTATTATTGCTGACCAGTTGGCAAGTGCATCTGATGTTGCAAACAACTTAAGACAAAATGATTATAAAGCCTTAACTGGTGAATTTAATATGCCAGGTGAATTTAGAGTAGGTTCATCAAGTGCAGGTGATATGTTCTTAGGAGCACTTTTACCAGGTCTTGTTTTAGTTGCTCTTTATATGATCTATGTGTTTATTTTTGCTAGAATAAAGAAAGGTGTTGCACCACCAGTTCCATTTAAAGGAAATTTTGATTTAAAATTTTGGTTAAGAGTAGTTGTAATTATCATACCACCACTTGCATTAATATTTGCTGTATTAGGTTCAATTTTAATGGGTATTGCTACTGTAAACCAAGCAGGTTCAATTGGAGCAATTGGTGCCACTTTGATGGCTGGTTATAGATTATATGAAGGAAAGAAAAGTGCTTTCTATCCTTTAATTTTAATTATTGGATCTCTAATTCCAATTACATTCTTTGCATCAAATTATGAATTAAATGTAAAAAATTTGGAGGAAAGAGATTTAAGTGCAATCTTTATAACCGCTTTCTTTGTGGTCATACTTGTATACGGAATAGGTTGGAGTTTTTGGAGAACTTTTAAAACAGAAAATGTTTTAAAAGAAGTTGTAACAGAAACTTGTGTGACTACTTCAATGGTATTTATTATCCTTTTAGGAGCAGCAATGCTTACTTCAGGATTTAGAGCTTTTGGGGGAGAAGAATTAGTAAGAGACTTTTTACAAGATTTACCGGGTGGTTTTTGGACACAATTTGTTGTTGTGATGATTGTAATTTTCTTGCTAGGATTTTTCTTAGACTTTATTGAAATTGCAGTTGTTGTTGTTCCAATAATTGCACCAATATTATTAGCTGAAACAGGGGCTAACGTCACAGCCGTTTGGTTGGGAGTTATGATTGGTGTTAACTTGCAGACTTCCTTCTTAACGCCGCCATTTGGATTTGCACTCTTTTATTTGAAAGGTGTAGCACCTAAAATTGTTAAAACACTTGATATTTGGAAAGGTGTTGTGCCTTTTATAATTCTTCAGCTTATAGGATTGGGAATAGTCGGTGCATACCCTAGCTTAGTAAATTATCTACCAAATAGAGTATATTTAACTTCGAATGTTGCTCCTCCACCAATGAATCCTAAATTACAGTACTGTTTGCAAGAGTACAAATTTGCAAGATTTGATTCAAACGGTGAGACAATTAAAAATGCAATATTAAAATTCCAATCTGAGGCTCCAACTAATCTGCCAGATGATAAAATGGAAATTTTAGAAGATCATTTTGATAGTGCACTAGGAACTTTTGCTCTAGTCGATAAATTAAAAAAAGTTGAGGTCGAATACAATGCATATGCTGTTGATTATAGGGATCTGCATTTCACTGTTAGAAAGAAGCAAAAGAAAATACTTAAATTAAATAAAAAAATAGAAAAATATAAAGCAGAGATTAGAAATTTAGATGATGACGAATTAGATGAGAAAAACAAAATAGAATTAAGAATTGAGGATGTAAAACTTGAAATTGAAGAAATTCAAAACTCAATTCCAGATACTTGGCAAGCTAAGAATTCAGAATTCGACAAAATAAATAAAGATAAAAATACAACAACAAAAAGATATAGAAAGAATGTAGATGAAGCCTACGATCTACTTGATCAGTTCGCAATGTTCATAAACGATGGAGTAAAACTTCAAGAAGTATCAAAAGATATTAAACAGTTAGATTATTTTATAGCTATGGAAAGCAATACAAAAGTATATGAAAGATCAGTTACAATTATGGATGGATTGTTTGACAAGTTGAGTGAGATCTCTGGAATGGATGAATTTTTAAATAGTGTAGATGATTTATTATCAATGGTAGACTCAGACGAACTTGATCCAATGGCGATTAGAACAAAATCAAAAGAAGTTGTTGAGTTATTCAATAAAGAAGTTAGCTGGAGAGCAAATGCTAAAGAAAACTTAATGCCAAAACTTGAGGAATATAATAATGCAATCAAAGAAACAATTGGACTAAGGTTGCAGTCTAAACTAACAAAAGAGCAAGCTATCTATGTATCTAAATGTAATTCAATACATAGAGATATTTCACTAAATTTTTAAACTGTTAATTTATCAATTAATTCTGATCTTGTATAAAGACCCAAGTCTTCTGCCTTGGACTTTAATTTTTCATTAATCTCTTTTAATTTTGGAACATTTAAATCAAGCTTATTTGCAATTTCTATAATTGAACCAATTATTGGATCTATTTCTAATGGTTTGCCAGCATTTAAATCTTGAGCGGTCGAAGGTCTATGTCCTATAATTGAGACTCCACCCTTAATTCGATCCTCAATTGATATATTGAATTTAACTCCGATTTTTTCTCCAACTTGTTGGCACTCCTGCATTAAAACTTTTATTAAATTGTAAGTTTCAGGATCATTACCCATTTCATCCATAGTTTTATTTGTTAGAGCACTCACTGGGTTGAAAGAACAGTTCCCCCACAGTTTCACCCAAATTTCGTCCCTTAAATTTTTCTTCTGAGGAGCTTTTAAACCCCCTTCTATGAATAAACTTGATATTATTTTTAGTCTTTCTGATCTGGTTCCATCTGGTTCACCTAGAGAAAATCGTTCACCATTACCATTATGTTTAATAACACCTGGCTCTAATATCTGACAGGCCGGATAAACTACACAACCAATTGCTCTTTCAGGTCCTAGAGTTTGCCATATCTTTCCACCTGGATCCACACTTTCAACTATTTGATTGTCTAATTTAGTACCTGTATTAGCTTTATAAAAGTACCACCAAGGCAACCCATTAATGGCGCATATAATTGAAGTTTTTTTACCCATAATTGGTTTTAAGCTTTCTGAAATTTTACTAATAGCATTAGCTTTTACAGAAATAATTATGAAATCTTGTTCATCCAAATCTTTAGGATTGTCAGTTACATCAAATTTAAAATTAACTTTATTATCATCCCTTATAAAAGTTAATCCATTTTGCTCTATTGCTTTTTTATGTTCTCCTCTAGCAATTAAAGAGACTTGTGCATTTGTTTTTTTTAGACTTGTAGCAATAAATCCACCAATAGATCCCGCTCCAAATATACAAATTTTAGTCATTAGTTCACTAATCCAAACTTTTTAGCTAAAGTATTTCTTTGTAGTTTACCTGTTGCACCTTTAGGAATTTCATTTACAAAAAATATTTTCTTTGGAATTTTAAATTTCGCAAGTTTTTCATTTGCATAAATTTTTATATCATCTTCAGTACACTTCATGCCTTCTTTTATGATTATTGCGGAAGCTATATCTTCTCCAAGCATTTTATCCTCATATCCAAAGCAAACAGCTTGCTCAATATTTGGATGATCCATAAGAATGTTATCGACTTCTAAAGGCGAAATCTTTTCGCCACCTTTATTAATTATTTCCTTTAATCTTCCGGAGATTTTTAGATAACCATCTTTATCAAAATATCCCTGATCTCCTGTTCTAAACCAACCATTTGAAAAGCTATTTTTATTTGCATCTGGATTATTTTCATATCCAGATGTAACATTTTCACCTCTAATACAAACTTCTCCCTCTTCTCCTTGATTCAAAATCTTGTTATTATTATCCATAATACAAACTTCTGGCCCAGCAGGAATTCCTACAAATCCAGGTTTTTGGGACTTAGGCGGTAATGGATTTGAGGTCATTTGATGAGTAGCTTCCGTCATCCCATATGCTTCTATTACTGGACAATTAAATACCTCATTTAGTTTTTCAAATACAGCTGGAGGTAGAGATGCTGATGATGATCTTAAAAATCTAAGATTTAATTGTTTAGCAGTTTCTAGATTTTTATCTGCTCTCATCAATATTGCTTGATGCATTGTTGGTACTCCAGAATACCAAGTTATTTTCTCTCTTTTTGCATTATCTAAAAATTTTAATGCATTAAATCCACTACTTGCACATACAGATGCCCCTACCTTCATAGATGCTGCAAGAACCGCAATTAAGCCATGTATATGAAATAATGGCATAATATTTAGACAATGATCTTTATCAGTTAAATTAAGACTTTTGGAGATATTATCTGCTGAAGAAAAAATATTTTTATTTGTTAATGGAACAATCTTAGGTCTTGATGTAGTGCCCGAAGTATGCAGCACAAGAGCTTCATGGTCTTCGCCTGGCAAAATATAATCACTGCTTTTTTCAAAAAGATTAAAATCACCGCTTAAAGTATTTCCGTCTGATTTTATTTCGCAAACAGGAATTTTTAATTTATTTGCGACTTCTACTACTGGATTTTTAGAATTTTTCTCTACAATCACTATCTTTGGCTTTAAATCCTCTAGGTAAAATTCGAATTCTTCAGATTTATAGTTAGGGTTTAAAGGTGCAGCAGACATGTAGCTTGAAATCGCCAAAAAACTAGTTGCCATGTAAGGACCGTTTGGCAAAACTATTGCTGCACGATCTTTATTATTAATACCATTACCTGATAATTGTTTTGAAATTCTTTCTATTAATGATTTTAAATCAACAAATTTTAGTGGAGAACTACTTTCAGATGTTATTGCAGTTCGATTATCATTTTGTGATTCTATAATATTCCTAACAATTCTAGAGTTCATTTAAATTAATAACCTTTTGCGTATCCATCTTTTCTTGGATCTGAACCACCAACTAAATTTCCTTTTTCTCTATCTATTTGAATTGCTTGTCCACCTCCATGAGTACCATCTATGTACTCAACATTATGACCGACTTCTTTTAAATTATTAAAAATTTTTTCATCAATACTTTTCTCTAATTTATAATTGTTATTGAAATGGAAAGCTCTAGGAAATGAAATGGCTTGTTGAGGAGTTAAGTTATAATCAATAATGCTATTTAAAACATGAACTTGTCCTACAGGTTGATATTGTCCTCCCATTACTCCATAAGATAATTCACATTCCCCTTTGTTGTTCATAACTATTCCAGGAATTATGGTATGAAGCGGTCTTTTTAATCCTTGAATACAATTAGGATGACCTTCCTCAACTCTAAAATTAGTTCCTCTATTGTGAAGAACCACTCCAGATTTATCACCTGTTATTCCAGATCCAAAAGCATAGCAAACAGAATTTATAATTGAAACTACATTTAAATCTCTGTCTACCACGCTTAAATAAACTGTTTCAGGATGGTTTGGAATATTTAGATCTCCTACATCTGCACAGCCATTAATAGATATATTTTTTGAAATATTATCTATGTTTTGTTCACTTAATATTTTTTTCAAATCTAAATCTACAAATTCTGGATCACCAATATTTTCTTCCTTAAGTTTATAAGCCTGCTTTGTAACTTCTGCCTCAAGATGGAACCTTTCAAATGAATTCACATCATATTTTTCAATACCTAACTTTTCTAATAATTTCATCATTACTAAAACTGTTATTCCAGGGCCACTCGGAGGACATTGATGAATGATAATATCTCTATATCTATCTGATAAAGTGTCTGATTTAATAGTTTTTTGCTTATGGAAATCTTCAATTGTATGTAAGCCCCCAAATTCTTTTAAAGTTTTAACTAAATCTTCAGCAATTGATCCTTCATAAAATTCTTTAACTCCATTTTTTGAAATTTTTTCGAGAGTCTCTCCAAGTGCAGGATTTTTATTTACCTCATTAAATTGATAACTCTTACCATTATTTAGCATATGTTTTCTAGAATATGGGTTATCGTTTAATTTATTAAATACGTTGCTCCAGGCGTTAGCAACAACTTTAGTCACTTTAAAACCATTCTTTGCAATATCTATACCTTTGTGAAACAACTCCTCAAAATCGAGTTTTCCAAAATCATTATGAATTGAATTCCAAGCATCTAATGCACCAGGAATAGTTACTGCGTGAGGACTTGTTAAACCGATTTTATCTATATTCTTTTCCTTGAAATAATCAAAATTTGCTTTTGCTGGAGCAATACCTGATCCATTATATGAAACAGGGTCTTTGCCATTCATTTTTATTATTGCAAAACAATCTCCACCTATACTTGTGGCATTAGGCTCTGCAACAGAGAGAACAACAGAAGCTGCAATAGCTGCATCCACTGCATTTCCACCTTTTTGCAATATTCTTAGAGCTTCTTCTGTAGCTATTGGATGTGATGTTGCGGCCATACCATTTGAAGAAATGGCATCTTTATCTTTTGTTGAATGATTATTCATAATAGAACTGTAATTTCATAAAAAATATAAATGATCAATAAAATAAATAAAAGTATTCTAATTTTTTCTGTATTTGCCTTTGGCTTTTTTATATCAAATTTACTGAGATCAATTACCGCAACATTAACACCTGCTCTTTCAACTGAATTCAATTTAAGTGCCGCAAATCTTGGACTTTTAGCTGGAGGATATTTTCTAGGGTTTTCGCTGATGCAAATTCCTACTGGTATGTTATTAGATAGATTCGGTCCAAAAAAAGTTATCGGATATTTATTAATCATTGCTCTTATTGGAACTATTTCATTTGCTTTTGCTAAAAGTTTTGCAGGTTTATTAATTTCTAGAATTTTCATTGGTGTAGGTGTTGCTGCTTGTTTAATGGGTCCTTTAACTGGTTACAGAGTATGGTTTGAAGAAAAATATCAACAACGTGCAAATTCATGGATGTTGATGGTTGCAAATTTTGGATTTGTTGCATCAACTCTACCAGTTCAAATTTTATTACCAATAATTGGTTGGCGATCTATTTTTTTAATTATAGCCTCTTTAATTTTGATAAGCATAATATTAATATCAATTTTAATACCTTCGTGGGAAACTAAGAGGGATGAAGACCAAAATAATAATCTTCAAAATCTTTCCCACATATGGAAAAATAAATTCTTTATTAGCTTAGTACCGCTTGCATTTTTTAATTATGGAGGTGTTCAAGCAATACAAACATTGTGGGCTGGCCCATGGATGCTAAATGTGACGGGTTATGATGCAATACAAAGTGCGACAGGTTTATTTTGGATAAATGTAACTATGCTTTTTTCTTTTTTAATATGGGGATATTTTTTGCCAAAAATATCTTCCAAGGGAATTGACAGTATGAGAATTGTAAAATTTACACTTCCTGTAAGTTATATAATTTTATTTTTAATAGTCATAATGGGAGACAAGGCTGGTGCAACCATGTTTACTCTTTATATTTTATCATCAATAGTAATTTCCTTAACTCAACCAGCAATAGCATTAAATTTTCCTACTAAACTAGCAGGAAAATCTTTAACTTCATTCAATGTATTTTTATTTTCCGGTACTTTTTTTGTACAATGGATAATTGGTTTAATAATAGATTTTTCCAGAAATTTAGGTGCTACTATTACAATGAGCTATCAAATTTCTTTTTCAATTTTTTTATTTTTATGCGTTTTAAGTTACTTATTTTTTTTAATATTAAATAAAAATGAATAAAAATTTTATCGGATATTTTCTATTATTGTTTCAGCCACTTTTTATGGCTAGTAATTTAATTGTAGCAAGAGGTGGCGTTGATGATGTTCCTCCCATATCTTTATCTTTTTGGAGATGGTTTATTTTTTTCATTATTTTATTCGTCCTAAATTATAAGTATTTAGTTGATAATTTTCAGACTATTAAAAAAGAGAGTAAAAGAAGTTTTTTTCTAGGTTTGATGGGATGTGGTGTTTGTGGAATATTTCCATATATGGCTGGTTCATCTACAACCATTGTTAATATGGGAATTCTTTATACTTCTTCACCAATATTTATAATTTTAATCTCATATTTTCTTTTTAAAGATAAGATAAATATTTTCCAATTTATTGGCTTACTTTTTTGTCTAGTTGGAGTGTTTGCTGTAATTTTAAAGGGCGATATCAATTTACTTCTTGAATTAAAATTTGCTTCTGGAGATTTTTGGATGCTAGGAGCAGCATTAGGCTGGGCAATTTATACAGTTATGCTTTTTCAATGGAATTCAGAACTTAAATTTTTTCCAAGACTAACAATTATATCTTTCTTTGGTTTTTTATCCATTTTGCCTTTTTATTTTATAGAGCATTTTTATTTTGAAAAAACTTTATTCAATGAAGAATTTTATTATTGGATTTTGTTTGCAGCAATTTCTCCAGGCATAATCGCTTTCTCACTATACACATTAACTATTAAATATTTAGGACCATCAACAACTGGTTTCACGCTATACCTCTATACAATTTATGGAGCTTTTTATGGAATAATATTTTTTTCAGAGATTTTAGAGAATTATCATTTAATAGGTACCATATTTGTATTTTTTGGTATTTATTTGGTAAGAAGAAAAAGTAAAAATGAAATTAAAGCCTAAAATGTTATTTGCAAAAATTCTGTTTTATATTTTTATTATTTACTTTGGAGTTTCTCTAATAGTTTATTTTTATCAAAGAAAATTATTATACCATCCTGGTGAAAATAATTATTTAGATGAAGGACCTCTATCTCACAAAATCGAAAAAGTAAGTATTCAATCTGATAATGATCTAGTTGGATGGTATTACAAAAAAAATAATAACTTTAAAACCTTGCTTTTTTTTCACGGAAATGCTGGAAAATTAGATAATAGAATTTACAAACTAAATGAGTTTGCAGATTTAGATTTAAACTATTTAATTTTTGCATATAGAGGCTTTAGTGGAAACAAAGGCAAACCAACTGAAATTGGACTTTATAAAGATGCAATTAAAGCCAAAGAATGGCTTAATCAAAACAATATAGAAGATAAAGATATTGTTCTCTATGGAGAATCTCTTGGCACTGCTGTAGCAATAGAGACCGCAAGTAACAATTTATTTGCAGGTATAATATTAGAGTCCCCTTTTACATCCATGGAGATTCTGGCGCAAAAATATTACCCATATCTTCCTGCAAAAATTATTTTAAAAGATAAATACAAATCTATTGAAAAAATTAACAAAATAAAGTTTCCCATGCATGTGATGCATGGAAAAAAGGATAATATTGTACCATTCTATATGGGTGAAGAAATATTTAATAAATATGGTGGTGTTAAGTCAAATTATTTTAATGACAACGACGACCATATGATGGAATTTAATAAAAATTTAATTCAATCAATCGATAATTTTATAAAAAGTTTAAATTAAGACATAATTTAAACAAATCCACATCACTTTTAAATTCTAATTTTAGATATGTTTAAATTCCCTTTATTACTTTTTTTATTAATATTACCAACAAAACTTAGTTCAGAAATAAATAATGAGTACTATGATAACAATTATTTTCATATTGGAAAAATGAACTCTTACAATAGTGAGTTCACTCTATATTTTAAAACACGGAAGAAAGCTATTTTAGCAAAGGGAGAATTTTCTAATTATATTAATGATTTTCCACAGGACTTATACTTATATGATAAAAATTTAAATAAAGATTACCCTTTAATTTCATATGACTGGTTTCCAAAAAAAGTTAAAAAAATATCAAAAAAATATAATTACCCACTTTTCCCAGAAGATTTTGCTTACTACTTATTAAATGACAACAACACTTTAATTTTGATAAGTGCAAAAAAAAATTTTAATGAAAATTTAAAATATGACATAAAAAATAATAAGCTAGAAATTGCTAATACCTCTGGCAAATTAAATTTTATAATATCTTCTTATGCTGAAAGCTGTGGTTATAAATCTCTAAAAAATAATTTTGAGTGCAATATCTATAAACCTTTAATTTCTAAAAATTTGCTTAATTAACTTGGGTAAAAGCATTTGCAAACTTCTCAGCTTCAAATATTTGTAAGTCATCCTCTTTTTCTCCAAGTCCGAGACCAACAATAGGTACTTTATATTTCTTTGAAATCGCAATCAATATTCCGCCTTTTGCAGTTCCATCAAGTTTTGTCATTATGATGCCTGTAATTGGAAGTAATTTATTAAATTCTTCGAGTTGATTAATTATGTTTTGCCCCGACGTTGCATCTAAAACTAAAATAACCTCGTGAGGTGCTGTTTCATCACTTTTTTTAATTACATTTCCTATTTTTTTTAATTCATCCATTAAATTCTTTTTATTTTGTAATCTTCCTGCCGTATCTACTATTACTTGATTTATGTTTTGATTTTGAGCTATTTCCATTGCTTTAAAAGCAACTGAAGCTGGATCTGAACCAGGATCTGATTTTACAATTTTAGCATCAACCCTGTTAGCCCATTCTTCTAATTGATCAATAGCAGCTGCTCTAAATGTATCGCATGCTGAAAAAAGAACTTTATTATTATTTTGTATGAATATTTTTCCTAATTTTCCAATAGTAGTTGTCTTACCAACTCCATTAACACCTGAAACTAATATTATATTTGTCTTTTCCTTTTTTAAAAAAAAATCTTTTTTTTCTAGGGGTGTCATTAGTTCTAAAATATAATTATTAAGTATTTCGAAAACTTCCTTGATTGGATCATTTTTAGGATCAATCTTTTTTTGAGCAATTATAGATTTTATCTCTGATGCTGCATCTATGCCAACATCTGAGCCAATCAAGAATTCTTCTATTTTGTCAAGAGTTACATCGTCAATTTCTTTCTTAACTATTATTTCTTTAAGGCCTGATGCTATATTGCTTGCACTTCTTTTAAATCCGATTTTAAATTTTTCAAAAATACCCATTATATTTTGATATTAATCTTTTCAATTTCAGATACAGGACCTCTCATTTTTATATTTAATTCATTATCAATTTGAATATTTAAAATTCCTGTTGAAAATTCTATTTTTGAATTACTGTTTTGTAGTTGATTTAAATTAGCTGCAACTGCCGTTGCACATGCTGCAGTCCCGCAAGCTTTTGTTAAACCTGCACCCCTCTCCCAAACTTTAATTTTGTAATGTTGATCACTAATTTTCTGAGCTATTGTGACATTGCATTTCTCAGGGAAAACTTCATGATTTTCTATTAATGGTCCATATTTTTTTAAATTTATTTTTTCTATATCCTCGCAAAAATATACTACATGAGGGTTACCAACATTCACTGCAATACCATCATTCATTTTATTTCCGTCAATATCAATCATACCAAGTGATAGATTTTTAGTATCAAGATTTTTACTTAAAGGAATTTTGTTCCACTCTAAATTTGGAGTTCCAATTATCGTTTCAACATCTTTATTATTAAGAACTTTAGATTTTAATATTTTTGATGATACCAAAATTTCAATTTCTTTTTTATTTTTTTCAATACTTAGTAAATAAGCAACACATCTAGTTCCATTTCCACATGCATCTGAGCGGCTTCCATCCGAGTTAAAAAAAGCAACATCAGCATCAGCTTTTTGACTTTTGTTTATGTAGATCAACTGATCGCACCCTATGAAATCTCTGTCACAAATTTTTAAGATTTGGTCATTTGATAAGTTTAAACTATTTATTCTCTGATCAATAATAACAAAGTCGTTACCTAATCCATCCATTTTAAATGCTTCAAATTCCATATAAATAATACTTAACTTATTTATTGACTTTTTGAACCTCTAATATAATTTACGCGCACTTCCGCAAAATACAGCAATTTGCGGTGTCTTTGGAAACAAAGAGATCGACACCAGTCAGCGAGGGTTCGCCCACTGGTGCGATACTTGCTGTGCGAAATTATGTTTGAAAATTTAACTAATAAATTTGAAGAAATTTTTTCTTCATTAAAAAAATCTCCTTCTCTTGATGAAAAGCAAGTTGACGAGGGTTTAAAAGGTATAAGGTTGGCTTTGTTAGAAGCCGATGTTTCATTAGACGTAGTTAAGGAGTTTATTAGTAGAGTTAAGCCCAAAGCGCTAGGTCAGGAAATTATAAGATCAACTTCTCCCGGGGATATGGTTGTAAAAATCGTTTATGACGAAATAGTATCTTTTTTAGGTGATAAGAATTCTGAAATCTCCCTTAATGCTGTCCCTCCAGTTCCAATCATGTTAGTTGGATTGCAAGGTTCAGGAAAAACCACAACAACCTCAAAATTAGCAAAATTTTTAGAAAAAAATAACAAGAAAAAAGTTATGATGGCTAGTTTGGACGTTTACAGACCTGCCGCGCAAGAGCAATTGAGACTTTTGGGTGAACAAAATAATATTGAAACTTTGCCAATTATAGAAGGCCAGCTTCCTGCTGATATTTGTAGAAGAGCTTTAAGTGCTGCAAATTTAAATGGTTGTGAAGTAGTTTTATTTGATACTGCTGGAAGAACACAAATAGATTTTCAAATGATGAATGAAATCAAACAAATTGAAACTATTATTAATCCTGCAGAAACTATACTGGTAGCAGATTCTCTAACAGGTCAAGTTGCTGCTAATGTAGCAAAGGAATTTAAAAATACAGTAAATTTGAGCGGCATTATACTTACAAGAGCAGATGGAGATGGAAGAGGTGGAGCTGCATTGAGTATGAAATATGTTGCTGAGGTCCCCATAAAGTTTCTTGGTGTTGGAGAAAAAATTGAGAATTTTGAAGTTTTCCATCCTGATCGAATAGCAAATAGAATTTTGGGAATGGGAGATATCGTTTCCTTAGTTGAAAAAGCTTCAGAAGATTTAGATCAAGAAAATTTAAAGAAAACAGAGGAGAAAATTAAAAAAGGTCAATTCTCGATGGAAGATTATCTTTCTCAATTACGTCAAATGAAAAAGATGGGTGGAATTGAAGGCATAATGTCATTTCTCCCTGGAGTTTCAAAAATTAAATCACAAATGGACCAATCAGGAATAGATGAAAAAATTATAACTCAAAATGAAGCTGTTATTTTATCAATGACAAAGCAAGAAAGAGAAAATCCTAAAATTATAAATGGATCAAGAAAAAAAAGAATTGCTAATGGCTCAGGTACAGACATTGCCACTATCAATAAGTTGTTAAAACAATTTAAGATGATGTCAGAAATGATGAAAAAAATGTCTAAAGGAAACATGAAAGGAATGGCGGATAAAGGGATCCCGCCTGAACTATTTAATCAATTAAAATAAAGGAGATATAAGTAATGTTAAAAATGAGACTATCAATGGGAGGTACTAAAAAAAGGCCAGTATATAAAATTGTTGTGGCTGATAGTAGATTTCCAAGAGACGGAAGGTTTATAGAAAAATTAGGTTTTTATAATCCGTTATTACCGAAGGATAAAAAGGAAAGGATTGGTTTAGATTCTGAGCGAATTAAATATTGGTTAGGTCAAGGAGCTCAGCCAACAACAAGAGTTGCAAGGTTATTGGGAGAAAACGATATAATGCCAATGCCTGAAAAAGGAAACAATCCTCAAAAAGCAATTCCTAAAAAAGATAGAAAAAAAACTGACGAAGGTGGAGAAGTGAAACCAGAAGGAGATGCATCTAAACCAGCAGAAGCACCTAAGGAAGAAGCTAAACCAGCAGAAGCACCTAAGGAAGAAGCTAAGCCAGCAGAAGCACCTAAGGAAGAAGCTAAGCCAGCAGAAGCACCTAAGGAAGAAGAAAAAAAATAATGTTAGAAGCTCGTATATTCACACTCTATCCAGATTTTTTTCCAGGTTATTTAGGTCAAGGTATTTTTGGTAAAGCACTATCAGAGAATAAATGGAAAATAGATACTGTGGATATAAGAGAGTATGCATTTGATAAACATAAAACTGTTGATGACACTCCCTATGGAGGAGGTGAAGGTATGTTAATGAAAGCAGATGTATTAGCAAAATCAATAGATATGAATGTTAAAGATGGCGAAAAGATTATTTATCTAAGTCCGAAGGGTAAGTTGTTCAATCATCAATTAGCAAAACAACTATCTCAAGAAAAAACAATAAATATAATTTGTGGACACTTTGAAGGAGTTGATGAAAGATTATTAAAAACAAGAAATATTGAGGAATTAAGTATAGGAGACTTTGTTTTATCTGGAGGTGAAGGAGCTTCATTTGTAATTCTTGATGCAATTTTAAGATTTATTCCTGGTATTCTTGGCAATACAAATTCAGCTAAAGAAGAAAGTTTTGAAAACGGACTTTTAGAGTATCCTCAATTTACAAAACCTCAAATATGGGAGGAAAAAAGTGTTCCAGATGTGCTATTATCAGGCGATCACGCCAAAATTAAAGACTGGCGTTTATCTCAATCTGAGGCTATAACACGCGACCGAAGACCAGATTTGTGGCAATTATATAAAAAGACTAAAGAGAATTAAAATGAAGACAATTGAAGAAATTAATCAATCTAAAGTAAAAAAAATTATTTCTGAGAGAAAGCATCCAGAATTTTTCCCAGGGGACATTGTTAAAGTTGGAGTTAGAATAACTGAGGGAAAAAGAGATCGTATTCAATATTTTGAAGGTGTGTGTATTGCAAAAAAAAATAGAGATATCAATTCTTCTTTTACTGTAAGAAAAATTTCTTTTGGTGAGGGTGTGGAAAGAACATTTGCTTTATATAGTCCGATTGTAGATACAATTAAAGTTGTAAGGTCAGGAAAAGTTAGAAGAGCCAAATTATATTATTTGAGAGATAGAACAGGTAAATCTGCAAGAATTGCAGAAAAAATTAAAAAGAAAATAGGTATAGATGTTGAAACTAAGATTCACGAAGTAACAGAAGAAAATGTTATGCCTAATACAGAACAAAAAACAGCAGATAGCCAACAAGATTCCAATAAAGATGCTCCAAAAGTAGAAGCAAAAAAACCAGAAGAAAAAAAAGAAACTAAAGAAGAAACCCCATCAGTAGAAAAAAAAACTGATGAAAAAAAAGAAAATCCTGAAGTAAAAAAATAATTTTTTACAATGTCTCAAACTATATACGATAAAATATGGAATGATCATCTTGTTCATCAACAAGAGGATGGGACTTCACTTTTATTTGTTGATAGACATTTAATTCATGAAGTTACTAGTCCACAAGCATTTGAAGGTTTAAGAAATTCTAATAGAAAAGTTAGACAACCTTCTTTAACTTTAGCAGTAGCAGATCATAATGTTCCAACAACGGATAGATCAGTACCTATTACTGACGAAGATTCAAAAATACAAATTGAGACACTAGAAAAAAATTGTACAGAATTTGGAATAAATCTTTTTGGAATGAACGATAAAAGACAAGGAATAGTTCATATTATTGGTCCAGAACAAGGTTTCACACAACCTGGAACTATTATCGTTTGTGGTGATAGTCATACAGCCACTCACGGAGCATTCGGTGCACTAGCATTCGGAATTGGAACTTCGGAAGTGGAACATGTCTTGGCAACACAGACTTTAGTTCAAAAAAAATCAAAAAATTTTAGAATAAACGTTAATGGATCTCTTCCTGTTGGAGTAACATCTAAGGATGTAATATTACAAATAATCGGAAAAATTGGTACAGCTGGTGGAACTGGTTATGTAATTGAATATGCTGGAAACTTAATTTCGAATTTAAGTGTCGAACAAAGAATGACTATTTGCAATATGACAATTGAAGGTGGAGCAAGGGCTGGACTTATAGAACCAGATGAAAAAGTTTTTAATTATTTAAAAGGTAAACCAATGTCTCCAAAGAATTCAAATTGGGACAAAGCATTAGAATATTGGAGTAAATTAAAGTCTGATGGTGATGCAGTATTTGACAAAGAAATCAGTCTTGAGGGCAAAGATATTAAACCAATGGTAACTTGGGGAACTTCGCCTCAGGATGTAGTAGATATTGATGGAATTGTTCCCGATCCTGAAAATGAGCAAAACGAAGACAGAAAAAATTCTATTAACAGGTCATTAAAATATATGGGTTTAAAGCCGAAAACTAAAATAAAAGATATTAGAATTGATAAAGTTTTTATTGGAAGTTGCACAAATGGAAGAATTGAAGATTTAAGAGAAGCTGCAAAAATATTAAAAGATAAAAAAATTGCTTCTCATGTAAATGCAATGATAGTTCCTGGTTCAGGATTAGTAAAACAACAAGCAGAGCAAGAAGGTTTAGATGTAATATTTAAAAATTCTGGATTTGAATGGCGTGAGCCAGGTTGCTCAATGTGTTTAGCTATGAATGCAGATAAGTTGAAGCCAGAAGAAAGATGTGCATCAACATCAAATAGAAATTTCGAAGGAAGACAAGGACGAGGTGGAAGAACTCATTTAGTTAGTCCAGCTATGGCTGCTGCAGCTGCTATATCTGGAAATTTAGATGATGTTAGAAAATACAATAGTTAAATGAACAAATTCTCAACATTAAAAAGTATTCCTGCATATTTACCAATTGTAAATATCGATACAGATATGATTATTCCAAAGCAATTTTTAAAAACAATAAAAAGAACAGGACTTGGAAAAAATTTATTTTATGAAATGAGATATGACGAAGAAGGTAAAGTAATAGATGACTTTATCTTAAATAAATCTCCATATGATAATTCTAAGATTTTAATTGCAGGGAATAATTTTGGATGTGGATCATCTAGAGAACATGCGCCATGGGCACTTTTAGACTTTGGTATCACTTGCGTTATAAGTACTAGTTACGCAGATATATTTTATAATAATTGTTTTAAAAATGGAATATTGCCTATTAAAGTTAATGATGAACAGATAAAAGAACTTTCTGAATATTCTAAGAGACAAGAAGAAATTGCAATAAATTTACCAGATCAAAAAATAATTTTTGGGAATAAAGAAATCAAATTTGAATTAGATGAATTTAAAAAAAAATGTTTAATTGAGGGACTAGATGATATTGCACTGTCTTTGGAAAAGTCTAATAAAATAATTTCATTTGAAGAAAAATTAAAATCCACAAAGCCTTGGATATTTAATGATTAAAGTCAAAAAAAGAAAATTCTTATTATTACCAGGTGATGGTATTGGTCCCGAGGTTATTGGTGAAGTTAAAAAAATTATAACTTGGTTTAATGTAAATAAATCTCTTGATTTTGATATGGAAGAGGCCTTAGTTGGAGGAGCATCTTACGACAAGCACGGAACACCGATTACAGATGAAGTATTTTATAAATCATTAGAATGTGAAGCAGTCATTTTAGGAGCTGTGGGTGGACCAAAATATGATAATTTAGATTTTTCCAAAAGACCTGAGAGAGCTCTTCTTAAGCTAAGAAAAGAATTAAAATTATTTGCAAATTTGAGGCCTGCAATTTGTTTTAAACAATTAGTTGAGGCATCTACCCTAAAACCTGAAATCGTATCAGGTCTAGACATCATGATTGTTAGAGAATTGACAGGTGGCATTTATTTTGGTGAGCCGAGAGGAATTAAGCCAATTGATAATGGTGAACGTAAAGGAATAAACACTCATACTTATACTTCATCAGAAATTAAAAGAGTTGCTAGAGTTGCATTTGATCTAGCAAAGAAGAGAAACAATAAAGTTACTTCCTGTGAAAAATCGAATGTTATGGAAGCAGGTCAATTATGGAAAGAGGAAGTTCAAAATCTTCACGATAAAGAATTTAAAGATGTTGAGTTAAATCATATGCTTGCAGATAATTGTGCAATGCAACTTTTGAGAAATCCAAAGCAATTTGATGTAATTGTGACAGATAATTTGTTTGGTGATATGTTGTCAGATGAAGCATCTATGCTGACGGGATCTTTAGGTTTATTACCCTCAGCTTCTTTGGGTGCAAAAAATAAAGATGGTGAAATGAGAGCAATGTATGAGCCTGTTCATGGATCTGCTCCAGATATTGCTGGAAAAGGAATTGCAAATCCAATTGCAACCATCTTGAGTTTTGCAATGGCCCTGAGGTACTCCCTTGACTTAGATAAAGAGGCTGATGACTTAGAAAAAGCAGTGCAAAATGTACTAGATGATGGGTTAAGAACTAGAGATATTATGTCAAAAGGAACAAAAGAAATTTCAACTTCTGGTATGGGAGATGCGATTATTGCATATTTGCAAAAATAAAAAAATTAACTTAATTTGATACTATTAAATTTATGACTGTTTATTCCGCACCTGTGAAAGATATGATGTTCTTATTTGAACATTTAAAAGATAATAAAAATTATAACGAAATTGAAAAATATAAAGAAGTCACTTCTGATTTAGTAAAAGATATCTTAGAGGAAGCTGCAAAAATTAATGAAGAAATGCTTCTTCCTTTAGCAAAAGCTGGAGACGAAAATCCTTGTGTCTATGAAAATGGAGTAGTTAGAACTCCTCCAGGTTATAAAGAGGCATATTCAAAATTTATAGAAGATGGATGGGTATCTTTAACTTGTGATCCAAAATATGGTGGTCAAGGAATGCCAAAAACTGTAAGTGCTTTTTTTGATGAAATGCTTTCATCATCAAGTTTATCTTTTAAATTATATAGTGAATTAAGTATAGGTGCATACAATTGTATTTTGAGTCATGCAACTGAAGAAATCAAAAACACATATCTTCCTAAAATTGTTGAGGGTAAATGGAGTGGGACAATGTGTTTAACAGAGCCTCAATGTGGAACAGATTTAGGATTAATAAAAACAAAGGCAATTAAAAATGAAAATGGTACTTATAATATAAGTGGACAAAAAATCTTTATTACTTCTGGTGACCACGATTTAACTGAAAATATTATACACCTTGTTTTAGCAAGAACGCAGGACGCACCAAAAGGAACGAAGGGAATAAGTTTATTTTTAGTACCAAAATATGAAATTAATGATGATGGATCAATTGGTCCAAGAAACGGCGTCAATACTGTTTCAATTGAATCAAAAATGGGTATTAAAGGTTCACCCGCATGTGTATTAAGTTTTGATGATGCCAAAGGGTATATGATCGGACCAGAGAACAAAGGCTTAAATTCTATGTTTACAATGATGAACTTAGAAAGAATCGTTGTCGGTATACAAGGATTAGGTCTATCTGAAACAGCTTATCAAACTGCTTTAAGTTATTCTAAAGAGAGAAAACAAGGTAAATCAAATAATAATTCTAATGGAGAAACAGATTTAATTATTAAGCACGCAGATATTCGAAGAAGTTTATTAAATATGAAGTCTATAATTGAGGGAGAAAGATCCTTATCTTTTTGGATGGCTCAGCAGGTAGATGTAAGCTTAAGTCATAGTTCAGAGGAAGTAAAAAAAGATGCATCGGATATTGTAGGTCTTATGACCCCAGTAATTAAGTCATTTTTTACAGATATGGGTATGGAAATAACCAATGAAGCAATTCAGGTTTTTGGTGGCTATGGTTATACCAAAGACCAAGGGATAGAACAATTATTTAGAGATAATAGAATTACACCTATTTACGAAGGAACTAATTCTGTGCAGGCAATTGATTTTGTATTTAGAAAAATTAGTCAGAAAAAAGTTTTTGAAAATTTTATGAAATATGTAGATACAGAAATTCAAAATTGTTCAAAAGTAGACAATTTAAATGAACATGTAAAAAAAATATCTGAATTAAAAAATATATTGTCAGATTTCACGGACTGGATATCTCCTAATGGCAATACGCCAAAAGACGATATAAGCGCATCATGTAATGATTATTTAAGATTTTTTGGTTATTTTTGTCTTTCATTTATATGGCTAAAAACAATGAGAAAAAGCTATGAAAATTTGGAAAACAATAAAGAGTTTTATGAAGATAAATTAAATACAGGAAATTATTATTTTGACAAAATTTTGCCTAGAGC
>LHBX01000023.1 GCA_001704065.1 Pelagibacteraceae bacterium GOM-A1 | reverse complement strand
TTTATTTTTTAGCCCAAGGAGGAACTGCTGTGGGAACTGGAATTAATTCAAGAAAAAACTTTGATAAAAAAATTGTTAAAGAAATCAAAAAATTTTGTGGAATTAACTTTAAATCTGCACCAAATAAATTCTCTGAGCTAGCTGCTCATGATGCAATTGTTAATTTTTCAGGATCGTTAAATTCATGTGCAGTTGCACTAATGAAAATATCTAATGATATAAGATTTTTAGGGTCAGGTCC
>LHBX01000022.1 GCA_001704065.1 Pelagibacteraceae bacterium GOM-A1 | reverse complement strand
TAGTAAAACTATATGTTCACACTATGAAATCAATAAAAACTTAAAAATACTTAACAAGAATTATTTGATTATTTATTTAGAGTAATATGAAAAAAATAATTATTATACCAACTTATAATGAATTTAAAAATGTTAGAATTATATGTAAAAAAATTAGGAAATATATCAAAAGTATAGAAATACTTTTTATTGATGATAATTCACCAGATGGCACTCTAAAAGTAATAAAAGATATAATGAAGACAGATAAAAAAATTAAATATTTAACAAGAAAAAAAAAAGAAGGAATAGGCTCTGCCCACAAATATGGAATAAAATGGGCTTTGAGAAATAATTATAAACTATGTATCACAATGGATAGTGATTTAACCCATGATCCTAAAATTATCCCAAAAATGATAGAATATTCAAAAAACTATGACCTTGTGCAAACTAACAGATTTTTAGATAAAAACTCAATGAAGACCTGGCCATTTTACCGAAGAGTTCTAACAAGTATTAGATACATTTTGCTTTATTTTTTGTTAGGTATAAAACATGAATCTTCTGGTGCCTTTAGATGTTACAACTTTAAAAGAATGAACCCAGACTTAATTTTTTATGCAAAAAATAATAGTTATTCTTTTTTTTGGGAGACTATTTTCATTTTTACAAAAGAAAATTGTAAGATAAAAGACTTAAAGATTATTTTACCTTACAGAACCATGGGAACTTCAAAACTTAAGTTAAGAGATTGGTTTCATGGTTTATATTATCTATTTGAAGTTTTTATTAAAGATTTGTTTAATATGGACTATAAGAAAAAATGAGAATTAAAGATTGTAGAAATTGTAAAGAAAAAAAACTTGAGGTCTTATTTTCTCTCGGAAAGTTATGTTACTCAGGTTTTTTTCCACAAAGAGAAAATATAAATGTTGAAAAAAAAAAATTATCATTAATTAAATGTAGCTCATGCAATTTAGTCCAGCTTGGTCAAAATTTTAATCCAAAAAAATTATATAGTCAAAATTATGGTTATAGATCTGGAATAAATCTTACAATGAGGAATCATTTAAAAAAAATAGTTGAAAGTATAAAAAAAATCGTAAATTTAAAAAAAAATGACTTTGTTTTAGATATAGCTAGTAATGATGGAACACTACTAAAATATTATCCAAAAAATGTAAAAAAAGTGGGATGTGATCCAATTCTTAATAAGTTTAAGAAATTTTATAGTAGTATCGATTATAAAGTTTCAGATTTTTTTTCTCAGAAAAAAATTATTGATATCGTCGGTAATAAGAAAAAATTTAAAATTATAACTGCTATAGCAGTTTTTTATGATTTAAAAAATCCAAACAAGTTTTTAAAAGATATATACAATTTATTATCAGATGATGGGGTATTTGTTCTGGAAATGGCTGATTTATATAAAATTTTAAAAAATACAATGTTCGATACTATATGCCATGAACATTTAGAATATTATTCTTGT
>LHBX01000021.1 GCA_001704065.1 Pelagibacteraceae bacterium GOM-A1 | reverse complement strand
TTATTTGGTGCAGATTTAAAGTTAATTCCACAAAATTTTTTGATTTCTTTAACAATTTTTTTATCAAAGTTTTTTCTTGAATTAATTCCAGTTCCCACAGCAGTTCCTCCTTGGGCTAAAAAATAAATATCCTTCAAACAATAATTTATCCTTTCTATGCTCTTTTTTACTTGTTCATGGTATCCAGAAAACTCTTGTCCAAGTGACAAAGGAGTTGCATCTTGAAGATGAGTTCTCCCAATTTTAACGATTTTTTTAAATTCTTTGCTTTTTTTTGCTAAAGCAATCTTTAATAATTTTAAGCTTGGCAAAAGTTTATCCAAAGTTTCTTTTGCCACAGAAATATGCATTGCAGTCGGAAAAACATCATTTGTTGATTGAGATTTATTTACATGGTCATTTGGATGAACAGGTTTTTTTGACCCCTTTTTCCCCTTTAAAATTTCTATAGCTCTATTTGCTATTACTTCATTTACATTCATATTAGTTTGTGTTCCTGAGCCTGTTTGCCAAACTTTTAGAGGAAAATTTTCGCTCATTTTACCGCTTATAACTTCATTTGATGCTTTAATTATTGCTCTTGAAATTTTTGATGTAATTAATTGATCTTTTCGATGAACTATGGCTGCACTTCGCTTGATGATTGCAATAGATCTTATAATTGATTCTGGCACATAAATTTTGCCAATATTAAAAAATTTTTTTGATCTTTGAGTAGCTGCACCAAATAAATTCTCTGAGCTAGCTGCTCATGATGCAATTGTTAATTTTTCAGGATCGTTAAATTCATGTGCAGTTGCACTAATGAAAATATCTAATGATATAAGATTTTTAGGGTCAGGTCC
>LHBX01000020.1 GCA_001704065.1 Pelagibacteraceae bacterium GOM-A1 | reverse complement strand
ATATAACCTTTGTGACCAATTATTAAAATATTTTTCTTTATCATTATGATATATTTAGAAATTCCAGATTGTATTGTATTCTTTAAAGATTGTTTCTAAGTTATTTTTTTCATTTAGATTATCCATACACCTCCAGTAACCTTCATGTTTAAATGCTTTTAACTCATTTTCAGATGACAATTTTATCAAAGGGTTTTTTTCGAGAGTTATTTTATTACCCCTTAAATATTTAAATATATTCTTGTTAAAAACAAAAAATCCCCCATTAATCCAGCCTCTGTCTAATTGAGGTTTTTCAATAAATTTATCTACACTGTTATTTTTTCCAATATTAATTTCACCAAATTTAACTGTGGGCCTTACAGCTGTTACTGTAGCTATTTTTCCATGTTTTAAATGAAATTTAATTAGTCTATTTACATTTAAATTACATACTCCATCTCCATAAGTGAGTAGAAAGTTGTCTTCTTTTTTTAAATAGTTTTTAAGTTTAGCAATTCTATCACCTGTCATCGAATTAATTCCAGTATTTACAACTTTAACGTTTTGATATTTTATATTTTTTGAAAAAAAAACTTTTGATTATTTTGGATTTATAACCTGCTGCAATTAGACTGTTATTTATTCCATAATACATAAAAATATCTATTATATGAATCAATATAGGTTTATTTCCTATTTTCACCATTGGTTTGGGTATTTTATGTGTATAAAATGAAATTCTGGAACCTCTACCACCTGCTAAAATAACTGCCTTCATGGATTATATATTTTTTAAAATCAATTTTGATTGTTTTTTTATGGATCTTGAAAAAAAAATTTCTTTTTTTTGTAATTTTAATTTTTTCATATAATAACCTTTATTAAATAAACTTTTTAAAATCAAAGATAAACTTATGTGATTATTTGGTTCAAAAAGCAATTTTTTGTCTTTTATAATTTCTGGAATTGCACCAATTTTTGATCCAATTGCAACATTACCACATGCAATAGCTTCTTGTATTACTCTGCCATACTGCTCCTCATACACCGAAGGCAATACAAGAATGTCTGATAATCTCATAAATTTAGCAACCTCATTATGATTACATTTTATAAATCTATATTTGGATTTTTTAAAATTATTTTTAAGATTTATTTTTAATTTTTTAAAATATCTTTTATCTTCTATATGCTCTACATCAATCATAAATATCCAACTATAATTTTTAATTAATTTAAGAGCTTCAATTAAAACATGAATTCCCTTTTCGGGAATAATTCTACCAAAGTAAGATATAGTTACTCGACTTTTTATTTTTTTTTTTTTATTAAAAAAAATATTTTCATCAAAGCCTAATGGAATA
>LHBX01000002.1 GCA_001704065.1 Pelagibacteraceae bacterium GOM-A1 | reverse complement strand
ATATTATTGTGGTGTTATAGGTTTAATAATAACTGGATTGTTAATTTGGATAACTGAATATTATACTGGGACAGATTATAGGCCTGTTAAAAGTGTAGCAGAATCGTCAACTACAGGGCATGGTACTAATGTTATTCAAGGTTTAGCTATATCAATGGAAGCGACAGCAATTCCTGCGATAATAATTGTAGCGGGAATTTTATTAACTAATTCTATTGCAGGATTATTTGGTATTGCTATCGCAGTGACTACTATGCTTGCATTGGCTGGTATGGTTGTAGCACTTGATGCGTATGGACCTGTAACAGATAATGCTGGTGGAATTGCCGAAATGTCAAATCTTCCAAAAAATGTAAGAAAAACTACGGATGCTTTAGATGCTGTTGGAAATACAACAAAAGCAGTCACAAAAGGTTATGCAATTGGTTCAGCCGGCTTAGGCGCATTAGTCTTATTTGCTGCTTACACGGAAGATATTAAACATTTTTCAAAAGAAGCAGGCTCAAAACTTGAGGGTATAGTTGTGACATTTGATTTATCCAATCCTTTTGTTGTGGTTGGATTACTAATAGGAGGTATGTTGCCGTATCTTTTTGGCTCTATGGGAATGCAAGCTGTAGGTAGAGCAGGTGGAGCTGTTGTAATCGAAGTACGTAGACAGTTTAAAAAAATACCTGGCATAATGAAAAGAAAAGCAAAACCTGATTACGGTAAATTGGTTGATTTATTGACTAAAGCAGCAATAAAAGAAATGGTTATACCATCATTGTTACCAGTTTTATCACCTATAGTTTTATATTTAATAATTTTACCTATTGGTGGTCAAGTTGCTGCTTTATCATCCGTAGGTGCAATGTTACTTGGAGTAATAATAACTGGATTATTTGTAGCTGTCTCAATGACGGCTGGTGGAGGAGCTTGGGACAATGCAAAAAAATACATTGAAGATGGTAAATTTGGTGGAAAAGGTTCAGAAGCTCATAAGGCTGCCGTAACTGGTGATACAGTTGGTGATCCATATAAAGATACCGCTGGACCAGCAGTTAATCCAATGATTAAAATAACAAATATTGTTGCATTGTTATTACTCGCAGTTATAGCTGGATAAAATTTGTGATCTAACGATTTTTTAGTGGTGCATTTATTTTTTCTCTTAACGAGCTAAAAACATTATAAATAAGATTTTCGTCTTTAAACTCTTTGGTAGTAACATTTTTGACGTATTTAATATCATTCATATCATCTAAATTTAGCAATCTTTTTCTTATTAGAACACCTTTATTGTCTAATTCTACAAGCAAAATATTATTTTTTTTAATTTTTTGAGTACCAAGTTTTAATAATGACTGATTAGTTTTCAATCGTTCAAAATAAAACCATATATT
>LHBX01000019.1 GCA_001704065.1 Pelagibacteraceae bacterium GOM-A1 | reverse complement strand
CCAATAGATATTGATAAAACTGGTGTTTGAATACCTTGATTTTCCTGCTTTTTTTTTGCGTATATTCTAACAAAAACAATTGCAATTATCGCTGCAATTACTGAATAAACAAAAATATCTAAATTATTCCAAACAAAAGCAGGAACAAAAAAACCTTTAATTGTTAAAAAGAAAACTCCAAACATTGGTTCAGCTTTTTCTGGCAAAGGTAATGCTCTTAATGCAGCGAAATACCAAAAAAATATTTGTAGTAATAATGGAATATTTCTAAAAAATTCCACATAAATTGCTGCAGTTCGCTCAATAAGATAGTTACTTGATAATCGAGCTATACCAACAACAACTCCAATTATCGTCGCAAAAATAATTCCAATAACTGATACTAAAATAGTATTTAATAGACCTACAAGATAGGCTCTAAAATAAGAATGTGACCCATCATATTCTATAAGAGAAAACTGTACGTCAAACGACGACTCTTGAGACAAAAATCCATAACCAAATGTGATACCTCTATTTTCCATATTAACTTGAGCGTTATATGAAAAGAAACCAAATACTAGGATAACAACAACTAGAGTAAGTAACTGGGGTAATATTTTCTTAAAATTCACTGTTAGTATGGTTTATAAAAAAAGGGCTAGAAAAATCTAGCCCTCTTTATATTCTTTTAAAAAGAATTATCTTGCTGGTGGTACGTATAGTATTCCACCTTTTGTCCATAACTCATTTGGACCTCTGTCAGGTAGAATTCCAGTATCAGCTATATTTCTTTTATAGCTTTCACCGTAATTACCAACTTGCTTGATAATTCTTAAGCTCCACTCATTATCTAAACCTAGAGCAGCTCCTAATTCACCTTCAGCACCAACTAATCTTTTTACAGCTGGATTATCTGAAGTTTTCATAGAATCAGCATTTGCTGATGTTACGCCATACTCTTCAGCTTCGATCATAGTGTTTAGTGACCATCTTACGATATCTTCCCAAACAGAATCACCTTGTCTAACAACTGGGCCTAATGGTTCTTTTGAGATAGTTTCAGGCAATACCATGTGATCATCTGGGTTGCTCAATTTAATTCTTTGAGCAGCTAAACCTGACTTATCTGTAGTATATGTATCACATCTACCAGCATCATATGCAGCTACAACTTCGTCAGCTTTTTCAAAAGTGACTGGCTCATATTTAATTCCTTTTGAATTAAAGAAATCTCTCATATTAAGCTCTGTAGTAGTTCCAAGGTTAGTACATGCAGAAACACCAGCTTTAAAATCATTAACTGATGAAATTCCTGAATTTTTTCTAACCATAAAACCTTGTCCATCATAGAAGTTTACTCCTACGAAAGTAAGACCGATATCCGCATCCCTTGAAAGAGTCCAAGTAGTATTTCTAGATAGAATATCTATCTCGTTAGATGTTAATGCAGTAAATCTTTCTTTAGCACTTAGTGGAGTAAATTTAACTTTACTTGCATCACCTAGTACTGCAGCAGCCACTGCTCTACATACATCGACGTCAACACCAGTCCAGTTACCTGCAGCATCAGCATTAGAAAATCCTGGAAGACCTTGTGAAACACCACATCTCACAAATCCTTTTTTCTGAGTGTTTTTAAGAGTTTTTGACTTTTTTGCAGCCATAGTTTCTGTTGTAAAAGTAAATAGAACAGCAAACATAGCGACAACTGAAGTCAATCGTTTTACTAATTTAAACATTATTTATTCCTCTTGTTTATTTATTTGTTAACAAATAATTCAAATTAATTTTTGAATTGTGCAAGTAAAGCAGAAACAAAGAAACTCATCAATATTAAATTAGTCGCAAAATTTATGCTTTATTTGGTTTTGGCGCGCTCTGAAGGATTCGAACCTTCGACCTACGGTTTAGAAAACCGTTGCTCTATCCAGCTGAGCTAAGAG
>LHBX01000018.1 GCA_001704065.1 Pelagibacteraceae bacterium GOM-A1 | reverse complement strand
GTTCTGATTATTTAACTCAGGTAAAGAATAAATACTTTTTTTGATTAATTTAGGAGCATTGTGTTTAATTTTATACCATTTCAAATAATCACTGGCTGACTTAAGTCTAAAATCTGCTGCTAAATCAATTAAAATATTTTTATTATTTAAATTTTTTGAAATTTTTTGAGCCTCTCCATTAGGTAATGCAGTAAATATAACATCAACGTTTTTTAAAAACTCTTTATTAAATTTAACAATATTTGGTAGTTTATATTTATTAAAGTATTTATCATATGAGCTAATTTTCTTACCTACAGAGGTATCACCACAAAGATATTTAATTTTCACTCTTTTATGTTTAGTTAACAATTTGACCAATTGAATACCTATGTATCCAGTAGCTCCAGCAACTAATGCATTAATCACAGACATATTCTAATATAACAGTTGTTTAATAAAATGATATTATCTTTTAGAGAATTGATAACTTCTTCTAGCTTTGGCTCGACCAGGTTTTTTTCTCTCAACTGACCTGGAATCTCTCATACCTTCTGCTCTTGCTTTCATTGTAAAAGCTGTTGGTCCAAATTCTTCTGCAAATGATAATCCATGATAACCTTCATATGGTTGTGTCATTGTTGGGAATTTATCATTTTGCATCCAGTCAAACTTACCACCCTCAACAATTATACCAGCCATTGAAGATCCATGACCTGCCATCCATTTAGTAAGTGAATGAACTACAATATCAGCACCATGCTCTATAGGTTTACATAAATAAGGTGTTTGATAAGTTGCATCTACCATTAAAGGTATACCTGCATCGTGAGCTATTTTAGCAATCTCAGGCATATTCATTATTTCATTTCCTGGATTACCTACAAGTTCCCCAAAAATACCTTTTGTATTTTTTTGAATTGCTTTTTTAAATCCATCTGTATCTCTTGGTTTTACAAAAGTTGTTTTAATTCCAAATTTTGGAAGTGTTAGTCTGAAAAGATTTACAGTTCCACCATAGAGCTGAGATGATACAACTAAATGATCTCCTGCTTCACAAAGTGTCATTACTGCAAGAAATATTGCACTCATGCCAGAAGATGTAGCAAGTGCTGCTGTTCCACCTTCTAATGAAGCAACTCTTTCTTCTAAAACTGCAACTGTTGGATTTGATATCCTACTATAAATATGTCCACCTCTTTCTAAATTAAATAATGCTGCTGCATGATCTACATCATCAAATAAATATGAAGTTGTTTGGTATATTGGTACTTGTCTTGAACCAGCGTTTTTATGAGGTTGATATCCAGCGTGTAAAC
>LHBX01000017.1 GCA_001704065.1 Pelagibacteraceae bacterium GOM-A1 | reverse complement strand
CTTTAGGTTTCAGCACAATTGCTCTTGCAACCGCAACTCTTTGTTGCTGACCCCCCGATAGCTCTGAAGGCATCCTATTTTCGTAACCTTCTAAATTAACTAACTTAAGAGTTTCTAATGACTTTTCTGTAAATTCTTCTTTTGGAACATTAATCATCTTCAAACCATAAGATACATTTTCAAGCACACTCATGTGTGGAAACAAAGCATAAGATTGGAATACCATAGATACATCTCTGTCTGTTGCTGGTAATAATGTTACATCTTCATTTTCTACTAAAATTCTGCCACTACTAGCTCTTTCTAGACCAGCAATAATTCTTAAAGAAGTGGTTTTTCCGCATCCAGAAGGACCTAGTAATGTAGTCAGTGTTCCTGCTTCAAAAGTACAACTCACATTATCAACAGCAACAGTCTCATTAAATTTTTTTGTAATATTTTCAAATTTTACTTCTGCTTTTTTCATTATACAAAATTTCCTTGTAGTATTCCTTCTGTTTGCTCTCTTCTCCCTAATTTACGTTTACCTATTATTAATTGCATTAAAGTTATTGTAAATAACATAACAACAATTAATGCAGACGAATAAACAATTGCTAGACCATAATCATTGTTTTCTAATCTTCCTAATATATATGAGACAGCTAAATCATAATTAGCACTAACAAGGAATATAACAGCACTTATTGCCGTCATTGCTCTAACAAAACTAAAAACTAAAGAAGCAGTAATTGCAGGTTTAAGCAATGGAAGAATTACATTCCTAAATGTTTGAGAACTAGATGCATTCAATGTTGATGAAGCTTCATCTAAGTGAGGATCTAATTGATTCATCGAAGCTATACCTGCCCTAACCCCAACAGGCATATTTCTAAATACAAAAGCGATTACCAAAATAATTCCTGTTCCTGTAAGTTCAAGTGGCGGAACATTAAACGCAAAAACGTAACTTACACCAATAACACTTCCAGGTATTGCAAAACTTAACATTGTGCCGAATTCAAAAGCATTTTTTCCTTTAAACTTATGTCTTGTAAGAAGATATGCTGTTAAAATACCTATTGCAGCAGTAGGAAATGATGAAATTAATGCTATCGCAAAAGTAGTGTTAAAAGAATTCCACGCGGTACCAGTCCATAAAATTCCTCTTTCTTTAACCCATTCAACACTAAATGCTTCAACATAGTGTCTTAACGTAAAACTGTGATCTACACCCCACATCTCTACAAATCCACCAAACATAATCATTATATAAATTATAAATGTAAGGAGTGCCCAAGGTAGAACAGTTGAGTAAATTATCCACTTAGTATTATTTGGTAATTCAGGATGAACTCCACTATCCCCTTTGCCAGAAATTGAAATATAGGATTTTTTTCCCAACCATTGGTTCTGAAGATAAAATACTACCAGAACAACGGTTAATAAAATCATTGCTAATATTGCAGCTTTAGTTTCATCATACTGTGCACCCACAATTGCAAAGAATATTTCTGTAGATAAAACATCATATTCGGCACCTAGTACAAGTGGATTTCCAAAATCAGCTAAGCTTTCAATAAACCCAAGCAAAAATGCATTTGCAATTCCAGGTCTCATTAAAGGTAATGTAACAGTTTTAAAAACTTGCCATTTTGAAGCTCTCAATGTTTGTGAAGCCTCTTCCATTGCAGGACTTACACTTTCAACAACTCCTATTAAAACTAAAAAAGCGATAGGTGTAAAAGCAAGAGTTTGTGCAAACCATATTCCTGGTAAACCATAAATCCATCTCGAGGGCTCTATCTCGAAAGCCCACTCCAAAAAAGAACTTACGACTCCCGTTCTACCAAATAAAATTATTATCGCTAAACCAATTACAAATGGAGGAGTTATGATTGGTAAAACAGATAAAATTCTAATGGTTTTTTTAAATTTAAAACTTGTTCTTGCAATTAATAAAGCAAAACCTAAACCCAAAATTGTTGATGAGAAAGCTGTAAGTGTTCCCATAGTAACAGTGTTCCAAAAAACACCACATGCATAATCACTATACAAACAATCAAGACCCCAAATTCCTTTATTAAATATTTTGGTTGAAAAATTACTAATTTCATATCCACCTTCTGTGCCTTTAAAGGCAACAGCAAACATTCTAAAAATAGGAAAAAAAACGAAAGTTGAAACTAAAATAATTATACTTCCTATACTTCCTACAATAAAATTATCTCCATTCAACCACCCACGTGAGGATAGCCCATGTGTAATATAAAAAATAAATGTAGAGCATAAAAGAACTGCACCAGACCCTACTCCAAATTGATTTTCTACATCACCAAAAATCGACTGAAAGATTTCAAAATTCCACCCTCTTATACCAATCGAAAACCCCTGAAGAATAAAATAAAAAATGCCAAACAATCCTGAATACAAGAAAATTTTAGAATAAATGGGATTATTCTGATTTAATTTTAAGGTTGATAATGGAAAGAATAAAGGAATAATTAAAGGAAGGAGCCAATATTTTTTATTTATAAATACCTGTGGTAATACAGAACCATAATCTTCTAAAGAATATTCTAATATCCAGTTTATTGAGAAAAACCCGTCACCTGTTACATACCATGGAAATATTAGGAAACCCAATACTCCGATGAGCATCCAACAGATAACGAGCCCTCTCATTTAATTCCTTATCTAGGAATTACAGAAACATCGTTATCCCATTTGGATAACAAACTCGCTCTAGTACTTTTATCTCCGTAAACTTTAAAATTATAATCAATTAAGTTTATTGTTGATAAGTCTGGAGCATCAGGATCAGCTTTTGCTTTAGTATTAGATGGCACTTGCAAAGATTTTCCTGAAGTGAAGACCATAGTTTGAATAGCGGGACTTAAAGCCCAGTCATAAAACTTTTTAGCTTCCTTCATATTTCTTGCACCTGCAATAATACTCATAGATCCAACTTCATAACCAGTTCCTTCAGCTGGAGAGACAGTAACAACCGGCAAACCTTTTTTTGTTTGTTTCACACCATCATGTTGAAAACAAATACCGATTAAGTTTTCACCTCTACCAGTTGCCTTAATTGGTGCAGAACCAGATTTAGTATATGTATTTATGTTTGCATGAAGTTTTTTCATGTAATCCCAACCTTTATCTTCTCCAAATATTTGAAGAATAGTGGCTAAGGTAGTGTAAGCAGTTCCAGATGAGTTTGGATTTGCTACTTGTATTTCACCTTTATATATTGGTTTTGTTAAATCCATCCATGATTTTGGAGCTGGAAGACCTTTTTTTGCTAAAAGATCTTTGTTGTATCCAAAACCTAATGCACCAACATAAATTCCTACTGATTTAAAATCAGCATTTTTTGCTTGGTTCTGAGCTGCAGGTAATAAATCATTAAAATGAACAGATTTATATTTCTCAGTTAAATTTTCTTGTGCTGCAGTTAAATGTGGATCACCTGTTCCACCAAACCAAACATCTCCTTTTGGATTTGATGCTTCTGCTTTTATTTTTGCAAAAGTTTCACCACTACTTGCTCTTGTCATAGCAACTTTTGTTCCAGTTTCTTTTTCATAAGCTTGTTCAAGCATTTCACAAACGTCTATTTCAACACTGCAATATAAAGTTAGTTTTGCAGCTGAAGCTTTATTTGTGATACCGAAAAGTGTTAATGAAAGAACTAGAGCCATAGAAGCTACTTTAAGTATATTTTTCATATATCCCTCACTTTTTTATTAGTTAATGATAATAAATTTAAACGAATAATGTTAATCTTTTGTTACTTTAAATTTAAAGATAATTTTAAAAAATAAAAAAAATATTCAATTTATAGTTTAATTTTCAAATCAATTATGTTTACATAAATTATGAATGAAAAAGAGCTTAAAAATTTAATTATTAAAATTTTTACTAATTTTAAATTAAGTAGAAAACACTCTATAGTTTGCGCAAATGCAATTATGAATGCAGAGCTTGTGGGTGCGCCTTCACATGGATTGTCTCGTTTAAAAATGTATTGTGAAAGAATCTCAAAAAAAGTCATTAATCCGAGACCTAAAATAACTGTAAAAAATATATCAAAATCTATATCAATAATTGATGCTGATAATTCTATTGGTTTTGTTGCAGCAGATGAGGCTATTAAAAAAACTATTCAAAACGCAAAAAAAACAGGGATTGGGTTAGTTGCTGTAAAAAACAGCGGACATTATGGTCTATCCGGATACTACGTTGAGCAAGCGGTTAAAAAAAATTTAATAACATTCGCATTTACAAATGCTCCTCCAGCTATTGCGCCTTTTGGTGGGAAAAAATCAGTCTTTGGAACTAATCCAATATGTTTTGGAACTCAAACTAATAGCAAGGTTCCATTTATACTAGATACATCAATGTCTATGATTAATAGAGGTAAAATTAGGATCGCAGAAAAGTTAGGAAAAAAAATACCATATGGAGTTGCTTTAAACAAATTTGGTAAACCAACTACAAATGCAAAGGAAGCTCTAGCTGGGGTACAACTTCCAATAGCTGGATTTAGAGGATCTGGATTAGCTTGGATGGTAGATATTTTAACTGGAGTATTTGTTGGAAGTAATCACGGTGGCAAAGTAAAAGACCCATTCGATGATTTCTCTGGGCCGCAAAATATCGGTCACTTATTTTTAGCATTTAAAGACAATCTATTTGTTAAAGATTATAAAAAAGAGATAAAAGAAAATATTAAAAGAATAAAAAAAATACCTAATTTAAAAGGACAAACAATCTTTTATCCTGGCGAGCAAAAGTTTTTAAGAGCAAAAACAAACTCAAAAAAATCTATAAAAATTCCAAAAAATATTAAAAAGGATTTAGATATTCTCTTAGCTAATTAACCTGCAAAATAACCTAGTATTCCAATAGATAAACAGACTGAAAGTATTATTATTTTTGACTGAAGTGCTTCTTTTTTCTTTTCAGTGATTACTCGTTTCTTTAGAACATCTATATTTACTTTACGAGGGGACATTCGAATTACTCTTAGTTTTTTTTCAGGTATTTCAATATTAGATGTTCTGTTTAAGCTTTCAGTACTCATTAAATTATTAAATCATATAGTAAAAAAATTTTACAGAATTTAACTGTTCAAAATGGGTTGACTCAAGTTTTAAAATTGTTCAAATTGGGTTTTGATACATTATGAAGCAGCTACCAAGTGTAAATTCTGAACTAGATGATGAGCTTATCGATAAAATTTTCAAAAACCATTTTGATATTTTAAGTCCTTTTTTTTTAAAACTTATGTCTGAATGGACAGTCGGTGCTTATAAAGTGTTTAAAGATATAGATACTTACACAATTCTAATTTATTTGATTAGTAAACAGTTTGATTTTTACAGACGAAATAATTTAAATATAACTTTCAATAATTTTTATAAGGATAAAACATTAGAGATTGAGAAAATTAACCTCATAAGAATATCAAAGGATCTTCGAATACCCAAAGAAAGTGTCAGAAGAAAAGTTATATCTCTAGAAAAAAAGGGAATAATTAAAAAAAAGGGCAAGAAGATTACAATAGACAGAAGTGCATACAATTCAACACAGCCAAATGATACATTAAAAAATATATGCACACTTTTATCCGTTTTTAGTCAAATTTTAAAAGAAGAAAAAGTTACAAAAAACGAAATGTCCAGTAATGAAATTAATAACTTAATAAAACATAATTTCTCATTTTGCTGGTATCAATTTTATAAATTTTTATTCCCATACTGCTTAAGATGGAAAAATTATTTTGGTGATATGGAAATATTTACTATTTTAGGAACTATAATTTTGAATAATAATTCAAAAATTGGAAGACAACTTAAAGGAGTTGATAGTTATTTGGATAAATGGAGAGATAAAATTATTAATAAAAAAATAAAAGGAATTAATGCAATGTCTATTTCTGAAATAACAGGAATACCAAGACCAACAGTAGTAAGAAAAATCAAAAAATTAATTAAAAATAAATTTATTTCTTTAGACAAAAATAAATTGATAAATTTTGATGTCAGCAAACAAAATTTTAAAGATATGTCGATAATCCAAGATGAAAATTTAAAATCAATAAATGTTTTTATAAAAAGAACCTACAATCAAATAAATCTTAATTAGAATTTTTAAGAATATATATAAATATAAATCCAGTTATATACATTATTAATGCGTAAGCAGCTGTGGGAACCATGTAAGCGACATCATTGAAAATTTGTGTTGCTACAAATACAGCTAAAGTTCCATTTTGTAATCCACATTCTAAAGAAATACATTTTCTCTGTGGTATTCCAGTTGCAAAACCTTTTGCAATATAAAATGCCAAAGTCATCATGACTACATTTAATATTAAAACAGCTAAACCCGCTTGACCTAAGTATGATATTATATTTTCTCTTTCCTCAATCCATATCGCTGCAAATACAACAATAAATAAAATACCTGTAATTCTATTTACAATATTAATATTAGATGAAATAAAGTTTTCAGCGAATCTTCTAATTATCATTCCAAGAATTACTGGCACAGTTACAACTAGTGCCATTTTAAGAGCAATACCAGTCATCGTAATATCTGAGGATAAATCAGTTACACCTAATAATTTTGCTGAAGAAAAAACAATAAATGGAACAGAAAAAATACTAATTAAACTACCTACTGCTGTTAACGAAATAGATAATGCAACATCTCCATTTGCAAATTTTGTTAAGACATTTGAAGTTACTCCTCCAGGAGCAGCAGCAATAATCATTAATCCTAAAGCTAATTCAACTGGTAATCTTAATATTAAAAGTAAAATATAAGCGACGAATGGGAGAAGGATTAATTGACAAATTATTCCGACTGTAAAATCTTTTGGATTATTTATAACTCTTAAAAAATCTCTAGTTGATAAGCCCAATCCCAGACCTAACATTATAAAGGCTAACGCTATAGGTGCAATTTTTGTAACTATCTCCATCGTTTGTTCAATTTTAAACTATTTTTATATCGAACGTAATAAAAAATATTGATATTTAGAACCATAACAAATATTTAAACTCATATGTTATCTGATAAATCCACAGTTTGCCCTGTTAATCTACTTAACATAGCTCATCAAAAAAGAGGAGTAAAAGCAGCCATTGTAAATGCGGGTAAAAAATTACCAATGATGTCGGTAATGGATGCTGTCTCTGAAAAATTGATCACCCCAATATTAATAGGTGATAAACAAAAAATACAAGAATGCGCAGATGAACTTAAATTTGATATATCAAATTTTGAAATAATTAATGAGCCAGTTGAAAATAATACAGCAAGTATTGCAACAAAACTTGCATCAGATGACAAAGTAAAAATTATTGTAAAAGGACATATTCATACTGATATATTGATGAAAGAAGTTCTTAAGAGAGAGTTCAAATTAATTGGAAAAACAAGACTAAGTCATATTTGGCATATGACATTACAAAAAGATGACAAACCATTAATCATAACCGATGGAGCATTGAATGTTTCTCCTAACCTAAAAACTAAAATGCATATTTTAAGAAATGTTATAGATTTTAGTCATAGAATTAATATTCCAAGACCAAAGATTTCTATCCTTTCAGCAACAGAAGAAGTTATTAATAGTGTGCAGAGTTCGGTTGAAGCTAAAGAATTAACTGAATTAGCGAGTAAAGAAAATTTTAATGCTGATATTTTTGGACCCTTAGCATTTGACAATAGTATTTCAAAAAAATCTGCTTCTATTAAGGGAATTGAGAATATAGTTGCTGGGGAAGCTGATGTATTATTAGTTCCAAATGTCGAAACTGGAAATGCGCTTGTAAAAATGATGATTTATTTTATGGGAGCATGTGCAGCAGGCGTAGTTGTTGGAGGTAAAGTACCTGTTGTTATAACAAGTAGATCAGATGATGCGACAGCAAGACTTGCTTCTATAGCTGCAGCTGTTGTTGCTTTAGATTAAACTTTTATTGAATAAACATCTTATATAATTTAAATATTTGTAAAATTAGAGGAAAAATAATGGCAATTACTTATATAAAAAAAGCTGAAAAAACTGCATTTACAGGAGAAGATGAAACAAGAACTAAGGTAAGTTCTATTTTAAAAGATTTAGAAAAAACTAAAGATCAAGGTGTCAAAGATATTTTAAAAAAATTTGATAATTATGAAGGTGATATAATTGTTAGCAAAGAAAAAATTGAAGAAATAAATAAAACTTTAGATCAAAAGATTAAAGACGATATTCAGTTTTCTCATGAAAGAGTTAGGAAGTTTGCAGAACACCAGCTTGAAAATCTTGGAAAAGACTCAGAAGTTGAATTATCACCTGGTTTAATAGCGGGACAAAAATTAATACCTGTAAATACTGTTGGGTGTTATGTTCCTGGTGGAAGATACAATAATATCGCCTCTGCTATAATGAGTGTGACAACAGCAAAAGTTGCAGGAGTAAAGAATGTAATTGCAACAAGTCCACCAAAAGATTCAAATGGTGCAAACCCAATTATAATTTATACAGCTAACCTATGTGGTGCAGATGTAATTATGAATATAGGTGGAATAGGAGCAATTGGTGCTCTAGCTTATGGTTGCTTTGGTAATCCTGAAGTAGATATGATTGTTGGACCTGGAAATAAATTTGTAGCAGAGTCTAAAAGAATTTTATTTGGAAAAGTTGGAATTGATTTATTTGCAGGACCAACCGAAATAGGCATTATTGCAGATCATACAGCGGACAAAGAAATAATCGCTTATGATTTAGTTGGACAGGCTGAACATGGTCCTGACTCTCCAGCTTGGCTTTACACTACTGATAAATCTTTATGTGATTATGTTATAAAAAGAGTTCCAGAAATTATTCAAGAACTACCTGAACATAATAGAAATAATGCTGATGCTGCATGGAGAGATTATGGAGAAGTAATTATGTGTGATACCAAAGAAGAAATGATGAAAGTGAGTGATGAATATGCACCTGAACATTTGGAGGTTCAAGCTGAAAACTTAGACTGGTATTTAAAAAATCTTAAAAATTATGGTTCTTTATTTTTAGGTGAAGAAACAACAGTTGCATATGGAGATAAATGCTCTGGACCAAATCATATTCTACCAACAAAAGGTGCAGGAAAATATACTGGAGGCTTATACGTTGGAAAATTTATAAAAACAGTTACTTACCAAAAGATGAATAAAGAATCTAACAAAGAAGTTGGTGCTGCAGCAGCTAGAATTTCTAGATATGAAGGTATGGAGGCTCATGCTAGAACTGGTGATGTGAGACTTAGAAAGTATGGTTTCTCTAACTAAATAAATAATTTTATTTTTTTCTATTACACTCAAAAACTATAAACTTATTTAAATCTAAGTATTTTTAATTTTTTCAAACACATCAATACCTATTTGTTTTAAAATATGAACTACATCTATAGGTACCCAATTCTCTCTAATTAATCCTTCATCATGATGATAAAAGTCCATTACTCTCATAACAACGTCTTGGTTATCTGCTGTATATCCAAGCCAATCATTTGATCCATACTTTGCCTTTAAACTATGCCATCCACCACATAGAGAAAATTTTCCGTCTCCAATTTCGCAATAATGTCCTAATTCCCAATAATTTCTCTCAGAAAATGATTTTCTAAAAGGTAGCTGATGCATATCTACAAATCCTTCTAATGACCTCGATGTTCCAATTCCACAAGGACCGTACCAAATCATATCTTTGTGCCAAAACTCTTTTTGAGGATGATTTATTAACCTTTGTCTTAATTCATCTTTAGAAATATTTTCTTTCTCAGGTTTAATATCTAAACTTCTATTCATGCTCAAAGCCTGTTGTAATGAATTTTTAGATTTACTCATGTCTTCTTCAAAAAAATTTACTCCATCTGTATTAAACGGAGGTAACCATGCTCCTTCGGATCCTCTTGATGGATTAATAACCCATTTGTCAGCTTGTCTTAAAAAATCCATCACATCAATTAAGATATGACTTTCAATAATTCTTTCATTTTTAATTTCATGAATTTCACAACATTTAAGATTAATCATTTTAAAATTTGGTTTTATACCTAACCAAGGCTTTAAAAAGAAACCTGATAAAGTAGAATAAGAACCAACTTGGACTTTGTCTCTAAAAGAGCCTCCAAGGATGATATTTTCTCTTCTTTCGATGTCTGGAAATGCATCAAATAAAGGATTCCAAAATTTTTCTATAAAATTATCTATGCCATTAAATTCATTTAATGGTTCAAAACAATTAACTTTGATATCTTTGTCAAATATATTTAGTAAATTTTTTTTAAGATTAATCTTTTTTAATCCATAAATATTTCTAAAATTCTCAATAATAAATTTTTTATTATTTAAGTTTTGGATAGGTGTAATTTCTACATCTTCAATGTTTTTCTTAATTTTAAGACCTGTATCAAATTGTTCTATTTGCATAAATTGCAATTTATATTTAAATAGAGATAAATAACAAGAATATGATTGATAGATTGGCAAAATTTAATGAGCTCGTTCCGAGTAGCCTTCCTTTTGTAGAGGGTAGATTAGAAGGTCATAAAGAAAGAAAAAATTATACAATTATTGGACGTGGTGTCGCTGAAGACACAAAACAACTAATAAAAATACAGTCTTTACATGGGTATAATTTAGGAGCAGTGAGTGCTATGCCAAAAAATGGATCTGGTCTTCACAGTCATACTACGGCTGAAGTGTTTGTAATTTACTCAGGTAAATGGAGATTTTATTGGGGTGCTGATGGAAAACAAGAAACAATATTAAAAGCTGGCGATATAATTTCAATGCCTACAAATATGTTCAGGGCATTTGAAAATGTTGGAGATAAAGAAAGTTTGATGTTTGTTGTATTAGGCGGAGATGATCCTGGTATAATAACATGGGTTCCGGAAATTTTAAAAAAGGCAAAAGAGACCGGTATGGCATTGCTTGATGATAATTCGTTAATAGATTTAAAAAAGGTTGAAGTGCCTAACGGTAGAAAGATGATAGAGCCTATCACTCAAGATGAATTAGAAAGATTTGATAATTATTTGCCAGAAGAATTAGAAAAAAATATTTATAGAAATAAACAAAACAATATTAGCGATGAAGTTAATGGTATTAAATTATATCAAGTATTAGGAAACAAATTTAATAAAAAAACTTATGAACCTTCAATCAAACAAGATACTGGATTTAATTTAACAACATTAAATTCTATATCTGGCGAAATTAAGGGTATTGAATGTATAAAGCCTACCGTTCTTTTTGCTCAAGAAGGTAATTGGAAAATAGTAATAGGAAACTCAAATATAAAATTAGAAAAAGGAGACACTTTTTCAGTTCCTTTGAGTAGCAAAATAGATATCTCTTGTAATAATTCAGAAAATAGTATTTTAAATTTTGTAAGTCAGATCTAATGAAAGGATTTGATAGTAATTATAAAAATTTAACTGATTACATTTTAAAAATTACTAAACAAATTTGGGAAGGGAAAGATGTCGAGTCGATATCTAAATATTATTCAGAGAATATCCCTGTAAGATCACCCTTTGGAATAACCTATGGTTTTAAACCTGTTATTGATGCAACTTATAAAACTTTAGACGAATTTCCAGACAGACAATTATTAGGTGAAGATGTAATTTGGAGTGGAAATGACGATGAAGGATATCATTCATCTCACAGAATTCTGAGCAAAGCTACACATTTAAATGACGGGTATTACGGAAAAAAAACAGGAAACAAAATTGTTTATAGAGTTATAGCTGACTGTGCATGTAAAAATAATCAGGTTTATGATGAGTGGATTGTGAGAGATCAAGGTGCAATGGTTCGACAGCTAGGTTATACACCTGCGCAATTTGCAAGGCATTTAATTGATAAAGAAGGTGGGGTGTCTAAAGCTATCAAAGTTTTTAATAGATCTTCTGATAAAAAATCAGATTATACTCCAGTAAAAGTTAATGAAGTTTCATCAGGTTATATATATTCCAATATTTTAAAGAAAATATTTAATAATGATTATGATTTTGAAGATTATGATAGAGCAGCCAGTCTATTTTGGCCAAGTAATAAAGTTGGAAATGGCAGTGAAGATATAATTAAATATTGGAGCTCTTTAAAAAATATATTTTCTGAAATAAAGTTTACAATCGAACATGTTGCATCATTAGATGAAAAAAATAACAATCAAAAAGCAACAATCAGATGGTTTTTAAGTGGTAAGCACTCTAAAGACAGTGAAGAATTTGGGAAAAAGACTGACAAAGATTTATTTATAATGGGTATAAATCATGCAGAATTAAGAGATGATAAAATAATAAGAGAATGGGTATTATTTGATGAAGTAGCTATTTGGAAACAAATATTAATGTAAAAACTATGAATAAAATTAAAACCACACATGTTGGAAGTCTGCCAAGATCAAAAAAGCTATCTGAGATACTATTTAAAAAAGATAAAAATGAATTATTTGATCAAGGAGAACTTGATAAGATAATTGAAGAAGATGTAAACAAAATTGTAAAAAAACAAATTGATATCGGAATTGACATTATAAGTGATGGTGAAATGTCAAAAATAAGCTACGCTACCTACGTCAAGGATCGTTTACATGGCTTTAGCGGTGAAAGCGAAAGAAGAGCTCCTAAAGACTTGGATGATTTTCCATCATATAAAGAAAAAATTGCAAAATCAGGGGGTACGCCTACTTATACAAGACCATGTTGTACTGCTGATTTAAAAATCAAAGATACTGAGTCTCTTACTAAAGATATCAGTAATTTAAAATCAGCGTTAAAAAAAAATAACCATCCTCAAGGATTTATTAACTCTGCTTCACCAGGAGTAATTTCAAATTTTCTTCCAAACAAATTCTATAAAAATGATGATGATTATTTAGAGGCATTATCAAAAATGATGAAAACTGAATACGATGAAATAACAAAGAATGATTTATTATTGCAAATTGATTGCCCAGATCTTGCACTAGCAAGACATATGACTTTTAAAAATGTATCAGATGAAGAATTTTTGGTTAGAGCTGAAAAACAAATCGAATGTCTTAATGAAGCAACCAAAGATATCGATGCCTCTAAGTTGAGAATGCATATCTGCTGGGGAAATTATGAAGGACCACATCTTCACGATATTGAATTAGAAAAAATATTACCTATTGCTTTAAAAGCAAATATCCAAACTTATTTAATTGAAGCCTCGAACCCAAGACATGCTCATGAATGGCAGGTTTTTGAGAATATTAAACTTCCTAATGATAAAGTAATAGTTCCTGGTGTAATAGACTCAACCTCAAACTTCATAGAGCATGAAGAGTTAGTAAAAAATAGAATAATTCAGTATTCAAAAGTAATTGATAAAGATCAATTGATGGCTGGAAGTGATTGTGGATTTAGTACTTTTGCAGGCTTTGGAAATGTTGATGAAAATATTGTTTACAAGAAATTTGAATCTTTGGTCGCAGGTGCAGAGCTTGCGTCAAATGCGATTTAAAAAATACTTTTAAATTCCCTAGGGAATATATATCCTTTCATTCATAAATTTAAATTTAATGAGGGAAACAAATATGAAAAAAATATTAATATCTTTATTGTTTCTTCTTTTTGGAACTTCTGCTTATGCAGATTGTAACATTAAGAGTGGATCAATAAATATTTTAGCTAATGATTTTCCAGCTTTAAGAACTTTCGTGGAAACTGCTAAAGGATGTAAAGGAAGTGCAGATTTTAAAGTCACACACTCATCTGAGCACAATAAAATTGCTGTACCAGCTCTAACTGCAAATCCATCAGAGTTTTCTGCAAGAATTGCAGCAAATAGCTCTATAGTTCCTTTGATGAACCAAGACTTAATTAGACCACTTGATGATCTTGTCAAGAAATATGGAAAAGGAATACAAGACTCTCAATTGATAACAATTGATGGAAAAATAATGGCAGTTGCTTTTATGGCAAACACTCAGCACTTATATTACAGAGAAGATGTTTTAAAAGAATTGGGTATAGCTGTTCCTAAAACATATGAGGAAGTAGTTGCGGCATCAGAAAAAATAAGAGCTTCTGGTAAAATGCAATATCCTTACGCAGCAGCATACAAAGCTGGTTGGAATTTAGCAGAAGAATTCGTTAACATGTACATTGGACATGGAGGAGAATTCTTTAAGGCAGGAACTGCTCAGCCAAGCATTAACAATGCAAAAGGCGTAGCAACATTAAATATGCTAAAAAAATTAGCAGGTTTAAGTAACCCAGATTATTTAACTCACGATAGTGAAGCTATTAAGGTTGAATGGGAATCTGGAAATGTTGCATTAATGACTCTTTGGGCATCAAGATCAGGAACATTGCTTGATGATGATGGTGATGCAAAAATTACAGCTGCAACTAAATTAACTGGACCAGCAACAGTTGCTGGAGGAAACATACCAGCGGCGACTTTATGGTGGGACGGTTTCACATTAGCAAAAAATAGATCTGACGCTGATGCTGAAGCAACATTTAGAGCTTTGGCACACGCAGCTGCTAACAAAAAGATGGTTGCAGATGCAGCGGATCAAGCTGTTTGGTTAATTGAAGGTTTTAAGCCTGGACCGAAATCAATTGGAGTTATCGAAGCTGTTAAAATGAAAGCTAAACCATATCCAATGTTACCACAAATGGGTTTAATGCATGGTGCATTAGGAAGTGAGATTGTTGAATTTTTACAAGGTAAAGAGTCAGCAGAACAAGCTTTAAAAGATGTGGAAGCAGCTTACATGAGTAAAGCAAAAGAACAAGGCTTTCTATAATCAATAAATTTTAAGTGGGGATGAAAATCCCCACTTATTATATTAATGCCTAACAAAACTTTCTTTTGGTTTTTCTTGCCAACTGGATTGGCAATGATTTTATTTATAGGTCTTCCTATTATTTCAACAGGGATACAATCATTTTATGCACAGCACGACCAAGTAGTTAAGGAAGTAAAAAAATGTGATCCTTTTGGATGTACAGTTTCAATAGTTGTTGACCAAGAAAAAACCTCTAAAATTCGAGAAGAAAAGCCTTTAGGAAAATTCAATGGATTTGGGACTTATGTAGATAGAAATCATCTTGCAATAGAAGAAATTGGAAAATTTTGGAATGAAACAAATAGTTTTGGGGAATTTGTAGATCAAGTTACCAACCTACCCTTTTACAAGGCTCTAATTTTTACTTTAACTTATTGTTTGTTTGTAACGCCTAACGTCTTACTTTTAGGTTTTATAATTGCATTAAGTCTTAATGCAGTAACTAGAAGAATTAGAGGACCATTAATATTTGGAACCATATTGCCGATGATTGTTACTCCACTGGTAGGTTCTTTAGTTTTATTTTGGATGATAGATGCAGAAGGAATTATTGGCGCGAATTTGCAAATGTTAATGGATGATCCTTATTTATCGTTAAAATCTTCAAAAACTCTTACTTGGATAACTATAATAATATATGGAATTTGGCACCATTCACCATTTGCTTTTGTAGTATTTTATGCAGCTTTACAAACTGTTCCGCAAGAACCTGTTGAAGCAGCTATTATTGATGGAGCATCAAGATGGCAGAGAGTAAGACATATTGTTTTGCCTCATATTTATCCTGTAGTTACATTTGTTGCTCTCATATCCTTGATGGATAATTTTAGAGTTTTTGAACCTATAATTGGTTTCAGTGCTGAAGGAAGTGCTCAATCATTGTCATGGTTAATTTATGATAACCTCGTTAATGAGGAAGTAATATTATTTGGTTCAGCCGCAGCCACCTCAATGATGACAATTGTTGGGATAGCCATACTTTTGGCACCAGTTTTAATAAGAACATGGAAGGAATTTAGGACAGCGAGATAAATGGAATACGGACTTGATAAAAGATCAAATGCTTTAAAAATTTTTAATACAACCTTTATAATAGTTTGGTTGTTGGTTGCATGCTTTCCCTTTATTTGGACTTTCTGGGGGTCATTTAAAGTAAGAGCTGACTTTTTTTCAAGAGCCGACTGGTGGTATGCTATTACAGCATTCAATACATTGTTAGAAACTGGAGGAAAGTTTACAACAGATGCTTATAGTCAAGCATGGACTGAAGGAGAGTTTTGGAAAGCATCTAGGAATACAGTTATAGTTACATTTTTTGTTGTAACCATTTCATTGTTCCTCGGGACCTTGGGAGCTTATGCTTTATCTAGATCAACAAGAAATTATGCATTTTGGATTTTAATTGCAGCATTAATTTTTAGAGCAATGCCACATATTACATTAGTCTCTGGTTATTTATTTCCGTTTTTTCAATTACAAATTTGGGGAATACTACCAACGACCATTGTTGTTCTTGTTGCAATAAATCAACCATTTACATTATGGTTATTGTATTCATTTTTTAAAACTGTTCCTAAAGAACTTGATGAAAGTGCTTTAATTGATGGCTGTTCTTATTTTCAAGCATTTAGACATATCATTATGCCAGTTATGTGGCCTGGAGTAATAACAGCTGGATTATTTAGTTTAATGCTTGCGTATAATGATTTTACAGTGACTGCTCTTTTATTGAATCAGGAAAATCATACTATGGTTCCTAAAATACAAAGTTATCTTGGAACAAATCAACATGAAGGTAATTTGATGTGGGCTGTTTCAGCAGTTGTTTCGGCTACTGCTCCTTTATTTATGTTAGTCATGTTTTTCCAAAGACAAGTAATCAGTGGATTAACAGCTGGTGCCGTGAAGGGATAATGAGCTATAAAGCTGTTTTATTTGGTTCAATTGGAACCTTAGCTGAGACATCAGATCTTCAAAGAGACGCATTTAATGAAGCTTTTAAAATAAGTGGTTTAGACTGGTTTTGGGATGAAGATATATACAGAAAACTATTGTCAAAATCAGGTGGAACGACGAGAATTAATGATTACGCAAAAGATACTAGTATTGAAATAGATGGAAAAAAAATAAGAAATTTAAAAACCAAAATTTTTAATGAATATTTAAACAAACACAAAGTTGAGCCTAGAGACGGTGTAAAAGAAATAATTCAATTTTGCAAAAAGAACAAAATAAAAATTGGGCTTGCTAGCTCAACAACAAGTAATAATATCAATTCTATTTTTAACTCGTTAAGAGGAAGAATTGAAAAAAAAGATTTTGATTTTATCGGCAACAATGAATTCATATTAAGAGAAAAACCATATCCCGATATTTATAATTATGCTTTAAAATACTTGAATATTAACTCAGAGGAATGTGTTGCAATTGAAGATACAGAAGAAAGTTTAAATTCTGCTTTAAGTGCAGATATAAAATGCATTGCGTTTCCTGGAAAATATCACACTCAATACGAATTTGATGGAAACTATTTAAAGGTTAATAAATTATCAAAAAAAATCTTTAATAAATAATATCTCTAATAATGTAAAAAATTATACCTAACATAAATATTATAATAAAAATATTTATGTATTTCCAAAAGCTTCTGTTATTTAATTTGTTCGAAAAAATCTTAGATAAATATCCTAAAGAAAAAAAAAATAAAAAAGAGGCTATTGAAGCACCTATTCCAAAGTAAATTTTGTTTTCAATATTAAAAGATTTTGAGAAATTTCCTAAAAAAAATACTGTATCAGAATATACGTGTGGGTTTAAATATGTAAAACCTAAGGTCTTAATAAAAATATTAAATGAGCTCTGTGCTATGACATTATTTTTGAATTCTAAAGATTTAAATTTAAATATTTCTTTAATTTTTCCATAAATAAAAAAAGATAAAAAAATAATTAAAAGGATATTTAAAATTAGCTCCACTACATTATTAAAATAATTAGAAAAATAATTAAATAAAAAGATACCTAAGAAAATTAAAATCAAATCAGATAATGCACAGACTAAGCAAACTAAAAATATATATTGTCTCTTTAGTCCTTGCTCTATTACAAAAACATTTTGTGGTCCTATTGCAAAAATTAATGTTAAACCCGTCAAAAAACCTAAAAAAAGAAAAGACATGTTTAAGAAACTGATTTTTTATCAGCGACAAAACTTACTAAAATAATTAATATTAAAAATGGAATACAAATAAGATTCATCATTTTCCATCCAATAGAATTTAGTAAAATTCCAGCCGATAAACTAGCCAAAGCCATAGTTGAAAAAACAATTAAATCATTTATCCCTTGTACTTTAAATTTTTCTTCTTTGTTATAAGTCAAAACTACTAAGCTGGTACCTGATATAAACAAAAAATTCCAACCGAGACCTAAAAAAATTAATGAGAGCATATAATTAAGATATGTCTGTTCAAATAAACTTAAAAGAACTGTGATGAAAAAAAATAAAACTCCACCATAAATTATTGCACTGTGTCCATATTTTTTTATTAAATTACCTGTTATTAGCGAAGGTAAAAACATTGCAACCACATGAAATTGTAATACTAACCCAGTTTCTTTCAAGCTCATATTTTCCATAACATGCATACTTAAAGGAGTTGCTGTCATTAAAAATGACATTACAGCATAAGCAAAAGCAGCTGCAGTAATTGCTTGTAAAAACCTTGGTTGTAATACGATAGATTTTAGATTTCTTATATTTCCTTCTTTTAAACTATCCTCCTGAACATTTTCTACATTTTTGAAAAAAAATAAAAAAACTCCAGGCATAAAAGAAAGGAAAGATAATAAAAGATAAGAACCAACATACAATTGATCTTGGATTAAATCTTTAGTGTAATTTGCAAGACTTATGCCTAAAAATGCTGACACAATCCCTGCCATTAGAAGAGTAGAAATTGCTTTTGGTATTTTGTCTTTTTCAACACTTTCAGCTGCTGCAAATCTATATTGATGATTAAATGCAGCTCCCATTCCAAGAATTAAGCAAGATAGACAAAATAAATTAAAATTTTTCTGACTGATTGCAAAAGCAGCAAGTAGTGCAGAACATGAACTTCCTATAGCCGCAAATACAAAACCATTTCTCCTTCCAATTTTACTCATAATATTAGCCGCTAAGACAGTAAAACTTGCAGTTCCAACTACGAATAAAGCAGTTGGCAAAGTTGATAAAGATTGATTTGAGCTAATTTGGGAACCAACAATTCCACTGAGAAATACTGTTATAGTTGCTGTTGTAAAACCGAATATCTGACTTAACGTAAGTAAAGATAAATTTCTATTCATAATTAGCGTCAATATATTTTTGCTGTTATTTAAATATCTATATAGATGTTTTGAATTTTAATATAGAAGATATTATTTAAATTATGATTGGTATATTAGGAGGTATGGGAACTCAAGCGGGCTTAGACTTTTGTGATAAGCTTGCAAAATTAAACAGAGGAAAATTAGATCAAAAATACCCAATGTTTGTCCTCTATAATAAATCAAATACACCACGAAGAGCAGAGAATTTAAAACAATACAAAAATGTTTTAAAAGAATTAATTGCTGGTTGTCAAATGCTGGAAAAAAATAAGTGCAAGTTTATTGTAATGCCTTGCAACACAGCACATTACTGGCATGAAGATATTCAAAAAAAAATATCAGTACCATTTCTTAGTATGCCAAAAGAGGTATATTTAAACACAAAAAAAAAATTTAAGAAAAATTCAACTATAGGATTATTATGTACTGAAGCTACTTTAGACACAAAAATCTACCATAAGTATTTTGAAAAAAATTATAATTTGATAAGTCCGAGTGAAAGGTTACAAAAGAGTTCAGTAAATACTGCAATTAAATATGTGAAAAAAGGTAAAGTAAAAGATGCTGAAAAAGCTTTAAGACCAGCAGTTAAATTTTTAATGAAAAAAAAATGTAAAAAAATAATTCTTGGTTGTACAGAACTACCAATAGCTATTTTTTCATACAAATCTTTTAAAAAAGCAAAAGATTCAAAATTATTTATAGACCCAAATCTTTTGTTAGCTCAAGTTTGCATGAAAAAATACAAAAATTTAAAGTAAATTCAATTTTTTTTATTACAAATAAAATATAATTTTCTTGGAAATGATCCTTCTTCAAAATACTCAATATTTAAGTTTTTAAATCCATTTGTTAAATTCAGTATTTTATCTTTAGAAAAAAAATGAATAATAAAACCATCTATTTCGTATAGATCTTCTCCTCTATGAATTCCTTTTTTATAGTCTCCATCATCAGTATTTCTGACTGTGTAAATATTTAATCCTCCAGGTTTTAAAATTCTATGAATTTCGCTATTAAGTTTGTCCAAATCTTTCTGGGTTAAAGCCATGCAATAAAGCATATGTGAATAACAAGCGTCAACTGAATTAGTTTCAAATGGTAAGTCTTCTCTTATGTCAAATTTTAATGTTGAAATTGAAGATGTTAAATTTTCTTTTTTTATTTTTTCATTGATAATTTTAATTCCATTTTCACTATAGTCTAATGCTGTCACATTTATCGAATTCTTTCCAAAGTAAATGCTATCTCTTCCTAGACCTGCTCCTAGCTCAACAATTTTAGAATAATTATTTTCTTTGAAAATATTTAAAGCTTTTTTTGCAGGTAAACTTGGTTCTAAACCAAACATCTCAGGCTTATTTGAGAAATTAGTTTCCCAATGCTGAGATTGTCGGTTTAAAATATTTTTATCCAATTTACTTAGAAGGATCTGGTACCTTTCTTAGATAAGGTTTTACAGTTTCCCATCCATCTGGATATATTTTTTTAGCTTCATCATCTTTAATCGCTGGCAAAATAACAACATCCTCTCCCTTTTTCCAATTAGCAGGAGTAGCTACTTTATGTTTAGCTGTTAGCTGCATAGAGTCTATTGCTCGCAAAATCTCTAAAAAGTTTCTTCCAGTTGCCATAGGATATGTAAGATATAATCCAATTCTCTTATCAGGTCTGATTACAAAAATAGTTCTTACAGTTTCATTATCAACTGCAGTTCTACCCATTGAGGTTGTTCCAGCATCTGCTTCCAACATATTAAACAATTTTGCTACTTTTAAATCTTCATCAGCAATAATTGGATAATTTGGTTTTGTACCAGATACATCTTTAATATCATCTAGCCATTTTTTATGATCCTCTACCCCATCAACGCTTAAACCAATTACTTTGACATTTCTTTTATCGAATTCATCTTTCATTAATCCTAAAGCACCAAGTTCTGTAGTACAAACTGGTGTAAAATCTTTAGGGTGTGAAAAAATAACTCCCCAACTATCACCTAACCATTCGTGAAAAGAAATATCTCCTTCAGTTGTTTTAGCTTGAAAATCAGGACACATACTATTTATTTTTAACATTGTCTCCTCCTTATAAAAAAAATATTATATGAAAGATTGTTTTACTAAGCAAACTTTTATAAAGTTAAGTATTTATGATATTTGAACAACTTTTCGATCAAAAATCTTCTACATACACTTATATAATTGCAAGTGGTGAAGGTAGAGAAGCATTAATAATTGATCCAGTCATTGAACATTCTGATGAGTATTCAACTATATTAAATAATTTAGATCTTAAACTTGTAAAAGTAATTGATACTCACATTCATGCTGATCACATCTCAGCATTAAATGAATTAAATAAAAGAACAAACTGTATAAGAGTTATGGGAGAAAAATCTAAATCAGAAGTGATAGATCTAAGAATTAAAGATGGTGAAAAAATTAAAGTTGAAGAAGTTGAACTTCAAGCAATTTATACTCCTGGTCATACTGACTGCTCTTATAGTTTTTTGATGAATGATAGAGTTTTTACTGGAGATACACTTTTAATAAATGGAAGTGGTAGAACAGATTTTCAAAATGGTAATGCTTACGATGCTTATGATTCTATATTTAATAAATTATTAAAATTACCCGAAAAAACTCTCGTATTTCCAGCTCATGATTATAATGGCAAGAAATTTTCCACTATTGAAAATGAAAAAAATAATAATCCAAGATTAAAAGTAAGTTCAAAGGAAGAATACGCGGATATAATGAATAATCTAAATCTTGCAAATCCAAAAATGATGGATGTCGCAGTGCCAGCTAATGTAAAAGGGCTTACTTTAGACAATATTAATTAACTTTAAATTCCAACATTAATAACTATATAGGCAGTCTATGAATGGCTATTTGCAATCAATTATTGATAGGGATCCAGCGGCAAGATCTAAGTTAAGTGTAATATTAACGTACCCTGGCGTTAAGGCTGTATTTTTTCACAGAATTGCAAATTTTTTTGCTACTGCAAAATTCGATCTTATCGCAAGAATAATTTCTCAATTTTCAAGATTTTTAACTGGTATTGAAATTCATCCAAGAGCTAAGATAGGTAAAAATTTATTTATTGATCACGGTATGGGCGTCGTTATAGGTGAAACATCTGACATTGCAGATAACGTAACAATTTATCATATGGTTACTTTAGGTGGAATATCTCCAAGCATAAATTCCAATGATCAAAGAGAAATTAAAAGACACCCTACTCTTCATGATAATGTTGTTGTTGGTTCAGGGGCACAAATTTTGGGGCCTGTAGTTGTAGGGAAAAATGCAAGAATTGGTGCTAATGCAGTTGTAACAAAAAATGTTCCTGAAAATGCTGTTATGGTAGGAATACCTGCTAAGAATGTTGGAACAGCAACTGAAGAATTTAAACCTTATGCTGTTACAAATGGCAATGAGGAAAAAGAATAATGAAAAATTACAAGGATGATTTTATCCAATCAATTGGAAATACTCCTTTAATAAAACTGAAAGCTGCATCTGAAATAACTGGCTGTAACATTTATGGTAAAGCCGAATATTTAAATCCAGGAGGATCTGTAAAAGACAGAGCAGCACTTGCTTTAATAAGGGATGCTGAACAAAAAAAATTAATATCTAAAGGTGGAATAATTGTAGAAGGAACTGCAGGAAACACTGGCATTGGTTTATGCCTTATTGGAAATTCACTTGGTTACAAAACGATTATTGTAATGAATGATAATCAAACTCAAGAAAAAAAAGATACATTAAGAAATATTGGTGCAGATTTAAAATTAGTTCCACCAAAACCTTATAAAGATGAAAATAACTTTGTTAAAGTTGCTGCTAGAATGGCTGAAGACCTAAAAAGTTCAAATAATCACGGAGTTGTTTGGGCAAATCAATTTGATAATACAGCAAACTCAAAAGGTCACTATAATACAACGGGTCCTGAGATATGGGAACAAACTGAAGGTAAAGTTGATGGATTTGTATGTTCTTCTGGAACTGGGGGAACAATTGGTGGAGTAAGTAGTTTTTTAAAAGAGAAAAATAAAGATATAAAAATTTATCTATCAGATCCAAAGGGATCCTCTCTTTACAATCACATTGAAAACGGTGAGTTAAAAGCTGAAGGTGGATCAATAACTGAAGGCATTGGATCCAGCAGAGTAACTGCTAATTTTGCAGAAGCAAAAATAGATGGAGCCTTTTCAATTGAAGATAAAGAGTCTTTGCCAATACTATATGATTTAATCAAAAATGAAGGTTTAAGTCTTGGAACAAGTTGTGGAGTAAATATTGCAGGCGCAATAAGATTGGGTAAAAAATTAGGACCAGGAAAAACTATTGTCACTATTCTTTGCGACAAATCAGACAGATACAACTCAAAGATGTTTAATAAACCTTTTTTAATTGAAAAAGGTTTACCTTATCCCGATTGGATATAATCACGCATATCAGCACTGTAATAAAACCATTACATTTTTAACTTACAATAAATAATAATAATTAAAAAATTAAGGAAATTTTATGGACGCAAAAGAAGTAGTTAAAAAAGGATATGAACTTTTTGGCAAAGGAGATATGGAGGGATTTATGGAAATGGTACATGATGATATCACTTGGATTTATCCTGGGGATAAGCATCCAATGTCAGGAACTCATAAAGGCAAAGAGGCATATATGAAAACCATGATGCAAGTTCCAAATCTTTGGAGTAATTTTTCAGTAACCCCTGATATGATGATTAGTGAGGGGAATAAAGTGTTTGTTAAAGCAACTGCTAAGGCAGATGGCATGGATACTATTTTTGGTCATTATTTTGAAGTAAGCGATGATGGTAAACTGACATTATTTATTGCGTTTGATGACACACTAAGCATGTTCAATGCAATTAAGAAGTAAGAGTTTATGAAAAAATTATATTTTATTTTAATTTTCGTATTTATGTCGAGTACAGCTTTTGCTGAGCAAGGACAAATTAAACAAACTGGTTTTTTCTCTGGCACTTCTAAAGTTATAGGTGATGATAAAGGCAATTTTTCGATAATATATGAAGGAACTATTGGTAATAAAGCTATTGAGGGAACAACTTTTGGTGACAGATCTTCATCATATTGTGTTGGATCAATTGTTGGACTTAAAGGAAAAGGTTTTGAGACAGGCATTTGTATAAACAAATTTGAAGATGGTAGTACTACAACAACACATTACGAAGGCGTAATGGGAAAAATATTAAGATGGAAGTTTGTAAGTGGAACAGGGAAATATGAGAATATTTCTGGAGGTGGAACAACATCTTATGCGCAAATTGATTCAGCTAAAGATGGAGTTGTACAATCTTACAATCAAATCGTTGGTACTTATAATTTGAACTAACTGAAAGGAAAAAATGAAAAAAACAATTTTAGTATTAATTTTAAGTTTATTTACAGCTAATGTTTACGCAGATAGCCACGTAAAGAGAATTCTATCAACAAGTCAAACAGGAATGGGAAATGATATTGTATACCCTACTGGAAAAGCAAAAATAACAGCTTTTGAATTTACTGTACCTGTAGGAGCTCCTGTAACTCCTCATACGCACTCATTTCCAGTTTTAATTATGATCCAGCAAGGTGAAATTGAATTAATTCATGAAGGAAAAACCCAAGTATTCAAAGCTGGTGATGCATTTGTTGAAGATGTTGGAATTGTACACGAGTCGAAAAATATTGGAAATGTTCCAGTTAAAGCGATTGTAGTTGCAATTGGTGTCGAAGGACAGAAAATTATGACACCGGTAAAATAAAAAGGAAAAAGAAATGATCATAAAAATAGAAGAAAATATAAAATCATTTTCATCTTGGATGAATATGGTAAAGGCGAATGCTGAAAAAATTAAAGGATTTGGTGCTACTATTATTTTTGCGGGTGTATCTAAAGAAGACCCTTCAAAATTTACTGTAATCGTTAAGTATGCAACCATGCAAGGTTTTGAAGCATTTAAAAATGACAAAGAACTTCATGCAGCAAGAGCTGAAGCAGGTGTGGATTTAGATTCAGCAAAGATTACACCAATGCATGAAGATTTTATGGAAAATTTTAGTGGATAAACAATTAATATAAAGAAAGGATAAATTATGGAAACAGAAACATTAGTCGTAGCTCACCTTAAAGAAGGGATGCTAGAAAAGTTTATGGGCTTTATGCAATCAGATGCTGGTATGGCAGAGAGATCGAAAGTTGCAAATGTATCAAAAACAATTGGAACAGTTGCACCTGACAAAAAAACAGTAATGTTTAAAATTTTTGTGATCAATAAAGCTGCTCTAAAAGCGTTCATAGATGGAAGTAATCCAGTATCAGGTCCAGTTATGAAAGAAGTTATGGAAAGTTACAGTGTCTACGAATTAAATAAAGTAGATATGTAATAATTTTTGTAATAAGGTTTGTAATGCCTTCAGGATATATCATATTAAATATTAATGTGCTAAATCCTGAAAATTACAAAGAGTATTTGGAAAAAGCTCCTCCAACTGCTCAAATGTTTGGCGGCGAATACATAATAAGAGGTGGCGAAAATGAAGTTATTGAAGGTGAGTGGAAATATCCAAGAACTGTTGTAATTAAATTCCCATCCTATGAAAAAGTTTTTGAGTGGTACAATTCAGAAATATATAAACCTATCAGACAAATTAGATTAGATAATACAGTATCAAATACATTAATAATTAAAGGAGCATAAAGGAGAAAAAAATGTCAATATTAGAAAAATATAGTGCTGCAATTAAAAATAAAGATGAAGCAGCAATGAACGAACTTTTGCATGATGATTTTAAATTCACAATGCATAAATCAGGGAGTGTTTTAACTAAAGGTGATGTTATCAAATGGGCAATGAGTGGTGATATCAAGCAAGATAAAACTAGAATTGTTTATGAAAATGATGAAGTTGGTGTTCACCATGCGTTCGTAACATTTGATGATGGTAATGTAGAAGCAGTTATGGCAGTCTACAAATACAAAGATGGTAAAATGATTAGTTTAGAAACTGGCGCAACACCAATGCCAAAATAAGTGAACAACATAGATTTCTATTTTTCTATCGGAAGTACTTATACTTATCTTTCCGTTACTCGAGCACTAGAAGCAGAAAAACAACATCAAATTAAGTTTAGCTGGACTCCTTTTAGTGTGAGAGCAATAATGAAAGAAATGAACAATGTTCCCTTTCCTAAAGAAAAAAAAAATAAAGTAGATTACATGTGGAGGGACATAGAAAGACGAGCAAAAAATTATGGATTTTTTGCCAAAACACCAGTCCCTTACCCTTTAACAGAATTTGATTTAGCTAATAAAATTGCAATATTAGGTTTAAAAAATAACTGGGGTGTAGATTACGTTCAGCTTACGTATAAACGATGGTTTCAAGAAGGAAAAGAGCCTGCTGTTGAACCCAACTTGAGTGAAATCTGCGAAAAACTAAGCTTAGATAAAGAAAAGATTGTTTCAGAGGCAAGCTCTGAGGAAATAAATAATATTTATTTATCAAATACAGAAAAAGCTAGAAAAAACAAAATATTTGGAAGTCCGTCATTTGTTGTAAAAAATGAAATATTCTGGGGAGATGATAGAATGGAAGATGCAATCAAATGGTCGAAGGCAAATGAATAATATAACTGCTTATATAATTTTATTAATCGCAGTAATTCTTGGAACAGCATCTAACAGTTTTGCTAAAAGTGCTCAAGGTTTTACATTATTAATACCTAGTATAATCACAGCAGTAACAATTGTTGGATGCATGTATACTTTGTCTTTAGTTATGAAAAGTATACCAGTTGGAATAACATATGCCTCTTTTGCAGGCTTATGTATAATTGCAACAGCTGCTGTTGGTGTTATAAAATTTAATCAAGTACCAAATTTTTATACAATAATTGGATTGATTTTAATTATATCGGGTGTCTTAATAGTTAACTTATTAGGAACAAATAAATGAAACCATTATCTGGTTATATTTATTTGGTATTAGCTATATCAACAGGAATTGCTGCAAATAGTTTTGCTAAAATTTCAGATGGATTTTCAAAATTAACTCCAACGATATTATCAATAGCTTTTATGTGTATAACTATGTATGGACTTGCAAAAACAATGTCTATGATACCAGTAGGTTTTACTTATGCTACTTATAGTGGGATAACAGTGGCTGCTATTTTAGTCTTCGGTATGATTAAATATAACCAGATACCAAATATGTATGGGTTAATTGGGATTTTTTTAATTATTATTGGTGTTGTAATGGTTAATTATCTTGGAAGAATTAATTAGCTTTTATTAAGTAGTAAAATTAGTACACCTACTACAAATATAATTATCCCTAAAATTTCTGTAATTTTGACTTTTTCTTTAAACATATACTTTGAAGACACATAGCTAAATAATAATTCTATTTGGCCGATAGCTCTAACAAATGAAGACTGTATTAACGTAAAAGCATAAAACCAAGATAATGTTGCGAGAAATCCAGCTAATCCTGCTGTCAAACATTCGTACTTGTTTTCATATAATTTTTTAAACTGTGACTTTTCAAATATAATTAAATAAATAGTAACTAATGTTGTTTGTATAACTAGACCAAAAAATAGGGTTGCTATAGCTTTTTCAAAGTTATTACTAAAATTTTCCAATGTTAATGCTGCTGCTCTAAAATATACAACGCTTAAACCCAAGAATAGCCCTGCGGATAAACCAATTAAAGTTGTTTTTGAAAATAAGTTTTTTAGAAATAAACTTAAGTCTTTAATCGAAAGTATAATTACTCCAATTGTAGATACGATAATACCTGTTATTCCAAATTTATTTAATTTGTCCCCTATTATCAAATATTCAAAAATCGCAACCTGAATAACTTCAGTCTTACTTAATGAAGTTCCAACTACAAAATTAGCAAATCTAAATAAGTAAAGTAAAACAAATGTAAAAATTATTTGGAAAATTGAACCTAATAATACGTTAAATATAAATTTTTTTTGACTTAGAATTTCAGGGATTACATTTAAGTCTTGAAAATACAAAAAAAATAAAATTGTCCCAAATGGTAATGCAAAAGCAAATCTTACATAAGTAGATGCAATAGTTGATACCTTTTGATTAAGTTTTTTCTGTAAAGTTGATCTAAGATTTTGAAAAAAAGCCCCAGAAATAGCTACAATTATCCAATTCATTGATGATTATTAATATTGTATTTAATTTTAAAGTCGACTTAAATAGTCAGATTAAACAAAAAAGAGGGAAATAACATGAAAATCTTTAAAAGAATAATATTTTCTCTAATTTTCGTTTCTTTTGCCAGTGCAAGTTTGGCAGAAACAAAAATGAGAATTACACTTCAATTACCATTAAAGGCTCACTTAGGTCAGAACCTTTTGGTATTTAAAAAAGAATTAGAATCAAGATCAGACATTAAAGTTGAGATTTACGACTCTGCGCAACTTTACAAAGATAAAGAAGTTCCACAAGCTGTTGGTTCAGGAGCAATTGAAGCTGGTGTTGCATCTATAACAAGATTTGCAGGAACTAATCCTGAAGTTGATGTTTTCTATCTTCCGTTCTTATTTGATTCAGAACAAAAAGTAAGAAAAGCAACTCAAGCTGGATCTGAGATAAGAGCTATTCTTGATCCTGCAATAGCTAAGACAGGAGCAGTTCCACTTTATTATCAAGCTTATGGATCAGCTATTATGTTATCTAATGGCGGTCCAATGAAAACTCCGGCTGACTTTAAAGATAAAAAAATTAGAGTATTTGGAAAAACACTTGGAGCTTTTGTGAGTTCTTTGGGTGGTAAACCAGCATTAATATCTGGATCTGAGCAATACTTAGCTTATCAAAGAAATACAGTTGATGCAGGTATGACTGGTGTATCTGGTGTAAAATCTAGAAAATTATATCAAGTAATGGATACTTTAACAGTTACAAATCATGGCGATATCGAATTCGTTGTTGTTGCTAATGACAAATGGCTAAGCTCATTAACTCAAAAACAACGAGACGCTATAGCTGAAGCATCAAAAGTAGCTGAAAAAGCTGTAAGAGATGACATGGCTAACATTGAAGCTGGTGCTTACAAAGAAGCAAAAGCAAATGGAATGAACATTGTAAACCTAAGTAGTTCAGAAGTTTCTGCTCTTAAAAAAGCATCATCATCTGTTATTGATGATTACATTTCTAGAACAGGTGGAGCTGGTGGAGTTGGTGATAAACTTGTAAAAGCTGCAAATAAACTTTAAATCATATAAATACCCCGCACATAAGTGCGGGGTTTTCAAATGAATACCTACGACAAAATTGTAAAATATTCTGGCTATTTAGCTTCAGCGTTATTTATTATGATAGGCTTTATAGTTTCTTACGAAGTTATCATGAGATACATATTTAATTCACCTACTATTTGGGTAAATGAAATTTCTCGATTTTTACAAATTTGGGCTACTTATTTAGCTTTAACTTATACTTTTCATAAAAATGATTTTATCAGAATAACAGTTATATATGACAAAGTAGGAGATAAAGGAAAAAAGATATTAGATTTAATAAGTGCAATATTCATTTTAATTTTTAGTGGATTTGTACTTTATTATGGATGGTTAATTGCTTACGACTCTCTTAAAGTTGGAAGAACAAGCTCTACAATTTTAGATGTTCCATCCTTTCTTACAGAATTTGCGATACCATTATGTTTTGCATTTTTGGTATTAAGAGTGCTTTTCGAAGTACCTAAATACATCAAAGATATAATTAAATGACAGTAGCAATAATATTATTTTTGTTATTTTTTGTGCTTTTTTTAGGAGTGCCAATAGCATTTGGTTTAGGTTCTATAGGATTGGGTTTAATGTTATTTGGAGATATTTCTCCTTTAATGATCCCACAAACTTTTTACAGTGTGGCAGATAACTTTATTTTATTAGCTGTTCCGATGTTTTTGATGATGTCTAATATATTATTAAAAGCAGGTGTTGGAGAAGATCTTTTTAATTTTGCTCAAAGCTGGGTTGGAAATTTTCCAGGCGGTTTAGCAATAGCAACTATAGTTTCTTGCAGTATTTTTGCTGCTATATCTGGATCATCAGTGGCTACTGCAGCAACAATCTCAACTGTAGCATTTCCTGCAATGATCAATAGAGGTTATCACAGAAACTTTACTTTAGGTATTTTGGCTGCAGGTGGAACATTAGGGATTTTAATTCCTCCATCAATTCCAATGATTGTTTATGCATTTGTTGTTGAAGAGTCTGTACTAAGTATGTTTCTTGCAGGAATTGGGCCTGGAATAGTTTTAGCATTATTTTTTATTATCTTTTCAGTTTTTTACGTAAAATTTTTTAATAAAGAAGTTCAAAATGTATCCAGCACTTTAGAAGAAAAAATTAAATACACAAAAAGAGGTTTGCCGATATTATTAATGGCCTTCATCATGCTGGGTGGAATATATGCAGGAATTTATACACCAACAGAAGCAGGTGGAATTGGTTTTTTAATATCATTTATCTACGTTGTGGCTAAAAAAAGATTAGATTTTAAAGGTTTTATCGAAGCTGGTTTGGAGACAATGAAAACTACAGTAACAATATTTATAATTATTGCAGGAGCTAAAGTTTTTGGTAAAGCAATTTCTCTTTATAGAATTCCTCAAGATTTATCATCTTTCATAGTTACTAATATTAATGAGACCGGTTTATTTATACTAGTTGTTTGTATTACTTTGTTAATCTTAGGATTTATAATGGAAACTCTTTCATTAATTTTAATCATGATGCCTATATTTTCGATTTCAATCGCTGCAATGAATATTGATTTAATTTGGTTTGGAATAATTTTTACACTAATGATTGAGTGCGCATTAATTACACCTCCTGTTGGACTAAATATTTATGTTCTCCAAGCAATTGGTAAAGCAAAAATGTCAGAAATAGCTAAAGGTGTGATACCTTTTGTCATTATAATGTTATTTACAGTATTTGTTATTTACTTATTCCCTGACCTAGCATTATATATACCTTTTAAATTATAAATATGTTTTCAAAAATAAAATCAAAAGATAAAGCAGAACAATTAAGACAGTTATTAAATGGACCAGAAATAATTGTAATGCCTGGATGCTTTGATGCATTATCAGCAAAATTAATTGAAAGAGAAGGTTTGAAAGTTGGGTTTATGTCTGGCTTCAGTGTTTCATCAACAAAACTTGGTATGCCGGACACAGGTTTAATTTCTTTTTCTGAAATGGCAGAACAAGTAAGAAATATATGCAATGCTACATCAATTCCAATAATATTTGATGGGGATACTGGATATGGAAATTCAGTGAACGTATTTAGAACTGTAAGAGGGTATGCGGATGCAGGAGCAGCTGGTGTGATGATTGAAGACCAAAAGTGGCCAAAAAAATGTGGTCACACAAAGGGAAAAGATGTTGTCGATCTTGATGAAGCTAACTCAAGAATTAAAGCTGCAGTGGACGCAAGAGAATATGGAAATAAAGATATCTTAATAATGGCAAGAACTGATGCCATAGCAACTAGAGGATTAGATGATGCAATTAAAAGAATGCAATCATTTTCAAAACTTGGTGTTGATATTTTATTTATTGAAGCTGTTAAAAATAAAGAAGATATGAAAAAAATTATCAAAGAAGTTCCAGGTCATCATATGTTAAATTTGATCGAAGATGGTGAAACCCCATTATTAGAAATTAATGAAATAGAGGAAATTGGTTATAAAATTGCTGTAATGCCTCTAACCCTAATGAGTGCATCAGTAAAAACGATGCAAGAATGTTTGAATAAAATGAAAAATAAAGTTTATAATAAAAATGTTTCTAAATTTTCAGACTTAAGAGATATAGTTGGCTTCAACGAATATTACGATATTGAAGACAAATATAAATAATGTTTCCAAAAAAATTTTCTAAAATTCTTTTCGTTTTTTTTATGGGTTTAGGAATGAGTTTGTTAATGACCCTAATTATTACATTTATAAATACAGGTTATGATGAATTTTATTACAAGAGATTTTTCAAAGCTTGGTCTATTAGTTTGCCAGTTGCATTAGTTGCAACAACTTTTGTTGCACCGTTGGTTAATAAATTAGTGGAAAAAATTACTAAATAGAGAGGATGTCATATGAGTGAAAATATAGCTTTTATAGGAGTTGGTAATATGGGAAACCCAATGGCCTGTAATTTAAAGAACGCAGGGAAAAAGGTTAAGGTTTTTGATGTTTCTAAAGAAATGATTGATAAAGCAGTTGAAAATAATCTTGATGTTGAGAAGGATTTTGGAAAACTAATCAATAGTGAAACGTCTGTTGTAATCACTATGCTGCCTGAGGGAAAACATTCAAAAGAAGTTTATTTAAAACAAAATGGTGTTCTAGATAAAGTTTCTAAAAATTGTCTACTAATAGATTGTTCAACAATCGATATAGATACCTCTAAAGAAATAGGAAAGAAAGCAAATGAAAAAGGTATTAAGATGATTGATGCACCAGTAAGTGGTGGAGTGATGGGTGCACAAAAAGCAACTTTAAATATTATGGTTGGTGGATCAAATGATGCATTTAATCAAGCTTTACCTATTTTAAAATTAATGGGTAAAAATATTTATCATGCTGGAGAGATAGGAAGCGGAAACGGTGCAAAGATTTGTAACAACATGTCTCTTGGAATAACAATGATTGCTGCTTCAGAGTCATTAATGTTAGCAAGAAGATTGAATATAGATATAAAGAAAGTTCATGAAATTATGAAAAATGCTTCCGGAAATAGTTGGCCTATTTCAGTTTATCCACCTTTACCTGGATTAATTGAAGGAACTCCATCTAACAATAAATATAAGCCAGGCTTTTCTGCAGGTATGATGAACAAAGATTTAAAACTTGCAAATGAATGTGCTAAAAATGCAAATGCATCTACTCCATTAGGAGAGATGGCATTAGAAATATATTCAAAGTTTTGTGAGGATGGAAACAGTTCGAAAGATTTTTCTGCTATATCAAAGGTAATTGGCGGAGATGCTTGGGATTATCCAATAGAATAATTACCAAGAGGAATTTGGACTCTCCAAAAATTTTAACTCATCTGGTGTAGATTTTCTCCCCATAACTTTATTTCGATGAGGATATCTATGAAATCGTTTAATTGCAGCGGTATGATCTTTCCAAAATTTTTTTATCTCATTATAGTTTGGATGATTAGATAAATAGTTATCCAACAATTTATATGCTCTATCATGATCTATAACTTCTTCACTGTGAATGTATGGCAATAGCATGAAAAAACGTTGATATTCATCCATTTGATCAAGATACCCGTTATAGACTGCATCATTTACAATCAGTCTTGCTTTATGATCAAACTCAAAAGCTTTTTTATCATCTCTATATAAATTTCTTGAAAATTGATCCAATAAAATAACTAAAGCTAGAGTGCTTAATGGTTCATCTTGCCAATCATCATATTCATTTAAAGTAGCTTTTTCATGATCATCTTTGAATTTGTCTCTAATCAATTGATCAAAATTATCATCTCTTTTAAATCGCTTTTCAACGACCATATCATCAAACCAAAAATCTAATATTGCTTTGGCTCTATCATTCATAAACTTTGTCAACTTTTACCTGATATGATTCAACAAGTCTGTTTGTTTCATTTGCCATTGCAACAACTGCAATAAGTTCGCTTAACATCTCTGTAGTAGCACCTTTAGATTTAGCAGCGATACTGTGAGATTTAATACAATACTCACAACTATTTGTCATTGAAACTGCAACATAAATAAGCTCTTTTGTCATTTCATCCAAAGCACCTTTTTTCATCACTTGCTGTATAGAGGTCCAAGTTCTCTCTAAAGTTTCTGGGTTGTTGGCTAACATTTTCCAAAAATTGTTTATGTAGTCTGTATTTCTCTTCTTTTTTATATCTTCAAATACCTCTTTCACTTTTCCTGTAGCATCAGCTTCTTCAATCATATTAAAAACTGCCATTTCACCTCCTTAATTGTAAATTGTTTCTATTTTAGGCATTAATCTTAATAATTCCTTAGTATATTCATGATTTGGATTTTTAAACAACTCTTCCGTCTCAGACACCTCGCATAGTTTTCCATTCCTTAAAACTCCAATATCATCACACATTTGTCGAACAACTGGTAGATCATGACTTATAAAAAGGATAGTTAAATTAAGTTGTTCTTGTAAATCTTTAAGTAAATTTAGTATTTGAGCCTGAATACTCACATCCAAAGCAGATGTTGGCTCATCACAAACTAATAATCTTGGTTTTGTTGCTAATGCTCTTGCAATAGAAATTCTTTGTCTCTGTCCTCCTGAAAACTCATGAGGATATCTTTCAGCTGAAGACTTGGATAACTCCACAGAGTCTAAGAGATCATTTATATACTCATTTAATTCATTAGAGCTAATATTTGCATCATGTAACTTTATAGGTTCAGCAATGATATCTTTAACCTTAAGCCTACCATTCAACGAAGAGTACGGATCTTGGAATATCATTTGAATTTGTTTTCTAAATTTAAGTAATTCTTTGTTACTTTTTATATTATTAATACATACATCATCAAAATAAATTTCACCTGAGGTGGGTTTAAATAAATTAACAATCATTTTTGCAATTGTAGTTTTTCCACTGCCACTTTCACCAACAAGTCCAAAAGATTTTCCTTCTTGTATATTAAATGAAACAGTATCAACTGCTAATACATTATTTTGAGATTTTTCTGTAAAAAAACCTTCATTAAAAGTTTTACAGAGATTTTTTATTTGAACTAAATCTTTTTTTAAAATCTCTCTTTTATTCCATCTGTTTAAAATTTTTAAATTAATGTTTTCCTGGTTATTGCTTTCTTTCTCTATAATTTTAAATCTGGATATTTTTTTATTTGTTGGAGGAACAGAACTAACTAAACTTTTCGTATAAGTTTCTTTTGGTTCTGTTAATATTTGCTTTGTTGTTCCCAATTCTACCAAATTACCATTTTTCATGACAGCAACTCTATTGGTAGTCTCTGCTATAACTCCCATATCATGTGTAATTAATATAACTGCTAAGTTTCTCTCTTTAGTCAGTTTTTTGATAAGTTCTAATATTTGTGATTGTATTGATACATCAAGTGCAGTTGTGGGCTCATCTGCAATTAACAACTCTGGTTCACAACATAGAGAAAGTGATATAACAACCCTTTGTCTCATACCTCCTGAAAATTGATGAGGATAATCATTAAATCTTTTTTCAGCATCTTTTATGCCTACTTCTTTTAAAAGATTTATTGCTTTTTCTTTTGCTTTTGAGTTACTGAGGTTTAAATGAGTTTGGATTGTTTCAATAAGTTGTTGTCCAATTGTTAAGATAGGATTTAAAGATGTCTGAGGATCTTGAAAAATAAATCCAATTTTTTTTCCTCTTAAACTTAGAATATTTTTTTTATTTTCATGAATATTTATGTCGCTTAAATAAATTGATCCTTCAGATACTTTCCCTGGTTCGTCAATTAAATCAATTATTGCATTTGCTACAGTACTTTTTCCAGACCCAGACTCCCCAACTAATCCTACAATTTCTCCTCTTTTTATCTCAATATTAATATCTTTTGCAGCATGAACTGTCTCTTTTCTCAATTTATAATCTACACTTAAATTTTGTATTTTTAAAAAACTCATTTTTTCAATTTAGGATTAAGAGTGTCTCTCATCCAGTCTCCTAATAGATTAATGGAAAAAGCCAAAACAACTAAGAATATTGCTGGAAAAAAAGTTATCCACCATTCACCAGAAAATAAAAAGTCATTTCCAAGTCTTATTAATGTTCCTAAAGAAGGAGTAGTTGGAGGAACGCCAACACCTAGAAAACTCAATGTGGCTTCTGCAATTATTGCTAATGCAAGACCTATAGTTCCTATAACAAGTACTGGTCTCATAATATTTGGAAGAATATGTTTAAACATAACTATAAAATTAGAAACTCCAATAATTGTTGATGCTGAGACATAATCTTTATTTTTTTCAACTAAAGTTGCTGCTCTTGATACTCTTGCAAACTGTGGCCACTCTGAAATACCAATTGCAAAAATTAAAACATATATTGCCATCTCGTCATGAAGTTCACGCGAAATTATACCTCTCGCAATACCATCAACAAGAAGTGCCATCAAAATACTTGGAACTGTTAACTGAACATCAGTTAATCTCATAACAATCATTTCATACTTACCACCAAAAAAACCAGCAGTAAGACCTAATCCAACTCCTAAAATTAAACTAAATAAAATTGCTGAGAAACCAACAATCAAAGATATTCTAGATCCATAAAGAATAGTCGATAACATATCTCTTCCTTGTCCATCAGTACCAAGTAAAAATTCTACTTTTCCTTCGCTAGTCCAAGATGGTGGGGTGAATGCATCCATTAATGATAAAGAAGATGGGTCGAATGGATTATAAGGTGTAATAAATTCTACAAAAAATGAACAGAAAAATATTATTGCTAATAAAATTGATGAAACTATTGCTGTAGGAGATTTTATAAAACTAAAATAAATTTCACTATCTTTTATTTTATCCCAAGTTGTTAAAGCTTTATTATCCACTAGCTGAATCTCCTTTAACTCTAATTCTTGGATCTATAAAGTAATACAAGATATCGACTATAAAATTTATCATTACAAAAACGAATGCTATAAATACTAAATATGCTGACATAATTGGAATATCTACAAACTGAACAGCTTGAATAAAAAGAAATCCCATACCTGGCCATTGAAATACTGTTTCCGTAATTATTGAAAAAGCAATTAATGTTCCAATATTTATTCCAGCAATAGTTATTACTGGAATTAGTCCATTTTTAAGCGCGTGCTTATAATTAATGCTTTTTTCATTAATGCCTCTAGCTCTTGCAAACTTTATGTAATCAGTCTGAAGTATTTCCATCATTTCAGCTCTGACGAGTCTTATTATATATGTCATTTGAAAAAGACTTAAAGTAACTGATGGTAATATAATTGCTTTTAAACCTGATATGGTTAAAAAGCCTGTCGACCAAAATCCTAGATCTACCACCTCACCTCTTCCAAACGATGGTAGAACGCCTAATATAACTGCAAAAAGATAAATAAATAAAATACCAATTACAAAAGTTGGAAGAGAAACACCTAATAAAGAAACTGCTAAGATAAAATCACTCAAAAAACCTTTTCTTTTTATGCCTGTATATACTCCCAATAAAGTACCAGAAACCAATGCAATTAGAGCAGATATTAAAACTAATTCAATTGTTGCAGGTAATCTTTCAATGATTAATTCTGATACAGGTCTTCTTAATTGATAAGATATTCCAAATTCTCCTTTAGAGGCATTAATTATAAACCTAGTAAATTGTACATGAATTGGGTCCATTAAACCCAAGGTTTCTCTTAACTCAGCTCTTTCTTCATCTGATGTTTCCTCACCCACCATGTTATTTATTGGGTCTCCTACAAAATTAAAAAGAGAAAAAGATACAAAAGCTACGACAAGCATAACCATTGCAGATTGAAACAATCGTTTAAAAAAATACTTTATCAATTTATGAAATTTTATTTTTATACAAGCCCTTTAATTAAAAAGGGCTTGTAATAAATTATTTAGTCAAAGCTCGCAAAACGGAATAACGGCTCGTTATTCGGTCTTATCGGAACATTAACATCTTTTTTTGCAGCCCAAGATATAACTTGGTGATGTAAAGGAAGATAAGAAATATCATCTTTTACTATTTTCCAAGCTTTAGCTATCGCAGCATTTCTCTTATCTAGGTTAACTTCACCTTCCATAACTCTTATCGCAGCATCTACATCAGAGTTACTAAAGTTAACTCTGTTCCAGCTTGCTCCACTTTCATATAAGTAATGGAAAACATAATGACTATCTAAAGTTGGAACTCCCCAACCTAACATATAAAAGTCACCTTGATTATCTTTTAGTTCTTTAAAGTGCTTACTTTTTGTTTGGGCAAATAAATTTACTTTAACACCGATTTTACCTAACATACCAACAACAGCTGTGCATATAGCTTCATCATTTACATATCTGTCATTTGGACATCTAAGCTCAACTTCAAATCCATTCGGATATCCAGCATCAGCTAGAAGTTTTTTTGCAGCAGCTACATCATAAGGAAGTCTTTTATCAAGTTCTTCTGTGTATCCGTTAACACCTGGAAAAGTAATTATTCCAGCAGGTTCACTTAAACCTCTCATTACTTTTTTCTTAATAGCTTCAATATCTATAGCTTGATAAAGAGCTTGTCTAACTGCTTTCTTTTTGAATGGATTATCACCTGTATTACCTGTTCTAAGTTTATCTGCTCCCTGATCCATACCAAGGAATATAGTTCTCATTTGAGCAGTGCTTTCAACTTTGTGAGCAGGTGAATTTTTAATTCTAGCTAAATCTTGGACAGGTGCATCAGTAACAACATCAATTTCACCAGATAAAAGAGCTGCAACTCTAGTAGCTGCATTTTTTATAGGTAGTAGATGAATTTCTGTTACTTTGTCATCCTTCATAGTACCCCACCATTTTTTATTACGTTTGAAAACTGTTTTAGTATTTGGTTCTCTTAATGTAATTTTAAATGGTCCAGTTCCCATAGCATTTGTAGCTGAAAATGTTTCTTGTCCAGCATCCCAGTTCTGCGCCATGACTGCAAAATTCTTTTCACTCCATTTTTTTGACATTATAAAAATGTTTGAAAGTTGGTTTAAAAGAATTGGATTTGGTTTACTTGTTGTAATTTCTACTGTGTAGTCATTAACTGCTTTTACACCTGATACTGTACTAATATATTCTTTAAAATCAGATGTTCTTTGTTTTGCTCTTAAAATACTAAATACAACGTCTTCAGATGTAAATGGAGTTCCATCAGAAAATTTAACATCTTCTCTTAATTTAAAGATCCAAGTATTAGGACCTTGAGTTCTCCACTCTGTTGCTAGTTGAGGTCCAATTTTCATATCTAATCCTCTGGTAACTAGAGCTTCGTATACTTGTCTAGATACTTGAGTGGTAGGACCTTCGTTTTGAGCATGAGGATCAAGTGTTAAACTATCACCCTGCATTGACCATTTAATAGTTTTTGCAAACGCTTGTGTTGGAGCAAAAGCTAGAAAAAAAGCCAATAAAATTTTTATAAAATACCCATACTTCATTTCTCTCTCCTATATTATTAAAATAAAAATCTAACTTATTAATTATGTAAACTAAAGTGATTTAATTCACTATTTTTTTGAAGTTTTCGTAAAGAATTTTAGAATATTTGTTCATAGATTGAATGTTGTCTTTCGCATCACTATCAAATTTATCAAGAGCTCCTTGTCCTAACTGACTCTCTAAAGCAGACTTATATTCAGGCACACATCCCCATTCTCCTACAGTGGTATCTTTTATCTCTATGTGAAATTGAATACCGTAAGCATGTTTTTTGTATTTAAAAATTTGGTATTTAGTTTCAGGAGATGATGCTAAAAGAGTTATATCATTATTATTTTCTAGATTTTGAACTTCATATGAATGCCATTGGAGTGATTTAATAATATCAGGATATTCTTTAAATAATAAATCGTCCTTTTTACTGTTTAAAAAATTAATGTCTAAAATACCTATCTCTGGATTTTTTGATTTAACTACTTTACCTCCAACTACCTCTCCTAATAATTGACAACCTAAACAAAAACCTAAATATGGTTTATTTAAGTCTACTACAAATTCTTTGATTTTTTTTTTCTCTTCTATTAACCAAGGGTAATCTTTTTCCATCCAAGTATCCATTGGTCCGCCCATACAAAACATTGCATCAAATCCAGTTAAATCATCAGGTATTTTTTCTCCTTCGTCAAGTTCTACAGTTTTAATATGAACTCTATCCTTTAACATTAAATCTTTAATATAACCAGGATCCTCAATTTTAATGTGTTGAAGAACAATTATATTTTTCATATAGCTGGCTTGAGTAATTTTATAATTTTTTTATGATTTGATAAATTATTTGAAACAATTATGTTTCCACCTAATGAAGCATCTTTATTATCCCATGTAGTAATTATTCCACCTGATGCTTTAATAATTGGTATTATCGGATGTATATCCCAAATTTTGTTTGCACATTGAGCTACAATATCTAGTCTTCCCTCTGCTAATTGGCAATATGTTAGTGCATCGAAACATGGAAACTGCATTCTCTTGATAAATTTCATTATTTTTTTTTGTTTTTGAAAAGATAAAGTTCCGTGAAAAGCAGCAGCTAATTTCAAATAATCAAATTTTATTTTTTTGTTTACTTTTAATTTTCTTTTTTTTCCATTTTCAAACACAAAAGCAGATTTATCATCTTGATTTAAATAGTATCTTTTCATTCTTGGAAAATTTGCTAAACCAACTATAGGGGCGTCGTTATAATTTAGAGAAATTAAATTGCTCCATGTAGGATTTCCAGCGACAAATGATCTTGTCCCATCAATTGGGTCAATTATCCATGAAAATAGACTTTTTGTTTTTTTTGCACCAAACTCTTCACCGATAATTTGATGATCTGGGAACTTATCATTAATCTTTTTTCTTATAAATTTTTCAAAAGCTTTATCAGCACTGGTAACGGGATCATAACCTTTATCTTTTAACTTGTTATTAATTGTAAAAGTTTTGTTAAGTTTGGTATAGTAAAAATTAGTTAAATCCTTAGCAAGCTTATTCAAAAAGGTGTAATAAATCCTGAAATCTTTTGTTTTTTTGAAGGTCATTTATCTGATGAGTAATAGTTAAAATATACAACTAGTTCAAATAAAATATCTTGAAAATTTTAGAATTTGATAGAAGAATCCAGATAGATGAAAATAGAAATCGATTCTAAAAAAGTATTTATAAATAGTGGGAATAATAAAGAAGAAATACATCCATTTTGGCTTAGAGAAAGAATAAATAACGAAGATGCTCTGGATAAAGGAAATCAACAAAGATTATTTGATCCAAATTCTATAAATACTAACATTTATATAGAAAAAATTGAGAATGAAGATGGATTACTTAATTTATTTTTCAATGATGGAACCAATTATAAAATAAAAGAAGATCAAATATTAAATGAGTATAAATCGCAAAATCTTGATCCTATTTCAATTGATAAAATTAAATGGGATTCAAATTTTAATAATTTTCAAAAATTTAAATTTGAAAATGATATTTTTGAAAAAAAAATCATGTATGATTTATTAGTATCATTCTATAAATATGGTTTTGTAGTTTTAACTAACGTTACAACTGAAGATAATTTTATTATTAAATTTGCAAATTCAATTGGCAGTGTAAGAAGAACTAATTTTGGGGAATTTTTTAATGTAAGATCTGTGCCTAATCCAAATGATTTAGCTTATACATCATTAGCATTATCTCCACATACAGATAATCCGTATAGAAAACCAGTTCCTTGTGTTCAATTATTGCATTGTATTACGAATAATGTGAGTGGAGGAAATTCTACCTTGGTTGATGGTTACACAGTAAGTGAAAAAATCAAAGAGGATTATCCAGAATATTATGAAATTTTATCTTCAGTTAAAGTAAAATTTAAATTTATAGACAAAACAGTTGTTCTAGAAGATATGTCTGAGTTAATTAAATTGGATGAAAAAAATAATTTTAAACAAGTTAGATTTAGTCCAAGATTAGATTATGCTCCGATATTAGAAAAATCAAAATTGGATTTATTCTATAAAGCTAGAAATAAAATTTCTGAATTATATAACTCTGATAAATATAAAGTTGAATTTAAATTAGAAACTGGAGATTTATTAATGATGGACAATCATAGATTACTTCATGGAAGAACAAAGTATGATGTTAACGAAGGTGATAGATATTTACAAGGATGCTACATTGATTTCGATAGTACAGAAGGTAAACTTAGACATTTAAAAAGAAAATTTAATCTTTAAATAATTCTTTTATTTTTTCTTCAGCGTTTTTTATCGACTTTTCATAATCTAAAGCCATTTGATCTGCTGCAACTATATCGATTTTTTTAATACCAAAAAAATTTAACATATGTATCAACCACGGAGTTAAAAAGTCTTCTTCACCTTGTATTTTTGTTCCGCCAGAAGTAATTACTAAATAGACCTGCTTATCTTCTAATAAACCTTTTCTTCTTCCGTCATCCCCGTATTTAAATGTCAATTTTACTCTGGCTGCAAGATCAGCCCAAGCTTTAAGTGTTGCTGGTGGGCCAAAATTATAAATTGGCACTGATATAATAATTACATCACATTCTTTTAACTCTGATACTAACTTATCAGACAATTCAAACATTTTTTTATGTTCATCTGTTTGCTCATTTTCTGGAATTTTCATTCCAGACTCAGTTAAACCAGATATAAAAAGCATTTCGTCATCTAGATCTCTATAAATGACTTCATCATCATCTTTTTTAACTTTATCAAGTATTTTTTTTGCAAGCATCCTTGAGGTAGAACCCTCTTTTCTAGCGCTGCAATCGATTTGGTATATTTTCATTTTTATCCAAGTTTCTGAAGTAAAGGAAAATACTTTAATATGTAAAATCCTAAAGCTTGCAACTGGTTTGTAATCATTAATATTCCTGTTATCAATAATAATCCTCCACCAATTCTTGAAATAGTTATCATTTTTGATTTTAGATTTTTTGTAACAACCATAAAACGTTGAATCAAATAACCTGATGCAATAAATGGTAGTGCTAAACCAAGTGAATAGAACACAAGTAACAATATGCCTCGGTTCAAACTTTGCTCAATTGAAGCTAAAGCTAATATTGATCCCAAAATAGGTCCAATACATGGAGTCCATCCAAATCCAAATGCCATACCAACTAATATTGAGCTAAAATTTCCTGATTTAATCTCAGTATTAATTCTTTTTTCATAATTTAAAAACTTAATATTAATTAATCCCATAATATGAAGGGAGAAAATGATTATTATACTTCCTGCAATAATTCTTAATTCAAAAGAGTTACTTAAAATTAAAGAACCTAAAAAAGTTGCGGTAGCTCCAAAGCTTATAAAAACAATGGAAAAACCAAAAGTAAATAAAACTATAGGGAATATATTAATTGTTTTTTTTTCTAATAACTCATTTAAAGAGCTTCCAGAAATATAAGATATATATCCAGGTATTAATGGAAGTACACATGGAGATAAAAAGCTTATCAATCCAGCTCCAAATGCAACAAATAATTCTATCATTTAACCAGTATTTTTCATTGCGGCTGAAATACCTGCAATAGATGTTAATAATGCATCATTAAGATCATTTTTTTTTTCTGAATTTAATTTTTTATTTTTGATTTTATTCATAACTACTGCTTGAATTATATTTAATACTTCTGTGTAAATATTTCTTACAATAACTCCTGATCTAAACTTTTTTCTTTCATTTATAATTTCTTTAGGCGTAATCTTTTTATTTAATTTTTTAATAACTTCGAATTGGAACCTAAGTTTTTTTCCAACTCTTTTTAAATCTTTATCAGCTAAGTATTCCTCATATATTTTTGAAATATCTGGGTCCACTTTTGAAATTACCATATCCAAGATATCCATCATTGAATTGAAGAAAGGCCAATTTTTTTCCATATCTATTAGTGTTTTCTCAAATTTTTCTATCGATGAATATCTTAAAGCTTCTGCACTTCCAAGCCATGCTGGGAGCATTAGTCTTATTTGAGTCCAAGCAAATACCCAGGGTATTGCTCTTAAACCTTTGATATTATCAATATTCTTTCTTTTAGACGGTCTTGATCCAATTGAAAGTTTTCCTAAAGACACATGTGGCGTAACGGTTTTAAAATATTTAATAAAATCTGAACTTTGATTAATATTTTTTCTATATGAACTTTTTGAAATATCAGACATTTTTTCAATTAGTTTCCTCCAATCTTTTTTAGGGACTGGAGGTGGTGTTAATGTTGCCTCCATTACTGCTCCTATATAGCTACATAAATTATAAATTGCTAAAGGCTGATATCCATATTTCTGCTGAATAACTTCTCCTTGATCGGTTATTCTAATTTTTCCATTAACTGTATTTGGCGGCTGAGATTTTAAAGTAGCTTGAATTGGACCTCCACCTCTACCCGCTGAACCACCTCTTCCATGAAAGAAAGTAACATCTATTTTATATTTTTTTGCAATTTTAATAATTTCTTCTTGAGCCTTATATTGATGCCAACTTGCACAAATTTTTCCAGCATCTTTGCTTGAGTCTGAATATCCAATCATGACTTCTTGTTTATTTTTTATTAAATCTCTGTACCACTTTAATGAAAACAAGCTGGCCATTATTGATTTTGCATTAATTAAGTCATCTAATGTTTCAAATAATGGGACAACTCTTAATCTATTCTTAATATTTGCTTCTTTTTGCAAATATAATACAGAGAGAATGTCAGATGCAGATGATGTCATTGAAATAACATAAGCCCCCAAACATTCAGGTGGCTCTTCAGATAAAATTTTAAATGTTGACCAAACTTCTTTGTTTTCTTTATTTTTAAAATTAAAATTTTTGATGAAATTGGATTTTTTTTTCATCTTAGATGATAAAAATTTAATTTTTTCCTCCTCACTCCATTTTAAATAATTGTGTTTATTTTTTTTCTGAACAAGTTCATTAATTAATTGTGAGTGTCTAGATGATTCTTGTCTAATATCTAGTTTTGCTAAATTAATTCCAAAACATTTTGCTCTTCTCATTAAGTCTAATAATTCACCGCTTGCGATATTTTCACTTTGATTTTCCTCTAAAGATTCACGGACAATTCTAAGGGGTTTTAAAATTTCTTCTTTTGAGTTTAGCAATTTGTTATAGTCTAAAGGTTTTTTGTTCACTATAAACTGTTCAATTGCTCGATGAGTAAATCGCATTTTATCTCTTAAAGGTCTTAAGAAAACTCTGTAAGGTTCAAATGATTTTCCTGTAAGTTTTTGAATTTTTTTTGAACACTTTTTCATTGAATATGATCTAATTAATTTGGTAAGTTCTTTTTCATACAATTTTGCCGCTTCCCATCTTGATAATAACAAAACTTCTTTTGTTACTTTTGAAGTTACATTTGGATTTCCGTCTCTATCACCTCCCATCCATGATCCAAACTCAATAGGATTAAAATTTTTTGGCAAACCTTTACCCATATTTTTCAAAAATATATCATTGAGTCTTCTGTAGACTTTTGGAATAGTTTCCCAAAGACTATCCTCTATTATTGCAAGACCCCATCGCGCTTCATCGGCTGGAGACGGTTTTGATCTTTTTAAGTCATCTGTATTCCAGATAATGGTAAATTCATCATGAATTTTTTTATTTAAAGATTTTATTTTTGAAGAGTGATCTTTAAATAACTCTCTATCCTCAAGTATTTCTGTAATTTTATGGTATTTTTGAATTAAAGTTCTTCTTTTGACCTCTGTTGGATGGGCTGTCAAAACTATTCCAATATTTAAATTTTTTGCATAACTATATATTTTATTATTATTAATTTTTTTATTTTTAAATAATTTCTCAAAAATTTCTTCTATAAAAATATTTTTTTGATTTTTGCCGTCTCTTTTATTTTCATATTGGTTTAGTTGTCTAGATGCATCAATAGACTCAGCTAGATTTATAAAATTCATAAAATGATTAAATGCTCTTGCAAGCTTGTAAGTATTTTTAGGATTAATACTTTTTATTTCACTAGAAATTTTTTTATATGATTTTTTTTGGATTTTATTTGCTTTTGATAACTTTCTAATTTTCTCAACAAGATTATAAAAGCTTTTACCTTCTTGTTCTTTAATTACATTTCCTAATGAATTTCCTAAAAACCTAACATCCTCTCTTAATGATTTTGTAGGAATTCTTTCGTAGTATAGGTCTCTTTTGATCACAATTTATTATATCAAAAAAGAGATTATATTTGGATTAAATTGCTACTACTTTTGATTTTTGTTCACCAAGAAGTTCAATTGAAAGCCTCATTTCATCACCTGCTTTTAAAAATTTTTGTGGCTTCATTCCCATTCCAACTCCTGGGGGTGTTCCTGTGGTAATGATATCTCCAGGTTGAAGAGACATATATCTGCTAACATATGAAACAATATGATCTACATTAAAAATCATTGTTTTTGTATTACCCGTTTGCATTCGTTCACCATTTAAATCTAATTCCATATTTAGGTTGTTTACATCATTAATCTCATCTTTGGTCACAAGATATGGACCAACAGGACCAAATGTATCGTGCGACTTTCCTTTTACCCACTGTCCCATTTTTTCTATTTGCCACTCCCTCTCACTTACATCATTCACTAAACAATAGCCTAAGATATAATCTTGTGAATTTTTCTCTAGAATATTTTTAGCATTTTTTCCAATAACTAAACCTAGCTCAACTTCCCAATCTAGTTTGTTTGAATAGCTTGTAATTTCAATATCATCATTTGGTCCATTGATTGAACTAGTGGCTTTCATAAATACAATTGGTTCTGTTGGTGGTTTTGCTCCAGTTTCCGCTGCATGGTCAGAAAAATTTAATCCAATTGCAATAAATTTTCCTGGTTTAGTTATGCATGAACCAATTCTTGTATTATTTGAAATCTCGGGCTGTGATGATAAATCAATTTGTTTAATTTTTTCAAATGTTTCAAAATTTAAATGAGTTGGATCTAAATCAATTATATGTTTGGATATATCTCTCAACTTTCCATCTTTATCTAATATAGCTGGCTTTTCTTTATTTTTTTCTCCTACTCTTAGTAATTTCATTTCATCTCCAATAATTATTTATAGCTTTTGTATAACGAACTATGATCATAATTACCTAAACCCTTTTTAACAAGTTTATTATACATTTTTTTTACTATTTTAGATAAAGGTAATTCTAACTTTTTATTTTTTGCACAATCAAGGATGTTATTCATATCTTTTAATTGCGAAAAATTTTTTCCTCTTGGTTTAAAATCATTTTTGATCATTCTTAGTCCGTGAGTTTGCAATACTTTACTGTCAGCCCATCCTCCTTTCAATGCTTTGAGAATATTAATTGGATTTACGTTATTTTTTTGTGATAGTTTAATTGCTTCTGAAACAGATCCTATTGTAATTCCAACTATTATTTGATTAGCTAATTTTGCTATTTGACCTGCGGAATTTTTTCCAACTAAAACAGGATTGCCTAATTTCTTAAGTACATTTAAATTTTTAGAAAAAACTTTCTTATCTCCACCAACCATTATGGCGAGCTCTGCATTCTCTGCGCCATTGGTGCCTCCGGAAACTGGTGCGTCTAAAAAATTAATTTTATATTTTTTTAATAATTTTGATAAATTAATTGCTGTTCTAGGGTTTGCAGAACTCATATCAATGACTGTAGATCCTTTTTTTAAATTTTTTAAAAATTCTGAATTAAAATATATTTTTTTTATAGCCCTATCATCAGACAACATGGTAATTATTAGATCCTGGTCCTTAACAACTTCCTTTAGAGAATTACATACTTTCGCACCAAATTTTTTTAGTCTAATGGCTTTATTTTTAGTTCTATTAAAAACTTTAACTTCATATTTTGATTTTAGAAGATTTTTAGCCATTGGAAATCCCATTAAACCTATTCCAATAAAACCGATTTTATATTTTTTCATTATTTAAATTTATATTGTATCGTTAGATCTTCCTAAATCTGCAGCTCCTCTTACGCCACTAGAATCTCCATGAATATTTTTTAAAACTTTAGTATTTACAGTGTCACTAAATACATATTTTTTTAATTTTGAATTTATATTTCCATAAATCTGCTTCATATTGGAAACACCTCCACCCATAACAATTGCACCAGGATCAACAATATTAATTACAGTGGATAAGCCTCGTGCTAAGTAATCTAAGTATTGAAATACAAATTCTAAAGATTTTTCATCTCCTTTGTTTGCATTTTCTTGAATTATTTTAGCATCTAATTCTATTTTATGAATGTCATAAAAATGTTTTGAAAACCCTGGACCGGATAGGAATGTTTCAATGCATCCTTTTTTACCACAATAACAATCGTGCCTTTTCCACTTATCATTTGTTCCTATTGGCATTTGATTATGTCCCCATTCCCCAGTTATGTTATTAAATCCATTAACAATTTTATTATTAATAATTAATCCTCCACCAACACCTGTTCCAATTATAACTCCAAATACTATTTCATGGTTAAGACCAGCTCCATCAATTGATTCAGATAAAGCAAAGCAATTAGCATCATTTTCAAGAAATATTTTTCTATTTAGCCTAAGCTCAATATCCTTTTTTAAAGGCCTATCATTTAACCAGGTTGAATTACCACCCTTTATACAATTTGTTTCTTTTGATAAAGCTCCAGGCGAGCCTACACCAACACTACAACTTTTTTTGTATTTATCTTCTAAATAATTTACAAGTTCACATACTGTATCTAAAGTTCCATTATAATTTTTTGGTGTTGTTCTCCTAATTCTCTCGAGCTCTTTTCCATTTTCATCAATAATGATTGACTCTGTTTTGGTTCCACCTAAATCAATACCAATATGCATTTTAATATGAACTTGATTGCTTCCAGATGTTAATATTACCATCTTTTGCGGTTTTATTAATTATTTTCATTTCAGAAGTTGTAAAATTAAGTTTGTTTAGACTTTCTAAATTTTCTTTTAATTGATTAATATTTCTAACTCCTATTAGAGCGGATGTTACATAATTATTTGATAGAACCCAAGAGATTGCCATTTGAGATAAAGATTGCCCTCTTTTAATTGCAATCTTATTTAAATCCGAAACAATCTTTAAATTTTTTTTTGTTATCAAAGATTTATCTAAGTATGATGTTGTATCGCTTGCTCTTGAAACTTTAGGTATCTTTTTTAAATATTTATCTGATAGCATTCCTTGAGCTAGCGGAGAAAAAGCAATACATCCAATTTTTAGTTTTCTTATTGTCTTAGTCAAATCTTTTTCAATCCATCTATTTATTAACGAATATGATGGTTGATGAATAAACAATTTAATATTTCTTGATTTTAAAATTTTGTAGATTTGATTTGTCTTTTTGGAGGAATAAGATGAAATGCCAATATATAAAGCTTTACCAGATTTATAAATAGTTTCTAAAGCATCTGCTGTCTCTTCTAAAGGTGTATTTGGGTCAAATCTATGTGAATAAAATATGTCAAAATAATCAACTTTCATTCTTTTTAAACTTTGATCACAACTCGCGATAATATGTTTTTTTGATCCCCATTCTCCATAAGGTCCTTCCCACATATCATAACCAGCTTTAGATGATATGATGAGTTCGTCTCTATATTTTTTTAAGTCTTTACTTATTATTTTTCCAAAATTACTTTCTGTGCTACCATATGGTGGGCCATAATTATTCGCCAAATCAAAATGAGTAACACCTCTATCAAAAGCGTAAAATAGGATTTTTTTAATATTTGAAAGTGGGATTTTGGCACCAAAATTATGCCAAAGACCCAAGCTGATTAAAGGTAATTTTACACCGCTGTCACCGCAAGTCCTATATAACATATTTGAGTATCTATTTTTAGATGCAGAGTATTTCATAAAAAAAATATTAAATTAAATACATTAATAAGTAGCTCTTCCCCCACTTAGATCAAACACTGCAGCAGTCGCAAAAGAGTTTTCTTCACTAGCTAAATAAGTTACTAAAGAAGCCAATTCATTAACTTTTGCAAACTTATTTCTTGGAATCTTTGAAAGCATGTAATTTATATGTTCTTCGGTCATTTGATCAAATATTCTTGTTTTTGCAGCTGCCGGTGTTACGCAATTTACTGCTATATTTTTTAATGCTAACTCTTTTCCTAGAGATTTTGTTAAACCAATAACCCCTGCTTTTGATGTGCTATAAGCTCCAGCGTTAGGATTGCCTTCTTTTCCAGCAATTGATGCAATATTAACTATTCTTCCATAATTATTTTTTTCCAAATAAGGAACAACTGCTTTGCAACAGTAAAATACTGCATTTAAATTTAATTGAATAACTTTTTCCCACTCTTCAATAGGATATTCTGCAACTGTTTTATTCATGCCTGTTATCCCAGCATTGTTTACAAAAATATCTATTTTATTATGTTCAGTCTCAATATCTTTTAAGCTTTTAGAAATCTCTTCAAAGTTACATACATTTACAATTTTATAACTTATGTTTTCTGAATTTATTTTTTCAACGGCTTTCTTTGCTTCTTGTTCATCAATATCCCATATAACAACTTTTGCACCTGATTGAATGAATCTTTCCGCTATTGCAAATCCAAAACCCTGAGCACCACCTGTTATAACCGCAACCCTATTACTTAAATCAAACTTTATCATTTTTTTTCTTTCTCTTTATTAATGGAAAACTTAGAGCAATTAAAGATAAAACAAAAAATGTTAATGCAATAGGTCTTTGAAGAAACATTAACCAGTTTCCATCGAAAATAACAAGCGATTGTCTTAAAGTTCCTTCTACCAATTCACCCAAAATTAAACCTATAATTACAGGTACAACTGAAAATCCATATCTTCTCATAAAGAAACCAATAACTCCAAATAATAGCATCAACCAAACATCAATAATTGACTGATTTAAAGAATATGTTCCACAAACAGAAACTGCAAAAATCATCGGCCATAATAATTTATTCGGAACTAAAGTTATTCTTGCAAATATTTTAGCTCCAAAAAATCCTAATACGAAGAATAAAATATTTGCAATTAGCATTGATCCAAATATTCCATAAAGAAACTCAGGTTGCTCTCTAAATAAATCTGGACCCGGTCTTACACCATGTATGATTAATCCTGTAAGTATTACTGCTGTAGTCGCACTACCAGGAATGCCTAAAGCTAGCGTTGGAACCATAGCTCCTCCAGTAGCAGCATTATTTGCTGCTTCAGCTCCAGCTATTCCTTCAATTGATCCTTTTCCAAAATCCTCAGGTTTTTTTGACCATCTTTTTGCTTCAGCATATCCTATTAATGATGCAACAGTTCCTCCCTCTGCTGGTAAAACACCAATGAATGATCCTATGCCGCTAGATCTAATTATTGTTTTCCAAGTTTTTTTATAATCATCGATTGATGGAAGTTTAACTGCCTTTAAAGCTACTCTATTAAATATTTGATTAATTAAAGTAGATTGAGTTAACATTTCACTAATAGCAAACAAACCTACTACTACTGGAATAAAACCAATACCTTCAGTCAATTCATTAATTCCAAATGTAAATCTATCTATAGATGTCATAAAATCTTTACCAACAGTTGAAATTAGAATTCCAAAAGCACCAGCAATTAAATTTTTAATAGGACTACCTTCGCCAATTGATGCAAGCATGGTTAATCCAAAAATTGCTAGAGCAAAATATTCAGGTTGACCGAATTCGTAAGCTAAATTTGCAAGTAAAGGTGCAAAAAATATAAGAACTACAACACTAGCAATTCCACCAATTACGCTTGAAACAGTAGCCATACCTAAAGCTCTACCAGCTTCTCCTTTTTGTGCTAAAGGGTAACCATCTAAACATGTGGCTGCTGCTGCAGGGGTTCCAGGAGTATTTATTAAAATTGCGGTAATCGCACCTCCATAAGTTCCTGCACAATAAATTGCAGTCAGTAATACAATTGCAGATAGTGGATCTAGTGTCATCGTAAATGGTAATATTAAAGCACCGCCTGTTGTTGGTCCTAGCCCAGGAAGAACTCCAAGAACTAATCCAAAAATTGTTCCAAAAAATAAAACAATTAATAATTTATAACTAAATAAAGGAGCAAAGATTAAACCTAAATTTTCCATTTTATCCGTAATAAAGATTTGTAATAATTCCAGGTGGAAATCGTAATCCTAAAATTGTTTCAAAAAATACAAAAACAATTAAAGGAAATATAATTGATACCATTATTAAATAGGCAACTCTTCTTTCTCCCCAAAAGTAAGAAACTATGATTGAAAGTAATGCTATGCCTAAAAAGAAATCTAAAAATTTTGAAACAGTTATAAAAACAACAAATGAAAGCAAAGTGATGTAAAATGAATTAGGTAATTTTTTTTCATTTTTCCAGGGATTTTTAAGAGAAATAAAATAAGTTAATAAAGTTAGCGCAATAATTAAAATTAATAGGGCCTTTGGAAACGTTGCTGGCTGTATACCTCTATTTAATATAGGAGGCACTATGTCAAAAGTAAACGTAAAGTATAATAGAATTGAAGAAATTAATATTATTACAGCTGAAACAATGAATGAACTTTTAAAAAAAAGGGACAAACTTTTGTTTGTCCCTTTTTCGTTATGTACATCATTCATTTAAATGTACAAAATTTATTAATTAATGTAACCCAATGCTTTGAGTTGAGCTGTCATTTCAGCAAGCATTTCTTCCATTTGCTTGCCCCATTCATCTGCGCCTACAACACTAGATTCATCAAGACCAATTTCTGTTAGGAAATTTTTATAGTAGTTGTGGCTCATAGCTTTCATCATTCCAGCTTCTAGTTGTTTAACTCTGTCTACTGGAGCACCTTTTTTAGTTACGAAACCTCTAACAGTAGATAAAGAAACAGGTATCCCTAATTCTTTTGCCGTTGGAGAGTCTCCTATTTTAGCCATTCTATTATTTGCTAATACAACTGAAACACAAAGTTTGCCTTCATTAATTTCAGTTAGGGCCTCACCTAAATTTAAAACTCCTACATCAATATCTCCCTTGATTAGGTTAGTTTTAATTGGCGCAACACCTTTGTAAGCAACAATAGTTGGATCTTTTAATCCACCTTTTTTAGTAAATGCAATTGCACTAACATCATCAATTCCACCAGTGTGAGTTGTTCCATATTTTAGTGATTTTGATTTTTGAGTGCTAATAAATTTCTTAGCATCTTTGATGTCATTATTACAATTAACAACAAATAGTTGAGGATCATCAGTTCCTCTAGCTAGCGGTTGCATATCGCTTATTTTGACTTTTGTTTTACCTAAAGCCATTGATACTGCGTGACCAGTAGTCCAAGTCAAAGTGTGATTACCATCAGCAGGAAGTGTCATCATATAGTCCATAGATGCAGCTCCACCACCACCTTTTTTATTAACTAATTGCATGTCTTGTTTTAAAACTCTTCTTGCTCTTAACAACATCATTCTAGTAGTAACATCTGTACCACCACCAAAACCAGCATGAGTAATTGCTTGTATTGGATGACCATCTGCTTTTGCAGATGTAATCATAAGTGGAAGTGCTACAACGAAAAATTCAGTTACTAAAAAAGCAGCAGCTAAAAATAGTTTAAAGCTTTTTTTCATTATTTCCCTCTTAAGTTAATTTATATTTAAATATTTAATCATAATCTGTTAGAAACAGTAAGAAAAAAGATGACAAATAAGAAAAAAAATATTGCTTTATTGCTTGGAGATCCATCAGGTATTGGACCAGAACTTATATCAAAACTTTTAACCCAAAACGAACTATCGAATGCAAACATTACTATAATTGGTGAAAAAAATATTTTAAATGCTGGAGATAAAATTTCAGGAAATAATTCAGACCTAGAAATTGTTACTGATTTTGATGAAATAAATTTTGATAAAAAAAGTAAGTATTTTTTAGATATCTCTAAGGGTAAAAACAAAGATTATAATTTATCAGAGTGCTCTGCCGAATCTGGAGAAACTGTTTTAAATGCATTAAATTTAGCACTAGAACTTGCGAAAGAGAAAAAAATTGATGCTATTAATTTTGGTCCTTTTAATAAGACAAGCTTAAAATTAGGTGGATGTAAATTTGATGACGAATTACATCATATGGCTGATAAATTAAATGTAAAAAGTTTTTTTTGTGAATTTAATGTAGTAGATAATTTTTGGACTGCACGCGTGACATCTCATATACCTATCAAAGAAGTTCCAGAACATATTAAGAAAGATAAAATAATGAAGCCAATAAAATTGATTAATGAAGCAATGAAATTAAACGGTATAGAAAATCCAAGAGTTGCGGTTCAAGCTCTTAACCCTCATGCAGAGTTTGGTAATGAAGAAAAAGATGAGATAATACCAGCAATAGAGGAAGCAAAAAAACTTGGTATTAATGCTGATGGTCCTTTGCCATGTGATACTTCTTTCATTACAGCATTTAAAAATAAAAATCATGATTGCATTGTTGGAATGTATCATGATGCTCTTCAATCTGGACTAAAGGCTTTTGGATTTGATAGAGGGGTAACAGTTCAAGGTGGTCTTCCAATTCCAATAACAACACCTGCGCATGGAACTGCGTTTGATATTGCTGGAAAAAATCAGGCAAATTTGGAGCCAACATTGCAATCGTTTAAAATTGCACTAAGAATGGCTCAAAATTTAAATTAAATGTCTAAAATTAAAGATATAAGAACAAAAGTATATCAATGGAATGGTAAAACAGTTCCTCCACAAAATAATTTTTGCACAAATGCATCAGATTTACTTTATGAAAAATCAGATGCCATGGGTTCTTTCAGATTTCATGAATGGTTAATTTGTGAAATTGAAACTGATGATGGTCATATTGGAATTGGTAATGCAGCT
>LHBX01000016.1 GCA_001704065.1 Pelagibacteraceae bacterium GOM-A1 | reverse complement strand
TATTAAGTAATTTTTTTTAATTTCAAAATCGACATCAAAATGTACTTCGGTAAAATTATCTTTCTCCACAAATCTCCAATTATTTTCTAAATAATTCAAAGGACCATCAATATTAGTCACGTGAATATGATCATTTTTTTTGTAATACATAACATCACTTTTATAAGTGTCAGTAAAAGGTTTTTTACCAATAGTTAAATCTGCAATAATTTTTATACAATCTTCAACTTCTTTTTTCTCATAAACTTTAGAATCTATACAAAAGGGAATAAATTCAGGATACTTTTCAATATCTAAAACAAAATTAATAAGCGTTTTTTTATCGCGTTCTATTAATCGCGTAACAGAAGCTTTTGGCATTCAATTAATTATGTCTGTTTTGTTTTAATTTGGCAAAATCTTCATCAGCATGATATGAAGATCTAGTTAATGGGGAAGATGAAACCAATAAAAAACCCTTTGACTTTGCTATTATTTCTAGATCTTTAAATTCATCTGGATGATAATATCTATCTAAAGGATGATGTTTTGCTGTTGGTTGAAGGTATTGACCAATCGTTAAAAAATCAACATCTGCAGATCTTAAATCATCCATTACTTGGATCACTTCATCTTTTTCTTCACCCAAACCAACCATTATGCCTGACTTAGTAAAAACTTGTTTATTATTTTTTTTTGCATTTTTAAGAAGTTCTAAAGATGAAAAATATCTAGCACCAGGTCTTACTTTTACATATAATCTCGGAACAGTTTCAATATTATGATTAAAAACGTCAGGGTTTGCACTTAAAATAATTTTATAAGAGTCGCCTTTTCTAAGAAAGTCTGGAGTTAAGACTTCTATTGTAGTATTTGGATTTTTTTTTCTAGTAATTTCTACAACTTCTTTAAAATGAGTAGATCCACCATCAGGTAAATCATCTCTATCAACAGATGTAATTACAACATGTCTTAAATTTAATTTTTTAACTGCATTTGCAATTTTTATTGGTTCAAATTGATCCAATTTTTCTGGTTTTCCAGTTTTAACATCACAAAACGCACAAGCTCTAGTGCAGGTATCACCCATTATCATGAATGTTGCATGTCTTTTACTCCAACATTCAGTGATATTTGGACAGTTTGCTTCCTGGCAAACAGTGACTAAATTATTTTGATTAACAACAGTTTTGGTTAAAAAAAATTCCTTACTATCTGATAGTTTAGATCTAATCCAGGCTGGTTTCTTTTTGATTGGATTAACTGGATTTTTAACTTTTTCAGGGTGTCTTGGTTTAATTATGTCCATCGTCTTTTAATATATAAGTAGTCTCTCCATCTTTTCCAAATAAAAATTTGTCTCGTATTAAAACTTCAATAAAATCAAGGTCTATATCTTTAGTTAATAATAAGTTCTTCTGCTCCAATTCTTGAATTTTAAAATTCAAATCTGTTTGTTTTATCTTCAATTCTTCATAAATTTCTTTTTTTTTTAAATAAGAAATTAGACCCCTATCACCACCTAATAAATTAAAAAAAAAGTAAATAAATAGAAATGTTATAATTAAAATAAAGTAATTTTTTTTTATTTTATCAAACATTAATTAACACTATGCATTTTTGATTTTTTTCCAAGTTCTTGTTCAATTCTTAACAATTGGTTATATTTTGAAACTCTCTCAGATCTAGCTAATGATCCAGTTTTAATCTGATTAGAATCGGTTCCTACTGCAAAATCTGCAATAAATGTATCCTCGCTATCACCAGATCTATGGGAAATTATGGTTTTATAACCAATTAATTTTGCAAATTTTATAACCTCAAGTGTTTCTGTGACAGTACCAATTTGGTTTAATTTAATTAATATTGAATTAGCCGAAATATTTAAAAAACCAATTTTCAATCTCTCTAAATTTGTAACAAACAGATCATCCCCAACAATTTGTAATTTATTTTTTGTTTTATTTAGAAGCTTTGTCCAAGCTGACCAATCATTTTCACCAAATGGGTCTTCAATAGACATAATTTTATATTTTTGCACAAGTCTAAGATAATTTTCTATGGATTCATCTACACTTGTGTATTTTTTAGAGTGAATTGAATATTTTTTATTTTTAAGCAACTCATTTGCTGCAACGTCCAAACATATAACTATGTCTTTTCCATTTTTAAAACCTGATAAATTTATAGCTTTTACTATAAGTTTAAGCGCGCTTTCATTATCATTTATCATTGGAGCAAACCCACCCTCATCTCCTACAGAAGTAGAATGGCCCATTTTCTTGATTAAATCTCTTAATCTATTAATAACAATAAAACACATTCGAACACCTTCAGAAAAAGATTTAGCTTTATCTGGTCTTATCATAAACTCTTGTATTCTGAGGCCATTATTTGCATGTGCACCTCCATTAATTATATTCATTAAAGGATAAGGTAATTTGAAATTTTTATTTATTAGCAAATTTTTATAAATTGGAATTTTTTTAATTTTAGACGATAATTTTTTGACAGCTATAGAAACTGAAAGAATTGCATTAGCTCCAACTCTTTTTTTTTGTTTTGTTCCATCAAGCCTTATTAATAAATTATCTATCTTTTCTTGTTGATGAACATTAAAATTTTTTAACTTATTTGATATTACCTTATTTATAAATTCAACTGGTTTTAAAACACTTTTACCAAGATATTTTTTATTATTAATATCTCTTTTTTCAAAAGCTTCGTAAGTTCCGGTTGATGCTCCGGAAGGACAAATTGCTGATGCACTAATATCTTTTACAAATACTTCTGTTTCTATAGTTGGATTTCCTCTACTATCAAAAACTTGTCTTGCAATAACTTTAGAAATTTTAGACATTATTTTTTTTTATTAGATTATCTATTTCTACAATCTGATTAATAAGACTATCTAATTTATTAAGCGGAACCATATTTGGACCATCAGAAGGAGCATTATCAGGATCTTGATGTGTCTCTATAAAAATAGCAGCAACACCCACTGCCACAGCTGCTCTAGATAAATGTTCAACAAATTCTCTTTGTCCTCCACTTTTATCTCCTTGACCACCTGGTTGCTGAACTGAATGAGTGGCATCAAAAACAATCGGATAACCATTTTTAGTCATTATGGGTATTGATCTCATATCTGTTACTAAAGTATTATATCCAAAACTAGCCCCTCTCTCTGTTACAAGAATATTATTATTTCCTGACTCCGATATTTTTTTTGTTACATTTACCATATCCCATGGAGCTAAAAACTGACCCTTTTTCACATTGATAATTTTTTTTGTTTTTGCAGCAGCAACTAATAAATCTGTTTGTCGACATAAGAATGCAGGAATTTGTAAAACGTCAACATGTGGCGCGACAATTGAGCATTGCTCCTCATTATGAATATCAGTAAGGACAGGGACTTTTATTTGATTTTTTATTTTATCAAAAACTGGTAAAGATTTTTCTAATCCTGCTCCTCTTTTACCTTTAAGACTTGTTCTATTAGCTTTATCAAATGATGTTTTGTATATAAATCCAATTTTATATTTGTCAGTAATATTTTTAATTTCCCCCGCCATGTCCAAAGCATGTTGCTCGGTTTCTAGTTGACATGGACCTGCTATTAAGCAAATTTTATTTGAGTTAGATATATTTAAATCCTGACACTTAACAATTCTATTTTTCATGATAATTTTTTGAAGCCTTTATAAAAGATTTAAATAATGGATGTGGTGATAATGGTCTTGATTTAAACTCTGGATGAAATTGAACGCCAATAAACCAAGGATGATTTTTTAATTCAATTATTTCAGGTAATTTATTATCTGGAGACATGCCTGAAAATATTAATCCTTTTTTTTCAAATTTTGATCTTTGGTTATTATTAACTTCATATCTATGTCTGTGTCTTTCTTTAATTTCATTTGATTTATAAATCTTTTTTATGGCAGAATTATTTTTTAATTTAGCTACATAAAGACCTAATCTCATTGTACCGCCTAAGTTTTTTTCTGTACCCTTAAAAACTTTTCCATTTTTGTTCCATTCATGGATTAATCCAATAACAGGGTAGCATTTTTTATCAAGCTCTGTAGAACCAGCATTTTTTATATTTAATTTGTTTCTGGCAAATTCAATAATTGCCATTTGCATACCAAAACAAATACCAAAAAAGGGTATTTTTTTTTCTCTTGCAAATTTAATTGCAGCAATCTTCCCCTCTGTTCCTCTTTTACCAAATCCACCTGGAATTAATATTCCTGAAACACTTCTAAGTTTTTTACTTATTTCATTTTTTTTTAGTTTATCAGATTCAATTCTTACTAAATTAACTTTTACATTATTTGCTATGCCACCGTGTGTTAATGCTTCATCTAAGGATTTATATGCATCTTTTAAGTTCACATATTTACCTATTATTCCAATATTAATTACTTTATTATTTTTCAGAACAGTTGAAGTAATTTTTTTCCATGGATTTAAATTGGGTTTCTTTTTTGATTTTATTTTAAAATATTTTAAAACTTGTTTATCTAATTTTTGGTTATAAAAACTAATTGGTGCCTCATAAATTGTTCTAACATCAACAGTCTCAATAACGTTTTCAATATCAACATTACAAAATAAAGATATTTTTTTTCTTTGCTCTAAAGGTATATGTTGCTCTGATCTACATATAACAATATCCGGCTGTATACCGATACTTCTTAATTCTTTAACACTATGTTGTGTAGGTTTGGTTTTTATCTCATCAGAAGATTTCATGAAAGGAACTAATGTTAAGTGAACAAATAATGTTCTAGACCTTCCATGATCGTTTGAGAATTGTCTTATGGCTTCTAGAAACGGTAAACTTTCTATGTCACCAACAGTTCCACCAATTTCACAAATTACAAAATCTTCATTAATAATGTCTTTGCTAATAAATTTTTTTATTCTATCGGTTATGTGTGGTATGACTTGAACTGTCTTACCTAGATAGCCCCCTTGTCTCTCTTTTTTTATTACATCGCTATAAATTTTACCTGTAGTAATATTATCCGATTGTTTTGATGATATATTTGTAAATCTTTCGTAATGTCCTAAATCTAAGTCAGTTTCTGCACCATCATCAGTAACAAATACCTCTCCATGTTGAAAAGGACTCATTGTTCCAGGATCAACATTTAAATATGGATCCATTTTACGTATCCTGACTTTGTAACCTTGTGACTTTAATAAATATGCTAGTGATGCTGAGGATAATCCTTTTCCAAGTGATGATACCACGCCGCCAGTGACAAAGATATATCGCGCCATGGAAGTATCTTATAGACCTAAAACTTAAAAATTCAAAGTATTAATTATTGCTATCTGGAACCTTTGGAGCATCATCAGTTTCCTCTATTTTATCTAAAACTGATGTTGTGGGCTTTAATTCACCTCTAGAAAGAATCGTTAAACACAGACTGCATATTATAAATAGAGTAGCAATTATTGCTGTAGCTTTAGTTAAAAAATTTCCTGCGGATCTTGAAAGCATAAAGTTATCTTGAGACACTCCAATACCTAATGCACCACCCTCAGATTTTTGAAATAGAACTAAGACAACTAGGATAGCTGCAAGAATAATATTAATTATTAATAGTATATTTTCCACGAGGTTTAATTAGTTGATTTTTTAATTATATCAATAAAATTTTTTGCTCTCAAAGAAGCGCTTCCTATTAAAAATCCTTTTAAATCATTAATTTTTTTTAACTCTGATACATTTTTAGAATTAACAGATCCACCATAGATAATTTTGCGTTTTTGATTTTTTTTTAATTTGCTAATTATATTATTTATGTCTCTAAAGTTTTTTCTTAATTCAGATGATTTTGGTATTTTTCCAGTTCCGATGGACCATCTAGGTTCATATGCAAAAATAATATTATTAATTTTTTTTATATTCTTTAATGCAATGGTTATTTGTCTTTTAAGTACTGAGAGAGTTTTATTATTTTTTTTTTCTTTATAGGTTTCCCCAATACAAAGAATTACCTTTAATTTTTCTTTAAGTGCTGAATGAATTTTTTTATTTATTAGTATATCATTTTCCTGATTTCTAATTTCAGAATGACCAACAATTACATACTCGCCTCCTGCTGACTTGATTAATTTAGAATTTACAGATCCTGTAAATGCACCATAATCATTTAATTGAGAAAGGTTCTGAGCACCTACTTTAATTTTAGTGTTTTTTACTTTATTTTTAACCGATGAAATTAGGGTAAATGGTGGACAGTAAATAATTTGATTTTTTTTATTTTTTGATTGTTTTAAAAATTTTATGGTTTTATTGATGCCAGAGATGTGACTTTTTTCTCCATTCATCTTCCAATTAGCTATAAAGATCATATTATTATTTGTCATCTTAGATAATTTAATTTATAGGTTTGTTTTTTATAATCAATATATAAAGAATTACTCATGTTGGGAAAATTAAGAGGTTTTACAAATAGTAAATTGGCAGGTGTCCTCGTGGCCATAATAATTGTTCCTTTTGTTTTTTGGGGAATGGGAAGTGTCTTTAGTGGCGGGAATACAAATAATATTGCTAAGATAAATAATAATTCAATTTCAACGAAAGACTTCATTGATCATATAAACCGATCAAGAATTAATCCTGATTATATAAAAGAAAATTTAGATAATAACATATTAGAAAGAATTTTGAGTGATCTTATATCAAAAGATTTAATGTCAATGGAGTATAAAGATTTAAATGTAAAAGTTTCAGATAGATCATTAAAATTAAATTTACAAAATGACATAAATTTTCTTGATGATGACAAAAATTTTTCAAGATTAAAATATGAAAAATTTCTTTTAGAGAATAATATTATAGCAGCTGAATTTGAAAATAGACTAAAAATTTCTCAGTTTAGAAAAAGACTATTTGATTATATAGGTGGAGGTATTAAATCACCCTATTATCTACAAAATAAAATTTACATAAATGAGAACAAAAAAATAAATATTCAATACTATGATCTTGAATATGCTTACGATAAAAATATTTCAGACGTTGAGATTAATAATTATATAATCGAAAATGAGGAAAACTTAAAAGAAGCATACATTGATTTTAGTTATGCTAAAGTTGAACCCTCAAATCTAATTGAAATCAACGAATTTAACGAAGATTTTTACAAAAAAATTGATGAAATCGAAAATGATATATTAAATGAAGTTTCTTTAGAAGATATCGCTAGAAAAAATGAAATAAAATTGCAAAAAAAAAACAATTTTAAGTTCGTAAATGAGGATGATGTATTTAAAGAAATTTACGAAAATAAAGAAAAAAAAGAAATAGTTTTAAAAGATAAAGACAATTACTTTTTACTATATCAGATTACAAAAATAAATAATTTACTACCAAATAAAAATGATACATTCTTCAGAGATAAAGTTAAAAATAGAATTTTATTAAAGAAAAAATTTGATCTTAATAAAAATTTATTTGAAAAAATTCAAAATAAAGATTTTATTGATGCCGACTTTAACAATCTAGTAAGAAATAAAGAAAATATAAAATCAGGAATAATTAATTCAATTAATGATGATAGTTTATTTGATGAGACATCTTTAAAGCTTATTTATGAATTGCCAAAAAATAGTTTTGTTATGGTTTCAAATAGAGCTAATAATATATTTTTAGCAAAGATTAATCAGATTACTTATGAAAATTTAAAAAGCACAAATGAAAATATTCAAGAATATTTAGCTAAAACAAATATCAATTTGATTGACGATATTTATAGTTCCTATGATACATCACTTAACACCAAGTATGAAGTTAAAATTTTTAATAACAATATAGATCGAATAAAAGATTATTTTAAATAATGCTTAATATAAGCCTTAAACAATTTAAGATTAATCATAAAAAAAAAATAAACCAAATACTCTATTTATCCTTGGATAGTGATGGTTCTAAAGAAATAATAAATTTAATAAATAATTTCTTTACTGAGAAAAATGCTTTTGTATTTGAGTCAGTAGAAAAAGGATTTATTAAAGGTAGATATACCATTTTTGGAAAAAATCCTGATAAAATTTGGGAATTTAACAACAATGTAAGCAAGATATACTTTGATAACAAAGTTAAAATTTTAAAAGGTAGTGCAAAAAAAAATATAGAAAATGTTATTGAAAGTTTTAAATTTAAAATTCCTAGAGAATTACCCTCAATTAGCTCCATAATATCAGGATACTTTTCATATGATATTATTAGATATCTAGAAAATATTCCTAATAAAAATAGAGATGATTTAAAATTACCTGATGCTAGAATTATCAGACCAAGAGAATTAATAATACATGATAATATAAAAAAGAAATTATATTTTATAATTAATGTTTTTTGTGATGAAAAAATAAATAATTATCAAATAAGGTATGAAAAAATAATTAATCAAATTGAGAATTTAATTTTTTTATCTAATTATAATAATTCGTATCTAGATAAAATTAATAAAAAAGTTAAAACAAAAGTAAAATCGAATATTTCTAAACAAAAATTTTTATTAAATGTAAAGAAAGCTAAAAAATATATTAAAATTGGAGACATATTTCAGGTAGTTCTAAGTCAAAGATTTGAAACCAAATTAAGTAAAAATCCAATAGAAATTTATAAAAAATTAAGGAAAACGAACCCTTCTCCTTTTATGTATTTTTTTAATTTTAAAGATTTTCAAATTATTGGAGCAAGTCCAGAAATACTTGTTAGATTAAGAAATAATAAAGTCACAATTAGACCGATTGCTGGAACAAGACCAAGGGGGAAAAATAAAAAACAAGATTTATTTTTCGAAAAAGATTTACTGAACGATAAAAAAGAGCTTTCTGAACATTTAATGCTTCTTGATTTAGGAAGAAACGATACTGGAAAAGTATCAAAGATTAATACTGTTAAAGTGACTGAAAGTTTTTCAATAGAAAGATACTCTCATGTCATGCATATTGTATCAAATGTTGAAGGAGTATTTAATAATAAATACTCAAAATTTGAAACTATGTTGTCTGGGTTTCCAGCAGGAACAGTATCTGGGGCTCCAAAAATTAGAGCAATGGAGATAATAGATGAGCTAGAAACAACTAAAAGAAAAGTTTATGCCGGTGGAATTGGATATTTTTCAGCAAATGGTGAATTTGATACATGTATTGCACTTAGAACTGCAGTAGCTAAAAATAAGAAATTTTACGTGCAATCTGGTGCTGGAATAGTTGCAGATAGTAAACCACAAAACGAATATCTTGAAACAGTTAATAAAGCAAAGGCTCTATTAAAAGCAATTGAGTAATTATGAAAATAATTTTAATTGATAACTATGATAGTTTTACATTTAATTTGTATCATTACATATCTAAGTTTTGTCAAAATGTAGACGTAGTAAGAAATGATAAAATTAATACAAAAGAAATATTAAAGAAAAAATATAATAAAATTGTTATATCACCTGGTCCAGGTAATCCTAATCAAGCTGGAAACTGTCTATCAATAGTAAATGAATTGTATAATAAAATTCCAATACTTGGAGTTTGTTTAGGTCATCAAATTATAGGTCAAATATTTGGATCTAAAATTATTCAAGCTGAAGAATTGGTTCATGGAAAAACAAGTAAAATCATCTCAAAAAATATAGGGATTTTAAAAGGAATACCAAAAATATTTGAGGCAACTAGATACCATAGTTTAATAATCGATAAGAAAACACTCTCTAAAGATTTAGAAATTACAGCCATGACTTTAGATGGAATAATTATGGGTGTTAAACATAGAATTTATGATGTTCATGGAGTACAATTTCATCCTGAAAGTATAAAGACTAAAGATGGTTTAAAAATTTTAAAAAATTTTATTAAATAAATGGAAAAATATTTAAAAAAACTTGAATTAAGTGAAAATTTAACATTACAGGAAAGTATTGATGCTTTTGAAATTTTGATGAATGGAAAAGCTGATGATAATGAAATTTATAATTTTTTAACTTTGCTCTCTAAAAAGGGTGAAGTTTCAACAGAAATAGCAGGTGGTGTCTCAGTGCTTAGAAATAAAGCGAAAAAAGTTAATGTAGATAACTGCATAGATACCTGTGGAACGGGTGGTGATGGCAAGGATACTCTAAACATATCTACTGCCTCCGCATTATTACTTTCGAGTATGGGCATTAATGTAGCAAAACATGGTAATAAAGCAGTTTCATCAAAATGTGGATCTGCAGATGTTTTGGAAGCATTAAATATAAATATCAACTTGGAACCAAAAGATATTGAAAATCAAATTAAAAAAAATCATTTTGGATTTATGTTTGCTCCAAATTATCATAGCGCAATGAAATATGTTGGCCCAACCAGAAAAAAAATTGGGAAGAGAACAATTTTTAATATGATTGGTCCTTTGAGTAGTCCAGCAAATGTTGAAAAACAAGTTGTAGGAGTTTTTAATAAAAAACTTCTAGATATATTTGCTAATGCTTTGAAAGATTTAAATATTAAATTTGCTTGGATTGTTAATAGCAATGATGGTTTAGATGAAATATCACCATATGATAAAACTATTGTTAAACAATTAAGAAATGGGGAAATTAACGAAATGATTATTGATCCTAGAGAATTGAAAGTAAATGCGGAAGGTTTCGATAAGATAGTTGGAAATGACGCAAAATATAATTCACAAAAAATTATAGATATATTTAAAGGTAATGATGATGACTTTTCCAAAGCAGTATCATTAAATGCCGCAGCTGGTTTAATAATATCCGAAAGAGAAGATAATTTTAAATATGCCTATGAAAAAACAAGAGATCATTTGTTATCAGGAAAAACATATTCATATTTAGAAAAATTGAGAAATGTCTGAGAATATATTAGAAAAAATTATTAATAAAAAAAGAAATAAAATACAAATTTTAAAAAAAGATATTTCAATAAATTCTCTAAATGACAAAATTTCAAATCTAAAAAATTATATAAATTTTAAAGAAAAAATAATCAATAATGTAAATAACGATAAAATCTCTATTATTGCAGAGATTAAAAAAGCCAGCCCTTCAGCTGGTATAATTATCGAAAATTATAATCCTGTTGAAATTGCTCATATATACTTAAAAAATAATGTAACTTGCCTGTCAGTTTTAACTGAAGAAGATTTTTTTTTGGGAAACTTAATTCATATTAGTAAAATTAAACAAAAAATAAATTTACCTATTTTATGTAAAGATTTTTTTGTTGATAAATTTCAAGTCCGTCTTTCTAGGAGTTATGGTGCTGATGCTATTTTAATAATTTTAGCCGGCGTTGATGAAAAAACTGCAGATGAGTTGTATGAAGAAGCTGAGAAACTTAAAATGTCTGTAATTGTTGAAGTTCACACTGTTGAAGAGGCCAAAAAATCTCTGAAGTACAAAAATGCACTAATAGGGATAAACAATAGGAATTTAAAAACACTAAAAACAGATATAAATACAACTTACGATATTCATAATATTTTAATTAATCATGACGGACCATTAATTTCAGAGAGTGGAATAAAAAATAAAGAAGACGTTTTGAAAATAGCAACAAAAACTAAAATAAAAACATTTCTTATAGGTGAATCAATTTTAAAAAAATTAGAAAATAATAATATTTTTTCTATTTTATAAAAAAAGTGTTGAATTTATTAGGGTTTTAACTCTTGTTTAATTGAAAGAACTTTTATAGAACATTTATGTACACAGTTTGTTCTATGCTAACTAAGAAACAAAAAAACCTGCTTTTATTTATCAACAAAAAGTTGAGATCTAGTGGTGTATCTCCCTCTTATGAGGAAATGAAGGAGTCTTTAAATTTAAAATCTAAATCTGGAATTCATAGATTAATTAGTGCCTTAGAAGAAAGAGGATTTATTAAAAGATTAGCTCATAAAGCAAGAGCTTTAGAAGTCATTAAATTGCCTGAAACAGCTTCAGCAAATGATATTTATAATAGTTTTTCACCAAGTGTAATTAGAGGTGGGCTTGATGAAAGTTCAAATCGGAATAATTCAGACGAAAATGAAATACCTGTATTAGGTAAAATTGCTGCCGGCACACCTATTGAAGCAATTCAAAACGAAGTTTCTAGAATACCTTTGCCTTCCAATATTGAGAAAAATGGAGAATTCTTTGGACTTAAAGTGCAAGGAGATTCAATGATTGAGGCTGGAATAAATGATGGTGATACTGTAATTGTGAAAAAAGCTGATAACGCTGAAAATGGAAAAATAGTAGTCGCATTAATCGATGATCATGAAGCAATGCTAAAAAGAATAAGAAGAAAGGGTAAGACCGTAGCTTTAGAGAGCGCTAATAGAAATTACGAAACTAAAATATTTGGTCCTGATAGAGTAAAAGTTCAAGGAATTCTAGTATCTTTATATAGAAACTTTTCATAAAATAGTCTAAATAAATCTGATGAAAACTGTAGCAACTAGATTTGCTCCGTCACCAACTGGTCCTTTACACATTGGCGGAGTGAGAACAGCATTATTCAATTGGCTTTATTCAAAAAATAAAGGCGGTAAATTTTATCTAAGAATAGAAGATACCGATAAAGAAAGATCTAAAGACGAATTCAAGAATCAAATAATTAATTCCTTAAAATGGATAGGAATTTATCATGAAGATAATGAATATATTCAATCAGATAAAATAAACGAACATATAGATGTAGCTAATGAATTGTTAAAAAAAGGTTTGGCTTATAAATGTTATTGTTCTAGTGAAGAAATTGAAGAGCAAAAAAAAAGGGCAAAACAAAAAAAAATACCATATATTTATAATAGAAAATGGAGAGATAAGAGTGAAACTGATGCTCCAAAAGAAATTGATCCTGTAATAAGATTTAAAAGTAAAGTTGAAGGTAAATCTGTCTTAAAAGATTTAGTTCAGGGAAATATAGAAATTGAAAATAATACTATTGAAGACTTTGTTATATTAAGAGCAGATGGATCGCCTACATATAATTTATCAGCATCAGTAGATGATCATTTAATGGGAATGACACATATAATTAGAGGTGATGATCATAAAATAAATACATTCAAACAAATACAGATTTATGAAGCTATGAATTGGAATATACCGTTTTTTGCTCACATACCGCTAATTCATACTATCGAAGGAAAGAAACTATCAAAAAGAGATAATGCATCAACATTAGATGATTATTCAAAAATTGGAATAATGCCTAATGCTCTTAGAAACTATCTTCTAAGATTAGGATGGTCATACAAAGATAAGGAAATTTTTGATTTAGACGAAAGTATCAAATACTTCAATTTAGAAGGAATAGGGAAATCACCCTCAAAATTAGATATTGATAGAATTTATTCAATAAATGAACATTATATAAAAAATATTGATGAAAATGATCTATTTAATTTTTTAATAACTTATTGTGAGAATTTTCAAGAAAAGATACCTGATTTAGCACAGAAAAAAATTAAAAATTCGTTACATTTTTTAAAAAATAAAGCAAAAACTTTGGAAGATATTTACAAAAATTCAAAGTTTTTAATAAATGACAAAGTTCAAATAGAAAAAGAAGATAAAAAACTTTTAGACGAAACAGCTATTAAAATAATTAAATTATTTAGTGATGATATTAATAAAGTATCAAATTTTACTAGAGAAAAACTAGAACCAATAATTAATGATCTAATAAAAAATAATAATACAAATTTTAAAGGAGTTGGGCAACCACTAAGAATATGCCTTACAGGATCAAAGTTTGGACCAGGTATATATGATATACTGTGTTCTCTTGGAAAAGAGGAAGTGTCTAAAAGATTATCTCAAATAAGATAATAAAACATTGGAAGCTTCATTACTCGCTGAAGTGGTCGATCTTAATTCCTGAATTGTTTTATTAACTTGTTTTAATTGTTCATTTATAAGTTCAGGTTTTTTTAATAAATAATTAACAGTTTTGTATATCTCATCAGAGTTACATTCCTTTTGTAAAAGCTCGGGGATAATTTCTTTATTATTAATAATATTTATCATGTTTGCGTATTTTATTTTTAAAAATAACTTAGCTAAAAAAAAATTCAGAAAATTCATTTTATATATAATTATTGATGGTACACCGTATTTACAAACTTCAAGTGAAACTGTTCCAGATTTAACAATCGCAAAAATAGATTTTTTAATTGTAGCAATTTTTATATTTTCATTTGAAATAAGGTCAACATTTTCTAAATTATTTTTTTTAAGAATTTGAGATAAATATTCTTTAGAACCTTCGTTAGCATGAAAAATATAATTATAATCATTTTTTTCTCTGTTCATTCTTTTGATAAAATCAACAAGTATAGGCACATGTGATTTCAATTCAGACAATCTACTACCAGGAAAAATCGAAATAATATTTTCTTTTAATAATTCGTTAATTTCAATCTTTTCATGATTTGTGTTATCTAATATTGGGTGACCAACAAATGTATTTTTTAGTTTTTCCCTATCGAAATATTTCTTTTCAAAATGAAATAATAAAAGAATGTGATCTAAGAAACTTTTCATTTTTTTAGCCCTACCCTCTCTCCATGCCCAAACCTTAGGTGCAATAAAATGAATAGTTTTGATATCTGGTTTTTTTAATTTAATTATTTTTGATACACGAAGAGTAAAATCAGGACTATCAACACTAAATAAAATATCAGGACTGAAATCTATAATTTTTTTTACCGTTTCATTTATTTTACTTTTTATCTTAAAAATATTTAACAATATATCTGTGAATGCTATGTAAGTAATATCCTTTTGATCATATATCGACTTAATGCCTATAGAATTTAAATGTTGACCTCCAACAGATAAGTATTCAATATTTATTTTAGATTTTTTTAATTCTTTAATAACTTCAGCAGCTAATTTATCACCAGATGGCTCACCTGTTAAAATAAAAATTTTTTTCATTTAGCTATTACAAAAATACTATTTTTATTAGCAAATTTAAGGCCTTCATGTTTATCTAGGAATATATTCTGACCTGCTTTAACAACAATTCCTTTAATATTTGCTTTTTTACAATCTTTTAAAGTATCTAGACCAATAGTTGGCAAATCAACCCGTAAATCTTGTTTAGATTTAGGCATCTTTAACAAAAGTTTATTCTGTAAATTATTTTTTCTTAATGATTTTAACATTTCTTTTGTGCCTTTTCTATTTTCAAAAGAAACAATCTTATGATTATTGATCACTAATGCCTGTACATGATTAAATGAGTTAGATTTATTCAATATTTGAATTCCTCTTCTAATAGTAATTAGATCAAATCCACTGGGTTTTATTTTAGTATAACAACCCTTTTTAAGTGTTAATTCTGGATTGTATGCATTCAATTTTATGACTTTTATTTTATTTTCTGATAAGATTTTTATTAACTCTTTAAGTATAGCTGCATCACCTAACTTTGAAGCCTTTATTATTCTAGGAATATAATAAATGCCTTTAAGATCTAATTTCAATTTAGATATTCTTGGCTTAATGATATTGCCAGCGAATAAAACTTTTTTACATTTTTTTGATTTAATTAATTCTAAAATTTTACCAAATTTTCCAATATTAATAAAATAACTGTTTTTATCTTTTTTGAATTTATTATTTTTTGATAAATCTATTATAAAATATTTAATTTTCTTTTTTTTTAAATTTTTTAAAATTTGTAATGGTAATTTTTTTTCACCTAAAAATAAGCCAATCATTTAATATTTTGTGGAAGAGAAATTGGTCGCTTTTTATCAGAATTTATAAAATCAATTATAATTTTAACATATTTGTTTACCTTCAAGTCTGGATTTAAATTATCAATATTTGATCTAAAATTCTGATTAGTAAAAATTTCATCGTAAAATTTTTGTAATATTTTAATATCATCATTAGAAATTTTTGCTCTTCTAAGACCAATGAGATTTAAACCAACTAAATTGTTTCTATTTCCCAATGAAAGACCAAATGGAATTACATCACTTAGAACCCCAGTCATACCACCTACCATTGCCAGTTTTCCAATTCTTGAAAATTGATGTATTGCACAACTGCCTCCTACTATTGCATTATTTTCAATGGTGACATGACCACCAACCTGAACATTATTCGCCAAAACAATGTCATCTCCAAGATTGCAATCATGTGCTACGTGGCAGTAAACCATAAGTAAATTATTGTTTCCTATTTTAGTAATTGTACCTCCCAGAGATGTGCCTGGATTTATATTCACATATTCTCTAAGTTTATTATTATCACCAATAATTATTGAATTCTTTTCACCATTATATTTTAAATCTTGTGGATTCGTTCCAATTGATACAAAAGGGAATATTTCATTATTTTTACCAATTTTTGTATTACCAGTAATATTTATATGGGAATGTAATTTTGTATTTGAACCAATTTTTACACTTGGACCAATAACGCAGTAAGGACCAATTTCTACATCATTAGAAATTTTTGCATTTGGATCTATAATTGATGTATGATGTATCACACTTAATAGATAACAAATTATTATCTAAATGCTTATCAAGAATTGCTACTAATTATTTCTTTCTGTCAACTATAGTTGCTGCCCATTGAGCGTCAGCCATTTTTTTTCCATTAACAACCGCTTCGCCTTTATATTTCCACACTCTTCCATGAGATCTCACTGCTTCAATATTTAATTCCAATCTGCAATCTGGTATAACTGGATTTCTAAAACGCGCTTTATCAACAGTCATTAAAAAAACTAATTTATTTTCGTAAGTTTTTTTATCAATTCCTGCCGCAGTTAGAGCCGCAGCAGCTTGTCCAAATGCTTCTACAATTAACACACCTGGCATAACAGGTTCGCCTGGAAAATGACCTTGTACAAAAAAACTATCTTTTTTAACATTTACTATTGCAGTAGCTGATTTAAGTTTTTTTATATTGATTAATTCATCTATGAGCAACATAGGCTCTCTATGTGGAAGTAGATTCTTAATCTGATTTTTATTCAAATGATCTGTCATCTATTTTCTTTTAAAAATTTTCTTATATCCTTTGCAGGATATCCCATGACTTTAGAATTGTCTGGTATATTTTTTACAACTCCGCTTCCTCCACCTATTTGAACATTATTTCCAATTTTTAAATGTCCCGAGATACCTGCCTGACCTCCAATTGAAACTCTATTTCCAATTGTAGAGCTTCCAGCAAAACCTACCTGCCCTGTGATAACACAATTACTGCCAATATTTACATTATGAGCAATATGTACCTGATTATCTATAAATGTGTTTTTTCCAATTATGGTGTTTGATAATGAACCTCTATCAATAGTGTTATTGCAACCAATTTCAACATTATCAGCAATAATAACCATACCAATATGTGGATATCTAGTATTCTTAGTTTTTTCAGGAAAAAAACCAAATCCTTTTTTTCCTATTATTGCTCCATCTAAAACTCTGACATTGTTACCTATGATAGAATTTTTTATTATTACATTATTACCAATTATACATTTTGATCCAATTTTTACGTTAGATTCTATGATAGAATTATGACCTATAAGTGAATTATTGCCAATTTTTACATTTTTTCCAACAAGAACATTTTGGCCAAATTTCACCTTTTTGAATTTTTTTTTATTCACATGTGAAACATTATAATCTACAGCATCATTAAGTGAATTGGGGTAAAAAAGTTTAGTTACCGCATAAACTGACTTAAGCACATTATTTACAAGAATTGGATAACAAAAATTTTTAATTTTGTCATAATGTAATTTATTCGAAATTATATACTTTGCCTTAGATTTTTTTAAAACCTCTAGGTATTTTAAGTTATTTATAAAAGAAATATCATTTACATTGGCTGAAATTAAGTCAGATATATCATTGATTTTTATGCTTTTTTTTGATTTATTTTTTCCTAATATTTTCAATATATCAGATAAATATATATTTTTTTCTTTTAAAAAGAATGGATTTTTATATTTCATTAATCAGTTTTTTTTGTTTCTTCATTAAAAATTTCTAATATTTGCGAAGTTATATCTAAAGTCTTCATCCCTACCAAAATATTTTTTTTTTCTATTACTAATTTAATGTTGTTAGTTTCGACATAATTTGTTAGTAGGGGATTTAAAATTTTTAAAATTTTCTTTGAGTATTCTCTTTTTTGTTTTATTAGATTGTCATTTAATGTTTTTCTTAGAACTTGATATTCATTAAGGTCATTATTTAACTCACTAATCATTATGGAAATTTCATCTTTTTTTAAAATATTTTTTTTATCACTAATTTCATTTTCTTTTTCTTTTATTTTAACTTCAGATTTTTTTAGTTTTGACTGAATTTCTTTTACTTCTTGATCAATTTGTTTTTTATATTTTATACCTAGAATAGACCTGTCAATTATATACTGAACATCTAAAAATGCTATGTTAGTATCAGAATAAGTTATATTTGAAAAAAAAAAATTTAATGTTAGAAAAATTAATACTTTTTTCATTTAAAAAGAAGTCCCAATTTGAAATCGGAAACTTTCTGTAATATCTGTATCTGCCTCGCTTAAAGGTATTGCATAGGAAAAACTTAGAGGTCCTATTCCACTAAACCAATTTAATGCAATACCTGTGGATGATCTAATTTTACTAGAATCTAGACTACTATTATAATCAACTTCCCAAACATTTGCCATATCTATAAAAAAATTAAGATCTATATTTTCTTTTTCAAAAATAACATTTGGAAATGTTGAACTTAAATTTAAAGAACTGGCATAATTTCCACCTATATATTGTGTCCCATCTTTAGGACCAATTTTACCCGATTCAAAACCTCTTAATCTTTTGCTTGGTACAAAAACTCTTTTTGATACTCTTACGTTATCTTCCAACGAATTTATAGTTTTCAAGAAATAACTTGCAGATAGCACAATATTATCACCAAATGAATGATATAATGAACTTGTAAAGCTATTTTCTATAGCTAAATCGTCAGAATATAAAGGTAATGTTTGAGAAAAATTATTTATAAAACCATCTGTTGGTTGATAGTCCTGGTTTAATTTATTTAATGTAATTGAATACTTTAATAAATTTTCAAAATAATTACCCTCCTGTTTTTTCACAATACTTGTTGCAGTGTCTATTGTTTCTAAATCTTCATAAAAATTGGAGAGCTCCAGATTTACAAATAGACTATCTATTTGTTCAAATTCTGTACCAATTGAAAATCCAGTTCTACTGGTTTTATATCCTGCTCTGGACATAAAATCGTCTACAGAACTTTCAATTGATGTACTAATTGATTTATCAGAATTGTTATAATTTGGATTAAAAACTGAAAACTTACCCAAGATTGAGTCGTCAGATAAAACTATATTTGTATCAAGTCTTATACCAAGTCCTAAATAGTTATTTTCTTTTAGTCCAGCAGATAGAGATGAACCAGTTGTACCAGTTCCAGCTCCAGCAAAAATTTCTCCAGTAGCTTTTTCCTCAACGGTTATATCAATAATTTTATTTAAATTATCATTATTTCGCATTTCATAATTCACAGATTTAAATATGTTTTTAGCTTTAATTTTTTGAATTGACTTATTAAACAAGACCTCATTATATGCATCACCTTCATCGATAATAAGAGAATTTCTTACAACTTTCTCTTCAGTAATAAAATTTCCAAGTATATTTATTCTTTCTACAAACTTTTTATCAAGATCGTCAAAATTAATTAAAATATCAATTTTATTATTATCAACAATTTGTTCCTTATAAGTAGCATTAACAAATGTAAATTCATTTCTTAAAATAAATTCATTTAAGTCGCTAACCAAATTATTTATTACTTTTTTTGAATATTTTTTTCCACTAAGATCTTTGAATTTTTCTTGAAATTTAGTAATACTTTCAATTGGATAATTATTATTATTAACTAATTCAAAATTATTAAAAAAAAACTTATCACCTGCATTTATATTAAATGTCAATTCAAACTGATTTTCATTAGTAATAATTCCTGTTGTAGACTTTACATATGCATTATAATATCCTCTGTTCTTATAAAATGTTTTCAATCTAGAAACATCAGCTGAAATTCTGTTTGTGTCTAAAAACTTATTATTAGTTAAAAATTTCCAGAATTTGCTTTCCTCAGATATAATTACGTTTCTGAGAGTGTTATCACGAAATTTTTTATCACCAATAAAACGAATTTTTTTTATTTTAGCAACTTCTCCTAATTCAACGTCGTAGGTTAAATTTACAGTATTATTTTCATTCTCTTTGATAGAAGTTTTAATATCTACAAAATAATAACCATTGGATTTTAAAATATTTTTTATTAGTATGACTTGTTCGTTAATTTTGTTTTCAACAAACGGGTATTTTTCAATTTTTAAAGTAACATCTCTCAATTTATCGTTAATTCTGTCGCTTTTTACTCCATTTATTATAACTGATTGAATTATTGGATTTTCTTCGACTTTTATATTTAATAAGCCATTATCAATAGATATTGAAACTTCTTTGAAATAGTCTGTATAATAAAGATCTTTTAAAGCCTCATTTAAAATTTCATTATTTGCTTTATCACCAACATTTAAATTGGAAAAAATAATTATGGTTTGATTTGAAACTCTATCATTCCCTTCAATATTAAAATCTTCAATTATTTCAGCAGATAAGTTTTGTAAAAATAGGATTTTTATTAATAAGATGAAAAGTATTTTTTTTAAGCAAAAAGATTTATTTATCATAATATATAATATTTTTATTCAGATAATTCTTAGTAAGAATAATCATTTTTTTTATATCATAAATATTTTTAGGTTTTAATTTATAATATTTCTTAAAATAGGGCTTTTTGATTATATTAATGAGATTTTTTTGTATTGAAATATAATTAATTTGATTTTTTAAATATTTGTTAACTAAAGTATCATTTATTGTTATTAATATTGTTTCAAAATAAGAGGCATGCTTAGGTATTAAGTCAATAATTGATAGAACTGGGAACTTTTTCAAGTCAGGCATTTCAAATGACAATTTATTTAAATATAATAGCTTTCTTTGATTTAAAGATTCAATTTTTCTATTTTTAAGACCTAAAGCATTTGCAATAGGAATTGACATTTTGGGTTCATGTGCAAGAAATTTTATTAAATTTCCTTGATATAAAACTATTGCATGAACATACGATGATGGTTGAATTAAAATCTCTAAATTTTTTTTACTCAAATTAAAAATTTTAATAGCTTCAATAAATTCAAAAACCTTATTCATCATAGTAGAAGAATCAATTGATATTTTTTTTCCCATTCTCCAATTTGGATGTCTTAGGGCTAATTTAGGTTTTATATTTTTTATTTTTTTACTAGATTTATTTAGAAATGGACCACCTGATGCTGTTAATATAATTTTATTTATATCCGAATAATTATCATTTTTAATTAATTTCCAAATTGAGAAATGTTCAGAATCTATAGGTATAAAATTAGTTTTATATTCAATAAGTTTTTTTTTTATTAAATGCCATCCACAAATAATTGACTCTTTATTTGCAATTAAAATGTTTTTTGAAAAAGGTACGACATCTAAAGTAGGTTTTAAGCCATCGATACCGGTTATTGAGTTTACGCAGTAATCAATTTTTTTTTTTAAAATTTTTTTTAAATTGACTAAACCTAAATAGATTTTAATTTTATTTTTATTGAATAAATCTTTATATCTTCTATATTGGGTTTCATCTTCAATTATAACATTTCTTACTTTAAATAGAATTGCTTGATTTAATAATTTTTTTGCATTTTTGCGTGATGACAACAAACGTATTTTAAAATTACTTTTCTTAATTACTGATAAGGTTGTAGTGCCTATAGATCCTGTTGAACCTAAAATGATTATATCTTTAATCATAAAACCTTAAATATAAAAAAACCCAAAGGCAAAGCAAATATTACACCATCTAGTCTATCAAGAATACCTCCATGGCCTGGTAAAATTTTACCTGTATCCTTAACCTTAGCTTTTCTTTTTAAAAAAGAAATATAAAGATCTCCTATTTGAGATATGATCGAAATAATAAACGATAATAAAATAATTCTTTCAAGGTCAGCATATTCTTTAAATAAAATAATTGTGACAATTATTGATAGAATAAATGAACCGAGCAATCCAGAATAAGTTTTATTTGGACTAATTTTTGTTAGTTTTTTTCCTCTGAAAATTTTACCAAAAATATATCCACCAATATCTGTAGATATACAAGTTACTATTATAAAGTATAATAAAAATAATTCTGAAGTATTATTGTTTAAAATTGTAACGAAAATTTTAATATTAAAATATGCTATATATATGATTAATAGTAAGATTAATAAATATAATTTGGATTTTGCGTCTTTTTTTAAATTTTTTCTTAATAAAGAATAAAATTCATCAATTATTAGGTAAAAACAAATAATTAATGCAATGCAAAGTATAAAGGAATTGTTTATTGATATCAAAAGCAATGAAATCAGAATTATTGATGTAACTAATCTTTTAGTTAATTCTAACATTTAATCCGCCAAAATTTCTATTAATTTTTTTAAATTTATTAATTATTTGTTTGAAATCTTTTTTTGTAAAATCCGGCCACATTTTTTTTATGAAAAAAATTTCTGTGTAAATTAATTGCCATATCAAGAAATTACTTATTCTATTTGTATTACCTGTTCTTATTAAAATATCTGGATCAGGGACACCATAAGTATATAAGTATTTTTCTATATTTTTTTCATTTATATTTTTTTTTTTTTGAATTAATTTTTTTATTGAACCTACTAATTCTTGTCTTGATCCATAATTTAAAGCCATATTAATTTGAATTGTCTTATTATTTTTAGTTAATTTTTCTACTTTGTTTAATTTTAATTTAAGTTCTCTAGGAAATTGTTTTATATTTCCTATTACTTTGATCCTAATATCTCTTTTTAAAAGATTATTTATTTCTTTACTTATATAAGAGCTTAATAATTTTAATAAATAATTTATTTCATTTATTGGTCTTTTCCAATTTTCAGTAGAAAAAACATATAAAGTTAAATATTTTATTTTATTTTCAATTGCCGCATCTATAACTTTTTCGACAGTGGCCAAACCTTTTTTATGACCATAATTTCTTGAATTTTTTTTTGCAATTCCCCATCTACCATTGCCATCCATTATTATGGCTATGTGTTTTGGTGAGATCATATGGTCATTATTTCTTTTTCTTTGGATAATACTTTTTCGTCAATAATTTTTATATTTTTATCCGTAAAATCCTGAATAATTTTTTCAAATTTTTTTTCTTCATCTTCAGAAATATCCTTGTTTTTTAAAAGTTTTTTTAATTCATCATTAGCATCTCGTCTAATATTTCTGATAGAAACTTTGCATTTCTCACCCATTGATTTTACAATTTTTTTAATTTCATTTCTTCGCTCTTCACTTAAATCTGGAATTGGTAGTCTAATTAGTTGACCATCAATTTGTGGGTTTAGACCTAGCTCAGATTTTTTTAAAGCAGAGTCGATCAGATTTACATTGTTTATATCCCAAACTTGAACATTTATTGTTCTCGGTTCTGGGGCAGTTATTGTACCCAGTTGATTGATCGGCATTTTTTGTCCATAGACATCTACTTTAACTAGATCAAGCATATTGGCATTTGCCCTGCCAGTTCTTAAAGAACCCAATTCTTTTGAAAAAACATCAAGAGATTTAGCCATTTTATCATTATAAGAACTATCTTGAAACATTAATCACCTATTTTTAATCTTACAAACTCTTTGATTTTCAGATCTGTAATATTCATTTCTGATATAATTTCTTTCACCCTCTTTTTTGGTTCCATAACCCAGTACTGAGTCATTAAACCATTCTCTTCTTTAAATTTATTTATTTTTCCTAAACTAATCTTTTTAGCAATTTCATCTGGTTTACCTGAGTTTTTTAATTCTTCTGAAATAAGCTCCTGTTCTTTATTGATAATCTCTTCTTTTATTTCATTGGAATTAACTGCTATGGGGTTAGAGGCTGCGATATGCATAGATAATTGTTTACCGAAAGAATTTAATTTTTCACTTTTTTCACTTGTTTCTAAAGAAACTACTACGCCTAATTTAGAGACATTATCAACTATAACTGAATGTTGGTATACATAATTTTTAGAATTGACATTCTCAATAGTTTTTAAATTACCAATTGTAATTTTTTCTCCAATCTTTGCTATTAAATCTACAATATTATCTTGAACAGTTTTGTTATTTTGCATAATTGAATTATTTAATTCTTCTAAATTTGAGGAACAATTATTATTTATTTCACTTAATTCTTTTACAAAATTTATAAAATCACCATTTTTTGCAACAAAGTCTGTCTCACAATTAACTTCTATTAAAGAGGTTTTATTAGTATCTCCACTTATTACAATAACACCTTCATTTGCATTCCTAGACATTTTCTTAGATGCTTTAGCAACACCTCTAATTCTTAATATTTCGGATGCTTTATCAAGATCTCCATTTGACTCTTTTAAAGCTGAATTGCAATCTTTAAAACCTGCACCAGTTGATTGTCTTAATTTTTTAATTTTATCTATATCTGTCATTGATGTACTTGCGTTTAATTTAATTTATTGTCAGATTTTTTTTCAGTCTGATTTTTATTTGTAGACTTTTTTTCATTATTTTGAATTTCTGAATTATTATGAGGTATATAAGTTTTTGCATCGTTTATAGTATCTTTCATAAGATTGCAGTAAAGGTCTATGGATCTTCTTGCATCATCATTTCCTGGTATAGGAAAATCTATTCCCTCAGGATCAGAATTCGTATCTAAAATTGCAATTATTGGTATTCCTAATTTTATAGACTCTTTAATCGCTAAAGATTCATAATTCGTATCTATAATAAATACTAAGTCTGGAATTTTTTTCATATCCATAATTCCACCTAACGATCTTTGTAATTTATCTCTTAAACCGCTCATTTTAAGTAATTCTTTTTTTGTAAACCCTCTGTTTTCAGAAGATAAGTCTGAGTTGATTTTATTTAATTTTTTAATTGAATTTGATATTGTGCCCCAATTGGTAAGCATTCCGCCTAACCATCTATAATTAACAAAATATTGGTCTGTATCCTTAGCTAGTTGTGCGATTGCTTCAGAGGCTTGTTTTTTTGTTGATATAAATAATATTTTTCCACCTTCAGATATTGTTTTATGTACTTTTTCTAAAGCTGTATTAGTCAATTCTAAGGTCTGTGTAAGGTCAATTATATGAATTGAGTCTCTTTTACCAAAAATATATTTTTTCATCTTAGGATTCCATCTTAATGTTTTATGTCCAAGATGGACTCCTGCTTCTAATAATTGTTCAATTGTTAATTTAGGTATTTTCATTTTTCTTTCCCGGTTCTGCCACCACAATTATTGCCCAAAAGGGACCGGAGGTATAAAACCACTAATTGTGTGCGTATTAATTTGAGAGATAAATACAAAAAAAATTATAAAAAACAACCTTTTTTTAATCAATTACTATATTTTCAAGCAAATTTAACGAGTTTAATAGCTGATTATTAACTTTTCTTTTATCTTTAAGCTGAAATTTATGAATTTTATTATCTTTATCTAATAGAATATTAACATCGGTTTTGCCATCTTTTACATTAAGATTTTTTATTTTTTTTAATTCTTCAATATTTTTAAATTTAAATGTGATATTTGGCAGTTGTTTATTTGTTAATTCTTTTAATGAAATCATTTTTTTTACATTAATTCTTCTTTGAGATTTATCATCATCAGCATAATTTTTTATTAAAGTAATCATTAGTGAATTTCCTTCAAATAGATTTTCTCTATTTGTTTCAAAAATATCTGAAAAGATGAATAACTCAAATACATTTGATAGATCTGAAAATTTTACTATCGCATAAGAGCTGCCCTTTTGAGTTTTTTTTTCTTGAACTTTTAATACAGTACATGCAATATTTGAGCTTAAAATATCAATATTGTTTTCAAAATCATCATAGTTGACGATATTATAATGCTTATAAATCGATTTGTATTGATTTAATGGGTGGTCAGAAATATAAAATCCTAAAGTTTCAAATTCTTTAGTAAGTTTGATATCTAATTCCCAATCATCAACGCTTTCTAAAATATTAATATTATCAGTTTCGTGCTCTTCAAAGAGGTTACTTTGATTTAACAATTTATTTTCATGTATATTCTTTGACTTTAGTATTAAATTTGGAATAGAGTTAAATATTGATTGTCTATTATTGCTGAATACATCGAAACACCCTGCTTGAACCAAGCCTTCTAATTGTAATTTATTTATATCCCTAGGATTTATTCTATTTATGAAATCTGAAAGATTTTTAAATACTCCATTAGAAACTCTTTCTTCAACTATATTTGAAATAGCTTCATATCCAACATTTTTAATAGCACCTAATGCATAATAAAAATTTTCACCATCAGACGAGAAATCACCAAAAGATTTATTCAAGTCAGGTCTAATGATTTTAATTTTAAGTCTTTTTAGTTCCTCATAAAATTCACTCAATTTTTTTTGATTAGATAGTTCCATTGACATTGATGCTACAAAAAATTCATGAGGATAATAGGTTTTTAAAAATGCAGTTTGATAAGCGATAACTGCATATGCTGCTGCGTGACTTTTATTAAATCCGTATTCTGCAAAGGGTTCGATTTTTAAAAATATACCTGCGGCTATATCTTTGCTAATTCCATTTTTATGTGCCCCATCCACAAATCTTTGCTTTTGTTTTTCAAGTTCTGCTCTCTTTTTTTTTCCCATTGCTCTTCGTAAAATATCCGCCTCTCCTGCTGTAAATCCAGAAAGAACTTGTGCTATTTGCATTACCTGTTCTTGATAAATAATTACACCATATGTTGGTTTTAATATTTCCTCTAGCCTTGGGTGCAAATAGTCAGGTTCTCTTTTTCCATGTTTACATTCATTATAAATTGGAATATTGCTCATTGGACCTGGTCTATATAAAGCTACTAGAGCAATAATATCTTCCAATCTATTAGGTTTCATATTTATGAGAGCATCTTTCATCCCAGAACTTTCAAGTTGAAACAAGCCTACGGTTTTACCACTTGATAATAATTCATATACTTTTTGGTCTTCATAATTAATTTTTTCAATATTAAATTCAGGCCTGTTTTTTTTTATTAATTTTTGCGCTTTATCGATAACTGTTAATGTCTTTAACCCTAGAAAATCAAACTTTATTAGACCAGCGTTTTCCGCTGAATACATATCAAACTGAGTTGAAGGCAGTAATAAATCTGCGGAATTATCTTTATATAATGGTACTGTCTCGGTTAACTTTTTATCTGCAATAACTACACCAGCTGCATGAGTGGCAACGTTTCGATTTAAACCTTCTAATTTAAGAGATAAATTTATTAAACGATCAACTCTTTTATCCTCTTTAATTAATTTTTGAAGTCTTGGCTCAACATTTATACACTCTTGTAAAGACATTGGCCTTGAAGGATCAAATGGGATCATTTTACAAATACTATCAACAAATCCATATGGTAATCCTAGAACTCTACCAACATCTCGAATTACCATTCTTGCTTTGAGCTTACCAAAAGTAATAATATGAGCTACACTGTCTTTATATTTTGTGGTTAAGTATTCAAAAACTAAATCTCTTTTTTCCTCACAAAAATCTATATCAAAATCAGGCATTGAAATTCTATCAGGATTAAGAAATCTTTCAAAAATAAGATTGAACTTAATTGGATCTATATCAGTTATGGATAAACACCAAGCAACTAAGGAACCTGCACCAGATCCTCTGCCTGGTCCGACAGGAATTTTATTTTTTTTTGCCCACTTAATATAATCTGAAACAATTAAGAAATAACCAGAATAATTCATTTCAACTATTATTCCTATTTCATGATCTAGTCTTTTTTTATATTCTAAATATTTTTCATCTTTCTCAACAAATGAGTAATCAATATTAAAAACTAATTTAAATTTTTCTTTAAGCCCTTCAACTGACAAATGTCTCAACGTAGCATTTGAATCTTTTTCAGACGATAAAATACTTGGTAAAATGGGCTTGGAAAAGTTTGGCTTGAAAGAACATCTATATGGTAAATTAAAATTATTTTCTAATGCCTCAGGTAAATCACTAAAGAGCTCAATCATCTCATCAGATGATTTAAAATAGTGTTGATTAGTGAGTTTTGTTCTATTTGAATTATTTACATAAGTTTTTTCACCAATACACATTAGTGCATCATGTGCCTCGAACATATCTTTATCTAAATAATAAACTTCATTCGAAGCAATAATTGGCAATTCTAACTTTTCTGAAATTTTGAGATTAAAATTTTCGAAGTCTTTCTCGTTAATATCATTATGTCTTTGTATCTCTATGTAGATATTGTCTTGAAACTTTTCTTTTAACTTAATTAGTAATTCTTCAATTTCATTAAATAAACCTTTGTTAAAAAGTGAACCAAAGAAACATCTAATTGATCCTGTTAAAACTATAATACCATCTGAGTTATTTACTAAATCTTCTATTTCACAATGTGGAGTAGTGATTTCTGAATTCTCTAAATAAGATTTTGATGAAAGTTTTATAATATTTTTATATCCATGATAATTTTTAGCTATTATAGGTATTAGACCTCTAAATTCTTTATATTTAAATAATATCTGTGTTCCAATAATAGGCTGTGTACCTACAGACGATAAATTTTCTGAAAATTCTAATGCACCTGACAAATTGTATGTATCTGACAAACCTAGTGATTTTATTTTATTTTTTTTACAGAAATTTTTTAATTGATCAATTTTTACAGCTCCCTCACAAATAGAATATTGAGTATGTATTTTAAATTGATTAAATGTTTTATTAACTGATTCTTTCATTGGTGATATTCATCTTACCACCAATCATTTTAATTTTACAATCTGCCATATTTGCAAAATATCTATTGTGGGTTGCAAAAATTATAATTTTATTTTTTTCTTTTAAATTAAAGAGGATTTTGAATATTTGTTTAGCATTATGAAAATCCAAACTTCCAGTAGGTTCATCGGCTAAAATAATGTTTGGTTCATTAATGAGTGCTCTAGCAATTGCTATTCTTTGATTTTCACCACCGGATAGTTCAGATGGATAATGATTTAATCTTGAGGTTAAATCAAATTTTTTAATCAATTTTTTTGCTAATTCTGTCGATTTTGATTTATTGTTAGAAATTAACAAATTTGGCAGTGTTACATTTTCGAGTGCTGTAAAATCGGGCAATAAATTTTTATCTTGATAAATTATACCAATATTTTTTGATCTTACACGATCATTCTCAATTGAGCTATTTGTATCAATTTTCTTTTTGTTAAATTCAATAAAACCTGAGGAAGGAACGTCGATAAATGACAATAAATTTAATAATGTTGATTTACCAGATCCTGAAGGTCCTATAATTGAATATACCTTACCTGCCTCAAATTTAAAATTTATATTGTTTAAAACTTTAAGAGATTTATTTTTTTCATATTTTTTTGATAAATTATTTAATTTTAAAAAATTATTCATATTTTAAAGTTTGTATTGTATCTAATTTGGCTGCTCTAGACGCTGGATAAATTGATACTATAGAAGTTATTATTATTGAACATAATGTAATTAAGATAATTGATTCAACGTTTATTTCTGATGGAAGAGTACTTAAAAAATAAATTTCTTCTGAAAATAACGTAATATTAAACGTATTAGAAATAAATTTTCTAATATCTTCAATATAGTATGAAAATAAAGTCCCTAATAAAATACCAAATAAAGTTGCTGTAGTACCAATAATAAATCCAACAAAAAAGAAAATTTTTTTAATCGATTTATTAGTTACTCCTATAGATTTTAAAATTCCTATATCTCTTGTTTTGTTTTTAACTAATATAGTTAAACCAGAAATAATATTAAATGCTGCTACAATTATTATTAAAGATAAGATTATAAACATGACGTTTCTTTCGACTTTTAAAGCTGAAAATAAAGACTCATTTAAATCTGCCCATGTGTAAACATATGCGCTGGGAAATAAATCTAACAATTTTTTTTTATAATATTCAATATTTTTTGGATCTTTGAAATAGTACTCAGCAAATCTTTTATCTTTAATTTTGCTAAAAAAATCTTCCAACGTATTAAGATTAATATATGCTACGTTCTCATTAAATTCGCCTATTCCACTATCAAATATTGAAATTACTTCAAACTTATCTTGTCTTGGAAATGATCCAACGATTGTTTCAACACCAGATGGTGACATTATTGTTATCTGATCACCAATATCTATATTAAGCAAAAAGCTTAAATCCTTTCCAATTGATATTGAATTATTTTTAAGATCTGTTGTTCCAAAATATTTTTGATTATTAGATATTTCTAATTTCTTAAAATCATTTTTTAAATATCCTTTTAAAAGAATACCTTTTGTTTTTAGTTTTGAGAGAATTACTGCTTCTCCATCATTTGAAACAATGCCTTTAGCAAAATCTTTTTCAACCGTAAATACTAAAGGCTTGTCGTAAGGTTTTACAACAGCATGGGCATTAAAACCTACAATTTTATCTATTAACTCTGTTCTAAAACCATTCATCACTGACATAACAATTATTAATACAGCCACACCCAAGCTTATGCCGATAAAGGAAAAGATAGATATTACATTTAAAAAGCCATCTTTTTTTCTAGCTTTTAAAAACCTAAATATAATCTCTTTTTCTAGTTGTGAAATCAATTTTGCTTAGCTTTTATTATTTGTGAAGCTATATCTTCAACTTTTAATTTTTGAGTTTCTCCATCGACTTCCTTAAACTCATATAAATTTCCTTCAGATTTACTTCCAATTATCAATTGATATGGAATTCCGATTAAATTAAATTTTTTTATTTTAGCAGAAATATTCTCGTCTGTATCATCTATGATTGTTTCCATGTTTTTTGATTTTAGAAATTCATGTACTTTAATAGACTTTTCTAAATTAGATTTATCATTTTTATTTATCATTGGAATAATCGCACAATCATAAGGTGTTACTGACATAGGCCATTTCATAATACCGTCTTTATCGTTATATTTTGCCTCAATTATGGCACCAACAAGTCTGGACACTCCAATTCCATATGATCCCATTTTTACAAATTCTTTTTTTCCATTAAAATCAACAGCTGCATTCATTGGTTTTGAGTATTTATCTCCAAAATAAAATATGTGACCAACTTCAATACCTTTGGTATTCACTCTAAATTCTTGTGGAACAGATTTTTCAAATTCATCTTTATTAAATTTTTCATCTGTAACAGAATAAAATTTTTCAAATTGTTTTCTCAATGTACTTAAAGATTCTTTTTCCAGAATTGTTTTGGTACTATCTACATCAAATATTCTCTTATCTGTATAAATTTTACTTTCACCTGTATCAGCAAGAATGATGAATTCATGAGATAAATTACCACCGATAGGTCCAGTATCAGCGGCCATAGGTATTGCAGATAAATTTAGTCTCTTAAAAGTTTTTAGATATGAAAGGAAAAATTTATTATATGAAAATATTGCATCCTCATCTGATAGATCAAATGAGTAAGCATCCTTCATGTAAAATTCTCTACACCTCATAATTCCAAATCTTGGCCTTAACTCATCTCTAAATTTCCACTGAATATGATATAACAACTGAGGTAAAGATTTATACGATTTAAAGGAAGATCTAAAAATTTCTGTCACAAGTTCTTCGTTAGTTGGACCATATAACATTTCTCTATTTTGACGATCCTTAATTCTTAACATTTCTTCACCATAATCTTCATATCGTCCACTTTCCTTCCAAATTTCAGAAGATTGAATTGTTGGCATTAATATTTCTTGAACACCTACACGGTCTTGTTCTTCTCTAACTATTTGTTCTATTTTTTTCATGACTTTAAATCCAAGCGGTAACCAAGAATAAATTCCAGCAGAGGACTGTTTAATCATACCTACTCTTAACATTAATTGGTGTGATTTAATTTTAGCTTCAGATGGGTTGTTTTTTAGTATCGGAATAAATGATTTTGAAAAAAACATTAATTTAAAAAGTTACGTAAATTTAAAATTTCATTAATTACTAATAAATATATAACTATAAAAATACCAGACGTAATTAAAGTACAATAAATTATTTTTTTAGTTATTTTTGGATTTTCTGGGGCTCCAGGGTCAACACCCTCTATATTTCCCTTTTTTTCACGATTAACATCTATAGGTAGAATGGCAAAAAAAACTATCCACCACAAGCACACATATACAACTATTGAGCCTGTAATACTCAATCAAATCCTCACTAAGTTTATATTTGTATAAGGTCTCTTTCCTAATTTTTCTTTTGTATACTTTCTACAAGTTATTTTAAGAGCATCAATTAAATTTGATTCTTGCTTCTTATTATTTAAAGAAAAAGTTTTTGCTGTTTTTTCAATTTCCTCTTCAAGGTTAAATGTAAATTCATCTTTTTCGTATATAGGTAAACCTCTAAAAGTTAATAAAGGTTTGTTGTGAATATTGCCATTAGGTGTAATTACCAATGTTGCTTCTATTAATCCGTTGGTAGATAAATTTTTTCTTTCTTTGATAGATTGAGCATCTTCTTCAACACTTATAGAACCATCTACGTAAAGTCTTCCACTTGGAGCTTTATCATATACTTCAGGTTTATCACCTGGAAAAATTCTAACTATATCACCATTTTCTACTCTAACAGGATATTGTACTTGCATTTCTTTAGCAAAATTTATGTGCTCAATCATATGTCTATGTTCACCATGAACAGGTATGACTGATCTTGGTTTTATCCAGTCATACATATCCTTTAAATCTTCTCTATTTGGGTGTCCTGATACATGAATAAATTCACTATCTTCAGAAATTACTTCTATACCTTCTCTTACTAATTGATTGTGAAGTTTGTATAATTTTTTTTCATTACCTGGAATAATTTTTGAAGAAAATATAACTGTGTCTCCTCTCTCAACGAAAACATCTGGATGTGTATAATTTGAGATACGGTTCATTGCACCCATTGGTTCTCCTTGGCTACCGGTACATAAGTAAACAATTTTTTCTCTTGAAATATTTTTTGCATCTCTAGCATCAAGTGGTTCAATAACATTTTGCAAGTAACCACATTGCCTAGCAGCTTTATAAATTCTATGCATTGAACGACCCACCAAAGCAATTTGCCTACCTGTTTTTTCAGCACAATAAAAGGCAGACTCCATTCTAGCTACATTTGAAGCAAAAGATGTAATAATTATTCTTTTCTTTAATCTTTCCATTATCTTTAGCATATTTTTTCTTACATCGAGCTCAGATCCTGCTCTTCCTGCACTAAATACGTTTGTTGAGTCACATATCATTGTCAAAACACCTTCTTCACCAATTTCCTTTAATCTTTTTGAATTCATATTGTCTCCAGTTAACGGATCTGGATCACACTTCCAATCACCAGTGTGTAATATATTTCCAACAGGTGTTTCAATTTTTAGTCCATTGGGTTCTAGTATAGAATGTGTTAGTGTAACAAATTCTATTTTAAAAGGGCTTAAATCTACAATGCTATTTAATTGAACAACTTCTAGATATCCTGTTACATCAATTTTTTTTTCCTTAAATTTTTCTGAAATTAAAACTGATGTAAATGGAGTAGCAAATATTTTACATTTTAGTTTTGGCCATATATGAGCAATTGCACCAATATGATCTTCATGTGCATGAGTGAGAACAATACCTAATAAGTCATCTTTTTTATCAATAATAAATCCAGGATCAGGATATATTAAATCAACTCCAGGAATTGCATCATCTGCAAAAGTAACTCCTATATCTACAATTATCCATTTTCTATTATCTGGATTTCCATAGGCGAATAGATTCATATTCATCCCAATTTCTCCAGATCCACCTAAAGGGCAAAAAATTAATTCTTCTTTCATTTATTTAAATACATAGCAGCCTTTAAAACTCCATCAGTAGTTAAATTAGATTTTATTTTTACTCTTAGTTTTAAAGAATTTTTAAACATTTTCGCTAGTCCACCAGTAAATATTATTTTATATTTTTTTTTGGTTTGTTTAATAATGGAATGAATTATATTGTCAATCAGACCAGAATAACCGAAGAAAAATCCTGAATTAATTGCACTTATAGTATTTTTACCAACAACATTATTTGATTTTTTAAATTTTACATTAGGTATTAAAGATGCTTTTTTTGATAAATTATCTAATGATAGATTTATACCAGGAGCAATTACCCCTCCGTTATAACTATTTGCTGAGATTACATCAAAATTAGTTGCTGTTCCAAAATCTACTACAATATAATTATTTTTATTGTCAATTACTGATATTGCATTAGCTAACCGATCAGAACCAATTTGTTTTCTATTAACTTTTATACTTAATAATTTACTTAAATTAAGATTTTTTAACTCATTACAATTAGTATTAAAATATAATTTAAAATAATTTTTAATTTTCTTGTAACAATTAGGAACAACGGAGCAGAACAAAATATGTTTTAATTTTTTATCATATTTTCTCAAAACATTTAAATTTTTTTTTAAATAATTTAAATTCACTTTATTTGTAGAAAGTCTGATTTTTTTGACAATATTTTTGTTTTTATAAAGACAGATTTTTATATCTGTATTTCCAATATCTCCAATAATGTAAAAATTAAGCATAGTAAAAATATTTTTTTTCGAAGTTATTCTTTATAAAATTTATAATTTTAAATTTATTAATTTTATTATTATATTTATTTATATAAGTAGTTTCATATTCTTTTATAGTTGGACTACTTTTTATATTAATACCCACTCCAATAATTAGAAATTTAATTTCATTATAATAAGTTATTTCTTGAAGAATTCCGCATACTTTTTTATTCATTATTTTTAAATCATTTGGTAGTTTAATACTGATTTTATATGGAACAATATTTTTTAAAATATTTTTTATTATTTTAAGATTTGAAAATGTAATTTTTTTTAAATTTAAATTTTCTCTAATAGGAAAAAAAATTGAAATAAAAAGATTTCCTCTTCTAGAAACCCATTTTTTTCCCCTTTGTCCTTTTCCATTAGTCTGAATATCGCTAGTAACTATACCTCGTTTAATGTTTTGTTTGATTAATCTTATTGCTGTATCATTAGTGCTTTTGACACCCTTATAAGAATATATTTTGAGTTTCATTAATTAATGTTTATTTGTGAAATTATATCTACTATTCCATTTGGATATATAAAGTAAGCAAGAATGAAAAAAGTTGATGCAACTAATGTAAATTTTAAACCTAAATTATGTTTCGATTCAAATTTTTCTTTTTCTGGATCGAAATATATAATTTTGATTATTCTTAGATAATAAAAAGCAGCGATTACTGTTGCTAGCAGTCCAACAATTGCTAAAAAATACATTTTTTCATTTATTACAGCCACAAAAATATAGAATTTTGCAAAAAAACCAGCTAGTGGTGGTATTCCCGCTAAAGAGAATAGCACAACAAGCAATGATAATGACAATAACGGATGATTTTTTGAAAGACCTGATAAATCATCAATGTTCTCATAATATTCATCGTTTCGCTTAAGCATAAACAAACAACTAAAAAACGCTAAATTCATAACAAGATAAATTGTTATATATGTAATAGAACTCTGCACACCTTGCGTTGTACCTGTAGATAAACCTGCAAGAGCGTATCCCATATGACTAATTGAGCTGTAGGCTATTAGTCTTTTTAGATTTTTTTGACCAATTGCTGCTACTGCTCCGAATACCATTGATGCAATAGACAAAAATATAATTATCATTTGCCACTGATCACCTAATTCATAAAAAGGAATGTATAGAAATCTAATAAATACGGTTAATGCAGCAATTTTTGGAAGTAATGCGAAAAAGACTGTTACAGATGTTGGTGAACCTTGATAAACATCAGGCGCCCACATATGGAAAGGAACAGCAGAAATTTTAAAAGCTAATCCGACTAAAATAAATACTATTCCAAAAGTTAATCCGTATTCTATTTCTTTTGTATTAACCATAATTTGATTAAAATTAGTCGTTTCTGAAAAACCATAAATAAGTGAACACCCATATAATAAAAGTCCAGATGAAAGAGCACTTAAAACAAAATATTTTAATCCAGATTCTGTTGATAGTAAATTATCTCTATTAAATGATGCTAACACATATAATGCTAGTGATTGTAATTCTAATCCCATATAAAAAACAATAAGATCATTTGAACTAATCATCACCATCATACCTAAGATTGAGCATAAAATTAGAATTGGATATTCAATTTTGCTAATTTTACTAATCTGAATGTATTTTGAAGATGACAGCATTACAAAAATCCCAGATAAAATTAAAAGAATTTTCATAAATTTAGCTAAACCATCTATATTGTAACTATTATTGAATAATGATGATTGAATTTGTGCGTCTAAATTAATTATAAATGCTAAAGCAGCAACTAAACTTACTGTTGTTAAATTATAAACTAGTTGAGAACTATTTTTCTTAAATACACCAAATATTAATAAAAACATAATCATTATTGATATAAATAATTCTGGAATTATAAGTTGTAGATTTTCCATTAATCGCCTAATGCTAATTTATTTATCTTGTCTAAATCATTCATATCTATCATGTTTGCAACTGATACCTCTATAGAGTTAATTAAAGGTTCTGGATAAAAACCGAAAAATATAATCGGTAATACTAAAAGCCATAATGTAACAATTTCAAATCTTTTTAAATCAACCATTTTTTTTACATCTTCATTAATTAATTTTCCAAAGATTATTCTCTTATATAACCAAAGCATATATGCCGCCCCCAAGATCACTCCTAGACTTGCAATCGTTGCTACAAGTATATTCTTTTTAAATGCACCCATTAAAACTAAAAATTCACCAATAAAACCACTTGTTCCAGGTAATCCAAGAGCCCCTAAAGTAAAAACCATAAAAACTATTGCGTACTTTGGCATTATAGAAACTAAGCCTCCATATCTATTTATAAGTCTTGTATGAAGTCTATCGTAAACAACTCCAACACATAAAAATAGCGCTGCAGATACCAAACCATGACTTATCATTTGGAAAATACTTCCTTCTATTCCTTGCTGTGTCATTGTGAAAATACCTAGTGTTACAAATCCCATATGAGCTACGGACGAATAAGCTATTAGTTTTTTCATATCTTCCTGCATTAAGGCTACTAGTGATGTATAAATAATCGCTATCAAACTAAGTGTGTAAACTAAAGGAACAAAATATAATGAAGCATCTGGAAACAAACCTAGAGAAAACCTTATAAATCCATATCCAGCCATTTTTAAAAGTATTGCAGCTAGTAAAACTGAACCAGCAGTCGGTGCCTCTACATGAGCATCTGGCAACCATGTATGCACTGGCCACATTGGTGTTTTAACAGCAAAGGAACTAAAAAATGCTAGCCATAATAAATTTTGGTACTTAGCGTCGATACCCAATTCATATAACTTAATAACATCAGTTGTTCCAGTTATCCAATATATTGATATAATAGCAACCAGCATTAAAACTGAACCTAGCAAAGTATATAAAAAGAATTTAAATGCTGAATAAACTCTTCTTTCTCCACCCCATATACCAATAATTAAAAACATTGGAATAAGACCAGCCTCAAAAAATAAATAAAATACAACTAAGTCCAACGAACAAAAGACACCAATCATAAATGTTTCAAGTATCAAGATTGCTATTAAAAAATCTTTTAATCTATTTTTGATAGTTGCATTTACAGTTATTACACAAATTGGAGTAATGAATGTTGTAAGTAAAATAAATAAAATTGATATCCCGTCTACTCCAACTTTGTAATTAACAAATCCTGAAATCCATTCTCTTTCTTCAACAAACTGAAAGTCAACTATAGATTTATCAAAAACAATCCATAAATATAAAGACAAGAAAAAATTAGCTAAAGTTATAAAAAGGGCAACATATTTACTACTTTGATATTGAGAATTAGACGATCTAACAAAAAAAATAAATAAGGCTCCTATTGTTGGAAGTAAAATTAGTGATGATAGAATTGGGAAATTCATATTATTTTACTATTAATAAAGTTAATAAAATTGAAAAGCCTAGAAGCATTATAAAGGCATACTGATAAATATAACCTGATTGAAACTTTACCGCTTTAAAAGAAAAAAGTTTTACTAAATTTGAAATTCCATCTGGTCCAAATTTATCGATTATTAATCCATCAATTTTTTTCCAAAGAAATATTCCAAAACTTTTTGAAGGTTTAATAAAAATTTGATCATACAATTCGTCAAAATACCATTTTTTTTGGAGAAAAATGTAAACTGGCATGTTAATGGAAACTATTTCATTTACAATTTTAGTATTTTTAACAAATAGATAATATGACAATGGAATTGTTAAGACTACTAATGTAGGAGTTAAAAACAAAAACCAAGTTGGAGGATGTTCTTTTCCTAATGGTTCTAGAAATTTTATAGACTCTCCCCAAAAGTTGTACATTGTATCATGACCTATAAATAATTCTTTAAATAAAAATCCTGAAAAAACAGCACCGACTGCTAATAACACCAAAGGTAACATCATACTTAATGGAGACTCGTGCATTGTATCAATACTAAGATCTTTATTTTTGTAATCTCCATGAAAAGTTTTAAATATTAATCTCCATGAGTATATAGAAGTCATTATGGCAGTTAATACACCTATACCAGCAGCATAAATTCCAAATTTTGTTTCACTTATATAAGCAAATTCAATTATTGCATCTTTAGAATAAAAACCTGATAAGAAAGGAAATCCTGTTAAAGCTAAAGTACCAACAACCATTAATGCATAAGTGTAGGGTAATTTTTTAAATACTCCCCCCATCTTAGTAACATCTTGTTCATCTTTAAATGAATGAATTACTGATCCAGAGCCTAAGAAAAGTAGAGCTTTAAAAAAAGCATGTGTAAATAAATGAAACATTGCAACATTATATGCACCTACGCCTGCTGCAAAAAACATGTATCCCAATTGACTACATGTTGAATAAGCGATAATTTTTTTTATATCTGTTTGCACTAATGCAACTGTAGCTGCAAAAAAAGCTGTGGTCATTCCAACTAATGTGATTACAGACAAAGCTAATTCTGAGTACTCATAAATTGGAGAACATCTAACTACTAAAAAAACTCCTGCAGTTACCATTGTAGCTGCATGAATTAATGCGGATACTGGTGTTGGACCTTCCATAGCATCTGGTAACCATGTATGAAGCAAAAATTGAGCTGACTTTCCCATTGCTCCAATAAAAAGTAATAAACAAATCAAATCTATTGTATAAAATTCAAAAGATAGAAAATTTATTTTTTGATCTATAATTTCAGGTATTTTAAGAAAAACTTCGTCGTAATTTACCGTGCCAAAAATATAAAATATTAAAAAAATACCTAATGCAAAACCAAAGTCCCCAACTCTATTTACTATAAAAGCCTTAATAGCAGCAGCATTAGCAGTTTCCTTTTTATACCAAAAACCAATTAAAAAGTACGAGCAAAGACCAACTCCTTCCCATCCGAAAAATAATTGCAAAAAATTATCTGATGTTACTAAGGTTAACATAGCGAATGTAAATAATGATAGATAGGACATGAATCTTGGTTTATGTGGGTCATGAGACATGTAACCAACAGAATAGATATGAACTAAGGATGAAACTAGAGTAACTACAACTAACATTACTGCAGAAAGAGCATCAACTTTAATTGACCAATTTACATTTAAAGATCCTGAATTTATCCAAGTTGCGATAATTGCATTATGCTCATATCCTGATGAAACAACTTTAAAAAATATAAACAAAGATAATAATGCCGAAATAGAAACCAAAATACACGTGGTTAATTGCGATAATCTATCACCAATGGTTTTGCCAAAGAAACCCGATATGATTGAACCTATCAAAGGTAAAAATAATATTAAGTATTCCATTTACCCTTTCAATCTGTCGATTTCTTCAACTCTTATTGTTCCAGAATTTCTGTAGTAAACTACAATAATTGCAAGTCCTATTGCGGCCTCAGCTGCAGCCACTGTTAATATGAATAATGTGAAAACCTGGCCACTCAAATCGTTAATAAAAATAGAAAAAGATACTAAATTTATATTTACAGCTAAAAGTATTAATTCAATACTCATCAAAATAACAATAATATTTTTTCTATTTAGAAAAATACCCACAATACCAATTGTGAATATAATAGCAGCGAGAGTTAAGTAATGTCCAAGACCAATACTAAGCATCTATTTTAACTCCTTTATTATTTTCAACATCAACTAATTCAATACCATCTTTTCTATCTCTAGATATTTGTTTGAAATAACTTTGTCTTTTTACTCCAGATCTTTGTCTGAAGGTCAATACAATTGCTCCAATCATGGCTACCAATAAAACCATTCCAGATAATTGAAACAAATGAATATAATCAGTATATATAACGCTTCCTAAAGATTGAGTATTTGTTAAGTCAGTATTTATTTCAATCGCAATTGAATCTAACAAATCTGGTTTATATTTCCATCCACCTATAACAATAATTAATTCAAAAAATATAATTATACTTACTAATAGACCAACTGGAATATGGGAACTTCTTCCACTAGAATTAAACCATTCATTTTTTTGTTGAGCAACATTTAACATCATAACCACAAATAAAAATAATACTGCCACTGCTCCGACGTACACAATAAGCATTATCATACCTAAAAATTCGGCACCAATCATGATGAATAGGCAAGAAATACTAATAAAGTCCAATATTAAAAAAAAAACTGAGTTAACTGTGTTTTTCGAAACAGTTACCATAATTGCAGAGACAATTGCAATCAGTGAAAATATATAAAAGACTATTGCGTGAGCAATCATTGATTATCTGTGGGAGCTATCAGCATTAATATTTGCTGCTAGAATATTCTCCCATCTATCTCCATTCTCTAACAACTTTTCTTTGTTATAGTAAAGTTCTTCTCTTGTTTCTGTAGCAAATTCAAAATTTGGACCTTGCACAATCGCATCAACTGGACAAGATTGTTCGCACAAACCACAATAAATACATTTTAACATATCAATATCATAACGAGTAGTTTTTCTACTTCCATCTTCTCTCTCGCTAGACTCTATTGTTATAGCCTGAGCAGGACAAACAGCTTCACATAATTTACAAGCAATACATCTCTCCTCACCATTTGGATATCTTCTTAGCGCATGTTCTCCTCTTGCTCTAGGACTAATTGAACCTTTTTCAAATGGATAATTAATTGTTTTTTTTGGTTTAAATATCTCTTTTATTGCCATGATTAATCCTGTTAAAAAATCAATCATAAAAATTGTTTTGAAAAATCTTATTAAGCTCATTCTAATTACCCGGTAATAAATCAAAATACATTAAAAAACTTGCAGTTAATACTACATAAATCAATGAAAATGGTAGAAAAATTTTCCATCCAAGTTTCATTAATTGATCATACCTATATCTAGGTACTATTGCTTTTATCAAAGCAAATAAGATAAATAAAAAGAGTATTTTTAAAATTAACCATATTGGAGCTGGAATAACATTAAATGGAAATAAATCTATAGGAGATAACCAGCCACCAAGAAATAAAATAGATCCCATTGCACACATAAGTAAAATGTTGGCATACTCACCTAACCAAAACATTGCATACATCATTCCAGAGTATTCTGTCTGGTAACCTGCAACTAACTCTGCTTCAGCCTCTGGTAAATCAAAAGGCGGTCTGTTCGTTTCTGCTAAGGCTGAAATAAAAAATATTATAAACATTGGGAATAAAGGTATTACAAACCACAAATCTTTTTGAGCTAAAACAATGTCACTTAGATTTAATGAACCTACACAAAGTAATACATTTATAATTATTACACCTATTGAAACTTCATAAGAAACCATTTGAGCAGCTGATCTAATTGCTCCTAGAAAAGGATACTTTGAATTAGATGCCCATCCACCCATAATTATTCCATAAACACCTAAAGATGAAACTGCAAAAAGATATAAAATACCGACATTGATATCTGCTAGTACAAAAGTTTCACTAAAAGGAATTACCGCCCAAGCAATTAAAGCCAAAGTCATTGTAACTATTGGGGCTAAGATAAATATAACTTTATTTGAGCTTGCTGGAATGATTATTTCTTTAAAAATGTATTTTAACGCGTCAGCTAATGTTTGAAATAATCCAAATGGACCAACAACGTTAGGACCTCTTCTTTTTTGAACAAATGCCCATACTCTTCTATCTAACCAAACAATCATTGCAACAGATACTAAAACTGGGATCAATAGAAACAGAATTCTATAAATTTGTTCAAAAAATATAAATAGTTCAGCCATTAATTATCGGTTCCAGTTTTTGGTAAACTCATTCTAATATTTTTACACTCTGACATTGTTTTTGATGCTCTCGCTATTACATTTGAGTGATAATAATCAAGCTCTTCAGTAATAATTTTTTCTGATTTAAAATTATATTCAGGCACCTCAAAATCAGCATCATTTTTATTATTAAGATTTAAATAATTTATTAATGAATCGATAAGTTGATTTTTATCTTTATATAAATTTTTTCTCTTAATAAATGAGGACAATTCATTTATTATTTGCCAATCCTCTTTCGCTTCACCTGGTGGATATGATGCCTTATAGGCTTTTTGTAATTTTCCTTCTAAGTTTGTAAAATAACCATCTTGTTCTGTGTAAGTAGCACCAGGCAAAATTACATCAGCAATACTTGCACCTTTATCACCGTGACTACCTATATATATTATAAATTCATTTTTTTTCTCAAAATTTAAATTATCTTGGCCAAATAAAATTAAAATTTCAAAGTTATTGTTTTCCAATTTATCCAATATTTCGTAGCTGGAATTTTTTGACAATACATTTAAGTCATATGAGCCTACTGTGGATGAATTTTTTGATAATATATTTAATGCATTCCAATCATCAGAAATTTTATTATTTACTAATAGATAATTTTTGAATTCTTCAAAAATATAAGGTGCCGACTTAAGTTTAAGGACTGATTGTCCAAAAATTACACATGGATATTTCGATTTTTTAATTTTTTCTGAAATTTCATGCTTATTATCAACGATATCTTTTATAGTGTCGGTGTTATTTGCTATAACTTGGTAAGGATAAGTTAAATCACCAACATCACCTAAAGATATAATTTCGGTCTTATTTTTTAAATAATTTTTTCTAATTCGTGAGTTTAATATTGTAGCTTCAAATCTTGGATTTGTGCCTATTAGAATTATTAAATCACTTTTTTCTATTCCTTCAATGGAACTGTTAAATAGATAATTACTTCTTACATTAGTATTAATATATAATTTTTCATATCTAGATTCCAAATTTTCAGACTTAATCGTTTTTTCAAAAAAATCTTTTGCTGCGTAAGTAGTTTCCATATTTGTCATATCACCTATAAATCCAGCAATTTTTTCAGACTTTGTTTTTGAAATTCTTTCAGATACAGCTTTAAAAGCTTCATCCCAACTTGATGGTTTTAATTTATTATTAATCTTAACATAGGGTGTATCTAATCTTTGATTTTTTAAGCCATCACATGCATATCTGGTTTTATCTGATATCCATTCTTCATTTATTTCTTCATTAATTCTTGGAAGAACTCTTTTAACCTCCCATCCGTATGTATCTACTCTTATATTTGATCCAACAGCATCCATCACATCAATTGTCTCAGTTTTTTTTAGTTCCCATGGTCTAGCTTCGAAGACATAGGGCTTTGATGTAAGTGCACCGACAGGACATAAATCAATAACATTAGCTGAGAGTTCAGATTCCATCGCTTTTTCTAAATAAGTAGTGATTTGCATATTCTCACCTCTGCCAATTGCTCCAAGTTCAGGAACTCCAGCAACTTCTGTTGCAAATCTAATACATCTTGTACAATGAATGCATCTTGTCATTTGAGTTTTAATTAGTGGACCCATATATTTTTCGGGTACATATCTTTTATTTTCTTTAAATCTTGATTTATCAATTCCGTAATACATGGATTGATCTTGTAAATCACATTCTCCACCTTGATCACATACTGGACAATCAAGTGGATGGTTTGCTAGTAAAAATTCCATTACACCTTTTCTTGCTTTTTTCACTTTTTCTGTGTTTGTTCTAAGCACCATCCCCTCTGCAGCAGGCATAGCACAAGATGCTATTGGCTTAGGAGATTTTTCCATTTCAACTAAACACATTCTACAATTTCCGGCTATTGATAATTTTTCGTGATAACAGAACCTTGGTATCTCTGCTCCAGCCTGTTCACAAGCTTGCAATACTGTAGTTCCTTCTTCTACCTCAACATCAATATCATTTACTTTAAGTTTAAGCATTTTCTTTTTCTAATAAATGTTGATCAACTAAATAAGGTATATCTTTTTGTTTTTTCACAATTGGATCAAACTTGTTTCTTTCAATTATTTCATCTTTAAAATTTCTGATTAATCCTTGAACAGGCCATGAAGATCCTTCTCCAAAAGCACAAATTGTATGACCTTCAATTTGTTTTGTCACATCTAATAACATATCTACTTCATCTCTTGTTGCTTCGCCTTTGGCCATTCTCTCTAGCATTCTCCACATCCAACCTGAACCTTCTCTGCATGGTGTACATTGACCACAACTCTCGTGTTTATAAAATCTTGCTATTCTAGCCATACACTTAATAATGTCTTGATCTTTATTTATGACCACAATACCAGCTGTTCCTAAACCAGTTTTATTCTCGACACATGCATCAAAGTCCATTTTGATTGTTTCACATGTTTCTTTTGGAAGTAATGGCATTGATGAACCACCAGGTATTACTGCTTTTAGATTATCCCATCCACCTATTACTCCACCTGCATGTTTTTCAATTAATTCTTTTAATGGAATTCCCATTTCTTCCTCTACGTTGCAGGGGTTATTTACATTTCCTGAAATACAATATATTTTGGAACCAGTATTTTTTGGTCTACCGAGTGATGAAAACCATTTTCCACCTCTTCTAAGTATAGTTGGTACCACTGAAATTGTTTCAACATTGTTTATTATTGTCGGGCAACCATAAAGACCTATTAAAGCAGGAAACGGAGGTTTCAATCTTGGTTGACCTTTTTTTCCTTCAATACTCTCAAGCAAAGCAGTTTCCTCACCACATATATAAGCACCAGCACCATAATGAATATATATATCTAATTCCCAATCAGTCCCTGCAGAATTTTTTCCTAAGAGACCATCCTTGTACGCTTCATCAATAGCTGTTTGAAGCTTTTGTCCTTCATTAAAATATTCTCCTCTAATATAAATATAACACTTATGAGCATTAACTGCGTAAGATGCAATTAAGCAGCCTTCTATTAATTTATGAGGTTCAAATCTTAGAATATCTCTATCTTTGCAAGTGCCAGGCTCAGACTCATCGGCATTAATTACTAAATAATGTGGTCTTGATCCAACTTCTTTTGGGGCAAAAGACCATTTCAATCCTGTAGGAAATCCAGCACCACCTCTTCCTCTAAGTTCTGATAATTTAATTTCACTAATTATCCATTCTCTTCCTTTTCCGCAAATTTCTTTTGTATCCTTCCAGTCACCCCTTTGTTTTGCAGATGCTAAATCAGCACCAAAATCGTTGTATAAATTTTGAAAAATTCTATCTTTATCTTCAAGCATTTTTATTACCTATTAATGTTTTTCTAGTATTTTCTGGTTCAGAACTTAATCTGCCTCTATATGATCCTGGTCGAGGAACTTCATCATTACTTATTTTATCAATTATTTGCTCAAGTTTTGTTGGATCTAAATCCTCATAATAATCCTCATTTAATTGAAGCATAGGAGCATTTACACAAGCACCCAAACATTCTACTTCTAACCAAGAGGTTTTTCCATCGTCTGATAAACGATTTTCTTCCTCAGAAATTTTTCGTTTACAAACATCTACTAAATTATACGCACCCCTTAACATACATGGGGTTGTGGTACATACTTGAAAGAAATATTTACCAACTGGAGTTAAATTATACATGCTATAAAATGTAGCTACTTCATATACTTTTATGTAGGGCATATCTAAATACTTTGCTATGTATTTCATTGCACTTAAAGGTATCCAATTATCATTTTGTTTTTGTGCTAAGTACAATAAAGCCATAACCGCACTTTGTTGTTTTCCAGAAGGATAATTTTTAATAATACTATCAGCAGTTTCTTTATTTTTTTTATTAAACTCAAATTTTTCAGGTTGTATTTTCGATATTTTTTTAACAGCCATTATCTATCTACCTCTCCGAAAACAATATCCATTGAACCTAAAACTGCAGGAACATCAGCTAACATATGACCTTTAATTAGGTAATCCATTGCTTGCAAATGAGAAAATCCTGGAGCTCTAATTTTGCATTTGTAAGGTTTGCTTGAACCATCAGAAATTAAGTAAACACCAAATTCTCCTTTAGGAGCCTCTACAGCTGTATATATTTCATCTTTATCAACCCTATAACCTTCAGTATATAACTTGAAATGATGGATCAATGCTTCCATAGATTGTTTTATTTCTTTTTTTGGTGGTGGGCTGATTTTTCCATCATCAGTTTTAATTGGTCCAACAGGTAAATTTGCCAAGCATTGATTTATTATATTTACACTTTCTTTCATTTCCTCGATTCTACATAGGTATCTATCGTAACAATCTCCATTTTTTCCTACTGGAATTTTGAATTCGAATTGTTCATAACAATCGTACGGCTGGGATTTTCTTAAATCCCAAGGGACGCCAGATCCTCTCAACATAACACCAGAAAAAGAATAATCGAGAGCATCTTGTTTTGATACTACTCCAATATCAACGTTCCTTTGCTTAAATATTCGGTTATCAGTTAAAAGTAATTCTAAATCATTTATTATTTTTGGAAATCTTTCACAAAATTTTCCGATCTCTTTATCTAATCCTTTTGGTAGGTCTTGATGTACTCCTCCAGCTCTAAAATAATTAGCATGCAATCTAGAACCAGAAACTTTTTCATAAAAACCCATTAATATTTCTCTTTCTTCAAATCCCCATAAAGTAGGAGTTAATGCACCAACATCCATTGCTTGTGTTGTGACATTTAAGATATGACTAAGTATTCTTCCAATCTCACAAAACATTACTCTTATGTATTGAGCTCTTATCGGAACTTCTATATTCAATATTTTTTCAATTGCTAAAGCAAAAGCGTGTTCTTGGTTCATTGGTGCTACATAATCTAATCGATCAAAATACGGAACAGCTTGGGTATAAGTTTTATTTTCAATTAATTTTTCTGTACCCCTATGCAATAAACCAATGTGTGGATCAGCTTTTTCAACAATTTCGCCATCTAACTGCAATATTAATCTCAAAACTCCATGGGCGGCTGGATGTTGAGGTCCAAAATTTAGATTCAAAGTTTTAGTTTCTTTTGCCATTATTCTTTGGTTTGTTCTTTTATATACTTGGTTCCTTCCCAAGGACTTTCATAATCAAAATTTCTATAATTTTGTTCTAATTTTACTGGTTCATAAATAACTTTTTTAGTTTCATGACTGTATCTAACTTCATTATGACCTGTTAAAGGAAAATCTTTCCTTAATGGATGTCCTTCAAAACCATAATCTGTAAGTATTCTTCTCAGGTCCGGATGATCTTTAAAATCTATTCCATACATGTCAAATACTTCTCTTTCCATCCAATTTGCAGCAGGAAATATAGATGTAATTGAATCAACAATTTCTTTTTCTTTTACATCTATCTCTATGATAATTCTTTGATTAAATTCATGACTTAATAATAAATAAACTAATTTAAATCTAATTTCATTTTCAGGAAAATCTACAGCTGTGATATCTATCAATTGTCTAAACTTAGTTTTTGAATTTGTTTTTAAGAACAAAATAACTTCTGTTAAGTCCACTTCATCAATTTTTAAGTAAATTTGGTTATGTTTGATTAAAGAGCTTTTTATTTTAGTATTTAGTTCTGAATTCAAAATTTTTTCTAAATCCTGGATGTTTTGCATTTTTTATCTTTCCAGAGAACCTTTGTTCCTGATTTTTTTTTGAAGTTGCATTATCCCATATAAAAGTGCTTCAGCAGAAGGAGGGCACCCCGGAACATATACATCAACCGGCACAATACGATCACATCCTCTTACTACAGAATAAGAGTAATGATAATATCCTCCACCATTTGCACAACTTCCCATGGAAATTACATATCTTGGTTCTGGCATCTGGTCATAAACTTTTCTTAGTGCTGGAGCCATTTTGTTTGTGAGAGTTCCAGCAACAATCATGACATCTGATTGTCTAGGTGAAGCTCTAGGTGCAGCACCAAATCTTTCTAAATCATATCTTGGCATTGAAGTTTGCATCATTTCGACTGCACAGCATGCAAGACCAAAAGTCATCCAATGTAATGATCCTGTTCTAGCCCAGTTAACTAGATTATCAAGTGATGTTGTTATAAAACCATTATCACTAAAATCTTGTGCTAATTGTTTAAATTCTTCTGGAATATTTTTTTTTCTTTCTTCTATATTCATTTTATTCCCAGTCTAATGCTCCTTTTTTCCATTCATATATAAAACCAATAGTAAGAATAAATAAAAAGATCATCATTGATGTAAATCCGAATATTCCGATTTTGCCTAGAGATATTGCCCAGGGAAACAGAAAAGCGATTTCTAAATCAAAAATAATAAATAATATTGCAACAAGATAAAATCTAACATCAAATTCCATTCTAGAGTCATTAAATGGTTCGAAACCACACTCGTATGCTGATAATTTTTCTGGATCAGGATTTTTTGGAGATGCTAAATAATTAATTGCCACAAACGCTACACTCAATACAAGTGCAACTAGTAAAAATACAATTATTGGCAAATAATCTTTTAAAAATTCCGCAAGCATGATGAGTCTATATAGCACCTTTTAGATCAACTAAAAGAGCAGATAGGTCACATTTTAAGGCTTTATTTTATTCATTTATTTGATGGCGGGAGTGAAGGGACTCGAACCCTCGACCTATCGCGTGACAGGCGATCGCTCTAACCAACTGAGCTACACCCCCGTGTTCTGGTGGGCAGTAAAGGACTCGAACCTTTGACCCCCTCGGTGTAAACGAGATGCTCTACCAACTGAGCTAACCGCCCAAAACATGGTACTATTACATCAAGGTTATTATAATGTAAATTGTTTATTACTGAATACTAGCTTGAGATTTATCGTCTTTTTTAGTTTCTGTTAATTTATCTACTTCAGTCCATTCAGTAGGCTTCAATTCTTTAGTCAAAGCTATTTTAATTACTTCATCAGCAGTTTCTACTGGAACTATTTCAATATCATCTTTCACTTTTTTTGGTACATCGACTAAATCTTTTTCATTCTCTTTAGGTATCAGAACTTTTTTAACACCAGCTCTATGAGCTGCTAATAGTTTTTCTTTAAGTCCACCAATAGGTAAAACTTGACCTGTAATTGTTACCTCTCCAGTCATAGCAATTTCTCTCTTAACTGGAACTTTGGTAATTGAAGATACTATTGATGTAACCATAGCTATACCTGCAGATGGTCCATCTTTTGGTGTTGCACCCTCTGGAACGTGAATATGAAAATCTTTCTTCTCAAATAGTGGAGGTGTTACTCCAAACTCTAAACATTTTGATCTAACATAAGACTTTGCAGCTTTTACAGATTCTTGCATTACATCACCTAATTTACCAGTTATTTGCATTCTGCCTTTACCTGGCATGTTAACTGTTTCAACTTTTAATATCTCTCCACCAAACTCTGTCCAAGCTAAACCTATAACTATTCCAACTTTATCTTTTGCTTCTAGTTCACCAAATTTAAATTTCTTAATTCCTAGAAAGTCAGGTATGTTCCTTTCATTGACTTCAACACTTTTTTCTTCATTATTAACAACTTTTTTAACAACTTTTCTTGTTACTTTTGATATTTCTCTCTCTAAATTTCTAACGCCACTTTCTCTGGTGTAACTTCTTATAATTTCTTTAATTGTATCATCAGCTAACTTCATTTCACCTTCTTTAACACCGTTGTCTTTGATTTGTTTAGGAAGTAAATATTTGTTAGCAATATTAATCTTCTCATCTTCTGTATATCCTGGAATTCTTATGACTTCCATTCTATCTAAAAGTGGGGGAAGAATATTTAGTGTATTTGCAGTTGTAACAAACATTACATCTGATAAATCATAATCAACTTCTAAGTAATGGTCATTAAATGTTGTGTTCTGTTCAGGATCTAAAGCCTCTAATAAAGCTGATGATGGATCACCTCTATAATCGTTTCCAACTTTATCTATTTCATCTAATAAAAATAAAGGATTTTTAGTTCCTGCTTTTTTCATCATCTGAATAATTTTTCCAGGAAGTGAACCGATATAAGTTCTTCTATGCCCTCTTACTTCTGCTTCATCTCTTACTCCACCTAGAGACATTCTAACAAATTGTCTGTTGGTTGCCTTAGCTATTGATTTACCTAAAGAAGTTTTTCCTACACCTGGCGGACCAACTAAACATAGTATAGGGCCTTTTATTTTATCCATTCTTTTCTGCACTGCTAAGAATTCTATTATTCTTTCTTTAACTTTTTCTAATCCAAAGTGATCTTCCTCCAGGATTTTTAAAGCTTTGTTTAAATCTATGTCTACTTTATCTTTTTTAAACCATGGCAAATCTATCATCCAATCTAGGTAGTTTCTTACAACAGTTGCCTCAGCAGACATTGGACTCATATTTTTTAATTTTTTTAATTCGGACATGCATTTCTTCTCAACTTCTTTTGGCATCTTTGCCTTCAAAATTGATTTTTTTAAGCTAGTTGTCTCATCCTTACCATCTTCAATTTCACCTAACTCTTTTTGAATAGCTTTTAATTGCTCATTTAAATAATATTCTCTCTGAGTTTTCTCCATTTGAGTTTTAACTCTTCCTCTTATTCTTTTCTCAACACCAATGATGCTTGCCTCATTTTCCATTATTTTAATCACACTATTTAATCTTTTCTTAACATCTAAGGTTTCAAATATTTGTTGTTTTTCTGAGATGCTTGCATTGATATGTGAAATTATATTATCAGCAATTTTGGATGGATTTTTTAATTGCTTTATATTGTTGATTGTCTCTGAGGATATTTTTTTATTAACGCCAGTTAATTTTTCTAATCTTTTAATGGCTGTTAAGCTTAATGGAAGTAGATCATCTTCTTTTGATATAATATCTTTTTGATACTCAAATGAACATTTAATAAATTTTTCATCATCTTTAAAATCAACTATTTTTACCCTCTTGGTGCCTTCAACTAATACTTTAACCGTTCCATCTGGAAGTTTAAGTAACTGCAAAATGTTACTTTCGCATCCATAAGTAAAAACATCATTTTTCTTTGGATCATCAACTTCAGAATTTTTTTGTGTGACAAGAACAATTTTTTTATCACCTTTCATTACTTCATTTAACGCAGTGATAGATTTATCCCTTCCAACAAACAAAGGGATAACCATGCTTGGAAAAACTACAATATCTCTTAATGGTAATAATGGTAATGTCACTTTTATATCCATCATAGAAATATGGATATTATATTTTATAATGCAATAGGAAATTATGGTTTATTAACGCGAAATTATGCTGCTGAAGTCTTATCAGTTTTGGTTTTGTTCTTCGAATGAACAATAACAGGCGCTGATACACCTTTCGCCGCACCAGAATCAATTATAACTTCCTCAATATTATCTTGGCTGGGTAAATCAAACATTGTTTTTAATAAAATATTTTCTAGAATCGACCTCAGCCCTCTTGCTCCAGTTTTTTTAGATATAGCTTTGTTTGCAATATCTTTTACTGATTGATCTTTAAAAGTAAGTTTTACTCCCTCTAATTTAAATAGCTCTTGGTATTGTTTAATTAGAGAATTTTTTGGCTCTAATAAAATTTTAACTAAAGATTTTTCATCAAGATCATCTAAAGTAGCTGTTATTGGAAGTCTTCCTACAAATTCTGGTATCAATCCATATTTTAATAAGTCTTCTGGCTCAAGATTTTTCATCCACTCTCCTACTTTTTTGTCCTCTAAACTTTTAACCTCAGCACCAAAACCAATAGATGAACCTTTGTCTCTTTGTGAAATTATTTTATCTAAACCTGCGAACGCACCACCACATATAAATAAAATGTTAGTTGTATCTACTTGTAAAAATTCTTGCTGTGGATGTTTTCTTCCACCTTGAGGAGGTACACTAGCAACAGTTCCTTCCATTATTTTTAATAAAGCCTGTTGAACTCCCTCACCCGAAACATCTCTTGTAATTGAAGGGTTTTCTGATTTTCTACTTATTTTATCCACCTCATCAATATAAACAATTCCTCGCTGAGCTTTTTCAACATTATAATCTGCTGCTTGTAATAATTTTAATATTATATTTTCAACATCTTCACCAACATAACCAGCTTCTGTCAATGTAGTTGCATCTGCCATTGTGAATGGCACGTCTAATATTCTTGCTAGCGTTTGAGCAAGTAACGTTTTTCCACATCCTGTTGGTCCCAATAATAAAATATTTGATTTTGAAAGCTCTACGTTTTTGCTTGTTTTATTTTCGTAGTTTAGTCTTTTATAATGATTGTGAACTGCAACTGATAAAACTTTTTTTGCATGATCTTGTCCAATTACATAATCATCTAGAACTGCACAAATTTCTTTAGGTGATGGCAATCCATCTTGATGTTTTACAAAAGTATCTTTGCTTTCTTCTTTGATGATGTCCATGCATAATTCAACACACTCATCACAAATAAAAACTGTTGGTCCGGCAATTAATTTTCTGACTTCGTGTTGACTCTTTCCGCAGAAAGAACAGTAAAGAATATTTTTATTATTGTTGCTCATGTTTTTTTATAACGAATCAATTTTAATACTTTATTACAAAGATTGCTTCTTAATCAAGTATAGGTTGTGAATAAACTATATATTGTTGTTCACTCTCTCTTTTCCACTACTTTATCGATCAAACCAAAATCTTTCGCGTTATCTGGAGTCATAAAATTGTCTCTCTCAAGAGCTTCTTTAATTTGATCAACAGACTTACCTGTGTGTTTAGAATAAATTTCATTTAATCTTTTTTTTAAAGACATAACCTCATTAGCATGAATTTCTATATCTGTTGCTTGACCTTGAAAACCTGCAGATGGTTGGTGAACCATTATTCTTGAATTAGGCAAAGATAATCTTTTCCCTTTTGATCCTGCAGCTAACAAAAATGATCCCATACTTGCAGCTTGACCAATACATAATGTGCTGACCTCAGGTTTAATATATTGCATCGTGTCATAAATTCCCAATCCAGCTGTAACCAAGCCACCTGGACTATTTATGTATAAAGAAATTTCTTTTTTTGGATCTTCAGACTCTAAAAATAATAATTGAGCAGTAACCAAAGATGCAACTGCATCATTAATTGGTCCAACGACGAAAACAATTCTCTCTTTTAATAATCTTGAATAAATATCATAAGCTCTTTCACCACGGCTTGATTGTTCAACTACCATTGGTATTAAAGTACTTAGATGTTCTGGAATTTTTGTTGTCATAAGTGATTCGATTTACTTATACAACTTGTGATTACTTTTTGCTAACTTTTTTTGTTGATTTAGTTTTTTTTGCTACTTTTTTTGGAGCTTTAGCTGGTTTAGCTGTTTTCTTTTCTTTTTTATCTTCTGACTTAACTTCTTCTTTCTTTTTTACTTTATCATCAGCGCCTTCGGATAGTTTTGCTAATTTCTCTTGCTCTTTTAGATTTTTTTCATTTTCTTCTTTTAATATTTTTTCAGCTTCTTCTTTGCTAATTTCTTTTTTATTTACTTTTGCAATTTTTTTAAGTTCAGCAATTATCTTTTCTTCATAAATAGATCCTCTTAAACTCTCTATCGCTCCTGGATTTTTCTCATAATATTCTTTAACCATTTTTTCTTGTCCAGGCATCATTCTAAATTGTTTTTGTATTTCTGCATTTAACTCTTCTTGGGTTACTTTAATTTTATTTTTTTCACCAAATGCATTTAGAATTAAACCAGTTTTAATTCTTTTTTTGGCTTGTTCCTCGAAGTATTTCATATTTTTTTTCTTTTCTTCTTCCTTCATACCTTGAGCTAATAAATTTACTTCTTGTTCAATGAGATTCGCTGGTAATTGATCAAGTTTCTGTTTTTCAATTTGTTCTAAAATTTGTTTTTTTGAAATCATTTCTAATGAATTTTTAAATTCATCATTGATTTGTTTAGATATTAATTCTTTTAAATTATTTAAATCTTTTGCTCCTAAATTTTTTGCAAAATTATCATCAATTTTTGTCTCTTCAGGTTTTTTTACAGCTGTAATTTTACATTCAAATACTGCAGATTTGTTAGCAACATCTTTCTCTGGAAAATTTTCTGGTAATTTAACTTCTACTTTTTTATCTTGTTTATTTTTGACACCTTCTAATTGCTTATCAAATCCTTTAATAAATAAATCTTTTCCAAGTTCTAATTGAGTATTTTTTCCTTCATTTCCTTTAAAATCATTACCATCAACTGTTGCTTTATAATCAAAAACAACTAAGTCACCCACTTTAGCCGCATAACTTTCTTCAGCATCTTTAAAATTTTTCTGTGTTTTAGCTATTTGATTAATTCTTTTATCTGTTTCTTTAGGATCGATTTTAACAACGTACTCGTCTACCTTTAAATCTTTTAATGATCCAACTTCAACATTGGGTAATTCTGTTACAGAAATTGTGTATTCAAGATCTTTTCCTTCACCAAACGATTTTAAATCAATTTTAGGCTGACCAGCTGGTTTAATTTTATTATCCTCAAGAGCTTTTGTTGTTGTATCTTTTAATACTTTATCTATTACTTCTCCATATACAGCTTTTCCAAATTGTCTTTTTAAAATTTCTGTAGGAACTTTGCCTGGTCTAAATCCTTTTAAAACAACATCTTTTTTTATCTCTTCGTATTTTTCTTCGAGATATCCAGATATAGTTTTTTTATCGATAAAAACTTTTATATCTTTTTCTAAACCTTTTTTATTTTCTACTGTTACTTTCATAAATTATGGTAGGCGAGAAAGGACTCGAACCTTCACAGTTTGCACTATTGGTTCCTAAGACCAACGCGTCTACCAATTCCGCCACTCGCCCAAATTATTGGTGCTTTATATATGATTGTTTATAATTGTCCAATTAGAATAATAGTGTAAAACATTAGCTTAATTGATATGAGCAAAACAAATATTGCAATTGTTATTTATCTCGTCGGTCTTGCATTAGGTGCAATCTTTTTAGATATATGGAGTGCTGAAACTAGTCCAAAAGCTTTGTTAGGAATTGCATGGACAACTTTATTTGCGATCGCTTTATTCTTTGCTGAAAAAGAAAAAGAAGAAAAAAAAGATTAATTTTTTTTTATTAATTCACTTATAAAAAGTTCACCATCACCATCATCAACAGCTTTTTTATAAAATGATTTTGATAAATCTGATAATTTCTCTGCATTATCCATGCCTTTTAGTAAGTCTGTGATATACGTTAAATCTTTTAGTGTATTAGTCGCTGTAAATTTAAAACCTGTGTAATCATCCTCTAAAACCTTATCAAAAATTCTCTTTAAAGCATTAGAATTGCCTGAGCCTAATTGAGCTACCTTATAAAGTTTATCTAAATCAATATCTAATTTTTTTGCAGCTTTTATTAATTCAATTACATATGTTGCTGTTCCTAAAGATAGAAAATTATTTAATAATTTTGTTTTTGCGCCATTTCCAATCCCACCAAAATGATAATAATTTTTACAAAAACATTTTAAAAGTTCTTCTGATCTTTTTAAATTTTCCTCAGATCCACCAACAATTCCTCCCAGTATTCCCTCTTCCGCTTGAACAGGACCTCCCATTACAGGGCACTCTAAATAAGGAATATTGTTTGCATTTAATATTTGCTCCATTTTAACAGATCCATTTTGATTATGAGTAGTAATATCAATGACAATTGTTTTATCAGATAGTAATGAAACTATTTTTTTTCCAATTTCATGAGCTATAGGAGAATTCGTTACGCATAAAAACAAAGCATCTAATCCATTTTTACAAAGTTCTTCATAGGATTTAACTTCTTTTGCACCCTCTTTAACTATTCTATCAATTGGCTTTCTGTTCTTGTTAGCAATTACAAATAATTCGTGATTATTTTTAAGAATGTTATTTGCAATACCAAATCCCATCCATCCAACACCTATAAATCCAATTTTCATACAATATTAATCTTAATTAAATAATTTAAAATTGCGACAATATTTTCAGTATGTAAGAATATAATTTTCAATTTTTTGATGTATCAAGTATTATGAAAAAAATTCTAGTTATTATTTTTTGTCTGATCTCCTTAAGTGCTAATGCAATAGAAAAAAAAACAACATTTGATAAAAATTTATTTGACAAAGCTCAATCTGATGGAAAGATTGTAATTGTAAGCTCTTGGGTTAAATACTGCATGTCTTGTGCAGGACAAATGAAAATTTTAAAACAGGCAAAAGAAACAGGTGCATTGTCAGATATAAATTTTGATAATATTGAATATTTTTCATTTGATATAACAAACAAGGAAATAGCTGACTTATTAAATGTTAAGTTTCAAACTACACTTTTAATTTTTGAAAATAATAAAGAAATTTATAGAAGTTTAGGTGAAACAACTAAAGAGTTGATTTACGATGCTATTAAATCTTCAATTTAAACTTTGCTAAATAGAACTACATAGTTTCTATACTTCCTATAAATTTATAATCTTTATCTATGACAACAATTTCACCTGATGAAGTGCTGAAATTTAACATTTCAGAAATAACTACAAAATGAGTAACAAGAACAAGATTTTTCTCACTATTCCAATTGGATATAAATTTTTTTAATCTTTTGATTTGTTCATCTTTATATTTATAAAACTTCTCTTGATAAAAAGAGTTTAAACCTTTGAAGGTTTTATAATTATTAAAAGCAAATCTTGCAGTATCTTTGCATCTGCACCATTCACTAGATAAGACTTTATCAATTTTAATGTTATTTTCTTTAAATAGTTTTCCAATTTTTTTTGATTGCTCTATGCCCTCTTGATTTAAATTTCTTTGAGTATCACATTTTGTTAAATCAATATTGTCAGGGTCTCCATTTCCTGGTGCAAGTGAATGTCTTATAAATACAATTTTCCCACCCTTCTGCAGTTCGCTTATTACTAAATCATTAGCCTGTGAATAATTTGAATTAAAAATACTTAGCAAAAATAAAAGAATAAAATTTATATATTTCATAAACGACAATTAAATTTTTATCTGTATTTTTTATAATAGAGCTTTCTGAACTGATAATTTCCAACCATTTATTAAATCGTTCCTAACTTTTCGGTTTATTTTAGGCTTAAAAATTTTATCTTTTTTCCATTTCCTCTTGATTTGATATAATGATTTAAATAATCCAATTTGATATCCAGCTAGTAAAGCTACTCCTAAACCAGTTGTTTCTAATACCTTTGGTCTTTCTGTATTTATATTTATGATGTCAGATAAAAATTGCGAAAACCAGTTGTTTTTTACCATGCCTCCATCAATCTTAAGTTTAGTTGGTTTTAAACCATCTTTTTTCATTGCATTAAATAAATCATTACTTTGATAGGCAACTGACTCTAATACTGCTCTAACTAAGGTTTTCCAATCACTATTTCTTGTTAAACCTGTTATTACCCCTCTTGCATCAGGCCTCCAATAAGGTGCTCCCATTCCACTGAAGGCAGGCACAACGTATACACCCTCATTATTTTTTTTTGATTGAGCAATTGTTTCCGTATCAAAAGCATTGTTAATAAATTTTAATTTATCTCTTAACCATTGTACACCTGCACCTGCAATAAAAATAGATCCTTCAAGAGCATAAGTATTTTTTCCATTCAATCTGTAACATATTGTTGTTAATAATTTATTTTTAGAATAAATTTTTTTTGAACCAGTATTCATTATGACAAAGGCACCAGTTCCATATGTGCTTTTTACTGAACCTCTTTCAAAGCATGACTGTCCTACTGCAGCTGCTTGTTGGTCTCCTAGAACTGCTGATATTGGTATTTCACTGCCGACAATTCTCTTACTTGTTAAACCAAAATTATCAGCTGAATTTTTAACTTTTGGCAAAATATTTTCAGAAATTTTAAGTTTTTTTAAGATTTCTTTATCCCATTTATTATTATTAATGTTAAATAACATGGTCCTACAAGCATTAGTTGCTTCTGTTAAATGATGTTGCCGATTAGTAAGTTTCCAAATAAGGAAAGTATCAACAGTACCAAATAATAAATTATTTGATTTTAAAAGTTTCTTAACATTTTTTACGTTTTCTAGTATCCATTTAATTTTAGTTGCAGAAAAATATGGGTCAATAAATAATCCAGTTTTTTTTCTAAAAATTTTTTCATAATTTTTTTTCTTTAACTCTTCACAATAGTCTTGGGTTCTTCTATCTTGCCAAACAATTGCGTTGTAGACTGGTTTTCCTGTTTTCTTATTCCAAAGAATAGTTGTCTCTCTCTGGTTAGTTATTCCTATACTTAATATTTTTCCTCTTAATAGTGATGCTTTTTTTATTACTTTTTTCAACGCTTTTAGAGTTGTAAGCCAAATTTCGTTTGGATTATGCTCCACCCATCCATTTTTTGGAAAATATTGATTAAATTCAAACTGGGATGTAAATTTTATATTACCATCTAAATCAAAGAGAATTGCTCTAGTTGATGTTGTGCCTTGGTCAATAGCAACAAGAAATTTTTTCACAATTTAAGTCTATACCTAAATTTTTTTTTCTAAAAGTAAAAACTAATACAAGCTGGAAGGATATGAAATTTAAATTATTTAGTGAAAGATTGAGTTGAATATTCTGACAAGGGAAGTTTTGATAAAGTTTTTATCTTTTTGACATAATCTACAAAAGATTGAGCATAGCCGAGATATGTATTTACTACTCTTCCTTGCTTAGATATAATTCCAAAAGTTTTATATCCATCTTTACCAGCTGCAATATAGTTATTTGTTGCTACTGTATAAGTCTTACTTGGATTTATCTTTACCCAACTCTTGTCTGTTCTACCCTTAAACTCTAAATTTATCACTCTATTTCCTTTACTATTGCTTGCTTGAACATCCCATCTCAATCCAGCAGCATATGGATAGGCTCCTGTAGAACCATCTGGAGTTAAAGCATAATCAATTGAGTCTTCCAAAACATTTTTAATTTCTTCTCCACTCATTTTCAATTCTACAATAGTATTACTGAAAGGTAATAAAGTATACGCGTCCCCAATTGTAATATTGCCTTCTTTTATATCTATTCTTGTTCCACCACCATTTTGAATTGCAATATCACTTAATTTGGACATTTCTCTGAAGGCGTGTGCTACAATATTCGAAATATCGGATCCATTTTTTTCAGTTTTTGATACATCACAAAGTTTTGACTTTCCTTGTCCAGGAATTCTTTCAAGACATAAATCATCAGTTACTCTGCCAATTACTTCACTGCTTTTTTCTTTAACTTCATTTTTGTATTTTTCTAATATTTTTGATGCTTGTGCGTCAGCCTCTACGATTGAAATATTTGGATTAACTTCGATAGCCTTGTATACGGCTTCTCTATAATTACCATCTATCTCAACTCTTTTTCCATTTGAATCTTTTCTCTTAAAGGAATCATCTAACATTATATGTGGTATTCCATCACATGACTTGATGGTGCCATCGTTATTAAACTCGATATTAAGTTCTCCAACAATTTGAGAATATTCCCATGCTGTAACTATACAAACATCTTCCTCATTTTTATTTTTGACTACAGTTGGGTAGGCCCCATTAGAATTTAGTCCTACATTATCGAAATCTCCAGTTAGACTATGAGAATCACCTCCAACTATAACATCAACATCTGTGAGAAGTTTAGCCATGTTAATCTCATTTTTATATCCATAATGAGTTAAAAGAATTATCTTATTGATTCCTTGTTGTTTAAGCTTATTTATATTTTCTTGTGCTGAATTAATTTCATCTAAAAATAAAGTTGTGTCGTCTGGATTTGATGACTCTCTCGTTTTTTTTGAGATCACAATTCCAATTACTCCAATTTTTTGATTTCCTTTATTGATTATAGTGTAAGGTTTAATTTTTTTTGACAAAGGTGAGTTTATTTTTGCTTTAATGTTTGCTGACAAAACTGGAGTCTTACACTTATCAGTATGAAGATAATCTAAAAACTCAACTAAACTCTTATCACCATCATCAAATTCATGATTTCCTATAGCGAAAGCATCAAAACAAATTTGATTCATCATTTCTGCATCTGCTTTGCCCTTGAAAAGAGTGTAATATAATGTCCCTGTAATAGCATCACCCGCATGAAGCTTGATAACATTTTCATTTTTTAATTTTAATTCTTTAAATTTTGCTACGACAGATGGAAAACCGCCTGATACAACTCTCGTCTTTTCACCATCTAAATTTAAATCAAGTCTTTTATTTGGTTCCAAATGAGAGTGATGATCATTTATATGTAAAATGGTAATTTTATCTGCTAAAGCTGATGAACTTAAAATAAGTGAAAAAATAATTAAAAATAATTTCATGACGGGATAATCGTTATAAAATATGAAAGTATTTTTACTAAAAAGTGAAAGATTTATTAAAAAAATTTAAACTAATTATTACTTATGCTCGATAAAAAACAATTTTAAATTTGATGAAAATTTTAATAATAACAAATAATCATATCTATTATGAGCTGATTGAGTTTGGGGCTTAAAGAATATTTAGAATTAAAAACTGTTACAGACTGGAAGGATTAACACTTTTAAATTCTAACATGTTCTCAAAAGTACACATTTCAGGTTTTGAAAAAGTAATTTTTGGAAATTTTTTACTAAAGTCTAAAAATAGTTTTTTATTAAATTCAATTAAATTACTTATTTCAATCTCACTAAGCTCTCTTAAGATATATGCCAAAGTAATATGAAAAGTATATCTTTGATGGTTTTCAAATTTAATTTTTAATAAGCTACTTAGTTCATCTCTACAATTTCTTAATATTTTTTCATCCTTTTCAGAATATGGTTCTAAAATAATACTGTATCCTCCAAAAAACATTTTTAGTTTAAGATTGAATTCTTTTGGAAAGATATAGTTCTGAATTCTTCTATTTAATTCAACAGCTATATCTTTATAATCCATATCAGGATCTATATCTGATGGCCAATAATTAGTGTCTTTTGTATTAAAATTACAACAATCAAATAATGTCATATGAAAACTGGATGGAGGTAAATAGAAGTAAGTTTTTTTGGGGTTAAAATTCTCTATATTTTTTTGAAAACTAATAATTTGATCAGATAAATTAGTATTAAGAGGAATATTGCAAATTATTGTGCAGCCTGGAAATGGTAAAGGATTTCCTCTATCATCAAATTTATTTTCTGCATCTTTTAAAGTATATCCTTCAAGTTTTCCTGCTAAAAATTTCTCTTGGTTATTAACTATATTTAAATCCATTAAGATAAACTAAAACCATTTTATATTTTCTTTCTCACAAAGTTCTTTCAACCTTAATGGATAATCTGTCATAATACCATCTACACCGTACTCAACCATCTTTAACATTTCGTACTCTTTGTTTACTGTCCATACATTTACTGGCAATTCTTCTTGATGAGAAATATCGACAAGTTTTTTTGTAATGTCTTTTCGGTATGGATGCCAAGCTTTTCCACCTTGTGACTTTATAATTTTTGGCAATTCATGATCTTCATAATAAGGCAAAAAACTCAACCATGGAGATCTGTTGTAAATAGTTTGATTAATATTAATTCCTGTCAAATGTTGAGTTAAGTAAGCTCTTGGAATTTCAGGATACTGATTTTTAATTACTGATAAAGTTCTCCAATCAAATGATGAAACGATTATTTTATCTTTTAAAGATGATTCATTTATATCGTTCATAATTAATTTTACTGTATCTTCTGGTTCTGGTGTCAAATTTTCTTCCTCTGGTGTAGATTTAATTTCTAAATTTATTAATAATTTTTCAGATTTATTTTTTGAAGACATTTCTAATAATTCAGAAAGTTTTGGTATTCTTTGGTTTTCTAATTTTTTTTGATTAATAAATCTTCTTCCGTATCTGGATAATTTATTTACTGAACCTACATCAAACTTTGAAAGTTCTGCATAAGTTAAATCAAATATTTTTAAATTTTCATCCTCTATCCAATTCCCCTCATTATCTTTTGTTCTGCTTGGATCTAATCTAAAATCATGAGCAATAACTGGTACAAGATCCTTAGAAATTAATATATCTGTTTCGTATGCATTAATATTGTTTTCAAATAAGTATTTAAAACTTTCTAGAGTGTTTTCGGGAAGATCTCCTCTTGCTCCTCGGTGACCATAAATTTTTATATGATTTGGTTTGCTTAAAATCAAAATTAATTAACTCTTTTGCCAGTGCTTTTATCAAAAATATAATATTTATTGTTCTCAATATTAAGACTTAGATCAGCACCTTTTTCAATAGTTAGATTTCCCGGACACCTATAACAAAAGTCTTTTTTGTCTTTTAATTGACCATAAACAAGATTATCCGAACCAAGTTGTTCCACTAAGTCTACTTTTAAATTAATTAAACTATTTTCACTTTGACTTAAATGTTCAGGTCTTATTCCTAATTTTACTTCTCCCTCAAAGTCACTATCAATATCTTTAATTTCAAAACTTTCTGCAGATAATGTTTTATTTTTTATATTACCATCTAAAAAATTCATTTGAGGTGAGCCAATAAAACCAGCAACAAATAATGATTTTGGATTATCATATATCTCAATAGGAGTTCCAAGCTGTTCAATAATTCCATTGTTAATAACTGCTAATCTATCAGCAAGTGTCATGGCCTCTACTTGATCATGCGTAACAAATATGCTTGTTACTCCAACTTTCTGTTGAAGTTTTTTGATTTCAAGTCTCATCTGAATTCTTAATTTTGCATCTAAATTTGAAAGAGGTTCATCAAATAAGAATATTTTTGGATTTCTAACAATTGCTCTACCCATTGCAACCCTTTGCCTTTGACCTCCGGATAACATTGAAGGTTTTCTCTGTAAATAATCTGAAATTTGTAACAGCTTAGCTGCATCATTTACTTTTTGCTCGATTGTTTCTTTGTCAATTCCTCTGTTTTTTAGACCATAAGCCAAGTTATTATAAACATTCATATGTGGGTATAATGCATAGTTCTGAAACACCATTGCTACATCTCTTTCAGACGGATCTACCTCATTAATTAATTTTCCATCAAGATTAATATCACCCTCTGTAATATCCTCTAAGCCTGCAACCATTCTTAATAAAGTTGATTTTCCACATCCACTAGGTCCTACAAAAACCATAAACTCACCTTCATCAACACTTAATGAAGTTTCATGAACAGCCTTAGTTCCATTTGGGTAAATCTTAGTCACATTTTTTAAATCTAAAAAGCTCATTTATTTCTCCGTTTGAATTAATCCTTTTATGAACCATTTTTGTAAAAATACTACCACTAAAACTGGTGGGATCATTGACAAAATGATATACGCAAATCTTTCTGCAGTTCTTGGCAGAGCAACTCCTTCATAGCTTTCTGTGTAAATAATCTTCATTCCCATTACAACAGTCCAGTATTCTTCTGCAGTTGTCATTATTAGTGGCCATAAATATTGGCTGTATCCATATACAAACATAAAGATAAACATTGCTGCTATCATGGTTTTAGATAATGGAACCAAGAAATCTATGAAAAAACTCCAAGCATTTGCTCCGTCTAATTTTGCTGACTCCAAGAGTTCATCTGGAATTGTTTTATAAAATTGTCTGAAGAAAAATGTTGCTGTAGCTGAAGCAACTAATGGAAGGATAAGGCCTGTATATGAATTTGTTAAACCTAAATCAGATACAATTTTATAGCTTGGAAAAATCCTTACCTCCAAAGGAACAAGTAGAGTAATAAAGATTAACCAAAAAATTGGTACAGCTAATTTAAATCTATAATAAACCAAAGCATATGCTGACATTGCTGAAATAACTACCTTTAGTGTTGCAATTCCTAATGCCATTATAAAACTATTAATAAACATTTTTGCAGCAGTCACTTCTTCTGACCAACCACCTTTTTCATTTAAAACTTCGTTATAGTTTCTTGCTAGCTGATCACCTATATGAAACTTCATACCTTCGGTTAATATAGTTACAGAGTCATGCGAAGAACTTGCAAAAGATATCCAAATAGGAACTACCATTAACAAGACTCCTAGTATTAAAATAATATGAGCAATTATTTGAAGTGGTTTAATTTTCATTTATCTTGAAAAACCCCCTTAATAAAATATTTCTGCAACACAATTATAATTAAAATTGGTGGCACCATAGACATCATCACGAAAGCAAAACGATGAACAATTGAACCCGACATCATTTTTAATCCCATAACCACTGTCCAATATTGTTCTGAAGTTGTTACCAATAATGGCCATAGATACTGATTGTAGCCAAAAACAAACATAAATATTAACATCGCTACAATCATTGTTTTTGACAAAGGAATTAAAAAATCAACAAAAAATCTCCAGGTATTTGCTCCATCAAGTTTTGCGGATTCAAGTAATTCATCTGGAACGGTTTTATAAAATTGGCGAAAGAATAATGTTGCTATAGCTGATGCTGAAATAGGAACTATTAATCCAAAGTAAGAATTCACTAGATTAAGCTCAGCCATTACTGAATAAGTGGGGAAAATTCTTAACTCTAATGGTACTAAAATTGTAATAAATATAATCCAAAACAATAATGTTGCATATTTTATTCTGTAATAAACCAACGCGTAAGCAGCCATTAAAGATGTAACAACGGATAATATTGCAACTCCTGTAGCCATGATAAAACTATTAAAAAACATTTTTAATGCTGTTATCTCTTTAAAAAAACCACCCTGATATAATAAAACTCGTAAGTAATTTTCATAAAAGCTATCTCCTAAAAACATTTGGAGACCATTCATATTAATCATTGAACTCGTGTGCGTAGAGCTAGCAAAAATCATCCATACAGGAACTACCATGATTAGTATTCCAATGAGTAAAATTAAATGTGAAAAACTTGATGTGATAAATCTAGTCATTAGTTATAATGTATTTTCCCTTCGATATATCTAAATTGAAAAATCGTAATTACTAATACAATCAACATCATCATTATTGATTGAGCTCCTGCACTTCCTAAATCCAGTCCTCTAAATCCATCCATGTAAGCTTTATAAACTAGAGTTCTTGTTTCACCGGAAGGAGCACCTATTGTTGTGGTATCAATAATTCCAAATGTATCAAAGAAAGCATACGTTATATTAATAATTATTAAAAAGAATGTAGTTGGCATTAATAATGGGAATGTAATTGTCCAAAATCTTCTAAAACTATTTTTACAGTCAATCATTGATGCTTCAATTACAGATTTTTGTATAGCTTGAAGTCCAGCCAAGAAGAAAATAAAATTAGCACTGATTTGCTTCCAAGAACCAGCTATGATTACGTAAATATAAGAGTCGAACACACTTTCGTACCAATTAAATCCCCACAGTTCGTGAAATAAATGATAAAGAAGACCAAATCTTTCACTAAAAAAATAATTTGCCATTACACCGACTACCGCAGGCGCAATTGCATAAGGCCAAATTAAAAGTGTTTTGTAAGTGCTTTTACCATGCATTACATTATTAGCCTGAACGGCAAGTAATAATCCAATTGAGCCTGTAATTAACGTAATAACAAAACTATAAATAATAGTAAATTTGAAAGCTATGAAATAAGCTGGATCATCAAAAATAAATAAAAAATTGTCAAACCATACAAACTTCGATCCAAATCCAAAAGCATCTTGCATTGTAAATGCATCTCTAAAGGTTTGTATGATTGGCCAATATAAAAAAATTAACAATATACCTAGCTGCGGAGCTAAGAAAAGATATTGTGAATAGCTAGATTTGAATTGGACTTTTTTCATACTTTTGTAAAAATAAATAAGGAGGGTAAATTAATACCCTCCTTATTGTTTTAATTATTCTTACAAAGTTTTAGCAAATTGCTTTAACAATTTAGCTGCACCTTTGTCCATATTCTGCAATCCTTTTTCGATTGATATTTTGCCGTTTAACATTGGCTCAATATTTTCGTAAATTACTTCACGAATTTGGGGCCAATTACCAGCTCTATATCCACCAGGAATAGTTGAACCTTCTAAGCTTAATTGTTCACCAACTGCTTTATGATATGGAGAAGCTCTATAGAAATTTATAGTTTCAGCTAACTCTATACCACCTTTAGTCACTGCAGAGTAACCAGTCATATTGTGATAATACAGATCCATTTCTGGAGAACCCATAAATTCTATAAATTTAGCAAGTCCTTTGTACTCTTCCTCAGTATGACCATTTAAGATCCAGTTAGCAGCACCACCTATAAAAGTTGGATACTCTTTTCCTTTGGTTACTGAATCCCAGTAAGGAATATGATTAACTGTAAAGTTTGGAACAACACCTTTCATTCCACCAAATGATGCAGCAGAACCAAACCAAAATGCAGCTTCACCTGCTATAAATGGTGCTTGATTGTCTCCCCACGCTCTTCCTTTATAGCCATATAAACCTTTATCATACCATTCTTTAACTTTCTTCCAATGATAGACAAATGCATCAGTTTCAGCGAATAAAGTTTTTGTAGGAACAGCATCGTAACCATTATTTCCATCTAACATTAATAAATTATGTCTAGAAAAGAAATTTTCAGTCCAAATCCATGGACTATGACTTTGAACTAAAGGAATGTATCCAGCAGCTTTGATTTTTGGAGCCATGGCCTCAAATTCTTCATAAGTTTTTGGCACAGATTCAATTCCAACCTCTTTCAAAATGTCCATGTTTGCATACATCAAACAAGTTGAACTATTGAAAGGTACACCAATCATTTTTCCATCAGAGTCGGCATAGAAATTTTTAATGCCTGGAATATAGTTGTCAGCATCTACATCAATGCCATATTTCTTAGCCATTTCTTCAAAACCGATAACAACACCATTTTTTACTTGAGCTACCATGATTGCAGCACCAGCATCATAAACCTGTGAATAGTGTGGTTGGTCGCCTGCTCTAAATGCAGCAATAGTTGCCGCCATGTTATCTTCATAACTTCCTTTTCCTGTAGGAATGACCGTATATTGATCTTGTGAAGCGTTAAATCTATTTGCAATTTCAATAATTACATCACCAAGAAAACCACTGTTTCCGTACCACCAATGAATTTCTGTTTTTGAATAACTGTGTGATGTAAAAGAGAAAGTAAATAGAATTGTTAAAACACTAAGTATTTTTTTCATATCTATCCTTCTGTTAAGTTTATTTAATTTTTTATTAATAATTTATTAATGTTAAGATATTATGAAATTGTAAATAATTGCATTTAAAAATTTTAAATTTCTAAAAGAGGTTGTATATTTTAAAACAAATCATAATTTAAATGTCTAAAAAATTTGATTTATTCATAATAGGTGGCGGTATAAACGGTGCAGGTATTGCAAGAGATGCTGCAGGTAGAGGTTTATCAGTTTGTTTAGCTGACAAAGGTGAGATTGGAGGAGCAACCTCATCTTGGTCGACAAAATTAGTACATGGTGGTCTTCGTTATTTAGAAAATTATGAATTCAAACTAGTTAGAGAATCTCTGAAAGAAAGAGAAATAGTTTATAAAATTGCCAGACATATTTCCAAACCGATTCCTTTTATAATTCCTTATGCAGATAAAATTCGACCAGCCTGGTTAATTAAAATTGGTTTATTTTTGTATGATAATTTAGGTGGCAAAAGCAATATACCAAAATCAAAAACGTTTGATCTTACAAAAAAATTTTCAAATATTCTTAAGCAAAAATACAAAACTGGTTTTCAATATTTTGACATACAAATTGACGATAAAAAATTAACGAAACTAAATGCTAAAGATGCAAAAAGAAATAAAGCTAAAATACTAGAATATAACAAAGTTAAAAAAGCTGAAATTATTGGCAATGAATGGATTATTAGTCTTGAAAAAGGTGAAAAAGTAAAATCAAAAATTTTAATTAATGCATCTGGACCATGGATAAACGAAACCTTAAATAAAAATATAAAAATTAAATCTAAGAAAAAAATAAGATTAGTTAAAGGAAGTCATATTATTACAAAAAAATTGTACAAAGAAAATGTTGCATTCACATTTCAAAATACTGATAAAAGAATAATATTTGTGATACCTTATAAAGGGAAGTTTTCTTTAATTGGAACTACAGAAGTTGAGGTTAAATCACCAGAAAATAAAGGAATATCAAAAAAAGAAATTACATATTTAATTCGTTCAGTAAATAATTACTTAAAAAAACAAATCAGAACAAAGGACATTGTAGATACTTATTCAGGGATAAGACCTCTAATTGAAGATTTTAATACAGCTTCAAAAGTCACAAGAGATTATGTTTTTGATTTAAAAATTATAAAAAAATTACCTTTATTGAATATATATGGAGGAAAACTAACCACCTACAGAAAATTGTCTGAAAAAGTCCTTTTTGACCTTAGAAAGTTTTTACCTAAAACAAAAAAAGGTCCATGGACACACAAAAAGAAGCTTCTCTAAACTTAATGACCGTTAAATTTGAAAAATTAAAAAAAACAATAATTAAATGTAATAAATGCCCTAGACTTGTGAGGTTTAGAAAAAAAATATCTACGGAAAAAAGAAAACAATATATGGACCAAACTTATTGGGGAAAACCAGTAACAGGTTTTGGAGATATAAATGGAAAAATAATGATTGTTGGTCTAGCACCAGCTGCTCATGGTGGAACAAGAACAGGCAGAGTATTTACAGGCGATAAATCCTCAGATTTTTTATATAAATGTTTACACAATGTAAAAATTGCCAATCAAAGTAATTCAGATCATATAAATGATGGATTAAAAATAAAAAATACCTTTATAACACCAGCTCTAAAGTGCGTTCCTCCAGGAGATAAACCATTAAATGAAGAGTTAAAAAATTGCTTTGGTTATTTTAAATCTGAATTTGAAATACTTAAAAATCTAAAAATTATTGTGGCTTTAGGGAAAATTGCGTTTGATACTTGTGTAAAATTTTATAGAGAAAATTTTGATTACACTGAGAGAGTAAAATTTAGTCATGGAACATATTTTAAATTACCTAACAATGTGTTGTTAATGGGGTGTTATCATCCAAGTCCAAGAAATGTAAATACTGGACGAATAAATGAAAAACAAATGACTAAACTATTTAAAAAAGTAAAAGAACTAGTTTAATTTGTTAATAAGTGCTACTGGAAGTTTTACTGGTTTTCCCAACTTATTTAGAGATACTAATTTAATCTCTGCATCACATAAAGTATCTGATTTTCTTTTAATTACTTGTGACATTGTAATTGTAGTCAAAGTATTAGATTTTATTTTTGTGAAAACTGTAATTTTATCCTCAAATTTAGCTGGTTTTTTAAAATCTACGTTGCAAGTTTTTACTGCTATTAAAACATTATGTTTATCTAATAACTTTTTATTCGAATATCCCAAGGAATAAATAAGCTCAGATCTTGCTCTTTCAAAGTACTTTAAATAATTTGCGTGGTAAACTATTCCACCAAAATCAGTATCCTCATAGTATACTTTTAAATTATACTTAAATACTTTCATCAATTGATATTAATAAAATTTATTGAGAAGAAAAATAGATATTTTGATAGTAAGTAATTGATTTTTTCTTTGAATTATCTGTATCTGACATGATCGCTATACCATCTAGCTCATTAACATCTAAATTATGGAATTTCTTGAAATCTTCTTTAACGTTTGCTTTGACAGTTACCCATTCATTTAAATTTGTTTTGGTAGTAGCAAGTACATTATCTATGGACTTTTTAGTATATGGGCTTGGAAAGTTGCTTCCAACTTCTTGATTGCTTGAAAAAACATAATTTATTGCTCTATTGGATAAAGGTGTTGCTCCAGTTTTTTTAATGACGAATACTCTTCCTGCAAAGTCATGACCCTTTTTAGCTGTCTCATCTATCCCTGGTATGTCTTTCTCAATTTTCCAAGTAATATTTATGAAAGGTGTTTTATTTAGATCAATTTTAATCTCCTTACCTAGGCCAGAAGCAGCATTATCAGCAATAGCTTTAAGGTAATTACCATTTTCATCAGAGCCAACAGAATATTCAGTTTTATTATCTGCCCCTCTTACTTTTCTAACTGTCAATTCTGATAGTTCTTTCTCTGTAAACTCAAATACTTTTACTTCCTCAGAATACAAAGTAGTTTGAAACAACGCTGTAACTAAAATTAATTTAAATAAAAATCTAAACATGTCCTCTCTATATAAAAGATAAAATAATTTTCAAATTCAAAATTTTGACATTATTTAAACATGCATAAATCATTATTGTTCTCTACTTAGAAGATATGAAGTTAGCAGTTCTTTTTGGTTTGATGATTTATTGGTCTATAATTATAACTGCACCTGTAATTTCAAAAAATTCTGAAAAATTTGGAGAAAAAAAGGTATTAATACCTATTAAAAAACCAAGAATTTAAGGCAGAAGCACTATCTTAGGAGCCGAACAGGTTCCATCATGAATTTCTTTAAAAGCTCCCCAACCATCTTTAAGATTTCTGTACTCAATCCACTCTATCTTGCCTAGTTTGTTATTAGTTAAAATATCAATGGTTTCTCCAAATTCTTTGTTTGTGTAACAATAAGTCCCAATAAAAGTGACTTCTTGAAGAGTTGCTTTTCTGAAATTAAAAGATCCTGCAGGCTGAGTTAGTCCGATATGAACTATTATTCCACCTGGTTTTACTACACTGATTGCCTGTTGTCGTGAAACTTCAAGTCCAACAGTATCAAAAACTAAATCAAAGCTGCTCTCTTTAATGTCTTTATGATCTGGTGATACTGTTTTTGCATCTACATATTTTGAGCATGCATTAAGTCTTTTTTGATTTGGATCAGAAATAGTTAAATTTGTATTTCCTTGGATCTTGGATAAAATTAATGCACATAATAGTCCAATTGCTCCACCACCCTGAACAAGCGTTCTACATTCATTTAATGGTTTTTTTGATGCTTCTACTGCTAATAATACTGCATGATATGAAACTGCTGTTGGTTCTGCAACTGCAGCCTCTTTTACATCAAGCTTTTCAGGAACTTTGAAAATATTATGATCTGGAACTGTTATAAGTTCAGCAAATGCACCTTGCCTTTCGTAAGGTCTATTCATTCCTAAAAGAACTCTATCTGGACATAAATGTTCTCTTCCACTCTTGCAGTATTCACAATTTCTACAAGTTATTAATGGATTAAGAACTGAAATTTGTTCTTTAAGCTTACCGTTAATTATTTGACCACTAACTTCATGACCTAAAATTAATGGTGGAATTCTTCTCTCGTCTTTTCCGTGGTAAGCATGCATATCTGAGCCACAGATACCTGATGCATGAACTTTAAGAATGCTTTCTCCAGGTTTTTCAGAAGGTTCTTTTTCCTCCCTAAATTCCATCTCCTCAACACCAGTGTAGACAAGCGCTTTCATTATTATTTATTATTCAATAAATAATATACTAAATAAGATGCAAATGCTCCAATAATCCATCCAAAAGATTGATATTGTATTAAATTTTCATTTAGCAGAGATGATAAAGAAAATATTGATCCAATTAAAAGAGCATACAATGCTTTGAGGTTCCAACCGTTACTGTAAATATATTCTGTATGTTCTTTAGGATAAAAAAGCTCTTTGTGATTAATTTGTTGTTTTTTAAACAAATAATAATCTGCAACCAATACTCCAAAAATTGGGCCAAAAGTCGTAGCTACAGCTTCAACAAATATCAAAACATTAGCTTTACTAAAAATTGAAAGCCAAAATGTTGAAATAATTAATCCAATAATTGATATTACAATTCCTGTTTTTTTTAACGTTAAAGAGTTCGGGAAAAAATTTATCAATGTATTTTGCGAAGGAATATAATTTGCTATCAAATTAGTTGATAACGAAGAGATAATAATAAATATCAAACAAAAGAAAGTTAGAAAATTATTATTAAATTTTCCAACTATATCATTTGGATTGGTAAGTAGACTTGAAGCATTTAAACCTTTGTTGGTAAGAATGATATCTGAACCTAATGTGATTAATACCGAGAAAAAAGAAAAGAATATTAAATTTAATATTATACTTAAGTTACCTTTGGTCATCTCTTTATAATTCATTGAGTATCTAGAAAAGTCTCCAAAAGTTAGAAGAACTATAGCAAAATAAGCAAATAAAGTTCCTGTAATTGAAATTATTGGAGCTATATTCGACTGAATTGCAAAATTGCTAAAAACTAAACTAAGTTTTAATCCATTTAGTAGTTCATTGTAATACTCAGATAAAATAACAATTAATAATACAGAAAGTCCTAAATATATTGAAAGACCTGAAAAATTAATAAATGATTTTAGAAAATTCTGTCCTTTTGTAAAAAGGATGTATTGAAAAATTAAAGTTAAGAATAAACAAACCCAATCAATTAAATTCAAACCAAAAAAGAATAATAAAAATATTTCATTCTGCAAAAGTTGATTGTCTATTTTAAATAGAATGATCCTTGCAATGTAACCTAGTGACTTTGATATAAAGAATGTTTGTACACCAAACATGAATAAACCAACTAATCCTCTGATCATCCCTACATATCTTGCTCCAGTAAAACCCATTGAAAGTCTGAGAATTGTTGGAAAACTTAATCCACTACTTTGAGAAATTTTTCCAATAATGTTAGCAAAAAAAAATACTAATAATCCTGCTAGCAATGATCCTGTTAAGACAACAAAAAAATTTAGATCATAGAATAAATATAAAGCAGATATTAAAGAAAACCCAACTATTGTTTGAATATTTATCGCCCAAAAGTTAAAGTAATTTTTCCAACTCCAGTCTCTATTATTAGGATTTATTGAAACTAGTTCCCAATTTCTAAGTTGAAATTTTTCGCTTTGATTCACCTATATGATATTAATCAATTATTTACTGCTGTCCATATAAGAGAGTTGGCAACCATAGTACTATTTTTGGATACGCTATGATTATAATTAATCCAATTATCTGTAATACCATGAACTGCATCATTCCAAGATAAATATCTTTTAAATCCCAACTTGGAACTACTCCTTTTAAAAAATAAGCAGATAACGCTACGGGGGGTGAGAGCCAGGCGGTTTGCAAATTAACAGCAACAAGAATTGCAAACCAAGTTAAATTAAATCCTAATGCTTCTACCAATGGTAAAATTATAGGAACAACTATCATAACAATAGGTACCCACTCTAATGGCCATCCTAAAAGAAAAATCATAATCATGATTATTCCTAAAATTAAATATTTGTTCATTTCAAGAGATAAAAGAAAATCTGTTAAAACCATTGGAGTTCCTAATCTTGCAAACACTGCTCCAAAGAAATTAGAAGCAGCTACTAAAACCATAATTAGTGCAGAAATTTCTAAAGTTTTAACTAATGCATCTTGTAATTTTTTTAATGTTAATTTTTTGTAAGCTAATGAGAGCAATAATGCACCACCTGCTCCACATCCTGCAGCTTCTGTTGGCGTAGCAAAACCAAATAAAATACTTCCTAATGCAGCAAATACTAATGCTGCTGGTGGCACTAATCCTAAGAAAAATTCTAGCCATAATTTTTTTAAATCTGTTGTTCTTAATTCTTCTGGTATGGGTGGACCTAATTTTGGGTTCATCATACATCTGAATGTAGTATATGCAGCATATAAGCATGCCAACAGTATTCCTGGAACTATTGCAGCTGCGAATAAATCAGTTACAGGAATTTCCATAATTGGACCCATAACTACAAGCATAATGCTCGGTGGAATTAGAATACCTAAAGTTCCTCCAGCAGTAATCGTACCAGCAGCTAATTTTACATCATAGTTTGATCTATTCATTGATTTAGCAGCCATAATTCCAAGAATTGTAACTGATGCACCAACTATTCCAGTTGCGGCAGCGAATATTACTGAAACAAATAAAACTGCATAGTATAAAGAACCTCTAACTCTTGCCAACATCATTTGGAAAGCTGAGAATAATCTCTCCATTAAACCTGCTTGTTCCATCATTATTCCCATAAATACAAATAAGGGGACAGCGGCGAGAGTTTGTTCGGTCATTACCATCGAAAATTGAAGTGTCATTAAATAGAAAACTAATTTTCCAAAACCCAAATAACCAAAAACAAAACCTAAAAAAATAAGAGTAAATGAAATTGGGAAACCTATAAATATTGCAAACAACATCACACCAATAAGTACGAAACCTAAAATTGCTGGGTCTATTAAATGTGAAAGCATTAACTACCTGGCCATTTACCTTTGACGGCTGCGTAATAACTTTTAAAAAGTTCTGAAACACCTTGGATAAGAAGGAAGACTATTCCAATCCATAGACAAGATTTAATCGGCCACATATATGGCATCCATGTTGTATCCATCCCTCTTTCGTTTCTCATTATACTTTCTTGGACAAAGCCTGTTGTCATATACAAAAAGACTATTAATCCTGGAAAATAAAATAATAAGTAAAGCCAAAAATCTATTCTGCCTTGAGTTTTAACTTTAAAATTTCTATATAAAAAATCCGCTCTAATATGAACACCTTTTGAAAGAGCGTATCCTGCTCCCAACATAAACAATGCTCCATAAAAAAATCTGCTCATATCATAAGCCCAGATTGTAGGAGCTAAAAATAATTTTCTTGCTAAAACCTCATAAACCATCCCAAGCATTAGTGGGATCGTAATCCAACAAACTATGTTTCCTATTAATTTACTAAATTTGTCTATGTTAACTATAGTTTTAGCCATCCAAGTTGGCATATCATCAGGCATCTTCCCAGATCCTGATCGCCTTTCGGCTATCATTTCATCTGAAATATCTAACTTTGGATTATCCGACATATATTTTTTTGAAAAAAAAGCGGGCTTATAAAAGCCCGCTTAATAACTTTATTTATTTCTTCAACGAATTAGCATAAGCCATTCCTAGCTTAGCATTCGATGTTTGTGCGCCAGACCAGAATGGTACAGCAGTATTAGCAAAGCTTATCATTGAGTCATAAACTTCTTTAAAGAATGCGTTTTCTTTTGCATTTTTCTCTAAAGTTGCTTTCGCTGCAGCCATATAAGCTGGGAAATAATCTGCTGGTGTATCTTCAAGTATCACACCATGATTTTCAGTTAAGTCTTTAAGTGCTAATCCATTAGTGTTGATTCTGTAAGCCAAAGCTCTCATCAACGATGCATCAGCAGCCATCTTCATTGAAAATTTCTCATGGTCAGTGAATTTATCGTAAGTGCTTTTGTTTAAATAAAAGTCAGCATTTACGACTACTTGGTGTAAACCTTGTAGATAGTAGTGTTTTAATACTTTATGTATACCAAACACTTTATCTGGTTGAGGACAACACCACTCGGCAGCATCAATAGTTCCTGCTTCCAATGCTGGAAGAATATCTCCACCACCCATTGCAACTGAAGCTATTCCAATGTCTTTATAAGTTTGACCTGGAATTCCTGGAGGAGTTCTGAACTTAAATGTTCTGAAATCATCCATGTCTTTGATTTTTCTTGGGAACCATCCTAAAGCTTCTGGACCAACTGGTTGAAGCATGAAACCTTTAATGTCTCTTTTCATTTCTCCCCAAAGTCTGTCATATAGTTGTTCTCCACCACCATATAAAAACCATGATAAGAATGCGATGTTATCAATTCCTACACCACCACCTGCTACTGGCGAACCAAATAACATAGCAGCTGGATGTTCTCCAGACCAATAGTGAGTCCAAGCAAATCCGCAATCAATCAAACCTTTATCAACAGCATCAAGAGTTTCTTTAACTCCAACTACTGTTCCTGCTGGCATAATTTCAAATTTTAGAGATCCACCTGTTAGTTTTGTTACGTTGTCAGTAAAGTCTTTTAACATTACCGCTTCATCACCTTTAGCGCTAATAACCGTCTGACACTTTAACGTTTTTGCAGCATTTGCATTTGAAATAAATCCAAATACTAAGAAAGCAGCAAACAACGCTGAAACGATTTTTTTCATTATATCCCTCTCTTTTTATTTATAATGTTAAGATCCTCTCAAAAATCTAAGGTACATACAAGCGTCATTTCGAAGTTTTTATGAGAAAAATGTTTAAAATCATTAAATATTCATTAAAAATTATTTATAAAAAATATGGATAAATTTGATTACATAATTATTGGCGCTGGTTCAGCTGGCTGTGTCTTAGCTAATAGATTAACGGCAAATCCTGATACTAAAGTTCTTTTACTTGAAGCTGGTGGTAAAGACACAAATCCATGGATACATATACCAGGGGGTTATTTTAAAACTATGCACAATCCAGATACTGACTGGTGTTTTAATACTGAAAAAGAACCAAACTGCGATAACAGACAAATGGTTTATCCAAGAGGTAAAACATTAGGTGGAAGCTCTTCGATTAATGGAATGCTTTATATTAGAGGTCAATCTAATGATTATAATTATTGGAGACAATTGGGTAATGTTGGCTGGTCTTGGGATGATGTTCTTCCTTATTTTAAAAAGTCTGAAGATTTTCAATTTGGAGAAAATGAATTTCATGGTTCTGGAGGACCCATTGCAGTTGAGAAAATTAGAGCAACATTTAAAGTTCTCGATCTATTTTTAGAAGCCGCTGAAGAGCATGGTTATAAAAGAACTGATGATTTTAATAACGGTGATAATGAGGGAATGGGATATTTTCCATTTACAATTAAAAATGGCTTTAGATGCAGTACAGCAGTTGGTTATTTAAATCCAGTTAAGAGCAGAAAAAATTTAAAAATTATTACTAAGGCTCATATTAAAAATATAGAATTTGAAAATAATAAAGCAAAAAAAGTAAATTATTGGATAGATGGAAAAGAATTTTCTGTTGAAACTAATAAAGAAATTATATTAAGCGCAGGTACAATTGGCTCACCTCATATATTACAAGCATCAGGTATTGGTCCAGGAGAACTTCTAAAAGAAAATAATATTAATGTTTTAAAAGATCATCAAGGAGTTGGAAGAAATCTAACTGATCATTTAATGTTAAGACCTGTTTATAAAATTAAAAATTTAGAAACTTTAAATGATATTTACTACAGTTTTACTAAAAAAATGTTTTCTGGTTTGAAGTTTCTTCTCTTAAGAAAAGGACCTTTAACAGTTGGAGCAAGTTATGTTTGTGGTTTTGTTAAAAGTGATGAACATTTAGAAACTCCAAATCTTCAATTTCATATTTCACCAGCAAGTACTGATCTTTTAGGAAAATCAGCTTTACATAAATTTCCAGCGTTCACTCCAACAATTACAAATGTAAGACCAACAAGCAGAGGATCTATAGAATTAAAATCTCCAGACACCAGAGTTTCACCAAAAATAAAAATGAATTATTTATCAACCGATGAAGATCGTGAGATTGCTGGAAAAGCATTAAAGATTGTAAGAAAAATTGTTATGGAATCTAAAGCTTATAAAGATTATCAACCTGAAGAGCTTAGACCGGGAATCAATATTACTGATAATGAAGAATTAGCAACTGAAGCTGGAAAATTTGCAAATACTATATTCCATCCGGTGAGCACATGTAGAATGGGTAAAGATGAAAATGCTGTTGTTAATGATAGATTAGTCGCTCACGGACTAGAAAATTTAAGGGTTGTAGATGCCTCTGTTATGCCTCATATCACATCAGGAAATACAAATGCACCGACAATAATGATTGCGGAAAAAGCAGCTGATATGATAATTGAGGATAGTAGAAGATGACTGAACAAATAGTAATTTTTTTTCAAATAGTTTTTATCGATTTAGTTTTAGCAGGAGATAATGCAATTATAATTGGAATGGTTGCATCTCAATTTCCAACTGAGCAGAGAAAAAAAATTATTTTTTGGGGAATTGGAGCAGCAGTAGTTTTAAGAATTATATTTACACTTATAACTGCTTATCTATTACAAATCACAGGACTTAGACTTATAGGTGGAGTATTACTTCTTTATATATGTTACAGACTTTACGTGGATGTAATTAAAATGAATGGTAATGCTGAGGAAAATGTAAAAAAAGTAGATAATAGTTCATTCATGAAGGCAATAACAACTGTAATTCTAGCAGATGTAACAATGAGTTTAGATAATGTGTTAGGAGTAGCGGGTGCAGCTAGAGATCACTACATGTTATTAATATTTGGTCTAGTTTTATCAATTGTTTTGATGGCTACTGCAGCAACTTTGATATCTGGCTGGATTAAAAAGTATAAATGGATAGGATGGGTTGGATTATTAGCAATATTATTTGTTGCAATAGAGCTAATATATACAGACGTAAAACTATTTTTATAAATGTATTTAAAAAAGATAAATTTAAAAAATAAAGTTGCTTTAGTAACAGGTGCAGGAAAAGGTATTGGTAGAGCATGTTCTATTGCTCTTGCAGAAGCTGGTGCAACAATAATTGGAGTAAGTAGAACTGCTTCTGATCTTGATAAGCTTCAAAAAGATATAAAAAAAGTAAAAGGAAAATTAGTTAAAATAACCTGCGATATTATGGATTACGAAGATCTTACTTCTAAATTAAAAAAAATTAAGAAAGTAGATATACTTGTAAATAATGCTGGTACAAATATTCCTGAGCCTTTCGAAAAAATCAAACAAACAAGTATGAATTATCTTGTAGATTTAAATATGAAAGCAGCATTCAATGTTGCACAATTAGTAGTCCTAAAAATGTTAAAAAATAAAAAAAAAGGTGGCTCTATAATTAATATGTCCTCACAATTAGGGCATGTAGGTATGTCGGGTAGAAATGTTTATAACATGACAAAATTTGGAATTGAGGGATTAACAAAAGGAATGGGTGTTGAACTTGCAACAAAAAATATCAGAGTAAATACAGTTGCACCTACATTTGTTGAAACTCCAATGGTTAAAAAATTCTTTAAAAATAAAAAATTTAAACAGCTTGCTTTAAGCAATATACCCATGGGAAAAGTTGCAACGGAGTCTGATGTGGCTACAGCGGTATGTTTTTTAGCTTCAGATGCTGCAAGTATGATAACCGGGACATCAATTGTGATTGATGGAGGTTGGACAGCAAAATAATGAAAAAATTGTTGCTTTTTTTAGCAATTATATTTTCTACACACTCTCATGCTTTAGAATTTCAAGGTAAATTTTTACAAGGACATTTTATTTTAGGTAAAGCGGAGGCAGGATCAAAGGTATTTGTAGATAAAACACAAGTTAAAGTATCTGAGGATGGATATTTTGTATTTGGAATTGATAGAGATCGAAAATTCGATGTAGCCATTACTGAAATAAATAATGGTAAAAAAAATAAAGTTATAAAAAAAGTTTTTAAAAGAAAATATAATATTCAAAGAATAGATGGTCTCCCTGAAAATAAAGTTACACCGCCAGAATCTGTTTATAAAAGAATTAAAGAAGAAAATGGAAGAATTGGGAAAGCAAGAGCTATTAATTCAGATTTAACTTTCTTTACTGAACAATTTATTATGCCTGTTAAAGGAATAATTAGTGGAGTTTACGGTAGCCAAAGAATTCTTAATGGCAAACCAAAGTGGCCTCACTATGGAATAGATATTGCAGCTAAACAAGGAACTGAAATCAAATCATCTGGAACTGGAATAGTGACTATGGCAGAAGATGATCTTTATTATACGGGTGGTACTGTAATAATGGACCACGGACATGGAATTTCAACGATATATTCACATCTAGAAAATGTAATAGTCAAGGTTGGTGATGAAGTTAAACAAGGAGAAATTATAGGCACTGTTGGATCCACTGGAAGATCAACAGGGCCTCATTTAGATTTTAGGATAAATTGGTTTCAAACTAGACTTGATCCTATGAGTATTCTTCAATAAGTTCTGGCTATGAAAAATGAAATTAATCGTATTGCAAATAAGTTAGTTAAAGCTTTCAATACAAACACTGTCATTAATCCTATCCCAGTAAAATATTGTAAAAATATTAATTTAGCCAACAAACTTAGAAAATTGTGTGAAGATCAAATTAAAGATGAAACAATTGGAATAAAGGCTGGTGGAACTGGAATTCAAGCTTTAAAAAAATTAAAGGAAAAAGAACCTTTTACAGCAAAAGTATTTAAAAAAAGATTAGTTAAATCCGGTCAAAAAGTAAAAATAAACCAACACACTAAAGGTATAGAGGTTGAAGTTTATTACTTTATTAAGAAATCTTTCTTTGATTATAAAGGTAAAGTTACAAAATCAAACGTCACTAAATTTATTAAATTTATGGGACCTTGTTTTGAAATAGTAGGTTTTAGACAAAGAAATAAAAAATTTACATATTTGGGAGATATTTGTGGAGACTTTGGTTTTAATATCAAATTTGTTGTTGGAAGAAAAACAAAATTTAAAAAATTAAACCTCAATAATTTAAAAACTTCATTAGTCAGCAAAAAAAATGGGGTAAAAGTAAATGGTAATACAAATATTGTTTATATTAACCCATTAAATTCTTTAAGATTTGTTTTAAATAAAGTTAAGAAAGAAAAGATTAACTTAAATAAAGATTTTTATGTTTTCACAGGCTCAACTGTGGGGGTTGTTCCATTTAAAGGAAAAGGATTATACAAAGGAACAGTTGATAAAATTGGTTCTGTTAGTGTTAACATTCGTTAATGGGTCTTCATTTTAGTAAAGAAGAATTCTTAAATAGAAAAGAAAAGACACTAAACTCTATGAAAAATGAGGGTGTAGATGCTCTTATTATGTTTAGACAAGAGTCTATGTATTGGCTCACTGGTTACGACACTTTCGGATATGTATTTTTTCAAGCATTAGTTTTAGATCAAAAAGGGAATGTAATATTATTAACTAGAGCCCCTGATCTAAGACAAGCTCAAAACACATCCAATATTAGTGATATCAGAATTTGGGTTGATAAAGATGGTGCTAATCCTGCTGATGATCTCAAAATAATTTTAGATGAGTTAAATTTAAAAGGTAAAAAAATTGGTGTTGAATATGAAGCCTACGGTCTAACAGGAAGAAATGCATTAAGACTTAATACAGTTTTACAAAACTATTGCTCAATTGAAGATAAGTCAGAATTAATAACAAAACTAAGAGTAATTAAATCTAATGAAGAAATTAGTTATGTAAAAAAAGCAGCAAATTTAGCTGACAAGGCTTTGGATGAAGTTTGGAAGCATGCAAAAGCTGGAGTAAATGAGTCTAAAATTTTAGCTGAAATGAATAGAGTTATATTTGAAGGAGGTGGAGATTATCCTGCTAATGAATTTATTATAGGGTCTGGAAAGAATGCCCTACTCTGTCGATATCAAGCAGAAAAACAGATACTTAATAATCAAGATCAGTTAACCATTGAATGGGCTGGAACCTATAGGCACTATCATTCAGCAATGTTTAGAACAATACCAATAGGAAAAGCAGATCCAAAACATCATAAAATGCATGAAGCATGCGTTGAAGCTCTTACAAATTGTGAAAAGAAATTAAAGCCTGGAAATAAAATTGGAGAAGTTTTTGATGTTCATGCAAAAACCTTCGATGATCATGGTTTTAAAAATTCAAGAATGAATGCATGTGGTTATTCCTTAGGTGCAACTTTTTCACCAAACTGGATGGATTGGCCGATGCTTTACACAGGAAATCCATATGAGATCCAACCAGGAAATGTATTCTTTATGCATATGATATTGATGGACTCTGAAAATCAATTAGCCATGAATTTAGGCGAAACATATCTTGTTACTGAAAAAGGTAATGAAAGATTAGGTAATCAAAAAATAGATCTTACAATTCTTTAGTGCAATCAAAGAAAGAAATATATTTTTCATTATCTTTAGTATTCATATTTTTTGTAACTTCATGAATTAATTCACCAGTTGATCTATTTAAAAATACTGACTCTGAGTATTTTTTTTCTTTATCTATATTTTTAAATAAAATGGTGTCGTTTTTTGCAATTCGAACATCATCTTTACTTATATCTGAATAAGTATCTATAAATTCTGATAAACCATTAATTGTTAATACACTTGGTTGTGCTGCTACAACTTTTAAAACCTTGTTTTTATCAACTTCAATATTATCAGCAGTAAAAGTTTGATAATTAAAATCTTTATTTTTGATCATTATTTTTTCTAATTTACAATCAAATGTAATTTTAAAATCATGGATGATATCCGTATTTTTGGAATAACTAATTGATGATGAAAAAAGCAAAATTAATATTGAAAATATAATTTTCATTTATTTACCATATCGTATTTTACTATGTAAATCGTGTGCACTTTGCCACCCATTTTCTAATCTTGGTCCTCCAAAATAATCACCGCATAAACCTAAATTTAAAGACTTATTCCATAAAGATAATTGTTTGAGTGGCTTTGAATTGGATGAATACAACCAGCCATGAATTCTTGAGTGATGAATTTTTTTGATTTTTAAATTTGTTAATTTTTCAAATTTTTTAACTATTTGATTAGTATAGTATTTTCTTTTGTTTCTATAATCTTTTGTAAATTTATTACCGTATTTGTAAGTGCTTTGAAGCGTCCATAAATCATACTTATAGTTAAATCTTTTCTTACTATTTTCGTATGCTGCCCAACCGAGCATCTCATCATTAAAAAAGTAACTACTATTATTCTGTTTAAGCTTATTGGTGACAACCATAACTGTTAAATTAGCATCCATTTTAACTTTTTGATTTAAATAGGATTTATTTAAATATCTTTGTCCTAATTTCTTACTTTGAGGAAATGGACAGGTCAAAATAAGATTTTTACATTTTTGTTTTACATCATTTTTGAATGTTAATTCCCAATAATCATTTAATCTCTTTATATTTATTAGTTCATGTTCAAAATTGCATTTAATTTTCTTTAATAAATGTTTGCTAATAGAGTTATTTCCTTTTGTTCCAATTAATTTTAAATGATTTTTAATTTCTTTGACTGTTTTATGCAGAAATAAATGATTTCCTCGCCACTTTTTTAAAACTTTTTTCTTAATAAGTTGATTAGTAAATGTTTTAAATTTTTTAGATTTTGGAGAGATATATTGAAGTCCGTGATCAAATCCGACTTTATCTTTATATTTTTTAAATGAACTTCTTCCACCATATCCTCTTGCTTTATCATAAACTGCAATGGAATATTTTTTATTTAATAAATTTGCGATTGTTGATCCAGAAATTCCTGATCCTATGATGCAAAAATCAAGCATGATTTGTAACTTGACTGATTAACAAAGATACTCAAGTGCCTTAAGTATTCCACCTTTTTTATAAGGTATTTTAGATTTCATTAAACCCATTTCAACACCTGCCAATGTTCCAGCCAACATTAGTTCATTGAAATCACCTAAGTGGCCAATTCTAAAAATTTTGCCCGCAACTTTTGCAAGTCCTGTTCCTAATGACATGTTGTAATGATCTAAAATAGTTTTTCGTAAAAAGTCTGCATCATGACCATCTGGAACCATTACAGCTGTTAATGAATCTGAGTATTCTTCTGGATTTTTACAAAGTATTTCTAATCCCCACGAATTGACCGCAACTCTTGTAGCTTCTGCAAATCTTTTGTGTCTTTTGAAAACATTATCTAAACCCTCTTCTGTAAGCATATTAATTGCTTCATCCAAACCATAAAATAGATTTGTTGCTGGTGTGTAAGGGAAGTAACCTTTCTTATTATTTTCTAACATAGGTCCCCAATCCCAGTAAGATTTTGGTAATTCAGATGTTTTATATGCCTCTAAAGCTTTAGAACTTATTGCATTAAAAGAAAGTCCTGGTGGTAATAGTAATCCTTTTTGAGAACCACCCACAGTAACATCAACTTTCCACTCTTCATGTCTATAATCTATAGAACCTAATGAAGATATCGTATCAACAAATAATAAAGCTGGATGTTCCGCATTATCCATAGCTTTTCTAATTTCTCCAATTCTACTTGTAACACCAGTAGAAGTTTCATTATGTACAGCACAAACTGCTTTAATTTTTTTATCTTTGTCTTCTTTTAGTTTTTGTTCAACAATGTTTGGATCAACACCTGTTCTCCAATCACCTTCAACAAAGTCTACTTCAATTTTAAATTTTTGAGCAATATCCCACCAAAGAGTTGAGAAATGTCCAGTTTCAAACATCAAGATTTTATCTCCAGCACTTAAAGTGTTTACAAGTGCAGCTTCCCAAGCACCCGTTCCTGAAGCCGGAAAAATTATTACAGGTTCAGAAGTTTTGAAAATTAATTTTATTCGATCTAAAACTCTTAATCCTAATTCAGCAAAGTCTGGACCTCTATGATCTATAGTTGGATAATCCATAGCTCTTAGAACTCTATCTGGAACGTTTGTTGGTCCTGGAATTTGCAAAAAATGTCGACCAGGTCTTATATTATTTGAAATTGCCATACCGCTGTATATGCTAAAGAAATTATATAAGCAAATTTATAATGTATGACAAATAGTAGTAATTTAATTGAAAGCTTAGAGGTTTATGTTCTTAATAATCCAGATGAAGTAAAACCACATTGGGTTAGTCACTTTATTGTACCAACAGCTAATGAACTCTTAATTAAAATTAAAACTAAAGATGGTCATTCAGGATTTGGTTTAGCAACAAGCTACACTGATATAGCTCCTATCATCAAACCATTTTCAAATGGCTTACAAGATTTAATAATTGGAGAAGATCCATTTTGTCCTGAAAAAATTTATGAAAAAATTTTCAAATTAACTGATACTCGAACCAGTAGCGAAAAAGGCTGGAGCAGAGAAGCATTAATCAGAATTTCAGCAGCTTTAGATATTGCGTGCTGGGATTTGATAGGAAAAGCTTCAAACATCCCATTGTATAAATTATTTGGTGGATACAGAAATAAAATTCCTGTTTATGTTACATGTGCTTACTACAGAGATGGTAAAGATGAAAAAGAACTAAGAGATGAAATTAAAAAATTAGTAAATATTGGTCATCAAAGTTTTAAAGTTAAAGTTGGGGGACTTAGTATCAAAGAAGATGCGAAGAGATTAGAAATTATTAGAGATGAAATTGGAGAACAAAAAGGTTTAATGATTGATGTTAATAGAGCATGGGATCTAAAAACAGCAATCGAAGGTGTAAAAGAATTTGAAAGATTTAATCCTACATGGATTGAAGAACCTGTTAGGTGGGAAGATGATAGAAGGACTTTAAAACTTTTATCAAAACAAACTAAAATTCCGTTATCAGGTGGTGAAAGTGAAATAACTATTTTTGGATGTAGGTCCATGATTGAAGAAGATGCAATACAAATTTTGCAATTTGATTGCACAATGTTTGGTGGTTTTACTAATGGAAAAAAACTTTCTGCATTGTGTGAATTAAATCATATAGATGTAGCTCCACATCATGATTGTTATATTCATGCTCCATTAGTAGCATCAACTCCAGCTGGGAGAATTGTTGAGTCATTTGATGATGAAAGAGATCCTCTTCAAGCTCAATTATTTGAAAATCCACACAAAATGAGTGATGGATGGATACATTTAAATGAAAAACCTGGTTTAGGTTTAGAGATTTCAGAGGCCGCGTTAAAAAAGTTCGGTAAACTGGTTTACAAAAATAAATAAACCTTTAATTAAGTTTTATGCGGTTTAATTCAGATCAGATACAAAAAATTGGTAAAGAAATTAGTAGTAAAGTTGATGGAAAAACTTTATTCGATGAGTTCTCACGTGGAAGATACAGTACTGATGCTTCTGTATATCAAATTAAACCTCTTGGTGTAGTTCTTCCAAAAGATACCAATGATGTTTTAAGTTTAATGGAGTATTCACAAAAGAATTCTGTACCTCTATTAGCGAGAGGAGGTGGAAGTTCTCAATGTGGTCAGACTGTTGGAGAGAGCGTTGTATTAGATTACAGCAAACATCAAAATAAAATTTTAGAACTTAATGTTGAAGAAAAATATGTATGGGTTCAGCCAGGTGTCGTATTAGATCATCTAAATGCTTATTTAAAGCCTCACGGTCTTTGGTTTCCAGTAGACGTTTCAACAAGCAGTAGAGCAACTATTGGAGGAATGTCAGCTAACAATTCCTGTGGATCAAGATCTTTATATTATGGCAACATGGTTCATAATGTATTAGCTATTGAAGCAATATTAGATGATGGCTCTATATTTAATTTTGATCAAATAAATAAGAATTATTTAGCCACTAAAAACAATCAAGATAGACTATATAAAATCATAGATAAATTTATTGATGTAAGACAACAGGTTGGAAGCGAAATTGATGCGAATTGGCCAACAACACAAAGAAGAGTTGGAGGATATAACATTGATTTAATTGATCCAGAAGGATTTAATTCATCAAATCTTCTTGTTGGTTCTGAAGGAACATTATCTTTATTTAATAAAATAAAATTAAAACTATCTGAAATACCAAAGAATAAAATTTTGGGTGTCTGCTACTTTGATAATTTTCATCAAGCAATGGAATTATCAAAAGAGATAGTAAAATTAAAACCAACTTGTGTTGAATTGATGGACCAAAATTTATTAAATTTAGCGAAAGAAATCCCAATGTATGCTGGGGGTATAAAAAAATATATCAAAGGAAATCCCGAAGCTGTTTTGATGGTAGAATTTATTGATACTGAGAAAAGTGTATATGAAAAAAAAATAAAGGATCTAGAATATCTAGTATTAAATCAAAACAAAAAAAATCAGTTTTCATATTATTCAGATTTATCAGAGCAGAAAGAAGTTTTTGAAATAAGAAAAGCTGGATTAAATATTTTGATGTCAATGAAAGGTGATAGAAAACCAGTTGCTTTCATTGAAGATTGTGCAGTTTCTTTAGAACACTTAGCTGACTACACAGCTAGATTAAAAGAAATATTTAAAAAATATGGAACCAGTGGAATGTTTTATGCACATGCATCTGTTGGAACTCTCCATGTAAGACCAGTTTTAAATATGAAATCAGACAAAGATATACAAAACATGAGATCTATATCTGAAGAAGCTTTTGAAATGGTAAAAGATTATAAAGGTTCTCATTCTGGTGAGCATGGTGATGGAATTGTTAGATCAGAATTCCATGAAATGATGTTTGGTAAAAAAATCACAAATGCATTTGAAGAAATAAAAGATACATTCGATAGTAAAAACCTTTTAAATCCTGGAAAAATTGTTCGGCCATTTAAATCAAATGATAGATCTCTAATGAGATACAAATCAGGTTATCAAACAGAAAATATAGATACACATTATGACTGGTCTAATTGGGGTCAATTCTCTGATGCTGTTGAGATGTGTAATAACAATGGAGCTTGTAGAAAATTAGATTCTGGTGTGATGTGTCCATCGTACAGAGTAACTAAAGAAGAAAAAGATTTAGTTCGAGGTAGAGCAAATACTTTAAGATTAGCTTTATCTAATCAACTTCCAGAAGGCTCATTTGCATCAAAAGAAATGTATGAAACCATGGAGCTATGTGTCAGCTGTAAAGCTTGTCAAAGAGAATGCCCTATGTCGGTTGATATGGCTAAAATGAAATCTGAATTTCTTTCTCATTACTATAAAAAATTTAGTATGCGAATTAAAGATAGAGTTATCTCAGATATGCCAAGACTTATTTGGTTATTAAAAATTGTTGCTCCTATATTCAATAAGGTCAAAAACTTACCGCTAATCTCAACAATTATTGAAAGGTTTGGTTTTGCAACAGCAAGGACTATGCCTGAAGTTCAAAACCAGAACGCATTAAGAGAAATTTACGACAGTCAGACAGTATCAGAAAATAAAGTAATTTTGTTTGCAGATACATTTAATATTAACTTTGAAAATGAAAATTTGGTTTATGCAATTAAAGTATTAAATAAATTTGGATATCAGGCAGTTATACCGAGTTTTGGTAAAGATAAATTAAAGAGACCTCTTTGTTGTGGTAGAACTTATATATCTTACGGTCAATTAGACAAAGCATCTGAAGAACTAAATAGATTTAATGATTATGTTATACAAAATAATTACATTGATTTACCAGTTGTAGGTATTGAACCATCCTGTTTATTAACATTTAACGATGAATATCAGACTTTAAAAAATGTAAATAACAGAGAACAAATAAAAAATAAATTTTATTTGCTTGAGGAATTTATTTTAGAACAAATAAGAAATAACAATAATATTAAAGCTAATAAGTTCGATCAAAATGTATTAATCCATGGGCACTGTCATCAAAAATCACAAGATAGAATGAAGGGGCTAACTAATCTTTTATCAGAATTAAATATTAATAACAAAATGATAGAGTCTAGTTGTTGTGGTATGGCTGGTTCATTTGGATATGATAGTAAGACTTATGAAGTGTCCAAAAAAATGGCTAATCTTTCTTTAATACCTGCAATCAATGATAGTAGTGAAAAAGATTTTATAGTTGCAAATGGTACGAGCTGTAGACATCAAATATCTGATTTATCTGAGAAAAAAGGTAAGCATGTCTCAGAATTATTATTTAAAATTTTTGAAACTGTTAACTAAAGAATTACTTTTCTATTAAAAAAATCTTCAATCTGGTCATCTTTGTAACCAAAAATTTGCATGACCTCTTTAGTATGTTCTCCTAAGTTCGGAGCACCTTTCGATTTTTCTGTTTTACTTTTTGAAAATTTAATTGGCATACCAATAGCCTTACTTTTACCAGCTTTTTTATTATCTACTTCTATAACCATTTCTCTTTCAATTGTTTGAGGATCTTTAAACATGTCTGTTATAGAGTTAATAGGTCCGCATGGTAATCCATTATCATCAAAGATTTTTAACCATTCGTTTGAAGTTTTTTTAATTAGTTCTTCGTTAAGAATATCAACTAATTCTTTTAAATTTTGTTTTCTATTTAAATTAGATGAAAACTTTTCATTTTCTTGCAAATCTTCACGACCAATTGCTTTAAGTAACATAAGCCAAGTATTTTGATTTGAAGCACCTACTGTTATCCATTTATCTTTTGTTTTAAATGCTTGATAAGGAGCTGTTAAAGGATGTGCTGATCCTAAAGGACCCGGTGACTCTCCAGTAGCACCTGCAATAGCAGATTGCCAGTAAGTATGAACAATACCTGCTTCATACAAAGATGTATCAACTTTTTGTCCTTCACCCGTTTTTTCTCTATGAACTAATGCTGCTAAAATTCCACTAGCTGCAAGTAAACCTGCTGTAATATCTGTTATAGGTGCACCAACTTTCATTGGTGGTTTTTCTTTGCTTTCACCAGTAATACTCATTAACCCACTCATTCCTTGAGCGACTAAATCAAATCCTCCTTTATCTGCGTAAGGACCAGTTCTACCGTATCCAGATATTTCACATAATATGATTTTAGGATTAATTTTTGACATGACGTCATATCCAACACCTAGTTTTTCTAATGTCCCTTTTCTAAAATTCTCTAAAACTACATCAGAATTTTTTACCATCGTCTTAAATATCTCTATTCCATCTTTGTCTTTTAAATTTAATGCAATACCTTTCTTATTTCTATTCATCATCATAAAAGCTGCGGACTCACCATTAATTTCTGGTGGCAAGAAGTTTCTGGTATCATCTCCTCCGGGTGTCTTTTCTATTTTAATTACCTCTGCACCTAGATCAGCTAATAACAATCCGCATGTTGGACCAGCCATTATTTGTGCCATTTCAAGTACACGAATGCCTTTTAATGATGCAGCCATCTATTACTTATTTTTAAATTTTGGTTTTGTTTTATTTAAGAAAGATTGATATCCAATTTTAAAGTCTTGAGTATCATAACATTTGTAACCTAGATTATTTATTTTTTCTGTGACTTTTCCATTTTTTAAGATGTTTCTTGCAAATTGTTTGTGCCACCTTGCAACTTTTGGAGCACCTTCACATATTAGTTCTGCTGATTTATAAGCTTCTTTTTCAACATCTTTATCATTAACTACTCTATTAACTAGCCTCTTCTGAAATGCTTCTTCAGCTCCAAAAACTCTTCCTTCAAACAATATTTCCATAGCAGTTGTGTAATTGGTTACTTTCAAAAGTACCTCAAGTTCTTTTGCAGCCATTGTTAAGCCTAATCTTTTAATTGGAACTCCAAACCTAGAACTTTTGCCACAAATTCTAATGTCACAACATCCTGCTATTTCTAATCCACCACCAACACATATTCCTTCAATCAAAGCAATTGTTGGTATTGGGCAATCGAAAATTGCTCCAAGTGTTCCGTGTAAAAATTTACCGTAAGATTTAGCTAATTTTGATGAAGATCTTTGTTTTTTAAATTCTCCAATATCATTTCCTGGTGAAAAAGATTTACCACCCTGTCCTCTTATAATAATACATCTTAAATTTTTATTCTTAGACAATTTTTTAAAAACCTTACCAAGCTCAATCCACATTGGCTTAGTCATTGCATTTAGTTTTTCTGGTCTATTGATAACAACTTCAACTAAATGTTTATTTTTTTTATTTAATTTAATTAATTTACTCATTTAGCTCCTATAAAAAAATTCAACTAAGGTCATTGGTATAGCTGGAACATAAGTTACTAACATTAACAATACTAATAACACACATATAAAGGATATATTAGATCTTGTTACATCCCAAATGTCTGCTTTTGCAACTGAGCAAGCTGTAACAAGAACACTTGCAACTGGTGGTGTTTGTTGACCAATTGCTAGATTTAATGTCACGATTATACCAAAGTGAACTGGATCAATTCCTACAGCATTAACTAATGGCATTACAATTGGAACTGTTAAAATTATTGCAGCAACTGAATGTAAAAAGAAACCTATTACTAAAAGAAATACATTTAATATTCCTAAAACTGCATATTTATTATTTGTAAAATCAATTATTGACTCAGCAACTTTTTGTGGAATTTGTTCAATTGTTAAAAATTCACCAAGTAATACAGATGCAGCTACTAATAACATTACTGAAGCTGTTTGAATTGCTCCTTCACAAGCTGACTCGTATAATCTTTTAAAATCTATTTCTTTATAAATAAATCCAATAACTAATGAAGCTACAACTGCTAAACCTGCTCCTTCAGTTGCTGTTACAACTCCTCCAAAAATTCCACCTAAGATAATGATTGGTAATAAAAATGCTAAAGCTGCATCTTTTGCAGTTTTCTTAACATTTGGAATATTAAATGTTTCCTCAACGGGAAAATTTTTACGTCTTGCAGTGATATATGCTGCTAACATTAAGAAGAAGCCACCTATTACTCCTGGAACTATTCCTGCTACAAACAATTGCACAACTGAACTTTGGGCCATTACCGCATAAACAATCATTGGTATTGAAGGCGGAATAATTATCGCTAAGGATGCTGAAGATGAAGTTACTGCAGCAGCGAAAGGGCCTGGATATCCTTTTTTCTTCATCGCTGGAATTAAAATAGATCCAAGTGCAGCAACATCTGCTACAGCTGAGCCAGAAATTTCAGCAAAAAACATGGAGGTAGCAATGTTAATCATGCTTAGACCACCTTTGATAAATCCAACAAGCGCTGAAGCAAAAGCAATTAATCTCCTAGATATACCAGCACTATTCATAATTGATCCAGCTAAGATAAATAATGGAATAGCAATCAGTGGGAACTTCATTGATCCATCAAACATGACGATTGCAGTATCAATTAAAAAACTTGTTCCAGTTTTCAATACCATTGCAATAATTGTTGTTACTGCAAGGCCAATAGCGATAGGTACATTTATAGATAAAAGAAGTAGAAGAACTGCAAACATTGTAAGAATTATCATTAAATATCTCCTGTTTGCTCGTCTTCTGTTGTTTGAAGAACTAAATTTTTATAGTCTTCAGGAATTCTTAAAGTTTCAGATAAAATAAATAAACATGATGCAATTGGAATAACCGATTGCACAAAGGTTTGCGGAACCCACTCTAATGTTACTAAAGTCTCTCCAGTTATAAGAGTTAAAACTAAATAACCATAGTAAGCCAACAATATTAAAAAACCATAAACAACTAATTTTGACACAACAAAGAAAATTTTTCTAAGCGCTAATGGAAAGGCTTTAAATATACTTGGAACACTTATATGAGAACCTTTTAATGCTGCATAGGCCGAGCCATAATAAGTTATCCAAGCAAGCTGAACAGCTGCAACCTCGTCATACCAAACTAAAGCACTGCCAGCAAAACGAAAAGTAACACCAAGTAAAACTGTTACTGCTAATGCTACCATCATTATAAACAGTATTAGTTTTAATATTTTTTCGTAAGAATTTATAAATTTTTGCAATGTCATTTTTTTTTTCAGGCCCTCTGGTAGAGGGCCTGTTACAAATTAAGTTAATTTGCTAAAGACGATACTTTATCAATTAACGCACCACCAGTTGGTACTTCAGACGCGAATTGATCGTATATTCCTTTACTTGCACTAATGAAAGCACCTTTGTCAGCTTCGTTAACTTGAACTCCAGCTGATTTGATTACTCCCAATAAAGATTTTTCAAGATTAGCAGCTTCAGCGTACACAAATTTTTGTGTATCTTTAGCAGCTTGCTCTAAAATACTTTGTACATCTGCAGGAAGTTTGCTCCAGTGGTCTTTATGTACTGTTACATAAGCAGGAGTGTAAACGTGACCTGTAATTGATAAATATTTTTGAACTTCCTGGAATTTAGCACTAGCAATCTGAGCATATGGGTTTTCTTGTCCATCCATTGTTCCTGTTTTCAAAGCAGTAAATACTTCTGAGAAAGACATTGGAGTTGGGTTTGCACCATATGATTGGAACATTTTAACTCTCCATTTTGATTTAGGTGTTCTTAATTTAATTCCTTTTAAGTCACCTGGAGTGTTAATTGGTCTAGTGTTGTTTGTGATATGTCTAAATCCATTTTCCCAAACAGCAATAACTTTGTATCCAGTTTTATCTTCAAGATTTTTAAACATTCCTGGTAAAACTTGGCTTTCAACTTTATTCATGTGTTTTCTGTCTTTAATTATGAAAGGCATATCAAATACACCAAACTCATCATGAATAGATGCCATTACTGATGAAGGTAACCACATGTTAACTGTACCTAATTTTAGTTTTTGCATTCCTTGTTTGTCTTTACCAAGTTGCGAAGAACCAAAAACAGTTACTTTTCCTTTGCTGCCTAATCTCTCATTTGCAAGTTTAGCAAAATGATCAACTGATGCAGAAAATAAAGATCCTGGTTTTCCTACATGTCCAAATTTTACTTCAGTTGAATTTGCTGAGAAACTTAGAAATAGAGACGATAATAAAACAACAATTATCTTAAAATATTTGTTCATATTTCCCTCTTAAGTTTGTTTTTTTTAAAACAGCTTACAGAAAATATGGATGCAGTGCTAGGGATTAAATTGGCGTATCGGAAAAAAATTATCGATCTTTAAATTCAAGATTGCCTCGGGAGTCGACACTCTTTTTGACATGCTGATAGTAGGTAGGATTATCAATCAGTCTTGACATGTCTATACCCTTATTCTCATAACGTCTTCTTATTGTCATTCTTGGGATTATTACGAGGTTCATATTGTCAATGAAGTCCTCAGTCCATTCTTTTTCAATCTTATCCTTGACCAATCTTTTCAAAAATACCCTTAAATCAGAACAACTAAGGTGTTTAATTTTTTCGTTATACAATACCATTTTGATGAATATATAATCTTGGGATTATCTTGCAAGTTTAATGAATATATCTCCCATACCTGACTGAAGCTGATCTAATGGAGTATTATTTCTAAGTGTACAATATCTACCTGTCACTTGGTGTCTATCTATGGCATTAACATTATATTGAGTGCAGGTTTTGGCTTTGTGTAATAGACCAATGACCAGTTTTCCATCTACTACTGAAACTTGTTTCGTATCTAAGTTGTTGCCATTACAAAAATATTTTTTATTTACTCTTTCAGGAAAATCTGTCTTCCCGCATGGATTTTCAATTGTGAACACATAGAATTCTTTTTCTATACCTTTAAATTTGTGTTTCATCTTTGTTGTTTTTGAATATTTCATTAAATCACAAGAACATGGAATACAGCATCTATAATATTCACCACATATCTTCTTACCTGTATTGTTTTCAGATAAATAAACATATTCTGGAACTGAATTTGGACTTATTAAAGAACCTGATACCGCACAGTATAGTTTATTATATTCTACAAAATCTTCATAAGAGATATCTTTATCTATTATATATTTAAAAAATTTAGGACCTGCTGCATTTCTATTTCTGTCTGGGAAAATTTTATTCCAGTCATTAACAATATCTTGATAATAGTTTTTTTCTTGAGAATTTGCTGAGTTTATTGGAACTGAAAAAAAAATAACAAATATAATAAGACTAAGTATATTTTTAATACTGTACATTAATTAATGATTTAAAAACCCATATTTGACCAGTTGCTTCGGTCTTGAGTTTTGCTATTGAATTTTTTTAATTCTTCCTCAGATGGTTCCCTGAAAAGATACATTACAATTCCTGAAACAAATAATGCTAATAATGATAAAGAACAAATGGTCATGAGTTTGATATATAAAAGCTTTATAATTTTTCAACACTATATAATGAGTAGTATTGTCCTATAGTTTTTGTCTAAATTCGTAAGTTTTATTTAATTCATCTATATCAAATGTTTCTATTGATCCATCAGTCCATTTAATTTCAATTTTAAAGTCTTTTTCACCTTTTCTTATTCCATAATGAGCAACGGGTTCCATCTGACAAAGATATCCTGAGCCTGCATCTATTGTTTTTGAGTGAATTCTTTTATTAGATTTCATTGTTACTGTTGCCCCTCTTGCTGGAGCTCCATACAGATTAAGTGGTTTAATTCGTAAATAATTAAAATTTGTAATATCTGCTTTATATAAAGTTAACGGTTGAAACCCTGACTCACCATGTGAAACTAATAGTTCTAAAATTCCATCACCATCAACATCTGCAACAGCTGCACCTGTACCAAGACCAACTGTCTCTAAACCATTTTCCATTTTAATTTCTTTAAATATTCCACCCTCTAAAACTTTGAAAAGTTTATTTGGTTCTCCAATATTATTCATGAAAATTTCATCATATCCATCATTATCAAAATCAGCTGAAATAACTGTTCTTATTTTTGTAGGATCATTGTATGGAGATGTTGATATATCTTTAAATTTATCTCCATCTAAAACATATGCTCTATGCATTCCATCCCAGTTTGAGGATAAAATATCTAATCTTCCTCTATATAAAAGATCACTTAAAGCTGTGCCTCTACCATTTTCAAATCTATCTTGAACTGCATACTCTTTAGCTACATCTTGGAAAGATCCTTTAGAATTATAGTATAAAAAGTTATCTCCCCTTTCATTTGCTGCAAAAATATCTGATCTATCAGAAAGAATGTGTCCAGATACTATGGCTCTACCTCCAGTAATTTTATCGATAGATAACAATTTTGCCTGGTCTTTTATTCGATCTCTAATTAATTCATAAAATCGAGTTGGACCACCATAATTTGCAACATAAATACCGTATGCACCATCACCATTTCTATCTACACAAACAACTGACCTTCCAGCTGTTAAATTTAATTCATTTTGATTAATTTCTTTTTCAAATAAATCCTCAAATTTATTATTATTTAAATCTATTAATCGATCAGAATAAATTTTTGATCCACTATATGTATCAGTATTTAAAAAATATATTTCCTCATAACCATCTTGATCAATATCACATGCAGCAACACCAATAGTTCTTCTCTCTTCATCTGTAAATATTTTTTCATTTACAATATTTATTAGTTTTCCATCTTTATAAGAAAGAGCTAAATTTTTAAAACCAAAGCCAGTTACCACAAAATCATATTTATTATCTTTGTTAACATCAGTAACTGAAACTCCATAGCTTAATCGAAACTCATTTCCTACTATTTGATCAGTTATATTTAAGAAAAAATCTTTAGCGTTTGCATAATTAAATATTGATAAAATACTGAGAAAAATGAAGATAATTTTTTTCATAATCAAGCTCTTTATTAGAATTTAAAAATTATAATATGAGATAAATTAGCTTAATCAAGTAAGCCTAATATTGAATAAATAACCAACCCTATAATTGCTGCGAAGAAAATTAAAAATGAAATTTGACTAAAAATATTATTCTTTGATCTAATTTCTCCCTTTTTGTACTTTCTAATCTGAATTATACCAAACCTAATTACTATTAAACCAAGGATTAAAAGCGATACTTTAAATAAAAATTCAATCATTTTTTTTTATTTTTCTTATAATTTTCCATCCATTTGTTAAATACAATTATTGCATCATTCATGCCTTTTGTTTTATTTGGATGATTTTTTGCTCTACCTAGCATAGTTGCAATAACATTTACTTGATATTTTATTGGTCTTTTTTTTATGGCTGAAACAGTAAATAATGCCTTTTCTTTATCTTTAAAACCTAAACCTTTTAAGGTTGTCTCTGGTTTATAATCCGAAAATAAAGAAAGGTTTAAAGGTTTAAATTTTTTATCTTTGATTAGTTTATTCATTGGCATTTTATCAACTATTTCAAAGATTTTTTTTGTATATATTTTGTCTAACTCAATTTTTTTTGAGCCATCAAAACCAATTAAAGTAATTTTAAATTTTTTTGATTTATCTAATTTTGTAACTAGTTTTATATATCTTTTGTGAAAACCTTTAATGTCTTTTTGATACAAATCTTTTGATCTTTTATAGTCTGGATGGCTGTAATTAGGTGTGTTAAGGGCTAACAATCTACATTTCCATAGAAATTTTTTAAAACTCATTAAAAATATTAATTGTAAATTTTGTCTCTTACAAGCTTACTTAATAAACTATATCCAAGTTCATTCATATGTAATGGATCTTCATCGTAAAACTTATCATAACCAGCATTTATCATTGGTGTTGTAATATCAACATAATCCCACATTTTTAAATTGGTTAAGTTTTTTTTTATCTTTGAATTTGCATCTAAAATTGTTGTCATAAGATCCCTTCTAAAAGGACTAGGTTTAATAGAAATAAAAAAACATTTCGCTCTTGGTAGTTTTTCTTCAACTTGATTAGAAAATAATAAAAATTCTTTTAACAATTCATCACTATCCATTCCATAACCAATGTCATTATCTCCGGCATAAAAGAAAAGATTAGATGGGTTTAAAGGAGCAACCAATCTATCAAAATATCTTCTACAAGAGACTAAAGTTGAGCCACCAAAACCTAAATTATAAAGATTATTTATTGATAAATCATTTTTGGCATTATCCCACATTTTAAAAGTTGAACTTCCATACAAAGCTACACTGTTATTTGTTTTCGTCTCTTGAAAAGAATTATGTTCTAATTCTCTAACATCGAGTTCAAACTCTTCTTCAACTGGACTAACTAAATTTACATTAGTTTTCAAATTTTCTATTTTATCTATGTTGTCTTGAACATTTTTAGCTAAATCAATAGCTTCTTCTACATAAGATCTAAATTTGGTTCTGTAATTATCTAAGAAGCTTTTCATTTCCTCTTGATTTTCTGGATCTTTGACATAATCACTTATAGTTATTGGCTCTTTAATGACGGCTGAATATATTGTTTTAGAAACTGGATAATCAAAATTAGCAAGGGCAATAGGAATAAGTTTTGGTTTTGGGTTAAGTTTAAATGCAAGGTTAAATGCTCCTGCTTTAAATGGTCCTGGGGATGTTATTGTTTTATTATCCTCTGTTTCTGATGTTCCTTCAGGAGCAATTACAATCGGTTGTTTCTGATTAAATACCTTTTGAGCTTCGTCAAAAAGCTTTTGCTTTCTTAATTTCTTTTCCTCTTCACTTTCATTCAACTTATCAGACTCTGGAGTATGAACAAAAATGTAATCTAAATTTTCATAGTAATTATATCTCCAAAATTCTGTGTTCCGGCTTGTTCTAACAATACGTTGACCTCCATTATTATATTTTGGATATAAAATTTTTGAACTAATGAAATGACTATCTATTGAAAATGAATGCCCATTTGCAAGTTGATTATCATCTATGGCTGCTAAGTGATTGTAAAAAAAAATATTTGTTGGTTCATCTGGCAAATTTTCCCAACCCTTAATTACATATTTAACATTATCAAAAGCTTTTGTGAAATTTGAATTGGTTAACTCTCTTAATTTTGTTTTATCTGAATTGCTAGAAGAATTTGAAACTCTATTATAAATAATATTTAATTGGCTGTGGAAACGAGACTCTCTCTCTAAATTATTTAAAGTGTCTTTTATTAGACTAGATAATGATTTTTCTATCTCATTTCCTTTAATAATTAATTCGTAAACTACATCAAATGCCATTGAATAAGTATGAGTGCTTTTTAATAAGTGCGGGATGCTATATAACTTAGAGCTAGCAGGTATTCTTGCTGTATTATCTTTCAATAATAAATTAACAAATTCTAATTCATTTTCTGCTGAATACTTTGTTAAACCAGTGGCACTTTGTTGGAAACGTCCTAGCTGCCACAATTGTCTTTTGAAAATCTTTATTGATAATTCAGGGTCAGAAATAATTAGATTTTCAAGTGCTTCGTTAGAAATATGTAAAACTTTTGTATCTCTGGTAGATTTAATTGTATATGGATTAAAAAAATCTCCTTTCCCGGAAGATAAAGTTAGAGCAATACCAGCTCTTGTTAGAGTTCTAAAATTTCTTCTTATTTTTCCATTAATAAAGTTGTGGAATAAGCCATCAACTTTACCACTTAATAATATCTTTAAACCTTTAGAGACATCTCCCTCTTTAACTATATATTGATTTGATGAATACATCTTAATATTACCTAATTTAATAAACTTTTCTAAGTCATCCTCAGTAAGTGTTGAAAAAAAAGTGGCAGATTTAATTCTATGTATATTTGTAATACTTTTTTCTGATGGGATGCCTGGAGAAATTTGTATTTCATCATCTTTATACAAAGTGTTTAAATTTCTTGAAGAGACAAGCAATTGGAAAGAAAAAAAAGAAATCGCTGAGTATAATGTTGATATAAGTTTACTATTTTTTTGTTGTAAATCTCTTAAATCATCTAGTTTTATCGAGATATATTCTGTTCCACCTTCAATAAATATCTCACCCATAAATCTATTGGGTTGATTAAGTCCAGATATACCCAATGGTGTTGCAGGCTTTGTTATTTTTGCAAAGGTTATAGATTTAGTTTCAAAATATTTGGTAAATGTAGCTTTGCCTTTAATTAAAAAATAAATATTTTCTGAAATTTGATGCTGCTTTGCTAAAACTTCATCGCTTTCAGCTATTATGTGGTCTGATATTCCATCTATTAGTCCAAAGGATTCTTTTAGATTTCCTAAATCAAAGCCATTTTGCTCAAATAATTTAGATAATTTCATAAGGTAAATGAATAGATATACTTAATTTGAATTTATTGATTAAGAATAAATGCATATCTGGGTTGAAAAGTTATCAATAGTTTACCTAATTTTTTTTAGTATTAAGAAACAATGAAGCGTAAATTAAAAAAAAATAAATCAGAAAATAAATCTAAAACGCTTTCTAAAAAGCCAAAAGTTATAAACCCTAATTATTTTTATTTTTATAATGAAAATGGAAAATTAGTTGGAATACCTTATGGAAATTAAAGCATACTAGGAATAATTTTTCTCAAATCCATTGCTAATCTAGGTTTTATATTAGAATAAACTACTCCTTTACCGGATTTTTTTAATGCCAATATTTTTCCATCTGGAGATATAATTGCTGTATGTCCAAATGTTTCTCTCTTAGAAGTATTTTTTCCTGTTTGTGCTGGTGCAAAAATATAACAAAAATTTTCAATCGCTCTTGCTCTTAAAAGTGCTATCCAATGTTTTTGTCCTGTAAACTTTGTGAAAGCTGAAGGAACAGCTATAAAACTTAAATTTTTTTTTGATAAATTTCTATAAAGTTCAGGAAATCTTAAATCAAAACAAATTGTAAAACCTATTTTACCCCAAGGTAAATTTGCTGTTACCAATTTGTTTCCTGCTTTAAAAGTTTTACTTTCTTTATGTTGCTCTTTATTAGGAATTTTAACATCAAACATGTTAATTTTATCGTAATATTTGACGATTTTTCCATTTGGTCCAATTAATATTGATCTATTTCTGAGTTTATTTTTAACCTTAATACAAATAGAGCCAAGCAAAATCCATTTCTTATATTTTTTTGAAACTTCTTTAATTCTCTTTAAAATTGGATCTTTATTCATTTCAAATGAATATTTAAAAAGTGTTTCTCTACTACTAGACATCAAAGAAGAGGTCTCAGGTGTAATAATTAAATCAGATTTATTTTTTATAGCTTTATTTACATATTTAAGAATATCTTTGAAATTACTTTCATAATTTTCTCCACTAGATAATTGTATGCAAGCTATTTTCATGTTTGAAATCCGTATTTTTTTTCTAAATATTTAATAACATTATGGATTATAAAAGTCATAAACAAGTAAATACCTCCTGCCACAATAAATACCTCTACAGGCTTAAATGTTGTTGAAATTATATATTTAGCAACACCGGTTAAGTCCATAAGTGTGACTGTACTTGCTAAAGATGTGCCTTTAAGCATTAATATAATTTCATTACCATAAGCTGGTAAAGATTGTTTAATTGCAATAGGTATTTGTATTTTTGTAAAAATAATCTTGGAAGGTATCCCTAAACTTCTTCCAGCTTCTAAATATCCTGGTTTTATAGTTTGAAAAGCTGATCTCAATATTTCTGATGTATATGCGCCAGTATTTAATGAAAATGCTATTATTGCACACCAATATGGTTCTTTTAAAACTACCCATAAAAAGGTTGTTCTTAAATATTCAATTTGGCCTAAACCAAAATATATTATGAAAATTTGAACCAATAGAGGTGTACCTCTAAAAATATATGAGTATCCATAAGCAAATTTATTAATCAACTTATTATTATTCATTCTCAAGATTGCAAAACCTAATCCAATAAAAAGACCGACAATAAGAGATACAGACAATAGTTTAAGAGTAATCAAAGTTGCATTTAGCAACTTTGGAAAACTACTAATCATTAATTCAATATCCATTAGTAACCTTTGCTATATTTTGTTTCTAATCTATTTAATAGTTGCATGCTTAAAAATGTAAGCATTAAGTATAGAACTGCTGCAAATGAGTAAAAAAATAATGGATCTCTAGTTGAGCCAGCTGCAATATAAGATTGTCTCATTATTTCAACTAAACCAGTTACAGATATAAGAGAAGTATCTTTTAATGTAATTTGCCAAACATTGCTTAAGTTTGGTATTGCTAGTCTTAACATTTGAGGTAAAATAATTTTAAAGAAGTAAATATATTTATTAAAACCTAAAACTTTTGCAGCTTCGAACTGACCCATATCGATTGATTGTAGGGCTCCTCTAAATACTTCAGTCGAGTACGCTCCCGATATTATCCCTATTGAAAATGAACCTGTTAGAAAAGCATTAATTTCGATGTAATCATTATAACCAAATATTGAAGCAACAAACATAATTGCTCCGCTTCCGCCAAAGAAAAATAAATAAATTACAAGAAGCTCGGGTACACCTCTAATAACAGTGGTGTATGCATTTCCAATAGAATTAAGAACTTTGTTATTAGATAATTTTAATGGGGTAAATAAAGCAGCAAATAAAAAGCCTATTATCATTGCGGTTATTGAAACCGCAATTGTCATTAAGGTTGCAAAGAATAATTCGTCTCCCCAACCTTTATCACCAAAATATAGAAGTTCCATAATATAGGTGGCTAATTATAGCCACCCATAAATAATTTATTACATAGAAGCGTCAAAACCAAAATGTTTTATAGCAAGCTTACTAATAATGCCATCATCTCTAGCTTTATCAATTGCTGCATTAAAATCATTTAATAATTTCGAGTCACCTTTTCTAATACCAACTCCAACACCATTACCAAAATCTCCACCTGCAAATGTTGGTCCAGTTAATACAACTCCTTTACCAGATTTCTCTGCATAATCTGTAAAAGCAACAGCGGCAGCTAGTGCTGCATCTATTCTACCAGCAGATAAATCTAAGTTTACTTCATCTTGAGTTTTGTATGTTCTAATTTTTACATTACCCATCAAACCAGACTCTAAGAAATTCTGGTGAATTGTAGCAGTTTGCACACCAATAGTTTTACCTTTAAATGCTTTGGTCAAAACATCTAGTGTTGCTTGTTCATCAGCACTTACATCAGATAAATTTATAGCTGACATTGTTTTAAGGCCTTCGTTTTTCGATCCTTTCATAACAGCTAAAGATGCAACTTCATCAGCATAACCTTGAGAAAAGTTTATTGTTTTCATTCTTTCACCAGTTATTGACATTCCAGCCATGATGGCATCAAATTTTCTTGAGACTAAAGCTGGAATCATTCCATCCCAGTCTTGCTCAACAATAGTGCAATCATGTTTCATTATTTTACATAATTCATTTGCTAACTCGACTTCAAAGCCAATCAAATTTCCTGCTGAGTCTTTAGAATTCCAAGGTGGATATGCACCTTCGGTTCCTATTTTAATTTGATCTGCAATAGAAGAAATTGTTAGAAATGATGATATTAAAATACCAAGTCCTAATACTTTTAATTTTTTCATTTTTTCCTCCAAAATTTTTGAAGATTATTTCATAAAATTATTGTTTTAAAAAGTAAAATTAATGATTTATTGACGAGGAAAAATTCCAAGAACAATCGAAACTAGGTATATAAACTCTTGAAAGTTTTGTATTTCCAAAATTTTTGTTAAAAACATTTAACCAATTTTCAACTTGTTTTGGTTTTTTGTCTTGGCTTCCAACTTGAGCAGTAATTACACCTTTAGGTTTTAATATTCTTTCTAGAGATGACATATTTTTTGCAGCCAAATCTATGCAAAATTGATCATCGTTAAGATCAACAAAAATTTGATCATAGGTATTATCTTTGACTGATTTAATACTTTCAAATGCATCGCCCCAAACACATTTAACTGAATTTTTTTCTGTAGCCTTTTCTCCTATCTTGCTTAAATGTTTATCACACACATCAACAACCTCAGGATCTAATTCATACCAATCTATAAATCCAAAATTTTGTGAAATACATTCTCTTGCTACACCACCGTCACCTCCACCAATAATTGCAGCTTTCTCTTTATTTGAATTCAAATTAAGACCAGAATTTACAAAGGTTGAGCTATATAAATGCTCATCACTCTCAGCGACTTGTATTTCATTATCAATAAATAAAGCTTTACCAAATTGTTCTAAATCTAATATTTCAATATATTGACCAACCTTAGATTTAAAATTTTCCAATACTTTGTTTACAACATAAGATTTTTTTAATCCTGGTGAACTATAGTTGTCATGATATAGATCAATCGTATCTCTGTTAAATTCCTTAATAATGATTTGTTTATGTTCTATTTCTTCTTTAATTACTTTAAGAGCAACTGATGGTGAAACTTTGCCACAAGTAAAAAAATCAAAGCTTATAATTTCATTTTCCGGGAAAGTGTGAAAGCTTATATGGCTTTCTGCTAACAGAGCTACCAATGTAAAACCTTGAGGCTCAAATTTATATTTTGAAATCTTTAAAACTGTTACTTTTGCTAATTTTGCAATTTTATAAACTAACTTTTCGTAAAATGAGGGATCATATTCTTTTTTGGTTCCAATGATATCTAGAGTTATATGTTCACCAACTTTTGTCACCTATTAACCTCTTTTATAATTTTTAGCTTTTTTTAAAACTTTATTCATTTCATTTATAGAAAGAATTTTAGGCTTTCCAAGCTTAAGAGCGGTTATATACTGTAAACTCAAATTTTCAACTTCTTGTGCTAATTCAAAAGCATCAGGTAAATTTTTATCAAATGCAATCTGACCGTGATTTGCAATCAAACAGGCTTTTCTATTATTCAAAGCTTTTAATATATTTTTTGAAAGCTCTCTTGTTCCATAAGTTGCGTATTTTGCACATTTAATATCTTTACCTCCAGCGAGAGCAACCATGTAATGAAAAGCTGGAATAGGTTTTTTGTGGACAGATAGAGCTGTTGCATTAGTTGAATGTGAGTGAACTATTGCTTGAGCATCTTTCTTTTTAACGTAAATATCTTGATGAAATTTCCATTCTGATGAAGGTTTATATTTTTTTTCATATTTTCCATTCAAACTAACAAACACTATGTCTTTTACTTTTAATGATGAATATTTTTTTCCTGATGGAGTAATTAAAAAACCATTTTTATGTCTAACTGATATATTTCCAGATCTTAAAGCTGATAATTTTTTGTCATTAAGCATTTTTGAAAACTTAATAACATCATTTTTCTTTTTATTAATTTTTGAAGAGACCATTTAAACCTTCAGTAGAGGCTTCGCATATTCCTTTTTCTGTTATTAATGCTGTAACATACTTCGCTGGTGTTACATCAAAAGCCAAATTTAATGATTTACTTTTCTCTGGATAAATTAAAACTTTATCAACTTTATTATCTTTATTAATTCCATCCACATGAGAAAGTTCTTTTGGATCTCTTTCTTCTATTGGAATATCTTTAGAGTTTTTTAAATTCCAATCTATCGTTGAACTTGGTAAAGCAACATAAAAAGGAACCTTATTATCATGAGCTGCTAGAGCTTTTAAATATGTGCCAATTTTATTGCACACATCTCCATTAGATAATGTTCTATCTGTTCCAACAATACACATATCAACCTGTCCTCTTTGCATTAATATTCCACCAGTATTATCTGCTATAATTGTATTTGGAATTTCTTCTTCGTTAAGTTCGTATGATGTAAGGTTTGCTCCTTGATTTCTTGGTCTAGTTTCATCTACCCAAACATGTATTGGTATTCCTTTTTTATGTGCATGATAAATAGGAGAAGTTGCTGTCCCCCAATCTATTGTAGCTAACCAACCTGCATTACAATGTGTGAGAATATTTACAGTGTCTTTCTTTTTATTATATATATCCTCAATAATATTTAATCCATTTTTACCAATACTTTCACAAAATGCCTCATCTTCATTACAAATTTCTTTAGCTTCATTGAGTGCAACATTAAATAAATTTCCAGGTTCAATAAATGATAATTTGTTATTCATTCTATGAACTGCCCACTGAAGATTTATAGCCGTCGGTCTGGAAGCAACTAACTCTCCTGAACTTTTTTTTATAAAATCTAAACTATTATTTTCTTTTATAGCTAAAACTAAGCCAAATGCAGCGGTGCCTCCGATTAATGGAGCACCTCTCACTTCCATTGTTTTTATAGCGTTTATAGCGTCTTTAACTGAAATTAATTCTTTTATTATAAATTTATGTGGTAGCTTTGTCTGATCTATTATTTTTACAACTTGTTTTTCTTCATCAAACCAAATTGTTTTATATTCAACACCATTAATTTTCATTATTTTAAATTATCAATGAAATATTTAGAGTTATAATTTCTTTCATTTTATTCGTGAAGCAATGTATTCTTTAATTGTTGGATTATAATACTGAAAACAAAGTCCAGCATCCATATTATGACCCTTTTTTACTGGTTCCTCCCAGTCATCTCCTTTTCTCTTACATCTCTTTCCATTAATTTTATAATTTTCTGAAATTATTATTCTTTTCATTCCAGGAATTTCTTCTAACCAATCAGATAATAATCCTTCATATTTATCCTTTGGATGTGTGAAGGCTAATATAGGAACTTTTAAATTATTTTTAATTTCGTCATTCATCTTTTGTCGCAAATCATGAGGTCCTTGATTTTTTTTTCTAAATTTAGCCATTGCTTTTTCTACACCATTTTTCTTTACTTTATATTTTGAAGACAATTTTCCAAAACATGCTTGCATATAAGATATGCCTCCACCCACCTTATCTGGGTACCTGGACATAAACAATAACGTGGTTAAACCACCACAAGAATGTCCTGTAACAAAAACTTGTTTTCTTGGTACTCCCGCATCTACAAATTTTTTAATTAATTCTAAATTTAATTCTACTCTTTTATCTAATATATGCTTACCTTCATAAATTTTTGGTTGAGGCTTTAAATACCACCAATCCTTTTTTTTAGACATATCTCCTCTAAGATGATTTGAGCATAAATTATAAACCATTATTTTTTTTCCATTAACCTCTTGGTTTATCAAAGATGCATGATTTCTTAACATTGATACCCATGTACAATTTGGTGAGGTATCATTTTCGTCTTGTCCGTGATTATAAATTAAAATAATTTTATTTTTAGGATCCTTAATTTCAAAATTCTTAATCAATCTAACTTCTTTATTAATGAATCCGCTTTCATTAATCTTATCGTTAGGTCCTGCATAAACTAGAGTTGAAAATAATATAAAAGTAAAAATTAGTGATATCTTTCTCATTTTTTTAAAAGTATCCTTCCTGCTACTGTTTTAAGTTTATCTTTTGTTTTTTGTGTTCTTTTTTCTGGGGCTGTAATTATAGCTACATCCAAACAGTTATTTGTAGGATCTTTTGGATCAATATGATTTTCAAAGTTCTCAATTAAATTTTTAATCATATTTTTTGCTTTTGCGGCATTATCTAAGAGTACTTTTATAACTTGTTGAACATCAACATTTTCATGATCTGGATGCCAGCAATCATAATCTGTTACCATCGATACTGAAGCATATCTTATTTCTGCTTCTCTTGCTAGTTTAGCTTCTGGCATATTTGTCATTCCAATAACATCCGCTTTCCATGATCTATATAAATTTGACTCTGCCAATGTTGAAAATTGCGGACCTTCCATTACAACATAAGTCCCACCTCTTTGATAAGGTATACTTTCTTTTTTGATAGCATCTTCACAAGCATTCATAAGCCCATTTGAAGTTGGATGTGCCATTGATACATGTGCAACTATTTCTTCATCAAAAAAAGTTTTATTTCTTGCAAAAGTTCTATCAATAAATTGATCAACAATAACAAATTTTCCTGGATGCAATTCTTCCTTTAAAGATCCTACAGCAGAAACTGATACAATATCTGTAATACCTAGTTGCTTCAGTGCATCAATATTTGCTCTAAAATTTATTTTTGATGGAGAAATAAAATGACCTTTTCCATGTCTAGGAAGAAAATAAATTTCATTGTTATTGTATTTGGCTTTTAATATTAAATCTGAAGGTTTTCCCCAAGGAGTGTCTAAATCCAGAGTTTGTCTATTTTTAAAATCTTCAACATCATACAGACCACTTCCACCTATAATTGCTAATTTATTATTTGCCATATATTTATTTAGATTATATTTAAGATTAATGGATTTAAAAGAACATATTAGGTCAATTCAAGATTATCCTAAAAAAGGAATTTTATTTAGAGATATTACAACTCTTATAAAAAATGAAAAAGCATTCAAAGAATGCATTAATCAAATATTAGAAAGATCAAAAAAATTCAAATTTAATAAAATAGCCGCTGTTGAATCAAGAGGTTTTGTTTTTGCTTCGGCTATTTCATATATGTTAGATAAACCATTTATAATGCTGAGAAAGAAAAATAAATTACCTGCTGATGTTCATTCTATAGACTTTGAACTTGAGTATGGAACGGCGACAATAGAAGTTCATAAAGACTCTTTCGATGAAGGTGATAGCGTCTTAATAATTGACGATTTAATTGCCACTGGGGGTACCGCTGAAGCAGCTGCCAAATTAATAGAAATATCGAAAAGTAAGGTCGCAGGATTTATTTTTGTAATTAATTTATTTGACCTTGGAGGGACAAAAAATTTAGAGAAAAAAGGTTACAAAATTGAAAACTTACTGCACTTTCCAGGTCATTAAATTTTAAAAATTTATTAGCTTTTTTGAAAGATTGCTCCAATGCAATAGTATTTCAATTGATCATTACATTTTGATAAAGATGTATATTTCTTATATTTAAAGTATTTGATTAAGTATAATATATTAAATAAATAACATTTTAGTCCCGCATTAAAACTTGCAATATTTTTAGCTCTATAATCATCGCATTCTGTTATAAAATAAATGTCTTTTAAATTTAAATTAAAATTTTTTGAAAACTTTTTAATTTCATCTATACTATATCCAAGCTTTACGTGACCACCATCTTCAATTATAGATGTTTTTTTACTCCAACTAAATTTATCTGCAAAATTAATGTAACTATCTAAATGTGGTGAAGTTATTATTATATGACCACCACTTTTTGTAGACCTTACTAAATTTTCAAAGAAATTGTTATCATCTAATATATGTTCAATTACTTCTGATGACCATACAAAGTCAAACTCTTTGAAAAACCATTTTTCTCTTAAGTCTTGATTAATTATTTTAAAATTTTTTTTTTTAATTTTGGATGATTTAATTTGATTTATATTAAAATCTATTCCTAAATAATTCATGTTTTTAAAATATGAGTTTAAATAAATGTAGAAATTTCCAGATCCACATCCAACATCAAGAACATCAATACTATTTAATTTATTTGATAGATTTTTGATAATATTTAATCCAAAAATAAATCTATCATTACTGTCCTGAGCTCTAGTTAAACTCATATAAAAAATTGGACAAACTTTTAAAAAAACTTTGTCGGCCAAGTCTATAATCTTATATATAAGTTTTGGTAAGTACTCTTTTCTCATTAATTGAGTTTATTTATAAATTAATTTCTTAATTTGAGATAAATTAAAATTCTTTTTATAATATTTTTTATAATCGTTAGAGATAATAATTTGGTTAGTTTAATAATCTGCTTATTAGGAAGATTTTTTATTGTTCCAGCTGGTATTGATGCAAAATCGCTGACATTTCCGAAACCTAAAAATTTCAACAATTCAATATTTTTAAATTTTTCTTCGTTAAAAAAATCGGGAGTTAATAAAAGTTTTTCAGCATTTCTATCACTGTTATCAATTTGTAAAAAAATTGACTTTCTTACAAAATTTTTGTCTTTTATAGGTTTTGCTCTATGAAAATGCCAGGTATCATAAATAATTATACTACCTGATTTACCTTTAAAACTTTTGATATTATCTTTGTAATTTTCCTCTACATAGTTATCTGCAATATAATTAACATCTCTCTTATTTTCGTCAATTTTCAGGTTTGAACCTTCAATTAATTGAAACTCCCCATCAAAAACATCATTAATATAAATAATCATAATTAATCCATCATTTTTATGCAGTACACCATTATTATCTACATTGTCAGCGTGCCAAGGCATATAATTTCCATATTTTGTTTCATAGTATCTTTGAGCTTTGAGTCTAAAATCTTTATTGTATTTTGTCTTAGCAATTGAAAATATTTTTTTCGAAGTGATCAAATTAAAATATTCTTTTGATGCTGTCATAGCATTTGAAAAAAAATATTGTGCTTTAGTATAAACAGGATTTGTTGTGTTTACATTTAAACCAAAATCTTTATTACTAAGATCTTCTTCGATTTTTTGAACAAACTTTTGATTTAATGCTCCTTCGAAGAAGAAGAAGCCATTTTTGTTAACATTATCTATAATAGATACATTATCAATCTCTAAAAATTTTTTATTAAATATTATATCTTCCATTTTTTTTTGGTAGCGGGAAGTGGGATCGAACCACTGACCTCGGGCTTATGAGTCCCGCGCTCTAACCAACTGAGCTACCCCGCCTTAAATAATTGTTGGTTTATACTACTTTTATTTTTTGATGCAAACAAGATTTCACTGGTTCTTTTTCTTATCTTTTTTAATTTTTCTTTTTTCCTTTAGAGAAAGTTTAGCTTTTTTCATCACACTAGAGTCTTTAAATGATTTTCCACTATATCTTTTTGACATTTAATTTATTTGTTCAAAGAACTTATCTTTTAATTGATAGGTAAAAAGATATTCTTTTCCAAGTGGTTGGAATTTAGTCTTAATTACTATTACGTTTTGCTTATCAAGTTTAAATTTCCAAGTTAATTTGATATCTCCAGAAAAAACTCTTAATTTACCTAAATTTGTAAATCTCCATCCATCTTCTGAAATGACATTTCCATCTTGGTATCTTTTATAATTTTTTTCATCAAATATATAAGTTACAACGCCTTGATTTCTCTCATCTTCAAGAGTTATTGCATAATTATTTAAAAATTCTGCGGTTTGAGATTTATTCAAACTTTTCTTAGATATTGATTTCAAAAAATCAGTGGTTTTATCAATAGTTTCATCTATTTTATCTTTAGCTGTCGAAATCGATGATAAGAATAAAGAAATAAAAAGAATACTAAATATTTTTTTGATCATATTTATTTAATTTAATAAATTTATTGTAAATAAAAAGGTAAATATTGAAGCAAATGTTGAAATAAATATTGCCTTAATAATATTTTTTGGACTTACATTATATGCAGAACACATAACAATTGAGGTAGCTCCACAAGGACCAACGCTAACTAATAAAGCTCCAGCAAAGTTGATTGGATTTGATAAGCTAAAGAATGTGTAACCTAAGATCAGCAAAATCAGTGGTGAAATAATAAGTTTCAATATTGAAATCGTAATTGTTAATTTATTGAAAACTTTTTTTGAATAAAAAGATAGAATAATACCAATTGCAAATAAACCAACTGGCATCACACATGCTGCTAGTCTTTGAAGAATATACTCAAATGGGGTTTCATCTATATTAATCTTTGAAATTCTTATTATCAATCCAATCATTATTGCTAATATCATCGGATTTAATATTAAATTTCTTAAAAACTGAAATAATTTAATTCTTTTTTTTACAGTAAGTTCTAAAAAGAAACTCACTATGGATAATAAAACTACACTATCCATTAAAATAATACCTGATATTTGAGTTATCGTACTTCCTGCAAAAAATATTTCAGCAATAGGTAAAACCAAAATTACGTGATTGGATAAAGCAACAGTTAAAGCCCAAATAATAGATTCTTGTATTGATCTTTTGAAAGTATTTTTAGTTAATAAAAAAGCAAATATTCCACTTGTTAACTGCATTAAAAAATATGATGAAATTTGAGATACATCTATTTCTCCAACATCACTTTGCGCAACTAGTTTTATAATTAAAGCAGGAACTGCGATATAAAATGAAAATAAATTAAATATTCTAGCCTTTTGTAAATCAAATATCTTAATATATCCTAAAAAATAACCAATAAGAGTAATACCTATAAATGGTGTTAACCCTAGAAAGACATGAAACATTATTGGACAGTAATTCTATGCATAATTCTATTACCTTTAAAAGCTGTTGCTTGATGAAGCATAGATCTATTATCCCAAATAGCTAATTGGTTTTTTTCCCATTCTAAAGAATATTGAAAACTTTTTTTTAATTGATGTTTAAATAAATAAGTTTTTAATTTTTTATCAATTTTACTGTTATTAAAGCCAATAAAGTGTCCTGGGCTACAATATAAAGTATATTTACTATTTATTTTTCTTATTAGTTTATGCTTTGAAATAAGTTCTTTAGCTTTTTTCCCCTTTTCTTTCTCTCTTTCCAATCTTGTTACAGAAATAGGTCCTTCTGATGAAAATATGCATTTTTCGTTTTTAAACTTTCTTTTAAAATTAGCTGGTAGCTTTTCGTAAGCTAAATATTGAGAACAGAAATCAGTGTTTGCCTTACCTTTTTTTGGAACTAATTTAGATAGTAACATTGTAAATCTAGGTGGCTTTTTGGTATAAATTGAATCTGTATGAAATTGTTCACCAAAACTAGGTCCTTTATCAGTAGATTTTCTTTGAACAACGGTTATTTGAGGATATTTTTTATTCAATCCTTTTAACCTTGGATAGTTTGCAAGTTTTCCAAATTTTTTTGCAAATTTTACATAATGATCAGAATTTAATTTTTGGTTTCTAAAATAAATCATCCCATATTTTGATAAGGCAGATTTTATTTTTTTTAATGAAGAATTATTAATTTTATTTAAATCACAGACTAATTCTGCACCTATATTTTTTTTATTAGGAATAATTTTAAGCATTTTTTAAAAAGAAACTTTTTAATTGTTTAATAGTTTCTTCGGGATTTTGCTCTGGTATAAAATGTCCAGATTTAACAGCAACTCCTAAAACTTTTTTATTTGAATATTTTTGCCAAATTTTTATTGGTTTAAATTGTTTGTCAATAACTCCTTTTTTTCCCCATAAAACTTGAACAGGAATATTTAATTTTTTCTTTCGATCGTGTCTGTCATGATCAAGATCAATTGTAGCAGATGCTCTATAATCTTCACATGATCCATGAATTCTCTTTGGTTGCTTAAAGCACTTTAGATAGCCCTCTTCAACTTTTCCAAATTTATGATTACCAGACCATTTATCTAGGCAATTCTTCATCCATTTTCTTGGATCGCTCATTATCATTCTCTCAGGTAACCACTTTGGTTGAATTAAAAAAAACCAATGAAAGTAAGCTTTTGCAAAATCTCTAGTTGTTAGTTCATACATATCTAATGTTGGACAGATGTCTAAAACGCTTAAAGCGATCACATTTTTTCTGTGGTCTCTTGCTAATCTATGAGCAACTCTTCCACCTCTATCATGGCCTGCAACATAAAATTTATTATACCCTAATTTTACCATCATTTGTTTCATGTCACTCGCCATTTCTCGTTTTGAATAATTATAATGTTTATTATCAGATGGTGGAGCTAAACTGTTTCCATAGCCTCTTAAGTCTGCTGCAACTACAGTAAAGCTTTTTGATAACTCTGGAGCCGTTTTGTGCCACATTAAATGTGTTTGAGGATAACCATGAAGTAATAATAAAGGCGGCCCTTCTCCTTTAATTTTACAGAACACTTTTCCTTTTTTTACTTGTACGTATTTACTCTTAAAACCTTCAAACATTTATTTATTTTAATTTATATTTTTATAATTCAATCAGCAATTTTAAAATTGTTAAAATACAACGTTAATAAGATCAATTATTAAATTGAATTATCATTCATTGGATGTATACCTTCATTTTTGTGAGAATTGAAGAAGAGCTAAAACTAGATTATTCCGACGTACTTTTTAGACCTAAAAGAAGCACTCTTAAAAGTAGAAAAGATGTAAATCTAAAGAGAACTTATCGTTTTAAATACAGTAAAAACGAATGGTCTGGAATTCCTATAATGGCTGCTAACATGGATGGTGTTGGAGAGCTAGGTGTTGCACAAAAGTTATCAGAATATGGGATGATTACATGCTTAACAAAACAGCATGACGTAAAAAAAATCAAAAAATTTAAAAAAATAAAATCAATATATACAAATGTAGCTTTAAGTATTGGCACTAAAAAAGAAGATTTCCAAAATTTAGATAAAGTTTTAAAAGAATTTAGTTTCATTAAGTTCATTTGTATTGATGTAGCAAATGGTTACTCAGAGCATTTTAGTAAATTTTTAAAATCTGTTAGAGATAAATATCCAACAAAAACAATTATTGCAGGAAACGTTGTTACTGCTGATATGACTCAAGAATTAATTTTATCAGGTGCTGATATTGTCAAAGTTGGAATTGGACCAGGAAGTGTTTGTACAACACGTATACAAACTGGAGTTGGCTATCCTCAGTTAAGTGCGGTAATAGAATGTGCTGATGCAGCTCATGGATTAGGTGCACATATAATTGCAGATGGCGGATGCACATGTCCTGGTGATGTTGCTAAAGCATTTGGTGGAGGAGCTGATTTTGTTATGCTTGGAGGAATGTTTGCAGGTCATGATGAAGGTGAAGGAAAATTAGTAAAATCTAATGGCTCAAAATACGTTGAATTTTATGGATCGAGTTCTGAAACAGCTAACAATAAACATTATGGTGGACTATCAGACTACAGAAGTAGTGAAGGTAGAACAGTGAGAGTTAAGTACCGTGGTAAAATTAATGATACCATTTTAAACATATTAGGTGGTGTGAGAAGCAGTTGTACATATGTTGGAGCGCCCTCTTTAAAACAATTAAGTAAGTGCACAACTTTTGTCAGAGTTACTAAGCAATTTAACGACACATTCGCTAAATAGATGAAAGAATATTCTATAGCTTCTATTGCTGGTGACGGCATTGGCAAAGAAGTTGTGCCTGAAGCACAAAAAATATTAAAAGAAATTTCTCAACAACATCAATTTAAATTAAATATTGAGGATTATGATTTTGCATCATGTGATTATTATGAAAAACATGGAAAAATGATGCCAGATGATTGGAAGGAAAAGCTCACTAAACATGATGCAATTTTCTTTGGTGCAGTTGGTATGCCAGATAAATACCCTGACCACATAACACTTTGGGGATCATTGTTAAAATTTAGAAGAGAGTTTGATCAATTTATTAACTTAAGACCTGTAAAACTTTTTGAAGGTGTAAATGCTCCATTATCTAATAAAAAGCCAGGTGATATTGACATGATAATTGTAAGAGAAAATACTGAAGGTGAATACTCATCAGTCGGTGGAAGAATGTATCAGGGAACTGATAGAGAGGTGGTTATTCAAGAAACAATAATGTCAAAATATGGAATAGATAGAGTTCAACAATTTGCTTTTGAATTAGCTAAAAAAAGAAAAAGAAAGAAACTAACAAGTGCAACAAAATCAAATGGAATATCAATTACAATGCCTTATTGGGATGAAAGATTTAATGAAAATAAAAAAAATTTTTCTAATGTAGAAACTGATCAATACCATATTGATATATTAGCTGCTAGATTTGTTCTAAGTCCTGAGCGTTTTGATGTGATAGTCGCATCAAATCTTTTCGGGGATATTCTATCTGATCTAGGACCAGCTTGTACTGGAACTATTGGAATTGCACCATCTGGAAATATTAACCCAACAAATAAATACCCATCATTATTTGAACCTGTACATGGATCTGCGCCAGATATTGCGGGCCAAGGGATAGCCAATCCAGTGGGGCAGATTTGGTCAGCTGCAATGATGCTAGATTACTTGGGTGAAAAAGAAGCTTCTGATAGAATAGTAAAATCAATTGAATTAACTCTTAAAGATAAAGACAGTCGAACAAAAGATCTTCAAGGCTCTAGTAATACAGAACAGTGCTCAAAAAGAATTTTAGATAATCTTAGTTCAGTCTAAAATTTAATCAAAATTATGAATTTTCTTAAAAATAAATCTATTACCAAAGTTATAATTTTATCTATATCTGGATTTTTTATTTTAGTTTGCCAAGATTCTACTGCAAAATATCTGGGAACATTGATGCCATTAAATCAAGTAATTTGGGGCAGATTTTTTTTTCACTTTGTTATAATTTTAATTTTATTTGTAATATTAAAACCTAAGTTAAACTTAAAAAGCAATTTTAAAATAAATATTATTAGATCTATATTAATGGTTTTTGCTACTTTTTTTTTCATTCATTCTTTACAAAAATTTGACCTTGTGGACATCTATGTAGTTTTCTTCTCAGCTCCATTAATAGTATCAATTTTAACGGCATTGTTTTTAAAAGATATTCTTTCATCTAAAGGTATAATTTTAATGTTATTAAGCTTTGGGTGTATAATTTATTCAATGAGTCCTAGTATGAAAGTCTTAAGTTTAGACTTGATTTTTCCTTTGGTACCACCAGTATGTTGGGCTTTATATCAATTTTTTACAAAATTTATTTCTGGTAATAATGATCCTTTAGTGGCGTTATTTTATGCTGCTGTTGTTGGGGCCATTGTTTTCTCTATTTATGTAATGTTAGACTGGACTCCCATTGAGAATAATAGCTTGTGGGTTTGGTTGATATTTCTTGGTGTATTAGGTTTTACCAGCCACCTTTTAATTATATTTGCAATTCAACTATCAAATTTATCTTTTGTAACTAATTTTCAATATTCACAATTAATTTGGTCAACATTAATCAATTTTTATATATTCGGAGTACCTTTTGATTTTAATAAAACTTTTGGAGTTATTGGAATAATAGTTTTTGGAGTTTTATTTGTTCAGGCCGAGAGTAGAAAAAAAAAACTTAGTTCTTAAAATCCTTATTGTTTAAAGGTTTTTCTAATACCTCAACTGGATATTTTTGTTTTTCAATTTCAATATATATATTTTTGTCTTTTAATGTTTCAACTGTATTACCAGAATTGACATATCCAAAAGAAAGATTTTTATCATAACAAAAAGAATAATTTCCTGAAGTTGTTTTCCCAATAATTTTATCATCCATATAAATAGGTTCTTCATGTAATAAAAGTGGCTCACCAGGTTTACTGTCTTTAAGAGTAAACATCATCATCCTTTTATCTAATTTTTGGTCTTTAATTTTTAATAGAGCATCTTTTCCAATAAAGTTTACATTTTTCTTATAACTAATTGCAAATTTTAAACCTGCTTGATACTGATTTTCCTCTGGTGAAATATCATGTCCCCAGTGAACAAATCCACTTTCCATTCTCATAATATCCATTGCATGCATTCCACAATGAGATAGTTCGAAGTTTTTACCCTCTTCAATTAGAATTTCATATAAATCCTTAGCTAAACTTGACTCAACATAGAGCTCAAATCCTAATTCACCAACATAAGAAAGTCGTTGAGCCCAAACTTTAACACCATTTATCATGATGAACTTCCCAGTTCCAAACTTAAATTCATCATTACTAAAATCATCATTACTTATTTTCGAAATCATCTCTCTACTCTTTGGACCGAATAATCCTAGACAACAAATATCCTCTGTTACGTCTTTAAATGATACATCTTCATCTAAATACTTTAATATATGATATTTATCGTGTTCTCTCGTTACTGCTGAGCTTACAATTCTAAAATAATTTTTATCCATACATACAACAGTTAAATCTGTTTCTATTCCACCATCTTCATTTAACATATGAGTGTAAGTTGTTTTTCCAATCTCATTTTTAATGTTAGCAGTGCACAACTTTTGTAGTTCTTGGTGAGTTTTTTCACCTTTCAAATCAAATTTTGAAAATGTTGAGAAATCAAATAGACCAACATTTTTTCTTGCATTTAAAGTTTCGTGTTTTGCTGAAGGGTACCAATTTTGATAATTAAAACTATATTCATATTTAGGCTCTTTACCATTTAATGAATACCACATTGGCCTTTCAAATCCTCCTGCAACTCCAAAACAAGCTCCTGCTCTTTTTAATTCTTCATGATAGGGCAAAAGTTTTTGATTTCTTGATGTATTTGGTTGTTTATAAGGCCAATGCATTCCATACAGATCACCAAGCGTTTCTGTTACTCTTTCCATAATAAAGTTTTTTGATGAATGGAATTTTTGAAACCTTTTAATATCCACTGAAAATAAATCTTCATTAACATATCCATTCATCATCCATTCGGCAGTAACTCTACCTGCTCCTCCTGAACTAGCAATTCCAATGCTATTAAAACCACAACATGTATATAGATTTTTAACTTCAGGGGTTTCGCCTAATAAATATTGAGTATCTGGAGTAAAAGACTCTGGACCAGAGAAGAATTTTCTTATTCCTGCACTTTCTAACATTGGCAATCTATGAAATGATTTTTCTAAGAAAGGTTCAAAGTGATCAAAATCATCTGGCAGTTCACCAAACGAAAAATTGTCTGGCACTCTTCCTGTATCTTTAAAAGCCGGTTTTGCCTTTGGTTCAAAAATACCAACAAGCATTTTTCCTGCATCTTCTTTCAAATATAAACAAGCATTATAATCTCTTAAAACGGGAAGATTTTGAGGTAAATTTTTTATTGGCTCAGTGATTATATAAAAATGTTCATTTGGGTATAAAGGAACACTAACATTAATTTCTTCACCTAATTGTCTTGACCACATTCCTGTAGCCATAACAACGTATTCACAATCGATGACACCTTTATCAGTTTCTACCCCACTAATTCTAGAATTTTTAATTAAAATTTTTTTTACAGGTGTTTTTTCATAAATCTTTGCACCCTCCATTTTTGCAGCTTTTGCAAGTACGTTAGTTACTCCAACTGGATCTGCTTGAGCATCTTTTGGCATATAAACACCACCCACAATATCTTCACTATGTAATACGGGATACAATTCCTTTAAACGTTTTTTATTAAGAACTTCTACTTCAACATCTGATAATTGAGCAGTTGTTGCTTGTCTTAGTAGTTCTTGCATTCTTTCTTTGGTAGATGCAACTGTGATTGCACCATTTTGCTTCATTCCAGTTGATAGACCTGTAGTCTTTTCTAAATCTTTATAAAGATCTAAAGAATATTTTCTTATTTTTGTAATTGTTGATGATGCACCTAATTGACCTAAAAGACCTGCTGCATGCCAAGTAGTTCCTGATGTTAATTGATCTCTTTCAAGCAATATTACATCTTTCCAACCAAATTTTGCCAGATGATAAGCGCATGATGTTCCAGCAACGCCTCCGCCTATAACAACTACTTTAGTACTTTTAGGTAACTCTTTCATGCGTATTTTGATTTATATAATTAAATTTAAAAGCAAACAATATGATCGATATGGATGGGTCTTTTTATACCAAATTTTTCATCAACTTCATGCTGATGGATATGATGAGAATGCACAAAAACTGGTATTAATTTATTACTTAATGTTTTTAATGTATAAATAAAATTTGATCCTCTGAATTTTCTATCTACTACTTCAAGTTTAAGATTGCTCGCATCATCATGCTGCAAGTCCTCTGGCTGTATTAACAGTTTTACTTTAGATCCTATTGGGAACGGTCTAGCGAAATTTCCAGTTATTGTACCTAAATCTTCATTTTCAAGACTTTTCGGACTGGTAACTTCTGCTGGTATTAATGTGCCTCTGTTTAAAAAATTAACTACCTCTACTGAATTTGGCAAATGATAAACATTATATGGATCATCATATTGCTTTAATTCACCATCTAATATTATTCCACATTTACTGCCTAGATAAAAAGCTTCATAAGAATCGTGTGTTACAATTATTGTAGTTATTTTTGAATTTGTTAAAATTTGTTTTAATTCAACTTGAATTTCCTCCTTAAAACTTTGATCTACATTAGATAATGGCTCATCAAGCATTAATAAATCAGGTTGAGAAACTAAAGATCTTGCTAGAGATGCTCTTTGGGCTTCGCCAGCACTTATCTCATGCGGAAATTTATTTAATATTTTGTTTAAGTTTAAAAAATTAATTACTTCTTTAGTTTGTATTTTTTTATCATCTTTCACTCTATCTGAGCCAAGATTAATATTTTTTTCTATATTGTAATGAGGAAATAAGCTGTTCTCTTGAAATGATAGAGCAATATTACGATTTTCTGGTTCGATATGAATATTTTCAGAAGAAATTGTTCTGCCTTTTAGATTAATTTTACCTTTATTAATTTTTTCTAAACCTGCAATAGTTCTTAATATTGTGGTTTTACCTATGCCTGAGGGGCCAAGTAAACATACAATTTCACCTTCATTTTCAATTTTTAAAGAAACGTTATTTACTTTATTTTTCCCGCCAGCAGCAAAAGATACATTTTCAATTTCAAAAAAATTATTACCCATTAGTCTTTCAAAATAAATTTAGATGTGATCAAAATAAATGTACTTGCAATCAATATCAAGAATAATGATGGAACTGCTGCTGCTTCTAAAAGATCTTGAGATGCGAATATATATGCTGTTGTAGCGAATGTTTCAAAGTTAAATGGTCTCAATATCAAAGTTATAGGTAATTCTTTTATTACTTCTATAGTAATCAATATCCCTATAAGAAAAACAGAATTTTTTAAATAAGGAACATGAATTCCTAAAAAAGTTTTTATTTTCGAGTAACCAAGAAGATAAGAACTTTCATCAATTGACCTATTTATTCTTTCATAACCAGTTTTCAAACCGTTATAAGCTAATGAATAAAATCTGATAAAATAAACTATTACTAAACCAAAAATAGATCCTATAAATACTCTCTTTATAGAATTAAATTCAAAGGCTTTTATAAAAGTATTATCAAACCAAGCAATAAAAGTGATGAATGCTACAGCTAAAATTACACCAGGAATTGCATAACCAGTAATAGAAAATGTTGTAAGATAATTTAAGAATTTACTTTTAGTTACTCTGTTTCCATAATTTGAAATAAATGAAAAAATTACTAGAACAACACTTGATAAAAATACCAAGTAAATTGTGTTTATAAATAATTGAAAAGTATTTAAATCAAATAAATTTTTTGGAAAAATTATTGTCCAATACAACATTTGTAAAATAGGGAATAAAAAGCTGATTAAAAAAACTAAAAAACAAAATCCGAATGCTAAAGAACCTTTTGAAAAGTTTAATTTAATTTTCTTCTTTTCTTTAATTCCTCCCTTAACTGGAGAGTGATATTGAGCTTTTTTTCTTGAGATATTCTCAATAAAAAAAAGTCCTAATATAAATAATAGCAAAAAAAATGAGAGCTGATTTGCAAAAGCTAAATCATCAAAAGATATCCATGAATCATATATTCCAGTAGTAAGAGTTGCTATTCCAAAAAATGATACTGCTCCAAAATCTGATAATGTTTCCATAGCAACTAATGCTAAACCCGCAACTATAGCTGGTCTTGCAGATGGTAAAATGATTTTAAAGAAAGATTTATATTTTGAAAAACCTAGATTTTGTCCTAATTCTATTAAATTTTGAGACTGATAATGAAAAGATGCTCTAGTTAAAACGTAAACATATCCAAATAGTGAAAAAGAAATAGATAAAATAGCACCAAGCATACCATCAAATTTTGGAATGGATTGATTATATTCACCAGGTCCAAATAAAGATTTCAATATTGAGTATAGTGTTCCAAAGTTTTCAAAAAAAGCAGTTAATGAATAAGCATAAATGTAAGCAGGTACTGCAAAAGATAATATTAAAGCCCATTTAAAAAATTTAACGCCTGGAAAATCATAAAATGAAACTACGTATGCACTGCCAACGCCTAAGAATAATGTAAGAACCAAAACTCCTAAAAGTAATATTAAGGAATTATAAATATATTCAATTAAAAATGTATTTTTTAAAATATCAAAGTAATTAGTTGTTTCTTGGAAGAAACTTGCAAACACAGTTAAAATTGGAATTGCAACAACAAATGAAACTAAAAATGAAGAAAGGTACCAGGAATTAAATTTCATATATTATAATCCGCCTTATAATCATGAAAATCAAAAGTGCCCATGGTTTAGGAGACCAAACCATAGGCACAAACTTTAGAAAATCAAAAATTAAATACTTTTAGGATATGCGGAACCTCCTTAGTTTTAATTTCAGACAATTTTCTATTATTTACACGTTTATTGATTTTTTCACACTCCGAAGCACATGCAGGACAGGCTTTGGAAGATTTATTATAATCAATTTCCGTAGTAAATTTTTTTTTAACAGCTATCATTTACTTCCAACCTGCAGCCAACATTACTTCTAATGCATCTGCTTGTTTTGCACCGTATGACTTAACACTTGTTTTAGTATCCATTACAAAGTTCATCTCTTTGCCTGGAACTAAATCATTAGGTGTTACACTACCGATCATTGGATACTCAAAAGTATTATTTACAATGTGATTTTGAGCCTCTGTTGATAATAAAAACTCAACTAATTTTACAGCATTAACTTTGTTTGGTGCATGTTTAAGCATACCAGCTCCACTAATATTAATGTGCGTTCCTCTATCTTGTTGATTAGGGAAAAAAGGCATTACTTTTTTTGCCGCTTCTTGTTGTTCAGCACCTTTTTTTCCAGATAACATCAATGCATGATAATATGTATTTGCAACAGCAATATCAGCTTCTCCAGCCGCAACAGCCATGATTTGAGCGCGGTCGTTACCTTTTGGAGTTCTAGCCATGTTTGCTACAACAGCTTTAGACCATTCTGCAGTTTTAGCTTTACCATTATTCTTAACTAGTGAAGCAACTAAAGACTGGTTATAAATGTTGTTAGATTTTCTTATTACTAATCTACCTTTCCATTTTGGATCAGCTAGACCTTCGTAAGTCATGCCATTTAGTTCATTTGCATTTACTCTTTCAGGTGAATAATAAATTATTCTTGCTCTCTTAGCTATTCCAGTCCATTTAGCAGATCTAAATTGTGCAGGTACAGCATCCTTAATAGCTTTTGACCAACCAGCGTTTTGCATCATGCCTTTGGCTGCAAATGCACCTAATCTTCCAGCATCAGCTGTGATGTATAAATCTCCAACACAGTCTGCTCCCTCTTCTGTAATTCTTTTTTGCAGGGCTTTATCTTTACCTGATACTACGTTTACTTTAATTCCTGTTGCTGCTGTGAACTTTTCATATAATTGAATGTCAGAATCATAGTGTCTTGCACTAAAAATATTGACCTCAGCTGCAATCGTAAAACTTGAAATTAAAGCAAAAAACAATGAAATTATTGTCAATTTTCTCATTCTACTCCTTAAATTTATATTTATATTAAACGTAATTTGTCCTGCAATGCGGATGATAACTATTCTCAATGAAAATGATTATCAATTGCAATATTGTCGCAATTGATAATCAATCGCAATTAGTGCTGTTTTTAGGATAAATTATTTAAAATTCCCACTCAGAAATTTTACTGTAAAGGAAGTTTCTAAAAGCTTGAACTCTAGCAACATTTTTAAGTGATTGAGGATATACAAAATGTGCCTCAGTAGTTGGACCTTGAACGCTTGGTAAAACTTTAACAATATTTGGTTGTTTCACAGTTAAGTAATCTGGAATTGCAGCTAGTCCTACACCGCTTTGAACAGCTAATAGTAAACCATAAACACTATTCACTCTCATTACAGTTTTTCTTTTTTTATTATCTTTCATTCCAAGTTTTAATGCCCAATCTGGATTATAAACTGGTGATGGAGCTCCTCTACCAAATGAAATAAAGTTGTGCTTATTTAGGTCATTAACTGTCTTAGGATATCCATGTTTTTCTAAGTATTTTGGTGATCCGTAGATGTGATAATTAATATCTATGAGCTTTTTTTGAATATAATTAAGTTGTTTCGGTCTTCTCATAAATATTCCAATATCTGCTTGTCTTGTGCTTAAATCTAACTCCCTATCATCAAATATGAGTTCAACTTCAATTTCTGGATTTAATTGCATAAATTCTTGTATTCTAGGCGTCAGCCAAGTTGTTCCAAAACTAACAACGGTTGTTACTGATAGTTTTCCGGATGGTTTATGTTTTTTATCTCCTAAAGTTGTTTCTACCTCTTTTAATTTGGAGATAACTTCATGAGCTGTTTTAAATACATATTCTCCATTTTCAGTTAGTGTTAAACCTCTAGCATGACGTTCAAATAATTTAACTTTTAAATCTTCTTCTAAAGATTGAATTTGTCTACTTATTGCAGATTGACTTAGATTTAGAATTACTGTTGCGCTAGTAAAGCTACCTGCCTCAGCAACTGCATGAAATATCTTTAATTTATCCCAATCCATTATTTATTTACATCCACTACTATTTTATTTTTTAAATTTCCTTTTAATATATCAGGATAGATATTTAATAATTCTTCTAACCCAATAGTATTTACTGATTTTTCTAAAATATTAAAATCTAGCAAAGCAGGAAATTCTCCCCATACAAACTCTTTTCTTTTTTTACTGATATTAACCGAGTCTACTCCCCATAATTTTACTGCTCTTAATATAAATGGAATTACTGATGTATTTAATTTATTGCCGCTAGCATTTCCACATATGGCCACAATTCCTTTTGGTTTAGTTTGAGCAATTGCATTAGATAAAATGTTACCACCCACGGTATCTACAACGCCATCCCATGTTCCTTTATCTATTAATCTTGCCTCGCCCTCAAATTCTTTACGATCTATAACGTTTTTAGCACCAAGTTCTTTTAGATAATCTGCTTTATCTGGTTTACCAGTTATCGCTGTAACGTTAATACCCATTTTAGCAAGAACCATTACTGCTACCATACCAACACCACCTGTCGAGCCAGTTACTAATACATCGTTAACTTTTGATTGCATCAATAGTTCCTCTCTTGCTTTAACTGCAAAGGCACACAACAAGCCTGTAAGACCAGCAGTTCCCAAAATCATAGCTTGTTTATTTGTCATTCCCTCAGGTGTTTTTGTAATATGATCCTTTTTAACTTTTGCGTATTGAGAATATCCACCATCAAAAAGTTCTCCTGCTCTACAACCTGTTAATATAACTCTGTCTCCTGCTTTAAATTCTTCACCATCTCCTTGTGCAACAGTTCCAGAAAAATCAATACCAGGTATTCTTGGATACTCTTTTACTAATTTACCACCATCTTTTAATATCATTGCATCTTTCCAATTGAGATCAGAATAATCTATCTTAACTAGCACCTCACCGTCTTTAAAATGGTCTAAACTTAGTTCTTTGACTTCTCTTGTAAAGTTTTCGTTCTGATTGTTTATTACAACTGCTTTAAATGAGTCCGCCATGTTTATCAGTAAATATTATTTTGCAATAAATCGCAAATATCTATTTTGATAACTTAAATCGTCCTTAAACTGTCCAAGATAAAAATTTGTAACTGTGGTAGCTTGCTCTTTTTTTATACCTCTCATAGTCATACACTGATGAGTTGAATCTATTGTTACCGCAACACCTTTTGCATCCAATGACTCCATTAAAGTATTAGCGATCTGAACAGTTAATCTTTCTTGTGTTTGTAATCTTTTTGAAAACACTTCTACAACTCTTGCTATTTTACTTAATCCTACGACTCTTTGATTTGGAATATATGCTACATGAGCAATTCCTATAATTGGTGCCATGTGATGTTCGCAATGACTTTGGACTGAAATATTTTTTTGAACAACCATATCGCTATAGCCTTCAACATCACCAAATGTTTTATCTAAAACTGCTTTAGGGTCTTCTTTGTAGCCTTTGAAATATTCTTTAAATGCTTTTGTAACTCTTTTTGGAGTTTCCAATAAACCTTCTCTGGTAGGATCTTCACCTAACCATTTAAGGATTTTGACAAAAGCTTCTTCAGCTTCCTTGTCTGTTACTTCATTAATTTTTTTTTCGTTTTCGTTTTTTACTAATTTCATGACGTGCTTTTATATATATAAAACCTTAATTTTAAAATATTTATTATATTTATTATTATGTTAGATAATTCCACATATATGTTTAAAAAAAGAGAAAATGTAGCAGAAATAGAAGAAGGCAAGCTTTTATCTCCTAAATTCGATAATGATGGATTGATTCCAGTCATTACAACATGCTCAAAAACAAAAGAAATATTAATGCATGGGTATATGAATGTCGAAGCCTTCAAGTTAACTATTGAAACCAAAGAAGCTCACTACTGGAGCAGATCAAGACAATCAATTTGGCACAAAGGAAAAACAAGTGGATTTGTTCAAAAAGTAAAAGAGATTCGAATTGATGATGATCAAGATGCTGTATGGATGACTGTAGATATTGGCGAAGGTGCTAGTTGCCACGTTGGGTACAGATCTTGTTTTTATAGATCTATCCCTTTGGGTAAAATTGATAATGCAAGACAAATTGAAATGAAATTTGAAGAAGAAGAAAAAAAATTTGACCCAGAAGTTGTTTATAAAGGACAACCTAATCCAACAAAAATATAAAAAATTAATGAAAGTTTTAAGTCCCTTTGGACCAAAAATTGCTGTTATTAAAATTCCATCAAATTTAGTAAAAAAAATTAATGACGAGGTTGAAGGTATTATTAAAGACAAAAAAAAATCGAAATCAAATGACTATTCAAAAAAGTTAGTAGGTCAAGTTGAGCAAGAAATTGAATTAAAAAATAAATTTATAAAAAAAAATTTAAAAAGTTTTATTTCTAAAAGTGTAAATAAATATTTAAAAAAAAATCTTAATAAGAAGTCTAAAAATATAAAAATAAAAAATTTATGGGTCGTAAGACAATTTAAAAATGATTATAACCCTGTACATTTTCATGATGGCAATGTTTCTGGAGTTGGTTATTTAAAAATTCCAAAAAATTTAACAAAGGGACATAAAAAAATTAAAACTAATGGAACAATTGATTTTATTTATGGTTCTAAATCTTTTTTAAATAATTCTATATTTAATCATAAACCAAGAGTTGGCGATCTTATCTTATTCCCAAATAATTTAATGCATACTGCATATCCATTTAAATCTGATGGTGAAAGAAGATCATTTTCTTTTAACATAGATATTGATAAAAAATTAACAAGATTGTTTCATGCCTGATAAACAAAAAAATGTTTTAGACGAAGACTTGGAGTTATGTTCTAATGATCCTTTAACAGGATGGTATAGAGACGGATGTTGCAATACAGATGAAAATGATCATGGTGTGCACACTGTTTGTGCAAAAGTAAACACTGAATTTTTAGAATGGTGTAAAGAAGCAGGCAATGATTTAATTACACCTCATCCAGAATTTGGTTTTCCGGGTTTAAAAGATGGAGATAGTTGGTGTGTGTGCGCAGGCTGGTACGCCAAAGCTTTAGAAGCGGGAAAAGGATGTCCAATTTATTTAAAGAAAACTCATAAAAACACTTTGAAACTTATTCCAATTGAAACTTTAAAAAAGTTTGCAATCGATTTATCTTAATTACATATTTCCGTATTTAGGTCCACCCCCACCTTCTGGAGTGACCCAAGTAATATTTTGAGATGGCTCTTTAATATCACAAGTTTTGCAATGTATGCAATTTTGAGCATTGATTACAAATTTTTGAACAGAATTTACTTCTTGAACTTCATAAACTCCTGCTGGACAATATCTTTGTGCGGGCTCATCAAATTTCTCTAAAGTATATTTTATAGGCAAATCAGGATCTTTAAGTTTTAAATGTACTGGTTGATTATCATCATGAATTGTACCCGTTAAATAAACCGAACTAGTTTTATCAAATGTAATAATGTTATCAGGCTTAGGATAATCAATTTTTGGCATTTTATCTGCTGGTTTTAAAGCTTCATGATCAGTGTGTTTATGCTTTAATGTGAAAGGAAGCTTTCCTCTAAATAAAATCTGGTCAATTCCAGTAAATAATATACCTAGAATTAAACCCCAAGAGAAACTTGGTTTTACATTTCTTGCCTCATATAATTCTTTGTAAACCCAACTTTCTTTAAATTTTTGTTCATATGTAGATAAATTTATATTTTTTGTAAGATGCTCATAAATTGTTTCAGCAGCGATCATTCCACTCTTCATTGCAGTATGAGACCCTTTTATTTTAGGCATATTTAATGTTCCCGCATCACATCCAACTAACAAAGCACCTGGCATAAACATCTGAGGTAAACTCTGTATACCTCCCTCAATTAAAGCTCTTGCGCCATAAGAAATTCTTTTTCCACCTTCAATTATTTTTTTTATATCTGGATGAGTTTTAAATCTTTGGAACTCATCGAAAGGTGAGAGATGAGGATTTTGGTAATCTAATCCAATTACGTAACCAAGAAAAACTTGTTTATTTTCTGCATGATACATAAAACTTCCACCGTAGGTGTTATTGTCTAAAGGCCATCCAGCAGTATGCATTACTAAACCTTCTGTATGATTTTTTTCATCTATCTCCCAAATTTCTTTAAAACCAATTCCATATTGTTGAGGATTTTTACCTTTATCCAACTCAAACTTCTTAATTAATTCTTTTCCTAAATGACCTCTGCATCCTTCTGCAAATACTGTAACTTTTGAATGTAATTCCATTCCTGGTTCATAAGTATCTTTTTTATTTCCCTCTTTGTCGATACCCATATCTTGGGTTGCAATACCTTTAACTGATCCATCATCATTATATAAAACTTCACTTGCTGGAAATCCTGGGAATATTTCAACTCCTAATCCCTCAGCCTGCTCTGCTAACCATCTACAAAGATTTGCAAGACTTATAATATAATTGTTATGATTTTGTTGAACCTTAGGAAGCAACCATGTTGGCCAACTTAATGATTTTTGTTTTCCTAAAAATAAAAATTTTTCTTTTGTAACTTTTGTTTTAATGGGAGCATTTAATTCTTTCCAATTAGGTATTAGTTCGTCTAAAGCACGTGTTTCAAACACGTTCCCTGATAAAATATGTGCACCTATTTCAGATGCTTTCTCTAAAAGGCAGACATTAATATCTGGATTTAACTGCTTTAATTTAATTGCAGTTGAAAGTCCTGATGGTCCGCCACCTACGATGACAACATCGTATTCCATCACTTCTCTGGACATAATGATAATTTCTTACAGTATTTGCTATTTTTGTATAGTGTTTAATTTGTTCAATTCTGACAAAAACTGAGGAAGCGCCTCAAAAAGATCTGCTTCTAATCCGTAATCTGCGACACTAAAAATTGGAGCTTCACCGTCTTTATTTATAGCCACAATAACTTTGCTTTCTTTCATTCCTGCTAAGTGCTGTATCGCACCTGAAATTCCAACTGCAATATATAAATCTGGGACTACCACTTTACCCGTTTGTCCTACTTGATGATCATTCGTAATATAACCTGCATCAACTGCTGCTCTAGATGCACCAATTGCTGCATTAAGTTTATCCGCAATATCACTTATTAATTTGAAATTTTCGCCATTTTGCATTCCTCTGCCACCAGAAATAACTATTCTAGCTGTTCCAAGCTCTGGTCTGTCTGACTTAACTTCTTCTTTCTTTAGAAATTTAGTTGATGAACTAGCTTCTGCTGGATCAGATTTTGTAATTTCAGCAGATCCACCACTCTTATCAGCAGGGTCAAACGACGTCGGTCTAATAGTAACACATTTTTTTTTGTCATTACTTTTAACCGTAGCAAAAGCATTTCCTGCATAAATTGGTCTTAAAAAAGTATCTTCAGAAATAACTTTAATTATATCGCTGACTTGCGAAGTATCTAGTAATGCTGCAATTCTTGGCATTAAATTTTTACCAAATGTATTTGCTGAGCTTACAATATGTGAATAACTTTCTGCATGCTTAATTATTGCTGCTGTATAATTTTCAGCAATGTAGTTTTCATAAATTTCATTATCAACGTGAATAACTTTTTTTACATTTGGAACTTCAGATAAAGATTTTGCAACATCATCTGCTTGATGACCTAAAACCAAAACATGAAGATCCTCATTTATTTGAGAAGCTGCAGTTATAGCATTATAGGTAAATGGTCTTACTTCTTTATTGTTATGTTCTGCAATTAATAATACTGACATTTAAATTACCTTAGCCTCATTTTTTAATTTTTGCACCAATTCTTCAACACTAGCGACTTTTATTCCAGCTTTTCTTTTTGGTGGCTCTTCAACTTTAATTTGTTCGATTCTAGGATTAATATCAACTCCTAAATCTGAAGCATTTATCTGTTCTATTGGTTTTTTCTTAGCTTTCATAATATTTGGAAGTGAAGCATATCTTGGTTCATTTAATCTTAAATCACATGTAACAATTGCTGGAACATTTACTTCGATAGTTTCCAAACCTTCGTCAATTTCACGTGTTACCTCTAATGCATTATCTTTAACTTCAATCTTAGATGCAAAAGTTGCTTGAGGCCAATTTAATAAAGCTGCAAGCATCTGACCAGTTTGATTACAATCATCATCAATCGCTTGTTTTCCCATAAATACTAAATCAGGATTTTCTTTTTCTACAATTTTTTTTAAAATTTTTGAAACTGCCAATGGTTCAATCACATTATCAACTTTGACATGTATTCCTCTATCTGCTCCTACTGCTAATGCTTTTCTAACTGTTTCTTGTGCTTTTTCCTCACCAATGGTTATTGCAACTATTTCTTTAGCTTTGCCAGCTTCTTTAATTTTTACCGCTTCTTCTATCGCATTATCATCTGGTGGATTTGTTGACATTTTAACGTTGTCAGTAACAACACCTGAGCCATCTTCTTTAACTCTTATTTGAACGTTGTAATCAATAACTCTTTTAATAGCGACTAGTATTTTCATTAAGCTCTTAATAAATTGTTTTCCGGATCGTAAGGACTTTCATCTAAAATCGTTGCATCATATTTCTCACCTAATATTTCAATTTTAAGTTTTTGTCCAACATTTGCTAATTCTGGTTTAACCATTCCTAATGCTAAAGATTTTCCAATTCTAAAACCAAAATCTCCACCTGTTGCTCTTCCTATTACACTTCCATTTTCATAAATTGGGTTGTTGCCCAAAACATCTGCATCTTTTGGATTGTGAACCTCCAAGGTAACAAGTTTGTTATCAAAACCTTTTTCTCTCCATTTGTTCAATGCTTCAAGTCCAATAAAACTTCCTTTATTAGGGTGTATAAATCTATCAAGACCACTTTCATAAGGTGAGTATTCTATTGATAATTCTGTTCCAACTAATTTATATGATTTTTCTACTCTCAAACTATTCATAGCTCTAATACCATATGGCTTTAATCCAAGATCTTGTCCTGCTTCCATAAGTTTATCAAAAATGTGATTTTGATATTCAATTGAATGATGAAGTTCCCATCCTAATTCACCAACAAAGTTTACTCTCATCGCATTAACTGGTGCATAACCTACATCAACCATTTTTGCACTAAGCCATTTAAAGTTTTCATTTGAAAAATCATCTTTAGAAACTCTTTGCATTAACTCTCTAGCTTTTGGACCTGAAACAACCAAAACCCCATTACTATTAGTTAAATTTTCAAACTGCACTGAACCATCTGAAGGCATCCATTTTAAAATCCAGTCATGATCTAATCTTTGGAAAGCACCTGCTGATACTAAATAAAAGCTATCATGTGACTCTCTCATAATTGTAAATTCAGAATGAACTCCGCCTTTAGTATTTAAAGCGTGACATAAATTAATTCTTCCAACTTTTTTTGGTAATTTGTTTGCAACTAAATTATCTAAAAATTCCTCCGCACCAGGTCCTTTAATTCTACATTTTGCAAATGCAGTCATATCTAAAAGACCAACATTTTCTTTAACGTTTTTGCATTCTTTTTCCATTGCATTGAACCATTTAGATCTTCTAAATGACCAATCGTCTTTTTGCTCCATTCCATCAGTTGCAAAAAAATTAGGTCTTTCCCATCCAAATTTTTGACCAAAAACTGCTCCTAAATTTTTCATTCTGTCATAACATGGTGCTGTTCTTAATGGTCTTGCTGCTGGTCTTTCTTCATCAGGAAAGTGAGTTATGAAAACATGACTGTAGGCTTCTTCATTTTTAGTTTTTAAATATGATTTAGAGCAATAATCTCCATACCTTCTTGGCTCAACACCAAGCATATCAATAGTTGGTTCGCCATCTACGATCCATTCAGCAAGTTGCCATCCTGCTCCACCTGCTGCAGTAATACCAAAACTATGACCTTCGTTTATCCAAAAATTTTTTAAACCCCAAGCTGGACCAACAATTGGGTTGCCATCTGGAGTATAACAAATTGCGCCATTATAAACTTTCTTTACACCCACTTCTCCAAAAGCAGGAACTCTATGTATTGCACCTTCAATATGAGGCGCTAATCTATCTAAATCTTCCTGAAATAATTCATATTCAGAATCTTTTGAAGGTCCATCTACATAACAAGCTGGTGCTCCATCTTCATATGGTCCTAAAATTAATCCACCTGCTTCTTCTCTCATGTACCATCTGCTATCACTATCTCTTAGAACTCCCATCTCTGGTAGTCCATCTTTTTTTCTTTTTTGAATTTCTGGATGAGGTTCTGTAACAATGTATTGATGTTCTACTGGAATTACTGGAATATCTAAACCAACCATCTTTCCAGTTTGTCTTGCAAAATTTCCTGAACAAGAAATAATATGTTCACACTCTATAGATCCTTTGTCTGTTTCAACAACCCAACCATCTTTGGTTTGTTTCATTCCAACAACATTTGTATTTCTATAAATTTCTGCTCCTCTATTTCTTGCACCTGTAGCAAGAGCTTGTGTTAAATCAGCTGGTTGGATATATCCATCTTCAGGGTGTTGTATTGCACCAACTAAATCTGATGTATTACATAATGGCCAGATTTCCTTAACTTGGTCTGGAGTTAAAAATTTTACATCAACACCTATTGTTTGAGCAACACCGGCGTATTGAAAGTATTCATCCATTCTATCTTTAGTGCTTGCTAATCTAATATTTGATACAACGCTGAAACCTACATTCTTACCTGTCTCTTCCTCTAAAGTTTTATATAAATTGACAGCATACTTATGAAGTTGTCCTACAGAATAACTCATATTAAATAGTGGTAATAAGCCCGCTGCATGCCAAGTTGAGCCTGATGTTAGTTCTTTTCTTTCAATTAAAACAACATCTGACCAACCTTTTTTTGCTAAGTGATAGAGTGCACTAACTCCCACTACTCCACCACCAACTACAACAACTTTTGCTTTGGATTTCATTATCAGATTCCTACTAAATTTTAATTACTAACGAAACAAAATTCTATTATTCGTCATCTGCGTCACGCCAGCCCATTCTGAACATTAAATAAGCGGCAACTATGACGGAAATTGTACCTACTACCATACCAATATTAATCCCAACTTCACTTCCCCAAAAATACCATCCAAGTTGAGTGGATGAAATTGTTGGAAAGCATAAAATAAACATTAGAATTGCATATCTTATATACATTGGAGGCTTTTTCATTATATTGATGATCCCATTGGTATTGGTTGTGAAACTGCTGTTGTTAGCCAGCAATCTAAAAGATTGCCCTCTTTATCATTCTTTTCAACTTTCCATTTAAATTTAAAATATTGTTTATCCTTATCCAAGACAACAACTTCATAAGTTGCCATGGTACTTGATTTGTAAATTTCAGTTACTGTATTTTCTTTGTGATCAATTAACATTGAGTATGAAGCACCCTTTAACATTCTTTTAAATCTATCTAAGGGACCTGTCATCCTTTGATTATTGGGATGTGCAAATTCCCAAGTTTGCTCAATCCCTCTATCTTTATATGGATTGTCATTTTTCATTAACGCCTTTAATTGAATTAAAACAACTTGTTTCGGATCTATATTTACACTTGGTTTTAAAACATCGGCAAACGAAGGATTAAAATAAAAAAATGTAATTAAAAAAAATAAAATCTTGAATTTCATAATTTAAATTTATCTTAAATTTAAAATGAAATAAAAGGTCTTAATATCACACTTAATAATTTGATATTATATAGTTTTGAATAATCTATCGTATTCGTTTTTAATACATTTATTAGAGATATAATAAATTTTATTTTGAGAGACTAATTTAGCTGCATTTTCGTTGTGAATTCCTAATTGCAACCATAATACATTTGCACCAATTTCTATTGTTTGTTTTGCTATTTCCTCAGCCTCTTCACTGGGTCTAAAAACATTAACAATTCCAACATGATCTTTTATATCCGTTAGTTTTTTATATACTGGTTCACCATGTATAATTTTATTATCTGTTACTGGATTAACAGGAAAAACTTTGTAACCTGTATTTCTTAAATATTTCATTATTATATTGGAAGTTTTTTTTGAGTCAGGACTTGCTCCAACAATTGCTATTGTCCGATAACTTAAATAAAGTTCTTTTATCTTTTCATCAACGAGTGTTGTATCCATAATTTAATTTAAATTTTAAGATCTAGTCGAGGTTTCCAAAATGGTCTGAAGAGTTCAATTTTTGGACATCTATTCATAACTACTTTTAAACCTGCATCTTCAGCAATTTTTGCTGCATCATGATTAATTACACCTATTTGTCCCCATAATACTTTTGCTCCAATTGATATTGCCTCTTCAGCAATTCCATAAAGATCCTCGGATTTTCTAAATACTTCGACCATATCAACAGGTCTATCGATAGCCGATAAATTTGGATAAACTTTTAAATTTCTAATTTCCTTTATACCTGGTTTAGGATTTACAGGTATCATGTCATAACCAGTTTCGTGCAAAACTCTTAATACACCATAGCTAAATTTAGTTTTATCTGGGCTAGCACCAACCATAGCAATTGTCTTAACTGAGCTTAAAATATCTTTTAAATATTCAGCGCTATAAGGTTCATTGTGGTTCATCTTTATTTTTTTCTTTCTTTTTACTCGCGATATCTGCTTTTAATTCATGAGGTTCTAAAGGGTCTAGGAAAGGATTTCGATACAATTTATCATGACTTTCAACTCCTATCTCAATTGTGCAATCTGTTTTTGCTTTAGCAACACATAAAATAATATATCCGTCATTTATTTGTCTGTTATTTAAAGCAACTTGAGAACGTTGATCCACTTCTCCATTAATTAGTTTAGCTGCACATGTAATACATCCCCCATACTGGCATCCGTAAGGAAGATCTACCCCTTGATCTCTTAATTCATTTAATAAAGGTTTTTTACCAGTTACTTCAAATGCACTATTATTTCTGTTTGAGATTGTAATCTTCGTCATAACCAGATATCACTTGTGCAATCTCCACCAGGATATCTACTTTCATGGCATCTACTAGGTCCATTTGGTTCTTTACCAAAATCAACAATAAAATCTTTATTAATTTTCATTCCCCCATTTTCAACATCACAATCAATCATAATCATTGCTCCACCCTGCTTTCTTATTTCAGGATAAAATTGATTATCCCAAGTAGAAAATAATGATGTTGTTACATACATCCTTTTACCATCTAAAGATAATTGATACATTTGAGGTCCACCAGCAATTTTAACGCCATTTACTTCTGGAGCCTTTCCTAATAATCCACCCATCCAAACTTGACCAGTTAATTTTGGTTTGTGTGGATCTGAAATATCGTATTGCCTCATATCTCCATGAAGCCAATTATTTATATATAAATATTTATCATTCATAGAAACTAATATCGCTGACATAACTCCAGGCACTGGGATTGGCCAATCAGGATGAGGTTCATTTTCAACATCGATTATTTTTTCCCATTCCCATTTTCCATCTTTTGATTTCCAAAAATGAATTACATTTGCACTTAGAGCTGCACCACAAAATCCATGGCTACTATCAGGATTATGCATAAATTTAACTTCTAATGGTATTAAACCATCTTCACCTAAATACATTGTTTGAACTGGCTCTTTTTTTTTAAAATCCCAAACATGAAGTCTTCTACCATATTTCAAATGACCAACTTCCTCTAAATCAAATCCAGGCATGAAAGTATTTGGGGCAGCCCACTCAGAACTAACCATTACATTATGTCTTGGCTGGTACCAGAAGTCATAACTAAAAGGTATATCTCCCATTGAGTTTTCCCACCTACCTACAATTTCAAAATCTTTATTTAAGTGTAAATATCCTCCTGGCGCTTCTCCTCGAGCGTCTCCAAGAAAAGAAATGATAATTTCAGAACCTAAGCAATGAACTGTGTGTGGTCCTGATAAATTAGTTTTTTTCTTTATTTCAGATCCATCTACTACTTTATGTATTTTTGGAGCTCTAGGATCGGATGCAGTATCAACAACATAAATATTATTTGATCTAACACCTGGGACTAATAAATATTTTCTGCTCATTTTTGTGTCGCCATGACAAGAAGAACATGCATTCCATCCCATATGATGCAATTCATCACCAATACCTGGCATTTCAAGTCTATGAATTACTTTAGAATAAGTAGGACTTTGAGGATCAACATCGACTGTTGCTAAGTAGTCTGGTTTTTGTATTCCAGTCCCAGTGTAAATAGCTATAGTATATAAAAGCTTTTCTTTTGGTGCTTTTATTGCTTCTGCAGGACTAGCATATCCAGGACCACAACATCCATCCATGATTGATTTTCTCCTTTAATTACAACTTAATCTTTTTTTTAAGTGACTTCAACTTAATGGTTATTTGTTTTTCCAACTTGGATTTCTTTTTTCGATAAATGCACTTATACCCTCTTTGGCATCATAAGATGACATATTAAGCGTCATCATCTTACTTGTATAATCATAAGCTTTGTTAAGGGGCATTTCTAATTGTTTATAAAAACCTTTTTTACCTATTTTGATAGTTAAATTTGATTTTGAAGATATTTTTTTTGCAATATCTAAAACTTTTTTATTCAATATTTTTGGACTGTAGTGATCATTAATTAATCCAATTTCCTTTGCATATTTTGCACTAATTGGATCACCGGTAAGTAGCATTTCCATCATTCTTTTTCTGCTAATTTTTCGACTGACAGCAACCATTGGTGTACTGCAAAATAATCCAATTTTTACTCCAGGTGTAGCAAACGTTGCTGAGTTCGTACTATATGCAAGATCACAACTGGCAGCTAATTGACATCCTGCTGCATAAGCTGCTCCATGTACTTTCGCTATGACTGGTTTGTTTCCCTCCACAATTTGCATCATAAGTTTTGAACAAAGTTTAAAAAGTTTTAGATGATTAGATCTATTTTTTATACCTCTTACCTCTTTTAAGTTATGGCCTGCACTAAATCCTTTTCCAGCTCCTTCTAAAATAATTACCCTTGTTTCTTTATCATTATCTAATTTTTTGAATGCCTTTAATAAAGATGAAAGAGTTTTGTAGGATAGTGAATTATAAGTTTTTGGATCATTAATTAAAACTCTTTTAACGCCTGGTGATAATTTTTTTATTTTTACAGTCACTTATTTTAATTTACCTTCTTCTCTCATCTTAGCTCTAATTTTAGTTGCTGAAATTTTTTGAATTTCTTCAGGCAAAACTATTTCTTCAATTTTATATCCAACACCTCTTCCATAACAAATATTTGTAATATTAGGGACAAGCATAATTTTGAACCTGCCTTCAAACTCTGGATTAAGTTTTTCCTCAATATTTTTTTTGACAGTTTCAAAATCAAATGGGTTATCATCAACACCTTGTACATCTCTAATTTGAATACATACTTGTCCTGTTTTTTTTATAATTTCCTTAAATAGAGTATAGTGACCATCATGAAACGGTTGCCATCTTCCTAACATTTGGGCTGTTGGTTTTTTGTTATCCCATTGATACATCATTTTTTTATCTCCTTTAAAATCTTTGGTGCCCAAGACTTAGCATCTTGTGTGGTAACATGAAAATTATATTTTTCTGGTTTAACAAACATTTTATTAGTGTCATCAAATCTACCTTCTTTTATTGTATCTACCCAAACTACATAATCTGCAGGAAATAAACTTCTTGCTTTTGGAGTTGGGCAAATAAAATCCGCAATCACATAATTTCCTTCGTTTTTTAATTGTAATGCAAAGTCAGCCATTCTTTTTGCTTGTCTTGTTCTTCCCTCTTCTGAAAAATCCCAATCGTTTGCAGCTTTTCTTACTTCATCTGCATTTAATCTTTTTGCATTTAATAAAGGAGCAAGTTCATCAGCTAATGTAGTTTTTCCTGCGCCTGGAAGTCCCATGATTAATATAATTTTCATTTTTAGGTTTTAACTTTAAATTAAATTACCAGCAACCCACTTATGGAAATGATGTGTTGGATTGTCCATCTTTGGAGAAAAATTACCGCCATTATAAGCTGGAGAGTTTCTACCTATTTGCATACTTTGAATTATATCTACATCTTCTTTTTGAATATCTTCCCATTGTTTGTGATTTTTTTGTCTTAGAGATTTATACTTTTTTGAATTTGCTGCTTCATCTCCAACATAATAAATTTCCATATGCTCTATTGTAAACTCATGATTGACTGGCTCTAACCAATAAGCATAATAATGATCTTTGTGAATTCCTAACATTACATTTGGGAATAGCGCTACATACTCAGCTATATTTTCCTTATCTTTAGGCCAATTAGGAAAGCATGGGAACTTTTCATTTCCTTCAAACCTTGGATTATAGACCACTGTTCCCTGTCCGGCGAAACGATTTGGAAGTCCTTGAATATGATAGTGATCTTCTAACTTTGAATAAGAATTTAATCCTGGATGAACCCAAGGCAAATGATAGCTTTCACAATAATTTTCAATTGCAAATTTCCAATTACATTTTGCATCTAATTTAAAATAACCATAATCATTTGCATGATAAATTAATTCTCTATCTTTCAATGGCCAAAATTTTTCCCATCTTTGACTTAAAGGACTAATATAATTCTCAAATGAAATTTCATTGTTGTTAATATTAATCATAATTAGATCTAACCAGATATATGATCTGATCTCTTTTAAATTACTTTTTGATTTATCAAATTCAGGTGTTTGATGAATATTCATGCCTCCTATATGAGGTGTAGCAACTAATTTTCCTTCTAGGTCATATGACCATGAATGATATGAGCACCTAATAACATTTCTAATTTTGCCAGCCTCTTTAACTAATTTAACTCCTCTATGACTACAAATATTATGAAAAACTTTTATTTCTTTATTTTTTGTTCTAACAATAAGTAAAGGTATTCCAAGCAAATCAATTGGTTTCACATCTCCTTCATCTGGAATAGAACTTCCAACTCCAATGACGATCCACTTATCTTCAAATAATTTTTTTCTTTCAATTAAAGTATATTCTTTACTGATGTAACATTCATTTGGTAAACCATGAGCTTCACTAATTGGTTTAGATACAATATCTAACTTTTGTTTATCTATAATATTGTAAATTTCTGACATAGTTTATTTTATCACTTGATATAAACCTAGCCAAGCATTTACATCTTTGCTCGCAATGTAATCTGATTTAAAAAATTTTATTTCTTTCCATTTATTTTGCTCTTTAAGTTGTTCAATTTTTTTATCAAAACCATATTCTTCATGTATTCCCTCATTAATAGTAAAACAGATAAATCCATCATTCTTTGTAATCCTGATAAATTCCTCCAAAGCTGGTGGCTTTACATGTCCAAAAGTAAATGTACCAACACACATAACAGAGTCATATTCGTCATCTTTTTTATTAATGGGTTTATTCAAGTCTACTTGTTCAAGTTTTTCATAAAGATCATTTGGCACTAATTCTAATAACTTTTTTGAAAGATCTGCCCCATGAAAATTTTTAAAACCATATTTTTTTAATTCAACACCCACCAATCCAGTTCCACAACCAGCGTCATAAATTTTTGCATCTTTGTTTTTTTGAAATTCTGAAAATACTTTTGTTGTTTCTTTTGGTCCTGTGTAATTCCAATCGACCATATCCTTATCATATTTATTACCATCTCCCCACTGATCATAATATTTCATTACTTCATCAGTTTCTTTTAGCTTATAGATGGGAATTTTGTTACCTACGTCTTTTTGAGCCATAATAAAACTTACTTCACTTTTAATAAAAAAACTCCAAAATAATTTTTTTTATCAGTAAAATATTTTAAGACTTTAAAGCCAGATTTATTAACTAATTTAACAAAATTATTTTTTGAATATTTATGAGAATTTTCAGTATGAATTGTTTCATCTTTAGTAAATTTAATATTCTTTTTATTAATTTTTAACGTGAAATTTTTTTTCGAGATAAGATGCATTTCAATTCTGTTTTTTTTTAAATTGTAGAACGCTTTATGTTCAAAATCTTTTGTTTGAAATTTTGAATTACAAATTTTGTTTACTACATTTAATATATTTTTATTAAATTTAGCTGTTACTCTCAATTTATCATTATAGGCATTTTCAAGGGTCTTCTTATTTTTGATTAAATCTACCCCAATTACTAAATAAGAATTTTTACCTATGATTTTTGAAAAATTTTTTAATATTTTTTTTGCATTTTTAGGTAAATAATTTCCTATGGTAGATCCTGGAAAAAAACTGACTATTTTTTTTTTATTTTTTAAAATTGTATTTAATCTATTGGTCTGACTAAAGTCAGCACATATTGCTGTTACTTTTAAATCTGAAAATTTTTTTGCAATTATTGATGCATTTTCAAACAAATATTCCTTACTAATATCTATAGGAATATATTCTTTGGGTTTGATTAATGATTTTATAAATTTGTTGATTTTTTTATTTGAGCCACTTCCGAATTCTACAATTGTTGAATGAATTGGTAATTTCTTTCTTATCTCTTTTTGTAAGTTACCAAGTATTTCTAACTCTTTATTTGTCGGGTAATATTCTTTAAGGTTTGTAATTTTATTAAATAACTTTGAACCTTTTTCATCATAAAAATATTTTGGCAGTAAATATTTTTGTTTTTTATTTAATAATCCTTGTAAGATTAATTTTTTATCATCTTGAATTTGATTGTTTATGTTTATTAATTTTAAATTAGTCACTAGATGTCATCAGCTAGTCTGACACCACAAAACTGCCAAGTATCGCTTGGGTAAAAGAAATTTCTATAAGATGCTCTGATATGATTAATAGATGTAGAATGTGAGCCGCCCTTCAACACAAACTGATTGCACATAAACTTATTATTATATTCTCCTAGATTTCCTTCATATGGTTTATATTTTTTATAAGGCGTGTAATTACTGCTTGTCCATGCCCATAAATTTCCATAAACATCGTCTGCTTTTTCTTCAACTTCATGAAAAATTTTATTTTCTAAAAAATTACCTTTTTTCTCAGATTGTTTTAAAAAATATTCTAGTTCAAATTCAGTTGGTAATCTTTTGTTTTTGTATCTTGCAAAAGCATCCGCTTCATAGAAACTTATATGAGAAACTGGTTTTTCATTATCAATTTTTTTTACACCATTTAATGTAAAATAATTATTATTATCTATCCAATACATTGGTCTTTCTAATTTATTATTATTTATAAAGTCCCATCCATCAGATAACCAATACTCATGGTTTTTATATCCGCCATCATTAATGAATTCTTTCCACTCTCCATTAGTAATAAATGAATATATTTTAAAAGGATCTAATTGTATTTCTGATACTGGTAATTCGTTATCGTAACAAAAAATATCCTCATTATTTCCATATTTAAATTTTTTACTAGTTTCTAATTTCAATTCATTTTCTTCTTTAGCAGTTGGTTTATCATTGTTAGAATTATAAGTCGGCATCAATGGATTGTTGAAAAAAATATTTTTAATATCCATTAACATTAATTCTTGATGCTGTTGTTCGTGATTTGAACCTAGTTCAACTAAAAATGATGTTCTATTATTTTTTGTCCTTTTTAAAAAATCAATAATATTTTCAGTTACATAATGTCTGTATTTTACAATATCTTTTAAGATGGGTCTATTTAGTGAACCTCTCTTATTTCGAGGATTGTACTCACCTACAGAATTGTAATAAGAATTAAATATGTAATTATAATCTTTGTTAAATGGTTTGTAACTTTCATCCAATTCTGACAATATGAATTTTTCGAAGAACCATGTGGTGTGACCAAGATGCCACTTAAGAGGACTAACATTTTTGCTGGGCTGTATGACCATATCCTCAGCCTCTAAGTTCTCACACAGAGATAGAGTTTGTTGTCTTGTTTTGGAGAATAATTCTGTAATTTGAGATAATTTATTTTCCATGACTAAATTTAATTAAATTTTCCGATCATGACAATGGGTTACAATGTGTTCATCTGTTTAATATTTTTATAGACACGGAATATAAAATAATTAAGAATTTAATTATGAATTTTTCTTTAGAAATAGGTCCTAAAACTGATTTAAGCACGTTGCCAAAGGTAAAAGATGTTTATGTTACAATGCTACCTGGGGGTGATTATAAAGAGACCGCTCAACAGTCTGGAGAGTTAGTTAAAGAGGGATTTAATCCAGTTCCTCACTTCCCAGCAAGGTCAATAAATGATGAAAATCAGCTAAAAGATTATGTTTCTAGATGTAAAGATTTGGGTGTTAAGCAGGTCTTGGTTATAGGTGGAAGTCGTGACCCGATCGGAAAATTTGATAGCTCGTATCAAATGTTAGAGACAGGATTTTTTGATGGTATTAAGATTGGAATTGCTGGACATCCTGAGGGGAGTCCTGATATATCCGACTCTGATTTAGAAAAAGCTATGATAGATAAAAAGCCTTATGCTGATTATATAGTTACACAATGGCTAATGGATACTCAGCCTATTATAGATTTTATTTCAAAACAAACAATACCAGTTCATGTTGGAATAACTGGGCCAATGAAAATATCTAGCTTAATTAAATTTGCTAATATTGTAGGGGCAAAAAATTCCATTAACTTTCTTAAATCTAATTTTAGTAAGGCGTTAGATTTATTGAAACCTAAAGACCCTAATGATTTAATTGGGAAAGTTAAATCGCATACTGATTATTTCCACATTTATACATTCGGCGGCTTGAAGGAAACTAACAAGTGGTTGAAGGAGAATAACTATGTCTAATGAATTTGACTATAGTAAACTAAGACATACAACATCAGTAGATCAGTCTGATAGAAAAGTACCATATAATTTAAGACAAAGCGGACCTACTAAAGTTGAGATGCTAATATCAACAAGAGTAAGGAAATCTCCATACTGGCATTTATCTATGAAGGCAGGATGTTGGAGAGCAACTGTTTATAATAGAATTTATCATCCAAGAGGTTATGTTAAACCTGAAGATGGTGGTGCGATGGTTGAGTACGAAGCAATTAAAAATCATGTAACAATGTGGAATGTTGCAGTTGAAAGACAAATACAAGTTAAAGGACCAGATGCAGAAAAATTTGTTGATTATGTAATTACAAGAGATGCTACAAAAATTTCTCCAATGAGAGGAAGATATGTAATTTTGTGTAATGCATATGGAGGAGTATTAAATGATCCTATTCTTTTAAGAATATCTAAAGATGAATTTTGGTTTAGTTTATCAGACAGTGATATTGGATTATATTTGCAAGGAGTAAATGCAGATGAAAGGTTTAATGTTCAAATTAATGAAATAGATGCTTGTCCTGTGCAAATTCAAGGTCCTAAAGCAAAAGCTTTAATGAAAGATCTTTGTGGAAGTGAAGTTGACATAGACAACATGCCTTTTTATGGATTGGCGTCTGCAAAAGTTGGTGGAAGAAGTTGTATTATTTCTCAAACAGGTTTTTCAGGCGAGTCTGGATTTGAAATATATTTAAGAGAAGCAACTTTATATGCCGAAGATATGTGGAATGCTGTTCTTGAAGCAGGTAAAAAACATAACTTAATGGTGATTGCTCCTGCACACCATAGAAGAATTCAGGCTGGAATTCTTTCATGGGGACAAGATATGGATCATGAGCATAATCCTTTTCAATGTAATCTTGGATATCAAGTTTCTTTATCTGGAAAAGGTGAATGGAACAAAAAAGGTGATTATGTTGGTAAAAAAGCTCTCGAGAAAATGAAAGCTGATTTAAAAGCAGGTCATAAACCTTACAAACTTCAATTAGTTGGACTTGAATTAGGAGGAAAACCTATTGAAGAATATGCTCCAGATTTTTGGTTAATTTCAGAGAACGGCAGTGAGCCTGTAGGATTTATAACTTCTCCATGGTATCACCCAGAAAAGGGGAAAAATATTGCTATGGGATATGTTCCATTTGATGGCACGCTAAATGCAAATGGTTTTCCAAGAGGTAAGGTTGGATCGAAATTTAAAGTCCATCTACCAGAAAAATATTCTGATAAACCTGGGGAACCAGTTGATGCAGTTGTAGTTGATATTCCATTTACAGAATCTTACAACGCAAATACAAGAGAAGTAGTCAGTAAGTGATAAAAATTTTTTTAGGGGGAATTTAATTCCCCCTAAATATGACGAAAACCTTTTTCATAGTTGTTTGCATTATAATCGCTATTGCTCTAATAATATTCCCATTAATCGTTTCATATAAGGCGCAAAAAAAAAATAAAGATAATTAATGTTTGCTCAGTTTTTAGATATTGTTTTTAAATCGTTAAAGCTTGATAAAACTCTTTATAGAACTCCAAGATATTACGGAGAAGCTGGAATTTATTTTGCAATTCTTATCATGATTTTAGATGGGGTTGCTGGTGCTATTGCAGCGAACACAATTGTTAAAACGTCTGTTGGTATATCTGGTTTAACAGCATTATTAACTTGGCTGGTATGGGCAATTTTTATATTTGTAATTGGAGTTAAAATTTTTCCTGATAAAGATAGAAAAATTCCATTTAAAAGAGTCCTTATAGCCGTTGGGTACGCACATGCTCCAGGACTAATAAGATTTTTTGCTGTCACGCCAGAATTAGTGCTTTTAATTATTTTTCTTACCCAATTTTGGATTTTTGCTTCATTAATTATAGCCACAAGACATATTTTAAATTTAAAATCAAATTTAAAAGCATTTGGAATTGTATTTTTGTCTTTTTTAATAATTTCTTTTTTGACAATTTCTTTCGTAATGACAAAAATTAATTCGTTACCTATTAGTACGAATATTTAAAGTGGAAATAAAGTTTTTGATGTTCTGCAGGAGTTACAAAGTTTATATCCTGTGAGTATTAAATTTTGAGTTACTGTCTCATCTTCTTTTTTACATTCATCACAAATATCATTTAATTCATTTTTATCTGATTTGTCCGATTTATATTCAAAGTTATCAGTCATTATCTGTTAATCCTGCTCCTGCAGTTTTTTGTTTTAATTCATCTGTTTCTTCAACAAATGTGTTTTCAGATAATTTTGTTAATTCTTTCCAATCTTCTTCGGAAAAATTATTCTTGTTTTCTAAGAATTGGATTTTAATTACATCGGCTTTTTCTACAACCTCACTACTTAAATAATTTGAATAAATTGATTGATTGAAATTTAATAAAAATTCTTTTTGATCTATCTTTAAAAAAATTCTCTTTCCTATTATTTCCGAAGATCTGCTGACAAACGGCAAAAATATCAATGGGTAAGCCATTTTTTCAATTTCTATATCATTTAGTTCTTGGATAGAGATAGATTGATCAAAAAAACTTAATCCAAGTTTAATTGGACAGTAAAAGTTTTGAGGTCTGTTGCTTTTGTTAAAAGATTGGCAATTTTCAAACTTCTCATTATTAAAAATCTTAAAATATTGGTTTATATGTTTTATTCCTGGTAAACCAAATAACTCGAGTTGCTTGATGTTCTTTCCTATTTCTTCTGCAACTCCCCAGGAGAAGCCTTTCGCTTTTGTTGAACGTTTAACAATCGTGTCAATTTCACTATAACTTCTCATTAATTACTTTAGTTATATATCCAATATTGATTAAATGAATTCAGTTCATTTGGTAATGGAGCTCCTTGAAACATACAAATCCTTAACCATTTATCAGATCTTGGATCAAACTTTACCGCCCCAAAAAAAGATAGTTTAAGCCTTAACATATCAATAGGAACTAATTTTGAGCCAATGGTGTTATCTTGAATTTCAGAATATGGATATTTCTCTGTTATAAACACTCTTCTTACAATATGTCTTAAATCATTGTTCTGTACTAGAAAATTGCCAATCTTTAAGCTGTTTTTTAATGTAAAAATAGTTTCATAAAGTTTTTTAATATCTCTAGCAATAGCTGTAGGCTGCTCAAGTTCTGAGCCATTATCTTCAAACCGATCTCCAATCCTAGGTTCTTCTTTATTTTTTGAAATGAACCAAAATTTTTTATTGTTTTCATTTTTTGAAAAATCAATTTTTAAAATATCTGAATAATTTTTTTCAATTATTTCTCTTAGGTCATTTATAGTTCTGTCTACAGGTATATTAAAACTACTATCCTCGTCTGAACTCATTTGAGAAATCAAAGGATCGGTTATTTCATTATATGGTTCCATCATTATAGAAACCAAATACTCAACTCCTTCTTCGGATAAATTTTCCTCCGCCCAATTGTATAATTTGTCGAATATATAAAAATTTGATTTATGAATATTGTCTTTCAAATAATTGATTAAATTTTGTAAATCATTAATTAAATTCTCAATTTTCTTCTTTTGATATTCACTATCAGTATTCCATGAAGTTACATTTTTTAAAGATTTTGTTAAACAGTTGTAAAAAATTTTAAACTCTTCTTCTGATACTTTTTCTATTTCTCTTATTTTTTTTAAAGCTGTTTCTTTAGCTAGAATCCAATTATTTAACAATGAAGGGTGGTTTACAATAAATGGTGCCATTCCCAATCCAGTTGAATTACCAATTCCTAAATTTCTGCAAATATCCAAGTTCAGTTCTACAGCATCTTTAGGATTTTTATGTTTTGCTATATGATTTACTTGATCGAAAGTGAATTGTCTTACAAGATAAACCAACATCATTTCCAATCTAAAAGGACCATTTATTTCATCTCTATTTTTAATTCTAAACCTGTCTGCTAATCCAAATTTTCCTGAGCCATATACTGCAGTTGTTCTGTACAAATATCCAACTTTTGAAAGCTCATTAGTATTTGGCTGGATACCTTTTGATAAACACTTAACCACATAATTAAATGCTCTAACTGATCTATTTGCTCTTGAGAGAGTTAGTTCTTTATAAGAAAGTCTACCTACTTCTTGTTTAGGGACATTTTGTGAAAGTCTATCAATATCAATTTTTGAAGGAATGCCATCATACAAAGCAAATGCAGCATCCCATTTAGTTGCTATTACTCTATCAGATCTTTCCTCATCTTTAAGCTCATTAGCAAAACAAACTAAAGAATATGTTTTTTTATCTTTTGAAAATGAATAAATAGCTACTCCATATCCCCTATCATTCAAGTCAAACAAATCTCTGTTATATTTCCAATCTTTGAACTCATTTAAAAATGATCTTAGAAAAGATAATTTAGATTGATGAAACGATCCAAGCCTAGAAAGTTTCATTACAATTTTAGGATCTCTTAGTGGAACTTGCATTAATTAATTCCTTTATAAAAATTAAACCAGTTATTGCCAAGTATCTTATTTATCTCTTCTTCGTGAAAACCTTTATTTTTTAGTTCTGTGTTTATATTATTAAATCCTCTTGCATCCAAAAACCAATCTGGTTGTTTTGGAAAACCAGGTTTATCTTTACTGCCTTCACCAAAATTTTTTGATTTTGACCAAGTTCCATTTCTCATCCACTCAACTACACTGTCTGGTTGGTTCAAACATAAGTCTGATCCTATTCCAACATTATCAATACCCATAATTTCAACTGTTCTTGCAACCATTTCACAAAAACTTTCTATTTTACAATTTGTTCCATCTTTTAAATGGTGAGCATACAATGATAAACCTAACATTCCTCCACTATCAGATAAAACTTTTAATAATTCTGTAGATTTATTTCTTTTAGCTTCAAACCAAAAAGTAGGATTTGCATGAGTGATTGCAATTGGTTTTTGGCTAATTTCAATTGCATCAAGTGTACTTTTCTCTGCTGAATGAGACATGTCAACAACGATACCTACTCTATTCATTTCTTTAATAGCCTCTTTTCCAAAATTAGTAACTCCGCTATCATTTTTTTCATAACATCCAGTGGCTAATAATGATTGGTTGTTATAAGTTAATTGCATAAATCGACAACCTTGTGAATGTACTTTTTCTATAAGACCTATGTCATCTTCAATTGGAGAACAATTTTGAAATCCAAAAAAAATTGCAGTTTTGTTTTCTTCTTTTGCTTTTGTAATATCATTGTAGTTATTGCCTAGAAATATAAGATCTTTATTTTCTTCAAAATGTTTATTCCACTCATGTATTCTTTGTTGTAATTCATCGTAGTCTTCATGATAAACTAACGTTACGTGAACCGCATTTAATCCAGCTTTATTATTTATTTCAAAGATTTCTCTAGACCAATTACAATACTGAAGATTATCAATTCGATAATTCATATTTGGTATACACTATTATTATTATTATGATTGTCACTAACTTAAACTGTCCTTAGCTAAAAATTGCAATTTAAGGGAAATATCTGTAAATTGATATTGGTTTCATGAAATACAAAAAAAAATCACATAAAGTATCAATTGTAATGGGCAGTCAGTCTGATTACAAAACAATGAAAAATTGTTTAAAAGTTCTTAAGATTTTAAAAGTTAATTATGAGACAAATATCGTCTCTGCACACAGAACGCCTGATAGACTTTATACCTATGCAAAGAAAGCAGAAAATAATAATATTTCTATTATTATTGCTGGGGCCGGAGGATCAGCACATTTACCTGGTATGATTGCTGCTATAACTAGAATTCCAGTCATAGGTGTTCCCATTGAAAGTAAAAAGTTAAAAGGTTTAGATAGCCTACTATCAATTGCTCAAATGCCAAAAGGAATTCCTGTTGGTACAGTTGCTATTGGAGAAGATGGTGCGATCAATGCTGGTTTATATGCTGCCTCAATTATAGCTACGTATGATAACAATGTAAAAAAAACACTTTTAAATTGGCGAAAAAAACAAACATCGAAAGTAAAAAAAAAACCAAAGTAATTAATGTCTAAACCTGATCTAGGAATAATAGGTGGTGGACAATTAGGAAGTCTATTAGCATCTGCAGCAAAAAAACTTAATATTAAAACGGTTATTTTATCAGATGATAAAGATGCACCCGCAATCAATTTTGCAGATGAATTTATTTATGGAGACTATCAAGACATTAATATTATCAATAACTTTTTAGAAAAAGTTGATCTCGTTACTTACGAGTTTGAAAATATCCCATACGATATATTGAAAAAAATTAATGAAACCAAATCTGTATTACCAAGCCCCGAAATAAATAAATTAATTCAAAATAGAATGACTGAAAAAGAGTTTTTGAATAAAAACAATATAACTACAACACAGTTTGTAAGTATTAACGATTTAGATGATATAAAAATAAACGATAGATTAATACCTGGTTTATTGAAAACTTGTACACTTGGTTATGATGGAAAGGGTCAATATAAAATAGATAATGCAAATGATTTAAATGAAGATTTTGATTTTTCAAAAGGCTATATCTTAGAAAAGATAGTAAATTTAAAAAAAGAAATTTCAGTAGTAGTTACAAGATTTGGTCACCAAAAATATGAAATCTATGATCCAATCGAAAATTATCATGAAGACCAGATTTTAAAACACTCCAAAATTCCCGCTGATATAAGTGATGAAATTAAAAATAAAGCATTGGACTGGGCAAAAACAGTGGCTGAAGAGCTTGATTATATTGGTACTATGTGCGTTGAATTCTTTATAGATAAAAATAATAATTTATATGCTAATGAAGTTGCACCAAGAGTACATAATTCTGGACACCTAACTATAAATTCACATAACATTAGCCAATTTGAAAATCATATAAGAGCTGTATGTGGACTTGAAAAATTAGAAACAAAAAAAATTTATAATGCAAAAATGCTTAATTTGATTGGTGAAGATATATTAGAATATAAAAATAAAAAATTTAAAGAAAATGAATTTTTTTATGATTATTTAAAAAAAGAAGTTAAAGCTAAAAGGAAAATGGGACATTTAACAACTATAGAAAAATAGTTTTAAGAAATTGTTTGGATCAAAGAAATATTATTGTTTGTAGGTTTGTTAACTTCCTTTGAAACTTCATGAAAGTTTAATTTTGTTTTTTTACACTCTTTCAGAAAACTCGATCCTGTTAATTCAAGATTTAAATATCTATTAACATCATTTTCATTGATTATAACAGGCTGTCTATGATGTATTTCTTTAATATTTTCATCTGCATCCTCGGTTATTAAACAAAATTGATTATTGTCATAAATAGCCGCTAAATACATAAGCTTTTTATCCTCTCTTAAAAAATAATAAGGTGTTTTATTTTCTTTTTCTCTTTTCCACTCATAAAAACCATCTGCTACAGCTACACATCTATGTAGTCGAATTAATTTTTTGAAAGACACTTTTTCATCTATAGTTTCTAGTCTTGCATTTATTAAAGGTTTAAAATCTTTTTGCTTAGCCCAGCTAGGTACTACTCCCCACTTTAAATTTTCTAGAGTATTTCCATTATTATATTTTTTAATTACAGGTAATTTTTGAAATGGATGTGCATTATAATTTTCATTATCTTCAACTTGTATAGCTGACTTAACAAGTTTTTTTGTTTTTGTAACGGGGCTAGTTATTACGTATCTTCCACACATATTTAATTTTCTTGGTTTAATCTAAATTTAGATTATATGTTTTTCAAAACTATGAAATCAATAGAAAATAATTTTGATGATCCGCAAGTAAATGAGTTGCTAACTAAGCATTTTATTGAATTGAGATCAGTTTCTCCTGAAGGGAGTTCGCATGTATTAGATATACCTGGATTAAAGGTTCCAAGTATAAAATTCTGGAGTTTGTGGGAAAATAATGAATTAATTGGTTGTGGAGCTCTAAAATTATTTGACGAAACACATGGAGAATTTAAATCTATAAGAGTTTCAGATAAGTTTAGAAATAAAAAATATGGCGGAAAAATAATTTCACATCTTATTGAAAAATCTAAACAAATAGGAATTACTAAACTAAGTGTCGAAACTGGTGCGGGTGATTTTTTTGCGCCCGCTAGAAAACTTTTTAAAAGTTTTGGTTTTAAAGAGTGTGGGCCTTTTGCGCACTATAAAGATGATCCTAATTCGTGCTATTATTCAGTAGACATTTGAGGAGTTTAGTTTGGAAACTGATAAATCAAGACCATTTGTATTATATGTTGCTGAAATCATTTATCGAAAGATATATGAAATCAAGATTAAAAATCCAAATTTAACTAATATTCAAGCTTTTGAAATATTTATTGCATCAGATGATTATAATGAAATTAGTTCAGGAAATTTTCATGATAAGTGGTTTAAAGAACTTGAGAGCAATGACTATGTAGATAAATCTACAAAAAAAAAGATTAATCAAGAAACTATAAGACTTTTACAAATACAAAAAGATACTATGATTAAACAACTAATGAAAATCCCAAAATTATATTATGCAAAAAGTCACTTTCCGTTGGAGTTATCTCAAAGAGCATTTGATCATTTATGGAGAGTTTGTGAAAGTTATGAACTTTGGTGTAAAGAAACTAAACAAAATGGATTAATATTATTAAATTTAACAGAATAATTTATGAGTAATAAAATTTTGAGATTTATAGATAGTACCTTAATAGATTTAGGAAGACAGTTTAAGTGGACCTATCTACCACCATTGATGATTTATCTTGCTGCTGGTATTTCAGGACTAACAGGTATTGTTGGAACTTTTTTTGTTAAAGACTATCTAAACTTATCTGCTGCTTTTCTTGCAGGACTGGGTTTTTGGGCTGGAATTCCATGGGCATTGAAGATGCCTTTAGGTCACCTTGTTGATCTTATCTGGAATAAAAAAAATTACATGGTTTTTGTAGGAGCTTCCTTAATCTCATTAAGTTTAATTATAATGTACGGTTTAATAATTCATACTGAATGGATGTCATCAATTCTTTCAGTTGAAACATGGTTTGTAATCAGTGTTTTGCTTGCTCCGATTGGTTATGTTGTGCAAGATGTTGTAGCTGATGCTATGACTGTAGAAGCAGTTCCTTTAGTTGATGATAGTGGAAATAAATTTTCAAGAGATGAAATCAAACTTATGCATACAACAATGCAAACTCTTGGAAGATTTGCAATAATTGGTGGAACTGTTTTAGTTGCTTTAGCTAACGTTATCCTCTTTAAAGGAGTAGACGAACTTGAACAAACAGATAAGATAAGTTTATACGGTTCAATTTATATATATGCTTTAATTATTCCAATTGTATCTGTACTAGGAATATTTCTTGCTTCATATCTAAAAAATCAAAAGAAAAGAAAACTAATTGAACAAGGTTTACAGAGTGATCAAGATTATGCTCCTTCAGAGAAAACTGAAGTAAACTGGTGGATATTAGGTGGAAGCTTGGTTTTTGTTATTTTCACTTTAGGTATTGGATCATTCAAAGTGCCTTTTGCTCAAGAAATTGTTTTCGTAGGTTCAATGGCAATTATTCTATTTTTAATGAATAAATTAGTTAAAGAACTTCCTCAGGATTTAAGACTTACTGTTGTAGGCACGGCAATAATAATTTTTATCTTTAGAGCAATGCCAGGACCTGGTCCAGGTTTATCGTGGTTTGAAATTGATGTACTTGAATTCAATGAACAATTTTTTTCTGTATTATCTCTTATAGCCTCTGTTTTAACGCTTGTTGGTATTATTTTATTAAGACCATTTATGGCAAACAACTCAATAGCTAGAATAATAGTAATTTTATCTGTTGCAGGTGCAATTTTATTTTTACCAAGTGTGGGAATGTATTATGGATTTCACAATTGGACATCATCAATTACTAATGGAGTTGTTGATGCCAAGTTTATTGCAATATTAAATACTGCACTCGAGTCACCTTTAGGACAAGTCTCAATGATACCTTTACTTGCATGGATTGCTAAAAATGCGCCTTCACACTTAAAAGCAACTTTCTTTGCAGTATTCGCATCTTTTACAAATCTTGCTTTATCAGCAAGTGCTTTGGGGACTAAATATTTGAATGAAATTTATGTTATTACTAGAGAGGTAAAAGATAAGGTAACAAACGCTATTCTTACCACTGCCGATTATTCAGATCTAGGTATTTTGTTGATAACAGTAACACTAATAACTTTAATAATTCCAATTGTGTTTGTGGTTATTATTCAAAAAACTAGATTTAAAACTTCAGAATAATTTTTATTCAGCTTTATATCCAAATTCTAAACAAGCATCAGTTATTGAATGATAAAGAGATTCACCAAAACTTCTTAAAGCAAACATTCTTACTTTTCTTGGATTTGAACTTATAAAATCAACAGTTATTGTAATTGCATGAAAAGCAGAATTAGAACATTTTCCTTCATCAAGACCATCTAAATTTAACGGACAACCTTTTTTCAATACTTCATCTACTAATGAACCTTCCAATTCCAGTATTGTTCTTGAATGAGATAGATCTGTTAATGCAAAATCATCATGACTTAAGTTCTCTAAAATAGATTTTTCTATTTCTTTATTTTTTGAAACGACTAACCAATTATCAGGTCCCATCCATAAAATTCTTGTATTTTTATTTGAAGAAACCAAAAGTGTCTCAGGTAAATTTAAATTATCTATTTTTATTTTATCAATACTAATTGAAGATTTTTTATATTTAACAATTTGATAAATCAAAACATCTTTGATTTCTCTAATATTTATTAGTTCATCTTTACTATCGTGATTGCCAAACAATCCATGTTTATGAATATTTTCTAGTGCAGAAACATTTTTCATGATCTAACTCTTTTTCCTTCAGGATCAACATAATGTGAAGATATAACTTCTACTTCAATTGATTTATTTTTTAATGGTGATACCGCAAAAAACTTTTTACCTATCATGTTTTTTCCATCTTTCATAATTGCTAGAGAAAATGGATTATTATTTTCTACACTCCAACAAGAAGAAGAAACATGACCAAGTTTAGGATTAGGTAATTTTGCATTCTGATCTTGAACAATATGAGATCCTTCAGGAATACTAGACTTTCTATCAATTGGAATAAGTCCGACAATTTTTTGTCTGCTCTCAACATTAAATGCTTCTCTTCCTAAAGAATTTTTGCCAATAAAATCTTTTTTCTTTGAAACTAATCCATTTAATGAAACATCTGATGGAATTGTTCGTCCATCTAATTCTGGTCCTGCAACGTGTCCCATTTCAATTCTTAATGTTGATAAAGCTTCAGTTCCGTAAGGCTGATTTCCAAATTCTTTTCCTACTTCCATCATTTTCTCCCACATGAACATACCATGATCTGATTTGACATTAATCTCATATGCAAGCTCGCCAGAAAATGAAATTCTAAAAATTCTTGATGGAACACCAAAAAATTCTGCTTCTTTATAGCCCATAAAAGGCAAAGCTTCATTTGATACGTCTAAGTCCGGATATAATTTTGATAACATTTCTCTAGATTTAGGTCCAGCAATTGCAGCCCCTGCCCATTGCTCAGTTGTAGAGACAACATTTACATTTAATTCTGGCCAAACAATTTGAAGATAATATTCTAAGTGAGATAAAACATTTGCAGCTTGTGCAGTTGTTGTTGTCATATGATAATGATTTTCAGAAATTCTTGTTGTTGTTCCATCGTCCATGACAATTCCATCTTCTCTAAGCATCAATCCATATCTTGCTTTTCCAACAGGTAATTTCATCCAAGCATTTGTATATACTCTATTTAAAAATTCTGCCGCGTCTGGACCTTTAATATCAATTTTTCCTAATGTTGTTACATCGCATATACCAACATTCTCTCTAACATTTTTTGCCTCTCTCTTTGAAGCTTCAAATAATGTTTCACTTCCTTGCTTATAATATCGAGGTCTTTTCCAAGCACCTGCATCAACAAATACAGCATTATTTTTCTCATGCCATTCATGCATTGGAGTTTTTCTAGTCGGCATATATTCCATACCAACTTCACGACCAACTATTGTCCCGATTGTAATTGGTGTGAAAGGTGGTCTAAATGTTGTGTGTCCCACTTCAGGAACTATTTTATTTTCTATATTAGATACCAACTGAAGACCATTTAAATTACTTGTACGGCCTTGATCTGTTGCCATTCCAAGAGTTGTATATCTTTTGACGTGCTCTATTGATCTGTAACCTTCTCTTAGTGCGATTTCTATATCAGAGACAGATACATCATTTTGAAAGTCAACAAATCTTTTTGGATTTTCATTTTTAGGTAACGGCATACACCAAAATTTATCATGAGCTCCGTATTTCTTTTCATTTACATTTGGAATTGAGATTTCTGTTTTAGTCTCTGTAATTTTTGCGGAGAGATTTGAACCATTTTCAAAACCATGTTTTAAACTTTCTTCTAATGTAAATGATCCATTTGCTGCACCGACTGATGTCTCATGTTGTTTTTTCTTATCGGGAATAAATGCATCAATTTTTTCTTCATACTTAAGTTTATTTCCTGATTGTGATGCTAAATGAACAGATGGTGTCCAAAATCCAGACACACAAATGCAATCACATTCTATAGTTTCAATTTTCTCAAAAGAATTTTTATCTTTATTAAGTTTACCAATTTTTGCAGATTTAACTTTTTTGTATCCATTAGCAACAATAACACCATGAGAAAATCTTATATCAATTCCCTTTGCTTTAGCTTCATCAATTAATTCTGATGAATGTTCTTCTCTTGTATCTAATATAATTGGTTCAACATTATTTTTTTTGAACTCTAAAGCTGTTTCATACGCACTATCGTTATTTGTAAATATTAAAGGTTTCTTTCCAACCAAAACTCCATAGACTTTCATATATTCTTTTGCAGCTGCTGATAAAAAAATTCCTGGAGTATCATTGTTGCCAAACACAATTGGTCTTTCAATTGAACCCGTTGATAAAATTGTTTCTTTGGCCCTAATATACCAAAGTCTTTGTCTTGGGGTGAATTTTGATTTTGTCTCTAAATGATCACTAACTCTCTCAAACATTACCAGCATGTTATGATCATAATAACCAAAAACTTGAGATCTATTTTTTACAGTGACATTAGGCATAGATTTTAATTCAGTAATTATTTTTTCTGCCCAATCTTTTCCTGATAAATTATCGATACTTACGTCATCAGTTAAAAGTGTTCCTCCAAATCTTGGTTTATCCTCAGCTAAAATTACTTTTGCTCCATTTTTTGCAGCAGCATAAGCACTTGCTAATCCAGAGGGTCCAGATCCAGTAACTAACAAATCGCAATACTCAAATTTATGTTCATATCTCTCTTTATCTTTTTCTATCGAAGCAACCCCTAATCCTGCGGCTTTTCTAATGAAAGGTTCGTAAATTTTATACCAGAAACTTTTAGGCCACATAAATGTTTTGTAATAAAACCCTGCAGGGAAAAACATTTTTAAAAAATTATTAATTGCACCAACATCAAAATTAACTGATGGCCAACAATTTTGGCTTGTTGCGGACAAACCTTCAACGAGTTCCATTTCTGTTGCATTAACATTTGGCTCTGAATGACCATTGAATTCTACTTGAAGCTTTGCGTTTGGTTCCTCTACTCCTGCTCCAAAAAAACCTCTTGGTCTATGATATTTAAAACTTCTACCAACTAAATGTATTCCATTTGCAATCAAAGCAGATGCAATTGTATCTCCCTCATATCCAAATAATTTTTTTCCGTTAAAAGTAAAAGATATTTTTTTGTTTCGATTAATTAATCCCTCTTTATTTAATCTAAATGGTTGGCTCATCTTATTTCTTCTGTGACTTTTGCTGTTTGGAAAATTTCATGTGTAGCGGTGTCTCTTTGCACCTTAATCCATTGTCTACATCCAGCTATATGCTGCCATAACTCTATGTGTTTCCCTCTTGGACTTTTTCTCATATAAACAAAATTATCCCAATTCTCGCTTGATACTTCTTCATTTATATTAGGTCTTTTTACAGTTGCATCACCTCCATATGAAAATTCTTTTTGTGCTCTTAAACCGCAATAAGGACATTTGATGTATAACATTTTTTAACCAATCCAGGTTTTAGTTCCTAAACCTTTTTCATCTAAAAGATGGCCTGTAGAAAATCTATTTAATCTTAATTCTGAATTTAATTCATGAACTTGATCTTGCGCAATTGTGTGAGCAAATGTCCAACCGGAAACAGGAGTTGATTTAAAACCTCCATAACACCATCCGCAGTTTAAATATAAACCTTCAATATGAGTTTTATCAATTATTGGAGAACCATCCATAGACATATCCATGATCCCTCCCCATGTCCGTAACATTTTTAATCTACTTAAAAATGGAAACAAAGCTAAGCCGCCTGTCAATACATGTTGTATAGTTGGCAAGTTACCTCTTTGAGCATAACTATTATATCCATCAAGATCACCACCCATTACCATCTCACCTTTATCTGATTGACTTATATAAAAGTGGCCTGCACCAAAAGTTACTACTCCATCTAATAATGGTTTCACAGGTTCTGAAACACAAGCTTGCAGTACATGAGTTTCTATTGGCAGTGTCATATTTAATTTTTCAGCTAATATATTTGTGCTACCTGCAACACATAATCCAACTTTTTTTGCTTTAATATCTCCTCTTGAAGTTCTAATTCCTTTTATCTTTCCATTAACAACATCAAAACCAGTGACCTCACAATGTTGTATTATATCTACTCCCATATCATCTGCTTGACGCGCATAACCCCAAGCAACAGCATCATGTCTTGCGGTACCAGCGCTTGGTTGCATTAAGCCTCCAAAAATTGGGAAACGTACTTCATCACTAAAGTCAGCCATTGGAATTAATTTTTTAACTTCGTCTCTATCCAATAACTTTGCATCTATTCCATTTAATCTCATAGAGTTTCCTCTACGAGCATATGCATTCATTTGAGCATCTGAGTGGGCTAAGTTTATTATTCCCCTTGGAGAAAACATCACATTAAAGTTAAGTTCTTGGCTTAAGTTTCTCCATAAATCCATTCCAAATTCATTAAATCTTGCATTAGCATCGTACATAAAATTTGATCTTATGATCGTTGTATTTCGACCAACATTTCCACCACCAATCCAGCCTTTCTCAATGATAGCTACATTTCTGATATTATGTTCTTTTGCTAAATAATATGCAGTAGCAAGACCGTGTCCTCCACCTCCAATGATGACTACATCATATTCACTTTTTGGAGTTGGATCTTTCCAAGCAACTTCCCAATTTTGGTGATTGGAGAAAGCGTTTTTGATTAGACTAAATACTGAATATTTCTGCATCCGTAAGTTTTATAAAATTAAACATAAGTTTTTGCTAATTTTTTTTATATATATTTTTTAGATGTTTAAATACGTGACAAAAAAGGATAGTAATTCTGCTCATTAATAAGTAATTAGATTTATGTCAAAATCAGATATCCAAATTGCACGAGAAGCAAAAATGAAACCCATAAATGAGATTTTGGGTAAAATTAATGTTCCAGACGAACCAAGTGCTTTTAGCCCTATGGGACGTCATATTGCTAAAATAAATTTAGAATATTTAGATAGTTTAAAAGATAAACAAAATGGAAAATTAATTTTAGTTACTGCTATTACACCAACTCCTGCTGGTGAGGGAAAGACAACTACGTCAGTTGGTTTAAATGATGGATTAAATAAAATCGGTAAAAATTCTATAGTGTGTTTACGTGAACCTAGTTTAGGTCCTTCATTTGGAATGAAAGGCGGAGCAGCAGGTGGTGGATATGCTCAAGTTGTTCCAATGGAACAAATCAATTTACATTTTACAGGGGATTTCCATGCAATTACATCTGCTCACAATTTATTGTCAGCGTTAATTGATAATCATATTTATTGGGGAAATAAATTAAACATAGATGTAAGAAGAGTAGTTTGGAGAAGAGTAATGGATATGAATGATAGATCTTTAAGATCTATCAATATTAATTTAGGTGGAGTTGCTAATGGTTTTCCAAGAGAAGATGGTTTTGATATTACAGTAGCATCTGAGATAATGGCTATCTTTTGTTTAGCAAATGATCTTGAAGATTTGGAAAAGAGAATCGGTAATATTACAGTTGCTTATACTAGAGATAGAAAGCCTATTTTTGCAAAAGATTTAAATGCTCATGGACCAATGACTGTTTTGTTAAAGGAAGCAATCAGGCCTAATGTAACTCAAACGTTGGAAAATAACCCTGCCATTATTCATGGTGGTCCTTTTGCGAATATTGCTCATGGATGTAACTCTGTGATAGCAACTAAAGCAGGTTTAAAACTAGCTGATTATGTTGTAACTGAAGCTGGATTTGGAGCAGACCTAGGAGCAGAAAAATTTTTAGATATTAAATGTAGAAAATCAAATTTAAAACCTGAGTGTGTAGTTATTGTTGCAACAATCAGAGCATTAAAAATGCACGGTGGTGTGGCTAAAGATGATTTAAAAAATGAAAATGTAGAAGCGTTAAAAGAAGGTTTAGTAAATTTAGAAAGACACATTGAAAACGTAAAAAAATTTGGTTTACCGGTAGCGGTTGCTGTTAATCATTTTATTGCTGATACAGATAATGAGGTAAAAGAGTTAATAAATGCTTGTGATAATATGGGGGTTAAAGCTACTTTATGTACTCATTGGTCAAATGGTGGCGAAGGGACGAAAGAACTTGCTTCACATGTTGTAGATTTAATTGATCAAAAACAAGCAAATTTTAAATTTTTATATGATGAAAAAACACCTTTGTTAAAGAAAGTTGAAACTGTTGCAAAAGAAATATATCGAGCAAACGAAGTTGTTGCTGACAGTAAAATAAAAGATCAATTAAAATCTTTTGAAGAAGCGGGTTATGGAAATTTACCTATATGCGTAGCAAAAACACAATATAGTTTTTCTACTGATCCAAACGCAAAAGGTGCTCCAACAGGCCATTCATTACCAATTAGAGAAGTAAGATTATCTTCAGGTGCAGAATTTATTGTTGTTATATGCGGAGCCATCATGACAATGCCTGGACTTCCAAGAGTTCCTGCGGCAGACTCTATCAAGCTTAATGAAAAAGGTGAAATAGAAGGCTTGTTCTAATTTAAATTATTTAGCCAATTTTCTAATTCTCTCATCCTTGCATCTTTATTTGAAATTTTATTTTCATCTTCTATAATTTTTACGTGAGAGTCTATTTCCATTTGGTCAATAAATGCTTTTTTTTCTAAAAGTCGATCTCTCCTAAAATGAATTAAGCTTATCATTTTGGCATAAGTTATCTCTGGGTGATATTGTATTCCCCATACATTCGTTGAACCAACATTAAAATTTATACCCATGACTTTATTTATTGGATTTGATGAAAGTAATGTAGAGCCCTCAGGTAATTTTACAACTTCATCAAAATTAAATGCAGGGGTATTAAATTTTTTATTTTTATTTTTATAAAGCGGATGTTTAAGACCATTTTCGTTTATTTCTATGTCATGAGCTATTCCCCTGTGAGCGCCATTAGGGCATTTCTTTACTTCACCACCAGCAACGGTCACAGCAACTTGCATTCCCCAACATATTGCGAATATATTTTTTATATTCTTTTGACATTCCCTCATAAAGTTTATTTGTCTTCTTATTTCTGGAGTATCATTGTAAATATTTAAACTACTACCACCCCATATCATTCCATGATATTTAGTTAAATCTTTAGCTACTTCATTAATATTTTCATCTGATGAAGGATTAACAACATCAATATCTAATTGATCTGTAAAATAACTAATACTGTCTTTTAAACTTTCAGTATGAGTTTTAATTCCACCATCAGTAAAGCTTTGATTTTCTTCTCTAAGGTTGCCTTCAACTATAAGAATTCTTTTCATTAAAATAATTTACCTGAAATACTATGTTCATAAAGTGCTTTCATGTCATCCTTACTCATTTTCCTTGGATTGGTAGAAGTTGAAGGATCTTCTAATGCCATAACTGATAACTGCTCTAAATTTATTTTATTTACATCAACAATTTCTGATAATTTATGAGGTATATTTAATTCTTTTCTTAGTTCTAAAATCCACTTTAAAAAACTATCAAAACTTTTATCGAGTTCGAGATAATCACATATAGAAATTATCCTTTTTTCAATTATATCTTTGTTAAAAGTTAATACATAAGGCATAAAGATAGCATTTGATAAACCGTGGTGAACATTAAATTGTGCATTAATAGGGTGGCTTAAAGAATGAATAGCACCAAGCCCTTTTTGAAAAGCGGTAGAACCCATACTAGCTGAAGCTAATAATTCTGCTCTAGCATTTAAATCTTTACCGTTATTAACTGCTTTAATTAATGATTTTTTGATTAACTTCATTCCTTCAATTGCAATTCCATCAGCCATCGGATGAAACCCTGGTGCACAAAAAGCTTCTAAATTGTGTGCCAAAGCATCCATACCTGTAGCTGCAGTCAATCTTGGAGAAAGATCTAAAGTTAAATTAGGATCTAAAATTACAATTGAAGGTAAAAATTTCGGGTGGAAAATAATTTTTTTTATACCTGTTTGTTTATTGATTATAGCTGATGCTCTTCCAGTTTCTGATCCTGTCCCTGCTGTAGTGGGTACAGCAATAATAGGTGCAATGTTAGTTTCATCTGCTCTTTTCCAATAATCACCTATATCTTCAAAATCCCATATTGATCTTGACTGTCCTGACATAAAAGCAATAGCTTTACCTACATCAAGACCGCTGCCACCACCAAATGCTATAACTCCATCACAACCTAATTTCTTAAACTCCCCTACACCCTCTTCCACATTCTCACCCACAGGATTACCTGAAAAATTTGAAAAAACTTGAAGATGATTATGGGTTTTTTTTAAATCTTTAATTATATCTTGAACCATTTTTAGATTAATTAAATCCTTATCTGTAACAAATAATGGTTTATCAATTTTCAAATTTTTACAGGCCATGCCTAAATCTTGAATTCTGTTCTCTCCAACCCAAATTGTAGTAGGATAATTCCAATTAGTTTTCATATTAAAATAATATTTAATTTTTCTATTTTTCTTAGTACAATATATTTATAATTTTAATTGTAGAGGAAAAATTATCATGACTAAAGTCGCTATAATTGGTGCTGGACCTTGTGGTTTATCAATACTGAGGGCTTTTGAACATGCCGAGAAAAAAGGAGACAAAATACCTGAAATAGTTTGCTTTGAAAAACAAAGTGATTGGGGAGGTCTTTGGAATTATAGCTGGAGAACAGGATCTGACCAATATGGAGATCCAGTTCATAATAGCATGTATAGATATCTTTGGTCAAATGGACCTAAAGAGTGTCTTGAATTCGCAGATTATTCTTTTGATGAACATTTTGGAAAGCCAATTCCTTCTTTCCCACCTAGAGAAGTACTTTATGATTATATCACTAGTAGAGTAAGTAAAGGAAATTTAAGAAATAAAATTAAATTTAATACAAGAGTAGTTAATACAGTTTTTAAATCAGATAAATTTGAAGTTAGCTATCAAGATAAAGAAAATGATAAAATTTTAACTGATCATTTTGATTACGTTGTAGTGTCAACTGGTCATTTTTCAGTTCCTTTTATACCTGAATATAAAGGTATGAGTTCGTTTCCTGGAAGAATAATGCATTCGCATGACTTTAGAGATGCAGAAGAATTTAGAGGAAAAAATATTATAGTTTTAGGAAGTAGTTATTCTGCAGAAGATATTGCACTTCAATGCAATAAATATGGGGCAAAAAGTGTAACAATTGGCTACAGACATAATCCTATGGGTTTTAAATGGCCCGAAGGAATGAAAGAAGTATTCTATTTAGATAGATTGGAAGGAAAAAAAGCAATTTTTAAAGATGGTACCGAGCAGGATGCCGATGTAATAATACTGTGTACTGGTTACCTACATCATTTTCCTTTCTTGGAAGAAAATTTAAAACTTAAAACAAGAAATAGACTCTATCCCCCAAAATTATACAAAGGTATTGTTTGGCAAGATAATCACAAACTTTTGTATCTAGGAATGCAAGACCAGTTTCACACATTTAATATGTTTGATTGCCAAGCTTGGTACGCAAGAGATGTTATAATGGGTAAAATAAATATGCCAAGTGGTGAGGATATTGAAAAAGATATTAACAAATGGGTTGGTTTAGAAGAAAAACTAGAAAATCCTGATCAGATGATTGATTTTCAAACTGAATACACAAAAGAATTACATGAGATGTCAGATTACCCAAAAATAGATTTTGAATTAATCAGAAAACATTTTAAAGAATGGGAGCATCATAAGGTTGAGGATATTTCAACTTATAGAAATAAATCTTTTTCATCCCCAGTGACTGGATCTGTTGCTCCAGTTCATCATACAGCTTGGGCAAAAGCAATGGACGATTCATCTGAAACATTTCTAAATAAAAACTAAAAATTTAAACTAATTTTCTAAAATTAAGTCTAAATATAAAGCTGCGCTCCATGAGAAATTATTTGCACCCATAACCGATCCATCTTTATAACTGTAATATTCATGAAAACCTTTTTCTTCAATTAATTCTAAGGTTTTTTTTTTGATTTCATTTGCATATTCTGGCTCTTTTTTAATAAGTCCTTGATAAATTAACCAGTTACAATTTATCCATATTGGACCTCTCCAATATCTTTTTTCTTCAAATGAATGATGATTTGGTTTTATTGTTGAGAAATAGTAATCGTCATTAATATTATGATTTTTTAAATTCTTAACAATTTTTTTATTTAATTCATCATCTTGTAAATTTGCGAAGAGAGTAAAATAATTTGTAATCGATGGAACAACGATATTCAAATTAGTTTTTATATCTATTGAGACAAAATCATTAACATTATCATCATATAGTTTTAATATTTCATTTTCGGTTTTGGATACAAAATTATTTAAATCATCAAAATTTAAATCAAAAATTTTAGCTAAGGTAAGCAAATCTTTATTTGCTCTCAAAAATAAAGCATTAAATCCAACATCTACTACATTAAAATCAGAGATCTCATACAATTTATGTGGATCGTAGTGAACATCCCTAAATTGATCTCTTAAAGTTACATATCTGTCATAATCAGTTTTTAAAGGTCTCTCATCAGAGTTTGAAACTTCAAGATCTCTTCTTTTATAATTAAGGTTTTTATCTACTTTGATATTACTCATTGGCTGATCCCAAATTGGTGAATTATCATACCCGCTCTCCCAAGGATGTAATATGGATACAAGGCCGGTTTTATTAGGATCTCTGAATTTTATGAACCAATCATGATAATTTTTAATTTTTGTTATTATATTTACAATTCTTGAATGTTGTTCATTACTAAGTTGATTTTTTTCAACAATTTTCCTCAAAATACTAGCTAAAACTGGTGGCTGAGTAATGCCAGATGAAGGAATATTTTTTCCACATTGCCAAGTTGTGTGATTTGGAAAATAAGATGTGTCTTTTTCATGAAAAAGAATGTGGGGTATCATACCATCGTCCCACTGACCATTAAGCAAAGTTTCAATTTCTGTAATTGAAAAATCTAGATTAAAGTATGAATAACCAAGTGCTATAAAAGCAGAATCCCAATTCCATTGAGCAGGATATAATTTGTTATTAGTAGGAAGAGTGTAACCATCTTTCCTGTTTCCTAATAATATTTTTTTTGCCTCTTCTACTTTATTTTGCATTATCCTTTAACACTTCCTGCAGTAAGACCGCTTACTAAATATTTTTCAAAATAAACAAAAATTATTAAAATAGGCAAAGTTACTACTACAGACCCTGCCATCAAATATTGTCTAGGTGTTTCAGCTCCAACATTCAGAAACTGAATAGCTCTTGATAATGTAAATGTATTTGGCCGGTCTAAAAACATTAATGAAAATAAAAATTCATTCCAAGCTATCATAAATACATACAAGGCTACCGATGATATTGCGGGTAAACTTAGTGGAAGTATAATTTTAAAAATTATACCAAGCCAATTTTGACCATCTATTATGCCAGCTTCTTCAAGTTCTTTTGGTATACTTTTAAAGTAACCCTGTAGCATATAAATTGCTACAGGTAGAGTTGTAGCTGTATAAACTATTAGTAAACCCTCAATAGAATTTCGTAAACCAAGTTGACTAAAAATTGTATATAAAGGTATCACCAAAACTATCGCTGGAAATAAATAAATTATCAATATGGATGTTGAAAAAAAATTTTTCCCAAAAAAGTTAAGTCTAGCAACTGCGTAAGCTGCTGGTATTGCAAAAATTAATGTTATAATGACTGTACCTAAAGAGACAATTGTGCTCGTAAGCATATATCTTCCGAAATTGTAATCTTTGAATACTACAAAATAAGACTTGAATAATTCTGGCAAACCTTGTGCAAAATTAATACTAAAGTCCAAAGGGTTTAATAATAATAATGCTTGAGTTTTAAAGCTTGTTACTAACATCATGTAAAATGGAAAAAGGATTACAAATGAAAATAAAGTAATTCCAAATAATGTTAAAAAATTAAAGAATAATTTTTGAGACGAATGATTTTTTGATAAAAAGTTTTTGTCGTAGTTTTTAATAGTGTTAAAGAAAAATAATGAAATTAAAAATATACCAATACTGTACCAAATAGGTAAATTTATTGAGATAAAATAATCAAAGATAGAAAATAAAAGTGCAAGTAAAATTAGTTTAATATTTAAATTAAGCTTTTTTCCAATTAAAAGATTTATTACACATAAAACTATTCCAAAGACAAATAGCTTATTAAAATTAAAATTTATTAATTCAATTCCTTGTAATGTAACTAATATTTTCCAAATACAAATTAATGAAAACAAAAATAATGATGAGATAAAGCAATAAGTTAATATATTTTTAATTTTCATCCGCTCTTTTTCCTAAAAGTTTAAAATAGATAAACATAAAAATTAATAGAAACACTACAATCACAATAGAAACTGCAGAACCCATACCAATATCCCCGATTGAAAAACCTTGTTGATATACATTTATTGGCAATGTTCTTGTACCCGATGCCCCACCAGTGAGTAAGAAGATGTCTTCAAATTTATTAAAATTCCAAATAAATCTAATCATAAATAGAATTGAAATCACTGCTAATATCTGGGGCAAAGTAATATTAAGAAATTTTTGTATAGGATTTGCACCATCAACATCAGCTGCTTCATACAACTCTTTTGGAACTGCTTGAAGACGAGCAAGAATAAATAAAAATGCTAGAGGAAAATATCTCCAAATTTCAAAAATAATTACTGTTGTTAATGCTAACCTTAATTTAAAATCAAAACCTAATATGTTTAAAGTTACATATTTTTGTCCTAATAAATTTATTGGTCCATCAATAATTTGATAGTTAATTAATAAATTATTTAATGTTCCACTTGTTGGATCAAGTAAAAGTTCCCAGGTATAAGCAAGTGCAACAACTGGCGCCACATAAGGAAATAGAAGAACACTTCGCATAAATGTTCTTCCAAAAAATTTTTGATTTACCATTTGTGCAGCTAAAATTCCAAAAACTATTGCACCTATGGTGCCAAAAAAAGTGTAATAAAAAGTTGTTGATAACAGATCTATAAACGCTTTGTCTTTAATTACTTTTTTGAAATTATTTAAAGTAAATTCATAAGTTAATAATATATTTTGTGACTTACCTGATAGTTTAGGTTTATAAGATTTTAGACCTTTTTTTGAAATTTCTTGATTATTAGTATTTTGAAATACTATTTCTAAATTTTCTCGATATTTTTTTGGCCAATTACCTAACTCACACTGAAGTAACTTTTGCTTAAATTCACATCTTTTATCTAAATTTGTTGGTTCGATATTATCTGGATATCTATCTTTAAATTTTACATTAGTAATTTCTTGTGTAAGAGAACTATTTCTTAATTTATAAATTATTTTTATTTGATTTGGATTATCTTTAATTGATTTTACTAATTTCTTTGCCCTTGGTTCAGGAATTCTTAAATCTTTAAGTTTTACATTTTTAAAGCTGATCCAAATATTGGAAAATATTGGAAATAAAATTATAGAAAAAACTAAAAGAACGGATGGTAATATTAAAAGATAAGCTGTTCTTTTTTCAATTTTTGCAAGTTTTGAACTCATAAAAAAAAAGCGGATAATTAATATTACCCGCTTTTTTTAATTTTTTAAATTACTAGAAGCTAGCTAGCACAGTATTAATTTCATCTACTGCTTCATCTAGCGTCAATTGATCGTCAATATATTGTCTAGTGATTCTATTTATAAACTTATTGTTAATAATTTTAGATGCTCTAGATAGTTCACCTTCTTTTACTCCCCATCTGTTAGCTGTATCTAAACCAGCAACAATATTATTTATTACATCTGCAGAATATAGATCTGTTAAAGGAGCTTTTCTATCAACTCCTACAGGTAGTTTACTCCAAGCAGTTGTAAATGCATTTGGATCGCTTGCATTGCCTCTTCTTACTGGGAACTTACCTTCTGGTGCTATAGATAAAGTGCTTGTGTATCCTTCATCCATTGAATAAAGAATAAACTGCTTAGCTTCATCGGTATCTGCATCTGCAGTTACACCAAAGTATCTAACATCCGCCCAGGCTGCACCTTTTACATTATTTGGTCCACTAAAATTAGTAATAAAACCAGTTTTAGATGCCAATTCTGGTGATGTAGGATCGCTATTAATTGTTGGTGGAGCTGAGTCTCTTAAACCAGCTAATTCATCCATTATAAATGGTGACCATATTATCATTGGAGTTTTACCAGCAAAATAAAGTTCTCTTGATTGTTTCCAATAAAGTTCCCCTGGAGGGCTAGCCTTAGCTAATTTTTTATAAAACTGTAAAGAATTCTTTAAAGCTCTACCTTGTTTTTTTGTTCCACCTTTTTTTACTATGTTTACACCATTCGCAAGTAGAACATGTTCCAAAACCTGACTCATAAAGTTTTCATCAGTTTTAGTTGCCGCAACAAATCCAAACATATCATTGCTAGATAAAGCATCTATTGCTTTCTCGATGTTTGCGTATGTAGTTGGTGGTTCTAAACCAGCAGCTTTAAATAAATCTTTTCTGTAAACGACCATTTGCGTCCATCCATCTACTGGCACAGCTGCAATTTTGCCACCTTTTTTTGCCATCTTTAAAGCACCTGGAGCAAAAGTATCTTTTCCAAGTGTTTTAATTATATCATTATTTGCATCAACGTCTAAAATTCCCGCTTCAGCCCATGGCAATACATATTGCAATGTATGGTAAATTACATCAGGAAGATCTCCGGCTGCTGCTGCTGCGGTAGCTCTTGTTCCTAAATCTTTTTCATCAATCGGGATAACTTCAACTCCAATTCCAGTTTTAGCTTCAAAAGCTTTGGCCATCTCTTCTTGCTTAGCCATCCTCGCTGGTTGAGTTTCTGTCGTCCAGAATTTAATATCTGCAAATGCAATTGAATTAAAAATAAAAGCTATTGCAGAGATTGTTATTAATATATTTTTAAACATATATTCCCCTCTTTTTTCTTGTTTTCTAAAGTTATTTAAAAATTAATACATAATGAACATTTATAAGAAGAATAACAAGTATGTAAATTACACAATACTACCTGAGATTGATTTAGGAATTTTTAAAAGAAATACCTTTATTATCAAATAAATGGCAACGAAATGGATCAAAACCTATTTTAACGGTATCACCTACCTTTATATTTGTGTCTCCATCAGTTTGTACAACAAGAGGATCTCCCTCTTTCTCTAAATATAAATATGTTCCTGACCCTAATTTTTCTACTACAAAGACTTTGCTCTCCCATAGTGATTCTGATTTTGCATTTAATATTAAATGCTCAGGTCTTATTCCAATTTTTATTCTGTCTCCTTCTTGAATATTTTCGGAAATTTTTGGTACATTTAACTTTCCAGTCCCCATTATATCTACCTCTGAACTATTCGAACTTTTGCTTAAAATTTTACTATCTATAAAATTCATTTTTGGAGATCCAATAAAACCACCAACAAACAAATTATCTGGATTATTATATAGGTTCATGGGTGATCCCTTTTGTGAAACTATACCTTGATCCAATACAACAATATCGTTAGCAAGAGTCATGGCTTCAGTTTGATCATGAGTTACATAGATCATTGTTGCATTAAGTTGGTCATGTAATTTTGCTAATTCCACTCTCATTTGCACTCTAAGAGCAGCATCTAGGTTAGATAATGGTTCATCAAATAAGAAAACTTTTGGTTTTCTTGTAATAGCTCTACCTATAGCTACTCTTTGACGTTGTCCTCCAGATAATTGTTTAGGTTTTCTCTCTAGATATTCTTCTATTTGTAAAATTTTAGCAGCCTCCATTACTCTTTGCTCTATTTCTTCTTTAGATTTTTTTTCAATCTTCAAACCAAAAGCCATATTATCAAATACTGTCATATGAGGGTAAAGAGCATAAGATTGAAATACCATTGCAATATTTCTTTCTTTAGGTGGCAGATCGTTAACAACTTTATCGTCAATAGATATTGTGCCAGAGTTAATTTCTTCTAAACCAGCAATCATTCTTAAAATTGTAGATTTACCACAACCACTTGGTCCTACTAGAACAGTAAAAGACTCGCTTTTTATATCTAGAGAAACTTCTTTAATGACGTGTGTACTTCCAAAATACTTATTTACTTTATCTATTTTAATACTTGCCATTTTTAATTTAATATTAATTTTTTGTTATTAATTATAGATTTAATTAATTTTGTCATCAAAGGGATTTTTTTTTGTTGAATTTTTTTTAATACAAATGGAGCAATTTCTCTTGCAAGTTGCTCTCCCTCTACAGTTTCATTAGGCATAAATTTTCTTTTAGCATTGTTGAATGTATAGCCTTGCCCTAAGTAACTTCCCATTTTACTATTTCTACCTCCAGCAGCACTGACGTATAAATCTCCAACTCCAGCCAATCCAAGAGCAGTCTCAATTTTTCCTTTAAAATATATAGTAATATATATCATCTCATTTATAGATTTTTTGAATAAACTTGAAGACATATTTAAACTATCTCCAGCCCCGATAATCATTGAATAAATATTTTTAATTGAAGAACAGATCTCAACTCCAATAACATCTTTCGAAGTTTCTGTTAAATAGTATTTTGTAGTTATCATATTACAAATTTTTTTTGCGGTTTTGATATTTTTATTAGCAACAATTACACTTGTTTGTTTTTTATTTGAAAGTTCTTTTGCTAAGCAAGGTCCTTTTAAAACTGAAACATTTATATTTTTGTTAGTTTTCTTTATATCCTCTGAAATAGTAAAAATTTTCTGTTTTTTTTTCTCATACTTCAAACCTTTGGTAAGAATAAGAATTGGACTTTTAATATTTGATTTTTTAAATTCTTCACTAATAAAATTTATTCCTGATAAACTTAACGCAACAACTACCAAATCATATTTATTTTTTAATAGATCAGTTGAATATTTTTTGTATTTTATTTTCTTAGGTAAATTTATTTTCAAACTAGAATGATATTTCTTTTTTGAAGACAAATTTTTAATAAAAGTTTTATTGTAAGGCTCTGTGATAGTTACTTCATTTTTATTATCTATACATGGAAAAGTAAAAGCAGATCCCATTGCGCCACCGCCGATTATTAAAATTTTTTTCATTTAAGCTTAAGCAATTCCTAGATGTTTTTTTCTTTTTTCTACCCAAGTTCTTATCAAATTGTCAAAGATTAAACCTATAAAAGCTACACAAATACCTAAAGTTAATCCAATACCAGCACCATTTTTATCTGATAAAGCTTTTAAAATATATTGTCCTAAATCCTCTGTGCCTATAAATGCCCCTATAATTACCATAAATAACGCAAACACTATTGTTTGATTTATACCAAGCATCATATGAGGGAATGCTAAAGGAAATTCAATTTTTGTTAATCTTTGAAATTTATTTACACCAGACATCGTCGCTGCATCGTGTAAACCTGCTGGAACACTTCTAAGCCCTTCAATTGTGTATCTTGTTGCTGGTATAGTTGCATAAACTATAACAGCAATAAGAACAGAAGTGTCAGTTATTCCAAAAAGCATCATAACAGGAATAAGATAAACAAATGATGGAAATGTTTGAAATATATCACATACCCCTAACATAAATTTTGCAGAATGTTTATTTTGAAAACATAATGTGCCAACCGTAAAACCAATTATACAAGAGACAATTACCCCAAATGTTGCCATGTAAGCCGTTACTAAGGCTCTATCCCACCAAGGGCTTAGAGCTATGAATAATGTCAAACCACAAACTACTAATGCAGATCTAATTCCACCAATTAAATAGCCTGCACCAACAACTAGAACTAATGTAGCAACAGCTGGCATCCTTAAATACAAAGCCCTCATTGGTTGTAACACTTCTTGAATTAACCATGTATTAAATGCTTTTATATAAACAAAGAAGGTATCAAAAATCCAATCGACACCTTTATTCCAAAAATCAGCGGTTGATATTCCTTTATTGTGTGGAACTTCAAATAAATAATTGTAGCCACCTTTAAAATAAACAGATCCAAAGTAAGCGAGTAAAATTCCAATTATGACCGTAATACTAAAAAATAATAAATTTTTATTTCTTTGAAAAAAATTCAAATTGCCAAAATAATCGACTTGCTTGTTTGCCCATGCTAATGACATTTTATCTAATAAAATTGCAATTAGACTAATACAAAGACCAGCTTCTAATGCTAATCCGATATTAAGTTGATTTAGTGCTAACAATAAATTAAAACCTAGACCTTTCGCTCCAATGAAGGCTGAAATAACAGCCATAGAAAAACACACCATGATAACCTGGTTTACGCCAATTAAAATATCTCGTCTAGCCGTTGGAATTAGCACTTTAGACATTAGTTGCCAATTATTACAACCACTCATTCTTCCAGCTTCAATTACTTCTGGAGGAATAGCTCTCAATCCTAGTAAAGTGAGTAATATCATGGGTGGAACTGCAACAACCATAGTTATAATCACTGCAGCGTGGTCACCGACTCCAAAAAGAACAAGTGCAGGAACTAATACTGCATATTGTGGCATTGTTTGCATAACTAATAGAATTGGATATAGAGCTTTTTCTACACGTTTACTTTTATAAGCTGCAATACCTAAACTTAACCCAAATATAAAAGATAGAGGCGCAGCAACTAAAATAAAAGAGAGTGTTTGCATCGATGGTTTCCATTGTCCAAATATAGAAATGTAAACCATTGTTAAACCGGCAAATAATGCGAGTCCAATACCACTTAATTTATAAGCAAGTATTGCAAAACCAGCTGCAACTATTGTCCAAGGTAGACCTGGTAACTCTGCCCAAGGGTTCTCATCGATCCAATCCCAACTTGTAAAGGCAACAATTGTTTCAAGTCCACCTAATAGAATTTCTCTAATTAATTCTATTAAAAAGGTCATAAAAGCTGTTAAATTTCTACTAATTTGCAAAACTATTGGTCTGGTTTTAAATTCTTGAGTGTCCTCATTCCAAAACTCCATTGGCATCCACTCATTCATTAAAAAAAACAAGGAGTCATTTATCCATATTGGTAACCATCCAAGTAATGGAGGAAGTCGCCAGAAAACATCAAAGGCGTAATATCTTACTTCTTTGCCTAAAAATATATAACTACTTTGATTAGGGTCTTTTACGAATTCAGCTTGGCCTCTAATGAATTTATATGTTTCTGGAACATCAATAGCAAAACAAAGAGCAAAGAAAACAATTAATAGAAATAACCACTGAAATATTTTTGGATATTTTTTTAAAAATTCCATAATTTATTTTCCATTCTTTCTTCCGCCAAAGACAGTATTTATTATTTTTGTTGGGTTGATTGACCCAACGGTTTTATTATTTTCATCTATAACTGCTACAGATTTTTCTTGCGTTAATATTTTTTCTGCAACATTTTCTATGATTTCATCTTTTGAAACTTTAACATCACCTAAATTATTAGATATAGATTCATCCATTACATCTTCAATTAATAAAACTTTTTCTCTAGGTACTTCTTCAGTAAATTTTCTTACATATTCTGTGGCTGGGTTTAAAACTATATTTGCAGGTGTATCTAGTTGTTCAATTATACCATCTTTCATAATTGCAATTCGATCAGCAAGTTTTAGTGCTTCATCAAAATCATGAGTAATAAACATAATTGTTTTTTGTAATTTTTCTTGAAGTCTTAAAAATTCATCTTGCATTTCTTTTCTAATTAAAGGATCTAAAGCAGAAAAAGGTTCATCTAAAAACCATATATCAGGTTCAACTGCTAGAGATCTTGCAATACCCACTCTTTGTTGTTGTCCACCTGAAAGTTCTCTTGGAAAATAATTTTCTCTTCCATCAAGTCCAACTAATTTAACCATCTCCATTGCTTTATTAATGCTCTCCTCAGTTTTGATACCTTTGATTTGAAGAGGAAAAGCTATATTTTCTACAACGGTTTTGTGTGGAAGAAGAGCAAAGCTTTGGAAAACCATTCCCATTTTGTTTCTTCTAAGCTCAATTAACTCTTTATTGTTTAAATTTAATAAATCTTGACCTTCAATGAAAATTTTTCCACCTGTTGCATCTGTTAATCTTGATATACACCTTAGTAAAGTTGACTTACCAGATCCAGATAAGCCCATTACAACAAGCATCTCTCCTTTTGCCACTTCAAAAGAGGCATTGTTAACACCTACTATACAACCATTTTCTTGAAATGTTTTAGCATCAACATTGCCATTTGAGTCTTGAAGCATCTTTTTGGCGTTTTCACCAAAAATTTTATAAACTGCTTCGCATTTGATTACTGCATCAGACATAATTCTTATAAAAATATACGAAAATTAATTAAATTAAAATCAATATAATTGAAGCTTATTTCCATTAAAAATTTTTAATAAAATAAACCCTTGTATCAATTCCAGTACTTAAAAAACTTAAGGCTTCACCGCTTACTTTAATTGTTTCGTCTACTCCTACGTTATTTCCACTAACTGTAAAACCTGCAAAACATTTCTTTTTTTCAGCATCCCATTCAACAAATGTTTCATCAATCTTATTGCCGTTAATAGTATAAATTTCATGTGCTCTAAAATTTAAGAAATTTGCACCCATTATTGCTCTTTGGGGGATAAGTTTTGTGGCATTACATACTCCCTCATACAGTTCATCTGATAATTTATAATGATCAGTACCATCAAAAGTTACTAATATACCCGAGGGAAGTTTTGAAATTAATGCACTTAGTTTTCTCTCTTTTGCAATTCTCTCTTCTTCCAATTTCATTTTTCTAACTAATTCATCACCCTCGCTAAATATATTATTTAAAATAGCAAAAGAAGAAATTATGACTATTGTTAAAATTATTAGTCCTATAAATTGTTTTAGGTTCTCGGGTAATCTTTTTAATTTATTAAATGAAGTTTCGTTCGACATTAATCTTGTAATTTACCGTTTTTCCAAATTCCTACTTTTTGGTCGCCATTAGCCCAAGTAAATATTCCTTTGCCATTCATAAAACCATTAGCCCACTCTCCTTCATAAGTAGAACCATCTGGGAAAGTTAAAGTTCCAACTCCACTCCAAACACTGTTTTTAAACTCACCTTTATAGATATATCCGTTTGGCCATGTTTCTACACCTTGGCCATTTTTTTTTGTTCCTACCCACTCACCTTCATAAGTAGTTTTATCTGTATAAACCCATTTTCCATATCCATTTTCACAGTTACCTTCTTTACATCCGGTGCTTCGAGCAAAAACTGATGAGCTTATTAATAAACTTAAAAAAAAGTAAAAAAGATATTTTCTCATAAATATATTTTACACAAATCTTTATAAAAAAAAATCCCCCCCCAACAGAATTGGGGGAGATCTTAATTTTTTAACTTTTATCCTTATTTAAGGAAAGCTTTCCAAGTAGACTCGTTATCAGCTAACCATTTTTTAGCTGCATCTTCGTGAGTCATTTTGTCAACGTCTACTAAAGCTGCCATTGCACCAATTTGACTTGTTGAGAATGACAGTTTTTTGAACGCTGCTGCTGCATCTGGATGAGTTTTTGGAAAATCTTCGTGAACTGCTTTTTTCAAATAACCATCCGGAGAACCACATTTTCCATCACCACCATCTGCTGGTCTACAACCAGCTGTGTATGGAGGGAAGTCGATAAATGTAAAACCAGCACCATCAGTAAAGTTTGGTGTCCAGTTGAAAATTATTGTTCCTCTACCTTCTTTTTCAGCAGCTGCTAATTCTGCCCAAAGTGCATCAGCACCTCCAGCAAACTTAACCCACCATAAATCTCCTAAGCCTAGAGCATCAATCCTTTGAGGGATTAAGTCACCGTGCCAAGTTTGTGGTCCTTCCAACATTCTTCCTTTTCCATCTGGAGAGTCAGGTGTTGTAAAGTTTTTTGCACAGTCTGGATTTTTTAGAGCTGTCCAATCTGGTAGACCTGGACATAGACCTTTTTCAACAACCCAGTTTGGATATCCCATGTCCTCAAGAGTTCTTGCTTCATGATCACCCCAGTCTAACAAACCACCTTTGTCTAAAGCTGTTGTAAATGACTTACCGAAAGCAGATTCCCATACCTCATGAGATATAGTTACATCACCAATTCTAATTGACTCGTAAACCGCTTGAGAGTCAGCATTTACATATTTAACATTGTTACCCATGCTTTCAAAGATTCCACCAATAACATAGGCCATAACAATTTGACTTGACCAGTTATGAGTTGGGATCACTATGGGTTTTTTACTGTCAGCGTTAGATATTCCTGCAAAGCTTACTACAGTAATTACTATAGCTGAGAGTAAAGATAGTATTTTCTTCATTTATTTCTCCTCTCTTAATATATTAAGAAAGTAAGTATCCTTAAATTTAATCTCACAGTCAACAAGAGTTGGTACTAAAATTTATATATACAATTAATCAGTACTGATT
>LHBX01000015.1 GCA_001704065.1 Pelagibacteraceae bacterium GOM-A1 | reverse complement strand
TTTAAAAGATATAAGTAAATCAGTTTTAAAAGTAATTATGATGGCAAAACTCGAGCAAATATTGAATTTAGGATAAATGATGGTTGCACTAAGACAAATTTCAGAACAACGAGACTTTGTTGTTAGTTCTGCAAGTTTGAAGGACGTAAGATCATTTTCTAGAGAAGTGTTTGAAAAAGTAAATATCGAACAAGATTTAAAAGACGAATTAGTCCTAGCGATTGCTGAGGCTGCACAAAATATTGTCAAGCATGCTTACCAAGGTGAAGACACTGAAGATAAAATGGAGATAAAAATTTCTTTAAACAATGGTGAATTAGAGATAGGTTTTTTTGATAAGGGAAGACCTGTTGATAAAGAAAATGTTCGGCACAGAAAAATTGATGATGTTAAACCAGGTGGTTTAGGAACTTTTTTTATACAACAAATTATGGACGCAGTAGTTTTTAAAGAAGGTGAAAAGCCTTGGATAAATCATTTAATTTTAACAAAGAAAATAAATTATTAACTTCCAATAATCGCACCAACGTTGAATATTGGTGAGTACATCGCAATCATTAATCCACCAATCATTGTTCCCATGAATACAATCATTATAGGTTCAATTAAACTAGACATGTTATCAACTGCGGTATCAAATTCTTCCTCGTAATAAGCAGAGACAGAACTAAACATCTCATCTAAATTTCCTGTTTGCTCTCCAACAGAAATTAATTGGCTAAACGTTGGTGGAAATACAGGTTCTTTTAAAAAAAGTTTTGTTAATGTATCTCCTGAAAATACTCCTTTTTTAACATTCTCTAATGCTTGTGTTACTACATCATTGTTGCTGACTGATTTAGCAATTTCAATACTTTCAAGTAAATTAACACCTGCAGCACTTAAGTTTCCCATGATCAATGAAATTCTTGCTATTAAAGACTTTAAAATCATATCTCCAAAAACAGGCATTCTAAGAACTTGTTGATGCCATTTATATCTTACTGCTGGCATCTTAGTGGTTGTGTATTTAAAAATAATAAATATTGTAAGTAGAACTAAACCTAAAGTTAAACCACCAGCACCTCTCATAAAGTTACTTGCAGTCATAATTACGGCAGTTGGTGTTGGTAATGCAACACCCATTCCATCGTACATTTTAGCAAATACTGGAACAACTTTAATTAACATGAAAACCATAACTATTATGGCGACTGAAAACATAACCACTGGATAGGTTAATGCACTTTTAATTTTCTTTTTTACTTTTTCTCTTTTTTCAAGAGAATCGACTAATTTAAGCAAGAAAACATCTAATTTACCACTGGCTTCACCCGCTTTGATAAGATTTATGTAAACATTATCAAATATTTTTGGGTATTTTTCAAAACACTTTGATAAAGTAATACCACCCTCAAGATTTTTTCTAACATCTTCAATAATTTCTTTCATTGTGGGATGCTCAATTTGATCTCTTAACATTCCCAACACATTTAATATTGGCAATCCAGCTTTTACCATTGTTGCAAATTGTTTGGAGAAAATCATTACATCTTCTGGCTTTACTTTCTTTTTTCCAAATGAAAATCCACCACCCTTTTTTTTATCTTTTTCTGCTTTTTTCTTTTTAACTTTTGTTAAATTTGTGATT
>LHBX01000014.1 GCA_001704065.1 Pelagibacteraceae bacterium GOM-A1 | reverse complement strand
ACTCATGTTTTTTATTTATGTCAAAATTTACTTCGCAAAATTCTTTTACCTCACTGTTGGTTTTTTTTTCTTGATTGAAAGAGTCTGATGGCACTCCAAGAACAATAAGACCTTTAGATTTGTATTTATCCCATAATACTTGCAGATCTTCGTATTGTTTTGTGAAACCACAATAGCTTGCAGTGTTTACTATAAGTATAACTTTATCTCGATAATCTTTTAATTTTATGATTTCTCCATTAATATTCTCAATTTCTAGATCATAAAAACTTTTCTGATTATTGCTTATTGCTGAATTTTTAAAAAAAAACATAATTATTGTTAAACTTATTATTATTAATCTTTTCATAAACTACTTACTTATTTGGTGTAAGTAGTATTAAGAAGTAACCAAATAAAGTGGATAATAATGACCCAGTTAAAACTCCTATTTTAACTCCATCCATGTATTGCATATTTTCAACAAAAGCTAAATTCCCCACAAATAAGCTCATTGTAAAACCTATACCCGTTAAAACCCCAACGCCGTAAAAATTAAACCAGTTAGAGTTATTGGGCATCTGGGCTATTTTCATTTTTATTGAGACATAAGAAAATACAAATACTCCTAATTGTTTACCAACAAACAATCCTAACAATATTCCTAATGGAACTTTATCAAGTAAAGATGCAAAAGATAAACCTTCTAATGAAACACCAGCATTTGCAAAAGCAAATAATGGCATAATACCAAAAGCAACGTAAGGACTTATTGCATGTTCAATTTTTATTAGTAGTGAAAAATCTTTATCTTTTTTTCTATGAGGTATAGTCATAGCTAGCAAAACACCTGCTATTGTTGCATGAATTCCAGAATTGTGAGTAAAGTCCCAAAGAAAAATTCCAACAATTAAATAAGGTAAAAATTTCTTTATATTGAATTTATTTATTACTAGAAGAATAATAAAGGCTAAAAGCATTAAGCTTAAGTATTTTATACTAAGGTCTCCGGAATAGAATAATGCAATTATAACTATAGCTCCTAAGTCATCTATAATAGCTAAAGCAGTTAAAAAAACTTTTAATGATAAAGGAACTCTTTTACCCAATAATGAAAGTACTCCTAAAGAAAATGCAATATCGGTTGCAGATGGAATGGCCCAACCATTCATTGTTTCACTGTCTCCAAAATTAATAAAAACATAAAATAATGCAGGTACTAACATTCCTCCTACTGCAGCAATAATTGGAAGGAGCGCTTGTTTTATATTTGAAAGTTCACCTTGTAAAAATTCTCTTTTAATTTCCAATGTCACAAAGAAGAAAAATATTGCCATTAAAGCATCATTTATCCAATGTAATACGGATAATTTTAAACCAAAATTATTTATTCCTAAAAATAAATATTTATTCAATGTGGAAAAATATAAATCAGATAAATTAGAATTACTTACAATTAATGCTATTATCGCTGCAAAAAGTAAAACAAGACCACTCGCAGCTTCTAATTTGAAAAACCACCTAAATGGTTTTGTAATTATCTGAATCATTTTACCTGACTAAATCTTTAATAAATAATTTCAAGTCATTTATTACTAGATAAAGACTATCTGACATTTTTAATATGCCAGGAAATATAACAGATATCTGATTTTTGAATGTGTCTATAAGCAAAATAAATGCAATAATTGAAATAATTATTAGAAATATTTTTTTAATAATTTTGTTTTCTTTTGAAACTGAACTTTTATCAATAGACACTAATTCTTTTGATGTACTCTCTTTTGTTGAAGATTTTTTTGAAATTTTTTTTCTTATTTTTTTTGTTTGTTTTATTGGTACATCAAC
>LHBX01000013.1 GCA_001704065.1 Pelagibacteraceae bacterium GOM-A1 | reverse complement strand
ACAATTTCTAGAAATTTATTTCTTACTTCTACCTTTATTAATTTTTATGAAAATACTCTTTAATTTATTAATCATTGATAAATCAAAAATACCTGAAAATTTATAGACAATTTTTATATTTTTAGCTGTTATCTCTATTAGATTAGTTAGATTATCTGTTTCAAATTCATTTCGCATGTAAGCTTCCGCAAGTCCTACACTTCCTGATTTAATTATTTGAAGTGTTAAACCAGGTTTGTTAATTTTAACCTTAGCTCTTAATAATTCACTCTCATTACCAAACTTATATATTTTGCTGTCATGATTTTGAATTTCAAGAAATCCATGTTTTATTAGTTTGAGAGAATTAAATACGATTTTATCTGACAAAAGATTAAAATTCATTTTTTTTCAAACGTAATATTATTTTTTAATTTAATGTTTTTTTTAACTAACTTAACTCCCTTTAACCATAATTTTAATGCTTCAAAATGAATTGCGGCAATAACTTTAAAGGTCATTAAAGGGTGAGAAATATAAGATATAAGCATATTTTTATTGTTAATTTCTTTTGCAACCCCATCTTGTGAAGCATATAACAATTTTCCCTCCTTATCACTTTGATCAATTATTACTGATAACATTTTTTCAGGTTTAAGGATTCTAAAATTGTATTTACTTTTCATTTCAATAAATGGTGAAACGAAAAACTTCTTCTCACAGCTATTTGTAATTATTTTTTCGTCGTTGACTTTAAATATATAAGTATGTTGCTCACCAAATGTGTTTTTAACTTCATACAATATGGCTATAATTTTTGAATGATTGTCATAAACGAAAAAAATACTTAATGGATTAAATACGTAACCAAATATTCTAGGATAACAAAGTAATTTTACCTTTATATTTTCAAATTGAATGTTGTTTGATTTTAAATTTTCTATTACCCAAGCTTTTAAATCACTACCATCTCTAGGTCCGTGATCTTTGTCATAAAAACTTAAAATATTAAAACTATTGTTAGAAAAAATTTTAATTTTCTTTTGTATCAAATTAATTTCATCAAGATCTAAAAAGAGTGAAAAAACGTTGTATTTAAAAAAGTGATATTTTGGCTTAAATCTTTTATGAATTACCTTACCTTCGTAAATATTGGAATTTTTAATCATTTAGGTTTTCAATCATATTAATGGATGATTTTATTCCATCTTCATGAAAACCGTAACCAAAATAACTTCCACAAAACAATACATTTCTTTTATTTTGTATTTCTTTTAATAATTTTTGATTATTCAAAGCATCTTGATCAAAATAAGGGTGGGTAAAAGTAACTTTTTGCAGGACTTTTTTTTGATCTATTTCAAAAAATGGATTTAAAGTTAAGAAAATATTTTTTTCTGTTTTCAAGTTTTGCAATAAGTTAAGCCAATAAGTAAGCGATGTTTTGCTAATATCTGATTTATCAACCAAGGAATTCCATGAAGACCAAACTTTTTTATTATTTGGCATACATACATCATCAGTATGTATTACTGCTAGATTGGGTTTATATTTAAAATTTGAAAGTATTTTTTTTTCATCATCAGTCGGCTCGCTCAAAATTTTCAATGCATCATCCGCATGAGTAGCGATAACAACTTTATCATAGTCAAAAAATTCGTTGCTAGCACCGTAATATACTTGAACACCAATTTTATTTCTTTTTATCGAACTAATTTTATAATTTTTAAAATATTCTCCACTTATTTGAGTTAATACTTTCTCTACATAAGTTCTACTTCTGTTGGTGACTGTGTACCATTGTGGTCTATTTTTTAATTTAAAAAGTCCATGATTTTGAAAAAATTTTAAGAAAAATTTAATTGGCATTTGATTTGCTTCTACTGGTGGCATAGACCAGATAGCAGAAACCATTGGGATTAGATGAAAATTAATAAAATTTTTTGACCATTTATTTTTTTCAAGAAATTCACCAAGAGTAATCTCTTCATTTAAACTTTTAATTTGATCACACTTTTTGTAGAAATTTATAATATCAAAAAACATTTTTAAAAATTTTAAATTAAAAAGATTAACTTTATTTGCAAAAATTCCATTTAAGCCTCTGCCACAATATTCATAATTTGTATCTTTTACAGAAACAGAAAATGACATATCACTTTTTTCAATTTCAATTTTTAATTCATTAAAAAAATTTATGAGATTTGGATAAGTTTCATGATTAAAAACAATAAAGCCAATATCTACAGGAACTTTTTTACCATTAATTAAAGTATCTAAGGTATATGAATGACCACCAAAATGATCTTCACTTTCAAATAAATCAACATGGTGTTTTTTGGAAAGCTTTTGTGCTGCTGATAAACCAGAGATTCCTGATCCAATTACTGCAATTCGCATTAAGGCTATGCTGCGTCTTCTTTAAACTCATCCATGCTAGGACATGTACAGAATATATTTTTATCTCCATAAACATTGTCTACCCGGGCAACTGGAGGCCAAAATTTATTTTGTTTTAGAAAACTTGCAGGATATGCTGCTTCTTGTCTTGAATATTTATGTTCCCATACATCTGATGATAATTCAGTATCAGTGTGAGGAGCGTTTTTAATTGGATTATCAATTTTATCAAATTCACCTGATTTAATTTTTTCAATTTCTTGTTTAATCTTAATTAAAGTGTCACAAAATCTGTCTATTTCTGATAACCCTTCACTTTCAGTTGGCTCTATCATCATAGTGCCAGCTACAGGCCATGACATAGTTGGTGCGTGAAATCCAAAATCTATCATTCTTTTCGCAATATCTTCTTCGGTTACTCCTGTTTCAGATTTAATATTTCTAATATCAATTATGCACTCATGTGCAACATTGCCATTAGTACCTTTGTACAAGATCGGAAAGTGATCTTTTAGTCTGTGGGCAATATAATTTGCGTTTAAAATTGCAACTTGAGTAGCAAGCTTTAATCCTGCTGATCCCATCATTTTAATATACATCCAAGAGATTGATAGAATACTTGAGCTACCCCAAGGAGCTGCTGATACTGCTCCAATTCCACTTGTTGGTCCGCAATCTTTTATCACTGGATGATTAGGCAGATAAACTTGTAAATGTTTTTTACAAGCTATAGGTCCCATTCCAGGTCCACCACCACCGTGAGGAATACAAAATGTTTTATGCAGATTAATATGACAAACATCTGGACCAAAATTTCCAGGCTTTGCAACTCCAACAAGGGCATTTAAATTTGCCCCATCCATATAGACCTGTCCACCATGTTTATGAACTAACTCACAAATATCAGTTATTTTTTCCTCAAATACTCCATGGGTAGATGGGTAAGTTACCATTAAAGCTGCGAGATTTTCTGAATTTTGCTCTACTTTTTTCTTTAAATCGTCGAAATCTACATTTCCCTCTTTATCACAATTAACAACAACCACTTTCATTCCAACCATTTGTGCGCTTGCTGGATTTGTACCATGTGCCGAACTTGGGATTAAACATATATTACGATGAGCTTCATCTCTATCTAAGTGGTACTTTCTTATAACCATTAGACCTGCATATTCTCCTTGAGCGCCTGCATTTGGTTGTAGAGAAACACCGGAAAAACCTGTTATAGATCTCAACCAATTTTTTAAATCAGTAAACAAATCTCTAAAGCCTTCCATTTGTTCAACTGGAACAAAAGGATGAGGTTCTGCAAATTCTTTCCAAGAAATCGGGATCATTTCAGCAGCAGCATTTAACTTCATTGTGCACGAACCAAGTGCTATCATAGTTCTATTCAATGCTATATCCTTATCCTCTAGCTTTTTAAGATATCTAAGCATTTCAGTTTCTGAATGATATAAGTTAAAAATTGGATGCTCTAAATATTTTGAAGTTCTTAATAAATTTTTTGGTAAATTAGGTAATTTAACTGAAGGATCCTCTTTTTTTATTGATTCTGCAGCATTAAAAATTTTTAATAATTGATTTACTCTATAAACATTTTTTCTTTCATCGAAAGAGACAGCAAGCATTTCAGAATTTACTTTTCGTATATTAACTTTCTGATTTAGAGCATTTTTATAAATTTGATCAGTCTTTTCTTTGGTAATAATTGTAACAGTATCAAAAAAATAATCAGAATAAATTTCATAACCTGACTGTTTTATTTTATCAGCAAAACTTTTTGCTAATTGAGAAACTCTTTCAGAAATATTTTTAATTCCATCTGGACCATGATAAATAGCATATGCTGCTGAAACAATTGCTAATAAAGCTTGTGCAGTACAAATATTGCTTGTCGCCTTATCTCTTCTGATGTGTTGCTCTCTAGTTTGTAAAGATAATCTGTATGCCTTGTTACCATGTCTATCAACCGACACACCAACAATTCTACCAGGCATCGATCTTTTGTACTCGTCTTTAGTTGCAAAAAATGCTGCATGTGGACCTCCATACCCCATTGGTATTCCAAATCGTTGAGAGCTCCCAACAGCTATATCAGCACCAAGTTCTCTTGGTGTTTTTAATTTTGCTAATGCTAATAAATCACAAGCTAATACAGCCTTACCGTTTTTTTTATGAATTTTGCTAATTGCTTCACTAGGATCTTTAATATCTCCTAAAGTTCCAGGATATTGTAAAATCCCACAAACTAAATCCTCTTTTAATTGATCTAAAACTTTATCTTCTTTTCCAACTAAAACTTTTAAACCCATTGGTTCAGCTCTAGTTTGAATTACATTTATTGTTTGAGGATGGCAATCCTCGGACACAAAAACTAGATTACTATCTTTTTTATTTAATCTATGACAAAGACCCATGGCTTCTGCTGCTGCTGTACCTTCATCCAATAAAGAAGCATTAGCGATATCCATTCCAGTAAAATCAACAATCATTTGTTGAAAGTTTAATAACATCTCAAGTCTTCCTTGAGCTACTTCAGGCTGATAAGGTGTATATGATGTATACCAACCTGGATTTTCTAAAATATTTCTTAAAATTACATATGGCGTATAAGTTCCATAATAGCCCATTCCAATAAAATTTGAGTAAACATGATTTTTTTTTGAAATTGCTCTTAATTTTCTTAATGCCTCATATTCTGAATTAGACTCTCCGATATTAAGCTCACCTTTAAACATTATTTTTTCTGGAACAGTGTTATTCATTAAATCATCTATTGTTTGATAATTTAATTCTTTTAACATTTTTGATTGGTCTTCTTTAGAAGGTCCAATGTGTCTTTTTATAAAATCTTTTTCCGAATTTGGTAACATTATGCTGATGTCTCCTTTGCAAATTTTTCATATTCTTCTTTAGTCATAAGACTATCCATTTCAGATTTGTCTTTTATTTTAAGTTTAAAAAACCATGCAGACTCTTCTGGGTCTTCATTTATTTTAGATGGATCGTCAACTATCATTTGATTTGTATCTATAACTTCTCCACTAACAGGAGTGTAAACATCACTAGCTGCTTTCGTTGACTCAACCACTCCAGCAGTTCCATCTTTATCAACATTTGAACCTTTTTCTGGGAGTTCAGCAAATACTATATCCCCTAGCATTTCTGTTGCATGTTTGGTTATTCCAATTGTAGCTTCTTCTCCATCTAGTTTAATCCACTCATGTTCTTTTGAATATTTAACTTCAGACATTAATTTCCCCTTTTACGTAATTTTTTTTATAAAACGGTAAGTTACAAATATTTGCAGGAATTTTTTTTCCTCTAACTTCAAGAAATATTTTTGTATTTACAGTTGAATAACTATTATCGACATATCCCATTGCTATTGGATGTTCAACGCTTGGTCCAAATGTGCCACTTGTTACTTTCCCAATTTCTTGATTTTTATCATTATAAATTTTGGTATTTCCTCTAGCAATTACTTTACTGTCTGGTTTTATGCCAACTCTCAATTTTTTTACTCCGCTTTGAAATTGGTTTTTTAAAACTTCTGATCCAACAAATTCAGTCTCAATTCTGCTCTTAGGTATTGCCCATTTTAGATTAGCTTCGATAGGACTTGTATCTTTGTCTAAATCATTTCCATACAAGCAGAGTCCAGCTTCCATTCTTAATGTATCTCTTGCTCCTAAACCAATCAATTTAGATCCATTTTCTATCAAACTTTCTACAAAAGTTTCAGCATCACTATGTTTTATAGAAATTTCAAATCCATCCTCACCAGTATATCCTGATCTAGTTATGTATACTTTTTCATTTTTATAGACATAGTTGTTTCCGTTCATAAATTTTAGACTGTCACAACCAGGTATAACTTTATTTAAAACATTTTTTGCTTCGGGACCTTGTAATGCAATTAATGACAATGACTCGTCAAGATTTAATTTATATTGATTATCAAGTTTAGATTTTATTACTTCGTAATCATTATACTTGCATGCAGCGTTCAAGATAATTAAAAATCCCTCAAATGTTTTGGTAATTATCAGATCGTCCTGAATTCCTCCTTTGTTATTCATTAAAAATGAATACTTACTTTGATTAGTTTTCAATTTTTTCAAATCCGCAGGAAAAATCTTCTCAAGATCATTTGTAAGATCATCACAACCCGATATAAATAATTGACCCATATGAGAAACATCAAAAATACCAGAGTGTGAACGTGTGTATTTATGCTCTTGTATAATTCCATCTTTATATTGGATGGGCATTTGATATCCAGCAAACTCTACGAGCTTTGCACCATACTTGATGTGGAGATTATTTAACGATGTTTTTTTTATACTCATATTAACTCTTTAAGCCCCCTCTGTCTTTTTGCCTGAGAGATTTGCTCCTTCGGCGAGAATAATTCTCTTTCCAGAGTTAATATGTACGGTCCATTTGCCTGAGAGTTTCCGGGGTGGTTGCTCCTTCGGCGCTACAAAAGTAGTCTCTCCCGTATAAATTCTTATAACATAACTAATATAAATTTATAGCTCTAATTTGTTGCACTTTTTTTTTTCATAAGTGAAAGAAATTGTATTAAAACTGCAAATATCACTATTAAACCACCAATTAAAACGCTGGTTGGAGGATTTTCATTTATAAACATCCAGGCCCAAAAAGGTCCTAAAACTGCCTCTGATAACATTATGATTCCAACTAAAGCTGAAGGTGTAGATCTTGCACCAATTGTAATAAAAATAAAACCAAAACCAAGTTGGAAAAAACCAGCTAAAAATCCCAAAAAAATGTCATTTAAAGATATAAAGATCGTTTTAGACATAAAATATCCAATGATCAAAGCAATAACGCCTGCAATAAATTGTAATGGAACCATATCTACACTTGGAAATTTTCTAACTATTAAAATTAATGTTGCGAATGATATTGGCATAATAAAAGCAGCAATATTTCCGCTCATTTGTCCAACTGTTAATGAGCTTCCAACCATTAAAATTATTCCTGAAATTGCTAAAACTATAGAAGTTAATGTTATTAAGTTTATTTTTTCTTTTAAAAAGATATATCCAAAGATTGCTAAAAATAATGTTTGGGTTTGAATTATAAAATTAGTATTTGCTACAGTAGTATTGTACATTGCAAAAACATAACCACTAAAGCCACACGCAAGTATAATGCCTCCAATAAGACCAGGGCCCCTTTTGTAAAATGCTGAAATAAAATTTTGCTTATAACTAATAATTAGAAAGATCAGAACTACAATTATAAAGAAAACTGATCTCCAAAATAGAATCTGCCATAGAGTGGAGCCTTCGAAAGATTTGACTATCAACCCTCCAAAACTTAAACTGAAAGCACCAAAAAAATCAAAAGGGGCCCTAGTAATTTTGTAATTAAATTCATTTAATTTGAGAAATAAGATTATTAGTCTCCATCTGATAAAGTTTATATAATGTTTCAGCATCCTCTAAGCTTACATCTTTAAATTTAATATTAGATCCTGGTGTTAATTGTACCAGTCGATCATAGTCAGCAGATATAACAGTTGCAATCTTCGGATAGCCACCAATAGTCCCATGATCTGATAACATAATTATTGGATCTCCAGCAGATGTGATTTGAATTACACCTTTTACCAAACCTTCAGATTTTATATTAGGATCAACGATATTTTCAATTTTTGGACCTTCTAATCTCATACCCATCCTGTCTGAAAGTTTTGTAATTTTAAAACTTTCTTTAAAGAATTTATTTTGTGAAGACTTAGAGAAATAATCATAGTTTGTACCTCTAATAACCCTTATATTTTCAATAGTGCTACCTAAGTAATCAAGTTTTCTTTTGATAAAAGAATTATTAATATCAATTATTTCAATTTCTAAATCTTTAGAAAATTTATTCCCATTGTTTGGTCCAATCTGAGCTTGTGTATTTATTGAACAGCTTCCCCAATAATAATCAACACCAAAAGTTCCATTAATCGAAAAATATCCATAAACGGACTTGTTGGTTGAATGAATATCGACTTCATCACCATTTTTTAACAAATAACACTGGTAGGAATTACCATCAATAACACCCTCTTTTGTTATAATTTTAAATGATACATTTCCTGAAATACAAAAAAAAATATCTTTTCCAAAATACTTCAAATGCGGGCCTTGATAAGCAAATTCTATTACAGGTGAATTGTAATCATTTTGTAGAAGTGAGTTTAACAATTGAAAATTTCTTTTATCCATCGCTCCACTAAAAGGAATACCAATATGGTATAAATTATTTCTTCCTAAGTCTTGATATGTGGTGTTGATACCAGCTCTTAAAATTTTAAAGTAGTTTCTATCTTTTGATTTCATTATATTGATCTAGAGTTATTCTATAAAATTTTATTGTATCACCCGGATTAACAAGATTAGGATTTGATTGATTAGATGTGTCGAAAATATTTTGTGGTGTATTTCCCAAAATATTCCATCCCCCAGGTGTTTCAAAAGTGTATATATTACAAAATTGTTCTGTTATTCCAACTGAACCTTTTGGAACTTTAACTCTTGGTGTTTCTAATCTTTTTAATCTCATTTCCTGGTTAAGATCACCAAGAAAAGGCATGCCAGCCACAAATCCTGTCATATAACAAAAGTAATTTTTGCTAAAAAATTTTTCTAGGATTATTTCTGATTTTAATTTTAGTTTATTTTCAACTCTTTTAATATCTAATGCAAAATTATTATCACAACACACAGGAATTTCGATTAAGTTTTTTTCTAATTTATTGTTTTCTTTAATCTCTATATTTTCAATTTTTTTTTTTTAAAGATAAAAAAGAATGTATATTTAAATCGTATGAAATTATTAATTTATTATAAGATGGAGTTAAGTTTGTAATACCTTTTAAATTTAATTTTTTTTATATGGTAAAAATATTTGATAACATTTGAATTAATTTCTTGATTTACATCACTTCCAAAATCACAATACAAAGCTGCGTCACCAAGATTTAATATATTTTTTATCATACCATGTTATACTTATGATTTATTAGTATGGAAATTAATATCAATTGTGATTTAGGTGAAAAATCAAAGCATCATTCAGATGAAAATGATCCAAAATTACTAGAAATTGTCAATTCAGCTAATGTTGCTTGTGGTTATCATGCTGGTGATGAAGATAGCATGAACCAAGTTGTAAAAATTTGTAAGAAAAATGGTGTTAGCATAGGTGCACATCCATCATTTAATGATCCAGAAAACTTTGGACGTAAAAGACTAAATTTATCGTCGGATGAAATAAATAAATTATTAATTGATCAGTATGAAATTTTACAAAATATAGCTGAAAAACATGGTGAGATCGTTACACATATTAAACCACATGGTGCATTAAATAATATGGCTTGCGAAGATATTGAGCTTGCAACAATCATTGCAAAATCAATCTGCAATTTTAATAAAGATTTAATTTATTTAGTGCCTACAGGTTCAAAGATGGAAGAAGCAGCAAAGAAATTTGATATGAGGATAGCATGTGAGATTTTTGCAGACAGAAATTATGAAGATAATGGAAACTTAGTATCTAGAAAAGAGCCTCATGCACTTATTACAGATCCAGATAAAGCAAAAAGTCACGTTTTAAGCATGGTTCAGAACCAAGCCATTAATTGTCACAGCGGAAATCAAATACCTTGTGAAATAGACTCTGTGTGCATACATGGCGATAATGATAGTTCTCTTGCTACAGCTAGATCTATAAAAAATAATTTAATAGATAATGGCTTAGAACTAAAAACACTAACTAACTTAAGGAAATTTAAATAATGATAAAAAAAATATTTTTTTCAATGTTCTTTTTAATTTTTTTAGCAGGAACGTCTTTTGCTGCTGGATCTAGTAGTGATTCTGGATCAACAGAAAGCCATTATGATAAGGCAGTGAAATTGATTAAAGCTGCAAAAAAATTAGAAAAAAAAGGTAAAACAGAGAAAGCAATTAAAAGATACGAAAGAGCAATTAAATTTTTAGTAAAGTCAAATAAGATGAAGCCAAATAAAGCAGACACATTAAATTATCTTGGATTTGCAACTAGAAAAACTGGTGATTTTGAAAATGGTGAGAAATATTATCTTCAAGGTTTAGCGATTGAGCCAAAGCATACAGGAATTAATGAATATCTTGGAGAATTATATGTTGCAACAAATAGGATGAATTTAGCAAAAGAAAGATTGAGTGTTCTAGAGGGATGTAATTGTGAGGAATACAATCAGCTAAAGGGTGTCATAGACGGATCTAAAAAATCAAAATACTAGTTTATATTTTTTATCATTTGCTCAGGCATCCAAAGAGCAATTTCTGGAAATATCACAACCAAGATAACAGCAAAAATCATTAGCAAGAAGAGTGGAAATGCGCTTCTTGCTATATAACCCATATCTTTATTAGCCATACCCTGAAGAACAAAAAGATTAAAACCAACCGGCGGCGTGATCTGAGCCATTTCGACAACAATAACTAGAAATACACCAAACCAAATCATATCAAAACCAGCTTGTCTAATCATTGGCTCAATTATAGCCATTGTTAAAACTACAGCAGAGATACCATCAAGAAACATTCCGAGAATTATATAAAAAATCATTAAAACAAAAATTAAAACATATGGAGAAAGTTCCATTCCTTCAATCCATAAAGCTAGATTTCTTGGCAATCCCGTAAATCCCATTGCCAAAGATAAAAAAGTGGCTCCAGCTAATATAAAAGCTATCATGCAAGAAGTTTTAGTAGCACCCAAGAGAGACTCTTTAAATGTTCTTAAAGACAAACTCTTTTGAAAGTATGATAAAATTAATGCACCTACTACACCCAATGAAGCTGCTTCAGTTGCGGTTGCTATACCAGTATAAATTGAGCCAATAACTGAAACTATTAATAATATTACAGGTATCAGTTTTCCTGATTTCCTTACCTTTTCCATAAGTGTGAAGTCTTGTTTAAAAGTAGGCATGGATTTTTTATTTATTGACGACCAAATCATTACATATGTCATAAAGATCAACGCAATCATTATTCCTGGTAAAATTCCTGCAATAAATAGTTTTGCTATCGACTCTTGGACAGTCACACCATAAATAATTAAAATAATTGAAGGTGGAATTAGAAGACCCAGCGTTCCAGAACCAGCTAAACTTCCAAGTAAAATACTTTCCGGATATTTTCTTTTTCTTAATTCTGGAATAGACATTTTTCCTACTGTGGCTACAGTTGCTGCAGAAGATCCCGAAATAGCTGCAAATAAAGCACATCCAACAACATTAACATGCACTAAGCCACCGGGTAATTTCTGCATCCATGGGGATAATCCTTCAAATAAATTTTCAGATAACTTCGTCCGAAATAAAATTTCACCCATCCAAACAAATAAAGGAAGTGCAGTTAAAGTCCATGAAGATGAAGCTCCCCAAATTGTTGTTGCCATCGCATCACCAACTGGCCTTGTGGTGAACAGCATCATTCCTATTGATGAAACTCCAACCATACTTATAGCAACCCAAATTCCCGAGCCTAAAAATATCAAGAGAACACTTATGAAAAATATAGTAAGTAAAATTTCAGTCATTTTTTTTTGTTTGTATTTTCAAAACTAATTGATGAGATACACATATGAAAAATATTAGTGATCCTAAAGCAACACTAGTTTGTGGTATCCAAATTAAAATTTCGTCAGCTCCTTCACTTCTCTCTTGAAATTCATAAGATATTTTTAGCATTTTTAAAAAATAAAAAGCTAGATAACCAGAAAAAATAGTTGCAACTATTAAACTCCATAATTCCAAAAATCTCTTTTTAATCCCAGTAGCTTTTTCTAAAAATAAAGTAATTCTAATGTGACCACCTTCTACAAAAGTATAAGATAAAGCAAAAAAAGATGAGGCAGCCATACAATATCCAGAATATTCAGCTAGGCCTCTTATATAAAAACCAAATATTCTTGATGAAATTCCAATTAAAATAAAAACTGCAACCAAAATAAGAAAGAATGCAGCGATATTGCCTGAGTAACTATAAAGATTATTTAAAAATTTATTGACTTTAGTAAACATATAAAAAGGCCGTTTAATACGGCCTTTTTAATTATAATGATTTAATTATAAGCAGCAAGAACACTAGCACCTCTATCGCCAGCTTTTTTCTTCCATTCTTCTGCCATTGTAGCACCAACTTTTTTGAAATGACTTTCAAGGGCTGAATTTACTTTGCCTACTTTCATTCCAGCATCAGCTAAAGCTTTTTTATCAGCAACATTTCCTTTTTTTGAAAGTGCCCAACCTTTTTTCTCAGCAACTGCTGCCTCTTCCATAATCATTTTTTGTGTAGCTTTATCTAATTTATTCCAAGAACCTCTGTGAGCTACAATCATATTTTTTGGAAACCAAGCTGCAATATCATAAAAATACTTTACTCCATTTTCCCAAATTTTACTGTTCTTACCAGTAGTTGGTGAAGTAATCATACTTTCAACCGCACCAGTTGAGAATGCTTGGCTTATTTCAGCTGCTTCTATTTTTGTAGGAGCCATACCTGTCAACTCGGCCATTCTAATAGTTGCAGAATTATATGCTCTAAATTTTAAACCTTTTAAATCAGCAACACTATTAATTTCCTTTTTACTATAAAGACCTTGCGCAGGCCATGGTACAGCGTATAAAAATACAAGACCTTTTTGATCTAGACCTTTAATTATTGCAGGCTTAGATGCTTGATAAAGTTTCATTGCATCATCATAAGATGTCGCAAGAAATGGTTGTGAATCAATCTCTAATAACGGATCCTCTTTACCTAGAGCCGACATAAATCTCTCACCAATTTGAGCTTGTCCAGTTCTAACAGCCCTAAATATCTCTCCACCTTTAAATAGAGATCCACCTGGGTGTGTTACTATTGTTAATTTCCCTCCACTTTTTTCTGAAACATTTTTAGCAAATTCGGCTGCATTAGCAGAATGGAAGTTGCTTGCACCATATGCTAGTGCCATATCCCATTTTTCTGCGGCAAAAGCATTAGCAGTTAAAATAACAGAAAATAAAACAGAGAGCAAAATTTTGAAAAGTTTCATAAATCCTCCATATTTCTAAAAAACATATCTCATTATGTATTAAAACTTAAATCAATAAAAATTTTTGATGTTTTATTGAAAAATAATAAATAATTACTATTATAATAACATCTTGATCGAACAATCACTCATTTTACTGCAAATTATATTTATAGATAT
>LHBX01000012.1 GCA_001704065.1 Pelagibacteraceae bacterium GOM-A1 | reverse complement strand
ACTATAGATGGTGACATTCCTACAAGCTCTTTTTTTATTATATCTTTAGGTTTAACGATACTAAGTTATATGGTTTACAAAAAAAATGGAAAATCATTAGAAGTATATTTCTTATCTGTTTTAACAATAATTTTCTATTTATCTTATTTTGTTCTAATTTTCGTTGAGCCAAGATAGTTTGTTAACGCTATTCACAGCTGTTAAAAAACCTTAATAATCAACTATAAAGTGATACTAATCACATTTGCGCTATGATAATCTCATAAATGAATTAAGAGGCAACTCTTAACTGACCATCTGGGGAAAAATCGAGAGATTCAAGCCCAGAGGGCAGAAAACCACGCAGAGTAGCGCTAAAATTGCGGGGTGGAAGGCATGGCGGTAGCGCATACAACGACGTGCCAAAAAACTACTGATCTTTGTACCTGAAAAGGTGCAGAGATACAGGGTTTTTTCATTTATATGATTTTCAGAGGTACAAAATTTCAAATCAAAGTATGGAAATACTTAAAAACTATTAAAAAAGGCAGTGTTTTAAGCTATTCTGATGTAGCAAAGGGCATAAATAAACCTAAAGCTGTTAGAGCTGTAGCTAATGCAATTGGAAAAAACCCATATGCTCCTAAAATACCTTGCCATAGAGTAATCAGGTCTGATGGATCTCTAGGAGGATATTCTGGAAAAGGTGGTATAAAAACCAAGAAAAAACTACTCAAATCTGAAGGAATTTTGCTCTAAAAGCTAGCAATACCAACGTTTTTTTTAAATTTAACAACATTTAGTATTACAATTTTAAATTCCCCTATTGGTTGCAGCTTATAAATTGAAATCTTTAAATTAGCCCTATATTTGGGGCATTAAACGCTATATTCACAAATTGCATTACTTAGGTAGTTGTTAAGAAAATTATCATTATTATGTATAATTAAATCATTAAATATTAAGAAATTTTCATATCAAAATAAAACTATGTTTTTATTATCAATAGATTTGATCTAAAATTTCTTTATAATTGTTGATTTTATTGAATTATTGCCCCCCTATGTCACAATCCTTTTATTTTTTCTTTTTTTATTTCAAATAACTGCATATTTATTGATTATTTTTAATTACTAGTGCTTAATTAATTTAAAATTTTATTATTTTACTACATTTTTTTATATTTTATAT
>LHBX01000011.1 GCA_001704065.1 Pelagibacteraceae bacterium GOM-A1 | reverse complement strand
GTAACAGGAAGTCAAACGTCAAAAATTAAGTCTCATCATAATGTAGGTGGTCTGCCAAAAAGAATGAAATTAAAATTGGTTGAGCCATTGAAGTATTTATTTAAAGATGAAGTTAGAATGTTAGGTCTAGAATTAAATTTAAGTAAAGAAATTATTTCTAGACATCCTTTTCCTGGTCCTGGTTTAGCAATTAGAATGCCAGGCATAATTACTAAAGAAAAAATAAAAATTTTAAAAGAAGCAGATAATTATTTTGTAAATGCATTAAGAGAAAACAATCTATATCATAAGATATGGCAGGCTTATGCTGCATTACTGCCTGTTAAAACTGTTGGTGTCATGGGAGACAATAGAACCTATGAATATTTATGTTTGCTTAGAGCAATAACATCTGAAGATGGGATGACAGCGGATTATTTTCAATTTAATAAATCATTTATGCAAATGGTATCGAATAAAATAGTTAATAATATTCGAGGTATAAATAGAGTAGTTTATGATGTGACTTCTAAACCACCAAGTACTATTGAACTAGAATAGAAATAAATTATAATTTTACTATGAAATATTTACACACAATGATCAGAATTTCGAATATTCAGGAGTCGTTAAAATTTTTTTGCGATGGACTGGGTTTAAAAGAGACAAAAAGAATGGAAAATGAAAAAGGCAGATATACATTAATTTTTTTAGCTGCACCAAACGACAATAATGCAGAAATTGAACTAACTTATAATTGGGACGGTGACAATTTAGGAGAGGGATCTAGAAATTTTGGTCACTTAGCTTATAGAGTTAAAAATATATACGAAATATGTCAAAGACTAATGGATATGGGTTATACAATTAATAGACCACCTAGAGATGGTCATATGGCATTTGTGAAATCACCAGATAAAATATCAATTGAAATACTTCAGGAGGGAAATCTTCCTCCTAAAGAGCCCTGGTCATCAATGGAAAATACTGGAACTTGGTAATATTAGAAATACTTTATATATTTTTCATTAATATTTAAAATTTCTAAATCGACTAGCCCACCTATTACTAATTGAATAGCAACCAATAATATAAAGCCTAAACCTATGTAAGCTATCCATAAATGTTTTTGTATATAATTTGCTAAATAAGTAGCTAAGGCTCCAGTAAGAACTACTGATAATACCAAGCCAAAAATCATAAAACCAAAATTACCTTTGGCTGCACCCACAACGCCAATAACGTTATCAAAACTAATCGTAATATCTGCAAATAACACTTTGTAAATACTTTTGATAAATGAAGGTTCCATAGATTTCTTTTTAGGAGACTTAATTTTTTGAATTTCAAATAAATCTTTTCTTAAGTCATTAACAATCCAAATTAAAAGTAATCCACCAAGAATTTTAATGAAGTAAAACTTAAATAAATATGTTGCAAATATTGCAAATATAACTTTGAAAACTAACGCTCCAACTACTCCCCAGAATATTATTTTTTTTCTATTTTTTGGTACAAAATTAGCTGCTATTAATCCTATTATTATTGCAT
>LHBX01000010.1 GCA_001704065.1 Pelagibacteraceae bacterium GOM-A1 | reverse complement strand
TTGCGGTACCTCCTCTTGCATGGGCTCCTTTAATAATCTCAGTTTTAGGGATTGATAATACTGGAAAAGTATTTTTATTATTTATGGTTTCATTATCTATAATGATTATTTCAGCCAGAGCTGGAGCATCAGGTACACAGTTATCTAAAATACATGCAGCACATTCTCTTGGTGCTTCTAAAAGACAAATACTTAGATATGTTATTTTTCCAAATTCTTTACCTGAAATTTTAACAGGTATTAGAGTTGCTGTTGGTATGTGTTGGGGGACTTTAGTTGCAGCAGAATTTTTAGCAGGTACAACTGGAATTGGATTTGTTGAAAATGTTGCCAAAAAGTATTTTCAATATGAAGTAATTTGGATCACAATTTTTATAATGGGTATGTTGGGTCTTCTTTTTGATGTAACTTTGAGAAAAATTATAGATAAGACAATACCTTGGAGAGGTAAAGGCTAATCCTTAATCGTCGAGTAAGCGTAATTCTTTTTCGTCGAAATTTAAATAAACGTTTTCTCCAACATTAAATATTTCATTGGTATCGCTAGAAACTACGTAAATCTTACCGACTTTTGAATTAACTATATATTGATAACTATTTCCAACGAATGACGCATTATTAACAGATGCATGTATTGAGTTTTCTTCAGGACTTTTTGAAATAGTTATTTTTTCTGGTCTTAAAGAGACGGAAACTGAACTTTCTAATTTTTGATCACTTTTTATATTAATTTTCATTTCTGCTAATTGAATCTCGTAAACATTATTATTTTGATTAATGATTTTAGCTTTAACAACATTTGCGTCTCCTATGAAGTTGGCTACAAATTTAGTTTTGGGAAAGTTATACAATTCTTTTGGGCTACCTTGTTGAGCAATGATAGCATTGTTCATTACAATTACTTTGTCAGAAATTGCTAATGCTTCCTCTTGATCATGAGTTACATAAATTGTAGTTACTCCAAGTTTTTGTTGAATTTCTCTAATATCCTCTCTTACTTGTCTTCTTAATTTTGCATCTAAATTAGATAAAGGCTCGTCAAAGAGTAAAACTTTAGGTTTCAGCACAATTGCTCTTGCAACCGCAACTCTTTGTTGCTGACCCCCCGATAGCTCTGAAGGCATCCTATTTTCGTAACCTTCTAAATTAACTAACTTAAGAGTTTCTAATGACTTTTC
>LHBX01000001.1 GCA_001704065.1 Pelagibacteraceae bacterium GOM-A1 | reverse complement strand
TTAATTGCGTCGTAAATACCATTGTCTTCCTCGGAAATAATTTTTGATATTTTATTTTTGTATTTATTTATAATTTGTAAAGTATTATCACTCGAACCACCATCTATAACTATATATTCGATATCGGTATGATTTTGTGATAGGACTGATTTTATTGTATTCTCAATAGTTATCTCACAATTATAACATACTGTAATGATAGATATTTTCATTTTCTTAATATAATCCAGTTTTCTGATACAAGCATGTCCATCTCGGTTCTCAAAAAACAGTTTATGGCTTGTTCAGGTGACTCAACAATTGGTTCATTTTCATTAAAAGATGTGTTTAAAGTAAGTGGTATCTTAGTTTTTTTGTAAAAAGTATTAATTAGATTATAAAATTTAAGATTGTTTAATTCAGACACGGTTTGTAATCTACCTGTTCCATCAACATGAGTTATTCCTGGTAATTTTTTTATATGTTTTTCCAAAATTTTATAAACCTCTGACATGTATGGAACGTCTTTATTTATTTCAAACCACTCATCAGTAAATTCTCTTAAAATCGCAGGTG